>JANYCY010000044.1 GCA_025360045.1 Janthinobacterium sp. | reverse complement strand
TTTAAAACGACGCCAGTGATATTTAGCCTGCTTCCACAGCATTTCAATCAAATTCAACTCAGGGCTGTATGTCGGCAAAAAGTACAAACAAAATTTATAATCACACATCCAAATATCTAATGTTTCCTGTGAAATTGCATGATGAATTCGGGCATTATCTAAAACCACCAAAGTGATGCTATTTCGCTTCGATTGCTTTGCTAGTCGCTGTAAAAACGTTTCGACTTCTTGTTGTTTTACACTGCCGGAATGCAAATCATAGTCTAGCTGCCCAGTTTGATAATTTAATGCGCCCAATACGTTGATTCGTTTACGATAACCAGTGGCATCTGCGCAATGTGGATGACCAATTTCTGACCAGCTTCGCTGTACATTGGGCAGAGTGCAAAAACCACTTTCATCCATAAACAACAAATCAATTTTGCCTTCTTTTGCTAGCACTTTGAGGCATTTTAAATCTTTACCGAATTGTTCAAATTCAGCCTGATTTCTTTTTTTTTAGTGAGTGTCGGGTACGTTTGTAGCTCAGGCCCTTTTCACGCAAACGAACACCCAGACGATCCAAACTAAACGTGGGGGCATCTGGCCTAACTTCGTGCACATAAGCTGCAATTTGGGCTAGTGACATAGGTTCTTTCATGGCGATTTCAACCGCAATTTTAATCAGGCACTCCGTTAACTTGGCGGGAGCGCCCCCTTTTCTAGATTTTAAAATGCCAGTTAATCCCAATTTGTTCCAAAGATGAACCCATTCTCGAATACTATTAGGATTGCAATCTAGTACACGCGCAATATCAGGAATTAACTCACCATTAATCAATGCAATCAAGGCCTTACCGCGAATCCGAAAATATTCTTTAGGATGCTGCGTGGCTAATTGCTCAAGGGTTATTTTTTCTTGCTCGGTACAAGTGAGTGTCAGTTTACGCATCGTTATTTCAATCTGTTGATGTCTAATTGTAAGCAAAAATTAAAGTTTTGTTTAGTTGTGCAGGATTACTTAGTCGGCTTGATTGTTTTGATGAAGAATTTAATGAAATGCACGTTTTTTACGTCAAGATGCTCAAGAAAAGCCTTGTGCAGCTCGAATGCTCTTTTACCAACTAATCACGGAAAAGATCATGCCTATCGTGCTGATTGATGGCGTCGAGTATGTGCCTCGCGCAGAAGTGCCAGAACTCACAGATGAGCGTCTTGCTAAAGCTCTGAGTGGCTTAGTCTCGATTCAGTATTTTCGTGAGCATCATAAAGCCGTAGCGCAGGCGTGGAACGTACTGAATGATTTAGCACCTGAACTTGCAGAGCTGGCAGGCCGCGATCCAGCAGCAGCGTATGAACGAATCAACGGAACGGAATAGCAGGGGGAAAGAATGCCACATCAAAACATGCTAGATGAAGAACTTTGCCAATGGTTGCGTGACAACAGTAGCGGAGTATATCGGCCAGCAGCGGAAGCCGCTCGCCGTATTGAAGAAATGAATGCGGAGATCAAGCTCTTTAATTGGATGCTAAAAACGCGAGCCTGTGTTTTTGCCCCTAGTGACCGTGATGGTTTTGCCTGTCAATTCAATACTTACCACTTTACGTTTGGTAGTACCGAACGTGATGCCATTGACAAGGCAATGGAAGAACAAACTGAACAACTGAAAAAAGCGGGTTATCACGAGAATATCCGTGGCGCTGATTATTACAAATAACGCGGAAAAGTTTGCAATGCGTTATCAGCTACGGCAAGGCGAAGAACTACTTGAGCAAGGCTTTAATAGCAAGGATGAAGTGAAAGCTCACATCGAGCAGCACTTGAATGCTGGTGGCCTTGATTGGCGAGCTGGATATGCGTTCAAAGCTCGGACAGACAAAGTACATTTTGATGTGATTGTCGTTAAAACTGGCCTTCCGTTGAAGGCGTAACTCGAATCGGAAAAGTCTACCTGTCTACCTATGAGAATAACCTATGAGAATAACCAAATTTGTCGAACTTGATTCCGTGGAAGTTGAAGTTGATGTAACCATCGGTGACATTGTGAGCCAATTGCCGCGCACAGCCGAGAACGTGAAAGAAGTGCTGAGAGGTATGAGTGCCTATTTGCAATTTTGCAATGCTCTGCCTGATGAGCTAATCGCTGGCTTGAATCACAAACAACACGAAATCATGCTTGAGCATGTAACAAATTTCCAAAAGCGTTTAAGCGCAATTCAACCGCAACCCATGTCGGCTTTAGAAGAAACATAATCAGCGCGGAAAAAGCATGGCAACGAAAACAACTGGCATAGAGTTCAAGCAATTCTACGGGGATAACAGCATTTGGCCTGACGATGCTTACCACGAAGATGCTGTAATTATGGTCGATGGTGTAGATGCAGGCGATTCTGATCTCTATGGAATGCCTGACACCGTTGCTGTAACGATTGAGAGTGGGTGGGTGTTTCTGCCTGACCAGAACGATGCAATTGCGTTGGAAACGTATTTCAAGCGTTGGCGTAAACGCCAAGCCTTGCGAACACTTATCGTTGAAGTTGATGCTGCAAAACTGGACGCGTTAATCGCTGCTGTAAAAGCGGCTGGCGGCAAAGTTAAATAACCACGGAAAAGGATAATTAATAATGGGCATGTTTGATACGGTATCAGTGGTCAATCTGGATGGCAATTTCAAGCACAATGGCGCTTCGTTTCAAACCAAAAGCTTGGATTGCGATGGTAGTGACTTTTATATCTTTAATGGTCAACTATGGCAACAATATAGCGGTGTAGCAGGTATGCGCCACCCGCAGGCCATTCTTTCCGACTTTACGGGTGAGTTAAACATCTACACGAATTACACGATTCAACACAAAACTTATTGGGTTGAATACGTCATTGAGTTAGTCGGCGGCAAAGTGACTTCGGTGGTGCTTGATGAAGAACGGCTCACAGCGGATAAATCCGATAAATCAGAAATTCGGCCTTCACCCAAATCCAAATCTACCTGCATTACACTCGATTTTCGTGGCGTTGACGGTGCGGTTTATGACGCATTTCATGCCGATTTAGATACCCGACTTGATGCCTTGCGAGGCGTGATTGGGGATGCTAAAGCGGAAATTATTTACCAAGTTAGAGCACCTTCAACTGGATTACGCTCGTTTGGTAGTCATGCACATTGGCTGCATAGCGTAGTTCAAGACTTGTCTGATTTTCAAAAGGTTGCTGAAGGTAAAGTGTCTCTGCGTGATTCAAAAGGGGATTCTTTAACGATCATCTTGGATGAAGCTGGCACTTATTATTAAACACGGAAAAGCCTATTACTAACGAAAATGACGCAAGGAGCTCACATGAACGACGCTGCATCAGGAAAAATGCCCGAATCGTACTTTGAAGAAAAAAAGGAGTCGGCACTGGATTGCATCCGGTATTCCGCATCGCACGCCGCCGAAGCTGCGGGAATGATTCAGGCGATGAATTATTCGCTACCGTCTCTACTTAACCATAAGGCTGTCCACGAAGCCCTGGTTGTTGCTGAAAACAATTTGCGTCAAGCACGTCTGTACTTTGAAACAGCTCGTTGGGCATCAACGAATTTAAGTGAGAATAGTGAGAATATTGAATTTAACGCTTGGCTCAACCATCAGGGCTACGGCGAACTTTCCAAATTTCAATCATCGAAATCCGTGGATCAAGAATAATCGGAAAAGATGATGTCAATTGTTGCCCGACCTTTGAACTGGATGGAAGCTGACTTGCTGAAAGGCAATGAAAATTTGCCATTGATTTTGATGGATGAAAACAAAAACCATATTCAATGCCTTGGTTGAAAGTGATTGAATCAGATCATGCAGTAGATCTCTGGCTTGGAAAAGTGGCCAGCTGCGAATAGGAACAGAATGACCCGAAACCCGACAGACGCGCAGTCAGGCGTCTCAGTGAAGCAAGAACCCGCCAAAGTGAGTGAGCTAGATTTTAGCTAACCGCAGTAGGAATCCCCTTCCTTTCCAGCTTGTCTGGTGAGTTAAGTGCTTCGCGCTAACGAGAGGTAGGGGAGGATGTCAAGTGCATTGCTGGCACGGAAACATAAAATGAAACTCTCCAAAGCTCAGATTGAAGATAAACAATTAGATGACTTGTGGGACGAAACCTCAGGCGAGGGGAAAATCCGCCGGGTTGTTGCTGTGCTGCTAATTCTTAGTTTTTCTGCTTTTGTTTGTGTACGCGGTTATCTGGCTTTTGGTGGTACTCCAATTGATACGCTTGAGGATGTGTCTTTTGTTTCTGGCGTGTTGGCAATGTTATTTTTGGGCGTATTTATGGGTATTCGGTAAATAAATAACTAAATCGAAAAAAAATCATGAAAACAATTTTTTATCAGTGCACCAAATAGCTAAAACCCCCCTTTTCAAGGGGGGGATAAAGCGGTGCGGAGGCGCTAGCCTCCTGTTTTTGACTTGCCAGTGAAAGCCCCTTCCTTCCCAGCTTGTCTGGCGAAAGCCGACGAAGACGCTTGAGAGGTGGGGGAAGCTTCACGCGTATTGCTGGGCGACAGGTCTTATTGAATTCGGTAGTGAAATTCCTGATGGTGCAATTGCAATTGCCAGCGGTGAAGAAGCGCCAGTTCGAGAGACGATTGAAGTTCTTGCGCGACACGGGTACGAAAAAGGTGTTCTTTTAGTGCCTGGTATACCGGAGGCCGAAGATCAAGATGCGGCTGGCGAAGCACTTGAAAAATTTCTGGCTTGGGCTTCTGAAACTAAGCGCGAAGGCGTTACTTTCACAGCCGCATAATTTTAAAGGAAAGCTGCTGTGAAAAGCTACATAGTTTTGGCTCATTTTTGGGATGAATGCGTTTTATTGCTTATCCCAAAAAAAAACGATACGGGTTATTTGAAGCAGCCTGTCGGCGGTCACAAAAATGCACTTTGTACCTTTTGCGAAGATACCTTTTCTTATGATGTAAATGGTTTTGATGGGCATCTAGTTGTGCATACAGGTCGGATATTTGACCATGAAAAAATAATTGAAACGGTTGTAAAACCGATTGCATCCTACTGCGGCACAGAATTTAGGGTCGTGGAAAAAGTCGAGTTTTGGAGTAATCACCCGATAGAAAGTCGGAAATCTAAAAACTAAAGGAAAGATTGCAATGGAAGAAATCGCTCAAGCCTTTGGTGAATATCAAGCCGCGCTGTCTAACTTCAAGTGGTTGAAGGATAACGGCCAGTTGGCCGCTGATGCAGATATTGGCCTGCTGGCGTATCAAAGCGCAATTTTCTATAAGTCGCCGTATGTCGTAGAGGCATTTGTAGCGGTTATGGAAATTGAAAAAGCTGAGCGAGAGCGGCAAGCAGCACTTCCAAAACGTCAACGGGCAACATCTAGCGATAAAGCAATTGCAGAGCATGATGCTCGACGCTTACGCGAACAAGATTTTAATGCGCGAGCAAAACGGCTATCCGCAAATTTTGCATCATCCGAATACTAAGGAAAAGTGAAGCTTCCCCCACCTCTCAAGCGACTTCGTCGGCTTTCGCCAGACAAGCTGGGAAGGAAGGGGCTTTCACTGGCAAGTCAAAAACAGGAGGCTAGCGCCTCCGCACCGCTTTATCCCCCCCTTGAAAAGGGGGGTTTT
>JANYCY010000020.1 GCA_025360045.1 Janthinobacterium sp. | reverse complement strand
TGAGTAACACAAGCAGGCAGTTATACAGTTTAAGTCTGGTGACCATAGCAAGGTGGCCCCACTCCTTCCCATCCCGAACAGGACAGTGAAACACCTTAGCGCCGATGATAGTGCAGATTACCTGTGTGAAAGTAGGTCATTGCCAGACACCCCATTAGTAGTAAAGACGTAGTAAACAAACCCCCGTACTCGAAAGAGGCGGGGGTTTTGCTTTGGGCGGAAGAAATGTGGCTATCGCGTAACGAGCAACCATCTGTGGTTTGCTGTCGGGTTACGCGATAAAGCGGCTAACCCGACCTACGCGAGATCAAGCTCGCACACAGGCCGCTAACCCGACCTACGCTTGTGCGCATTATTTTGCATGAAATGATACGAAATCAGCGGGTTTTACCCGCTTTACAATGTGATGTTGCAAGTTGGGTGTTGTCAGTAAAAAATACTCGATCTGATGTTTGCTTGTAAGCCTAGATAGATGGCTGTCCATGTTAGAATTCAGACTATCTGTCTGCCACTGGCTCTGAGGGTTTGGAATGTCTGGAAACACACTGGGTTTATTGTTTACGGTAACTTCATTTGGTGAAAGCCATGGGGCAGGGATTGGTTGCGTGGTCGATGGCTGCCCGCCCGGGATGGATTTGAGTGTTGAAGATATTCAGGCTGAGTTAGATCGTCGCAAGCCGGGCACTTCGCGCCATGTTACGCAGCGTAAAGAGCCGGATACGGTAGAGATTTTGTCTGGAATTTATGAAGGCAAAACCACTGGCACGCCGATTGCGTTACTGATTCGTAATCAAGATCAGCGCAGTCAAGATTACGGCAAGATTGTTGAAACATTTCGCCCAGGGCACGCCGATTACACCTATTGGCATAAATATGGCATTCGCGATCCGCGTGGTGGAGGTCGTTCGTCCGCGCGTGAAACGGCGGTGCGTGTAGCGGCTGGGGCGATTGCTAAAAAATGGTTGCGTGAGAAATACGGGATTGAGATTCGTGGCTATATGAGCCAGCTTGGTGAAATTGCAATTCCATTTAAGAGCTGGGATGAAGTCAGCAGTAATGCATTTTTTGCACCCAATGCCGAGATCGTGCCACAGCTTGAAGATTATATGGATGCGATTCGTAAAGAGCGTGATTCGGTTGGCGCGCAAATTACCGTAGTGGCTGAAAATGTACCGGTTGGCTTAGGCGAGCCTGTGTATGATCGCTTAGATGCAGAAATTGCTTACGCAATGATGAATATTAATGCCGTGAAAGGCGTTGAAATTGGCGCTGGCTTTGAAAGCATTGCGCAAAAAGGCTCGGTGCATTGTGATGAGCTGACGCCTACTGGCTTTGCCAGCAATCATGCGGGCGGTATTTTGGGTGGAATTTCTACCGGACAGGATATTGTGGTGAATTTGGCGGTCAAACCGACGTCCAGCATCGCGCAAGAGCGTCATTCTATTGATAAAGAAGGCAATTCCGTGTTGATGGCCACGACTGGTCGCCATGATCCTTGCGTAGGGATTCGGGCCACGCCGATTGCTGAAGCTATGTTAGCCTTAGTATTGATTGATCATGCCCTGCGCCATCGTGCTCAGTGTGGTGACGTTAAAGTAGATACACCTCGTATTCCTGGGAAAAGGATTTCATGATGCTTAAGCTGATGGTACTTGCGGCGGTATTTTTAACCGGTTGCGCCGCGCCGCAATTTGCGGCAACGGTAAGCGTAAGGCATAACTTGGCAAGTAGCCCAGCGGCTCAGCGCTTTACGTTTGAGCATAATGCATCCCAAGTACAAAGCTTGGCTCAGCGTGATTTTGAAGAAGATGTAAGCGCCGAACTGATGCGTAAAGGCTATGTTTACGAGCCGAATATGAGTGCTGCAGACTGGTTGGTGCGATTGCAATATCAAGTGGATGGAGGCAAAACCATTACCACGCAGGAGCCAATCTGGGGAACGGTCGGTTTTAGCACCTATTATCGCCGCGTTTCGACCGCGAATGGCATGGTGTTGGTGCCTTATACGCGGACAGAAAATGGCATTGTAGGCAGCCGCCCCGTGAGTGATACGGTTTATAACCGTCAGCTCAGCTTGGATATTTTGGATAGAAAAGATTTAGCCGCAGGGCGCTTTGCTAAATTATTTGAAGGCAAAGCTGTTAATCGTAGCTCGGATGATGCGATTGAGCCGGCGGTGCCTTGGCTGATTCGTGCTATTTTTGAGCAGTTCCCTGGCGTTTCTGGCTCAAATCGAGAAGTGAAAATTATTTTACCCGAACAATAAGTGAATGCCTGTGGCCGCTATTATTCTGTGTAGAGGGAGTAGCGGCTGCAGCGTTGTTTTACGCAACATTAAAACGGAAAACCCCGTGAGCCCTGAGCAATATTGTGAAGATAAAGCCGCCAAAAGCGGCTCCAGTTTTTATTACAGTTTTCGTTTTTTGCCTTTAGAGCAAAGAAAAGCGATTACTGCCTTATATGCATTTTGTCGTGAAGTTGATGATGTGGTCGATGAATGCCATGAAGAAAGCGTGGCAAGAACTAAATTAGCTTGGTGGCGTAGTGAAATTGATCAGCTATTTGCAGGCTCGCCTCAGCATCCGGTCACTCAGGCTTTATTGCCTGCCCTTAAAAAATATGATTTACAACGCGAGTTATTTATTGAAATCATCGACGGTATGGAGATGGATTTGGATATGGCTCGTTATAATAGTTTTAAAGATTTGCAATTGTATTGTTATCGAGTGGCGTCTGTCGTTGGCCAAATGGCAGCACAGATTTTTGGATTTACCGATCGTGGCACGCTTAAATATGCCCATGATTTGGGCTTGGCGTTTCAATTGACCAATATTATTCGTGATGTTGGGGAAGATGCCCGCCGTGGCCGAATCTATTTGCCAGTCACTGAATTACAGCAATTTAATGTTCCCGCCGCCGATATTTTGGCCTGTCGTGAAACAGCAGAATTCAGAGCATTAATGGATTTTCAAATAGAGCGGGCCGAGCAATATTATGCGCAAGCTTTGGCGCAATTACCTGCTGTAGATAAAAAGCCACAACGTACCGGGCTAGTGATGGCGGCGATTTATCGGGCAACTTTAAAAGAAATTAAGAAAGACGGCGTGGGTAAGGTATTAAATCAGCGCATTTCTTTAACTCCTATTCGTAAATTATGGCTAGCGTGGAAAACGTGGTGGTTTTAAAAACACATTCTGTTGCGGTATTAGGGGCGGGCTATGCGGGAATGAGCGCTGCCGCCGAGCTGGCTGCTGCTGGCATTAACGTCAGCGTGTTTGAGGCCGGTAAGGTCTTAGGCGGGCGGGCCAGAAAAGTCGGGCTGGAAGGCAAGTCACTCGATAATGGTCAGCACCTTGTGATTGGTGCGTATACCGAGTTGCTCGCCATGATGTCCAAGGTGGGGGTGGATTGCAAAACAGCATTTTTGCGCCGCCCTATGGAGCTAGTGGTCAAGCCTGGCTTTCGACTTGCTTGCCCCGCCTTACCCGCACCTCTGCACTTGGCCTTAGGATTGCTGTTTGCTCAGGGCTTATCTTGGTCTGAGCGATTTGCTCTAGTGCGCACGATTCGTGCTGCGCAAGCTGCAAAATGGCAGTTGCCGCAGGATATGACGGTGAGTAATTGGCTTAAAGAGCAGCGTCAGCCTGATGCATTAATCAGCCGATTTTGGCAACCGCTGACGGTAGCGGCGCTAAATACCCCGCTAGCATTGGCTTCTGCGCAAGTTTTACTGAATGTATTACGAGATAGCTTGGGCGGCGTGCGCGCGGCTTCTGATTTGCTGCTGCCACGGCTGGATTTTTCTGCTCTTTATCCCGATACGGCGGCACGTTTTATTGAGCAAAAAGGTGGGCATGTTTACCGCTCACGGCGCATTCGGCGCGTGGCAAAAATGGCGCAGGGCTGGCAGCTGAATGGCGAGAGCGAAATATTTGATGCGGTGATTTGTGCTTTGCCGCCGCATGGTTTGTCTGCTTTGCAAGTTTCTGTGCCTGATATCTTGCCTCTGCAAGTGCGCAATTGGATTTACCAGCCGATTGTGACGGTGTATTTGCAATATGACCCCGCCGTTAAGCTGGCCAAACCAATGCTGGGTTTGAGTGATTCTTTGGCGCAATGGGTGTTTGATCGAGGTTTTACTCATCAAACAGATGGCTTGATTGCAGTGGTGATTTCCGCCGAAGGACCGCATCAGGCTTTGGCTCAAGACGAGCTTGCACAGGCCGTTATGCTGGAGCTCCATCAGCGCCTTAGTTTGCCTATGGATACACTTTGGTATCGCGTGATTACTGAAAAGCGGGCTACTTTTGCCTGTACGCCTGATTTACAGCGTCCTAGCAATCAAACGAGTGCGGCTGGATTTTGGCTGGCGGGAGATTACACGGCCGGTTTGGCGGGTAAGGGCGATTATCCGGCGACTTTAGAAGGTGCTGTCCGAAGTGGTGTGGCGGCTGCGCAGGGTGTATTGAAAGAATTGAATTAATGTAACTACTTCGATATGCGGTAAAAACCCAAATCTTGAACCACAGAGAACACAGAGGGCACGGAGTTTCACAGAGAAAACCAAGAGAAGTGAGCCGTTTTTTTCGTGCCTTTCGTGGATATTTGCTTTTAGTACTGTTGAGTAGTTATGTATGACTAGCTTTAAATAAAGGGATAAAAATGACTGAAGCAATGGCTGATTGGAAAAACTATCAAGCGCCTGCGGGTGCGTTTCGTAGCCGTGTGATTTTAGTCACGGGTGCAGGGCAAGGAATTGGCGAAGCCGCTGCGATGGCTTTGGCTGAGCATGGCGCAACGGTGATCTTGCTGGGCCGCAACGAGAAAAAACTCGCCAAAGTGTATGACGCGATTGAAGCGGCGGGCTATCCGCAGCCGGCTGCTATTCCTTTTGATTTGGCAAAGTCGGGCGAGGCAGAAATTGCCCAGATGGCGGTGCTGATTCAAAAAGAATTTGGCCGTTTGGATGGTATTTTGCATTGTGCTAATGGCTTTACTCATTTATCTCCGCTTGTCAACCAAAAAATGGACGAGTGGATGGAGATGTTCAAAGTGAACGTCGCCGCGCCGTTTGTGCTTAACCGTGCTTTATTCCCTCTCTTAAAAGAAGCGCCAGACGCCAGTATCTTGCTCTTGGGCGAGCATCACGCTTTTGCGCCTAATGCCTATTGGGGCGGTTATAGCGTGAGCAAAGTAGGGCAAAAGAATTTAGTTGAAATTGCTGCTGCCGAGTGGGAGAGCATGGAGCATTTGCGGATTAACCTCTTGGTGCCCGGCCCAATTCAATCGCCTTTTCGCCTGAAAACGCATCCGGGTGAAACGCGTGAAAGCCTGCCGCCAACCAGCGCAATCGTGCCGGCTATTTTGTACTGGATGGGCGACGCTAGCCGTGGGCAGAGTGGGCAAACACTGACAGCTGACATTGCTGTAAATAAAACTGAGGGTGAGGGGAACTTGTCGGCTGAGGATTAATCCTAGCTAGAGTGCTAATGACTGTTAGTGCTTGCTTCGTCCCCTTATGGCCCCACCGCTGGTGGGGCTTTTTTTGTGTTTTATTTAGCAATCATTTAGAGAGAAGTGTCCCCATCTTGTTACAATCCTGTCTTTGCTTTTTGGCCTATGTTTATGACACTTGAAGCGGTTTTTGCCGACGACGGCCCCTTTACCGATGCGTTTCCTGGCTATAAATTGCGTGTGCAGCAATTAGAAATGGCGCAAGCCGTTGAAGCTGCAATCAAGAACCAAGGCCAGCTGATTGCCGAGGCGGGTACGGGCACGGGTAAAACCTTTGCTTATCTTGTGCCTGCTCTTTTATCCGGTGGCAAAGTGATTGTTTCGACGGGGACCAAAACGCTGCAAGATCAGCTGTTCCAGCGTGACATTCCGACCGTCAGGCAAATATTACAAGTGCCGGTGACGATCGCCTTACTGAAAGGCCGCTCTAATTATGTTTGCCATTATCATTTGGCACGCACCGAGCAAGAAGGGCGCTTTATGCGCAAAGAAGACGTCGCCGATTTAATGAAAGTGCAGCGCTATGCCAAAACAACGATTTCGGGGGACAAGGCCGCCTGCCCCGGCGTGCCGGAAAACGCGCCAATCTGGGGGCAAGTGACGTCCACTCGGGATAATTGCTTAGGCCAAGAGTGCCCAAATCACCAAGATTGTTTTGTGCTGAAAGCACGTAAAGATGCTCAGGATGCTGATGTGGTAGTGGTGAACCACCATCTATTTTTTGCTGATGTTTGGCTGCGGGATGAAGGCGCTGGCGAGCTATTGCCCGCCTGTAATACCGTTATTTTTGATGAGGCACATCAACTGCCTGAAGTAGCCAGTCTGTTCTTTGGTGAAACGCTTACTTCGGGGCAGTTGATCGATCTGGCGCATGATTCACGTGCCGAAGCGTTGGTTGTGGCCAAAGACTTTATTATGTTGCCCGCAGCGGCCGAAGCGCTGGAAAAAGCCGTGAAAGATTTGCGGCTGGTGTTTAAAGCCGATGCCACACGTTTTCCGCTGCATCAGCTTGAGCAGCAAAATCCCGAGTTTATGCCCGCGCTGGATCTGGTCGCTGAAAAGCTGGCGACGCTCTGCGATTTACTTGGCAAGCAGTCCGAACGTGCCGAAGGCCTAGAGAATTGCCAAGTTCGCGCGTTGGAATGCGTGGATATTTTGAAGCGCTGGAAAGCCGGCGACGATGAAGAATGCGTGCATTGGGTTGATGTGTTATCGCACGGGCTGATCCTGCACGCCACGCCGCTGAATATCGCCCAGTTGTTTCAAAAGCAATTAAAAGCGAACCCGCGTGCATGGGTATTTGCCTCAGCGACCTTGGCCGTAAATGGGCATTTCAACCATTTTAAGCACGAACTAGGCCTGTGGGATGCGGTTGAAGCCACTTGGGAAAGCCCTTTCGATTACAAGCAGCAAGCCGCTTTGTATGTGCCGCAAGACATGCCAGAACCCAATGCGCCAGACTTTACCAAGCAAGTCATAGAAAAAGCTTGGCCGCTGCTGCAAACCACGCAAGGCCATGCTTTTTTGCTATTCACCAGCTTGCGCGCGATGCGTGAAGCGCATGAATTGGTGCAGGAAAAGCTCAAAGCTACTGGGCTGGAGTGGCCGGTGTTTCTGCAAGGCCAAGGTTCACGTACCGAGTTATTAGATAAATTTCGCCAAGCCCCGAATGCCATCCTCGTGGCCAGCCAAACCTTCTGGGAAGGGATCGATGTGAAAGGCGAGCAGCTATCCCTCGTGGTGATTGATAAGCTGCCCTTTAGCCCGCCGGATGATCCGGTCTTGTCGGCGCGTATCGAGCAGATTAATAAATCGGGTCGCAGCGCGTTTATAGATTACCAAGTGCCACATGCTGCGATTACCTTAAAGCAGGGCGCGGGGCGCTTGATTCGGGATGAAACCGATATTGGTATTTTGATGATTGCCGATAAGCGCTTGGTAGAAAAACAATACGGCAAAATGATCTGGAAAAGCCTGCCACCGATGTTTAGATCGAGAGAGCTAGCCACGGTGCAGCGCTTTTTTGAGGTGAAACGCCAGCAGCAGTTGGATGCCAATGCTGTGCCAGATCCAGCTGTCACTGAGTAGGCTGGGGCGGTCCTTTTGTGCCAATACGCATAAACTAAAGACAACAACATAGCAAAAAAGTAGGTTTTCATAGGGTGTGCAAGTCGGTTTTCTTGCGCACCGCCTTGTCGTAGCAACGACTGCGTCGTTGTACACCCTATAAAACCTACCTCTAGCGTAGAAAATTGTTTGAAAATTTAACGATCATAGAAGGTAAGTAGCTAGTATGGCGGTAAAGAAAAAACCACAAAACCAATCCACATTTGGGCGCACCCTTGGGCGCTTTTTCTTGTTGATGATTGCCTTAATCGCCGCATTAGCGGTCTGGTTTTATCAATACGCCAGCACGCCTCTGGAGCATACGGTACAAGATTTTGTGGTGGAATCAGGTGGCGTGAGGAAGGTGGCGGATCAGTTGGTCAAACAAGGCGTGATTGATCAGGCCCTGCCTTTTCTACTGCTGGCGCGGCTAACGGGCAAAGATAAATTATTAAAGGCAGGCAGCTATAGCATGAGTTCGGCGCTGAGTCCTTGGCAGCTCTTAGAAAAACTCAGTAATGGCGATACCACCACGCTGACATTTACCTTGATTGAAGGTTGGAAATGGAGCGATTTTCGCAAGGCATTGAATAGCAATCCGCATTTACGCCATGATAGTACCTTGCTGTCGGATACAGAGCTATTGGCTGAGTTGGGCATCAGTGCACTGAGCCCCGAAGGCTTGTTTTTTCCTGACACCTACCATGTGGATAAGGGCAGCTCGGATTTAAAGCTACTGGCAAGGGCCAATCAGCGGATGCAAAGCAAGCTGGATAAGGCATGGGCCGAGCGCTCGCAAAATGTGCAATTAAAAACCCCGTATGAGGCGCTGATTTTGGCCTCTTTAGTTGAAAAAGAAACCGGCCTTGCGACAGATCGCCCGCTCATTGCCGGTGTGTTTATCAATCGTTTACGAATTGGCATGCGCTTACAAACCGATCCTGCGGTGATGTATGGGGTGGGAGAATCTCTGGATGGTCGCTTGCGCAAAGTCGATCTGCTCACCGATACGCCGTATAACACCTACACCCGTAGCGGCTTACCGCCCACTCCGATTGCCATGGTGGGGGATGCTGCGTTAAAGGCCGTGCTGCACCCTTCATCTACGACCGCACTGTATTTTGTGGCCAAGGGCGATGGCAGCTCGGTGTTTTCTAATAATCTGGATGAGCATAATAGTGCGGTGCGGAAGTATATTTTACGCAAGTAAGTACCCAAGCATAAATTATCCAATCTTTTTAAATCATGCATTTTTCGTAGGGTACAAAACGCCGTAGGCGTTACGCACCAAGGGCTGGTGCGCAAGAAAGGCACTTGCACACCCTACGAAAATCACATATTTTTCTTTTAAAAATGCGTGATAACTTATGTCGAACTACTTAACCGGGGCTTGAAGTTTTATGTTTAATAGTGGGAGTTTGAGTTTTTCATGAAAGCTAAAAAATCGTCCATTCCCGAATAGTCCTGTCGAGAGTCTAGTAATACAGCTGGATCCCCGATAAAACCACTTGGGGATGACAACTCAGACGTTTGTCCAAGAAGTTCAGATCATTAGTGGGGCAATCAGTACGCTAAAATGGCTTATGTATTCTTATTTACTGAATCAAACGATTTGCTATTCATGCTATTAAGGCAAACAGAAGTGCCTTTATATAACAATTGATTTCATGTCTTGAACTGGGCATAAAAAAGGCCTCCCGCATGGGAGGCCTTTCAATGATTAGCTAGCTAGGAGGCTAAGGATCATCAGTATTAGAACTTACCAACCAAGCCCAGTGCGAACTGGTTCATGCCATTGCCTTTCGCTAAAGCAAAGTTAGATGCTGTAGTGTAATTAGCGTTAGTTTGATTGTGTACTTTGGAGAATGAAGCAACAGCTTGTACGTATTTGTGAACTTGATAACCTACGGCCACGCTGGCTTGCTGGCCACCAGTACCAACTAGAGTTGTGCCATCAACATCATTGGCTTTAGCGTACTGAACTTGTACTTCCAGCGCGTCTTTCTTGTAGCCACCGATCAAGCCAAATACATTTTGTGTTTGATCGAAGTTTTTAGCAGCAGTTTGGCCGCTTACGCTAGACGATGTACGCTCGAACACAAAACCCGCGCTGAAATCTAGGTAGTTAGCTTGTGCGCCCAGTTGGTAAGCATCAAGCTTTTGTGTGCCACCTAAAGTTGCTGGAGCTAAGTTTTGCGCTTTAGCACCGCTAGAACCGTCTAATTTCCATGCCGCATTGTTGATCGAAGTGTAACCAAAGCCAACGTTTACAAAGCTATTTTTGTAAGCAACGCCCAAAGCAACTTGGCCCATCAGATCAGTTGCTGGTGTGTTACCAGCAAGGATTGCTGTGGTGGTCGTGGTTGTTGTTGTACCTGGTACTGCTGGTTTAACTACAGTCGTGAAAGTTGGCGCAGCCGAACCCGCAGAGATCGAGTTAGTAGAATCTTTGCCGAAGTTGTAGCTTAAGTTACCGCTGAAACCCATCAAATCTGGTGTTTCGTAAGCAACCATATCACCTTGACGAGCACCCAGACGGTTTAAGATTTGTTTCGAACCGTAGGTTGAAGAGGCATCGTTCATGTTGTTGTATAGCGTAGGAACGATTTGTTTTAGCGACAATTTGTAAGCATTATCGTAACGACCAAGACGTAAAGTACCTACTTGCTTACCGCCAATACCAACGAATGTATTGCGGCTACCGATTTCTGCTTTGTCATCAGAGTTGTCACCGTTATTGCCAAGGTAAAAGCGGCTTTCAACTTGAGCAAGAGCGAAGAAGTCATTGCCCAGATCGTATTTAACTTTAAAACCTAGCTTAGAAGTTTGGTCCATCAGGCGAGTTTGGCTGTCTGCTGTGTTAGCCAGTGGTGCACCAGTGTTGTTTTCTACCGAGATCACTTCAACAGCAGAACCTAATGTGCCGTAGATGCTAAATGGACCGATTTCTACATCTGCAAAAGCAGCTGGGGTAACAAAGGCAGCACTGATAGCAAGGGCGATAATTTTTTTCATGGGGTTACAACTCCAAAAAGACGTGTGGTAGAAATTACAAACCGATTTGTAATTTCCGCAAGCTAGACAGTTCACGGCACTCTAAAAAAGACGCCATTTATAGTTATCGAGGAGGTCAACATTTTGTGTTTGTTTTCGTTATGTAAGTGAACGAAAGCAAATACCTTAAAACGTCTTATCCATGCTCAAAGAAAGCAGTGAGTGCGTTGATGCAACAAACTGCCTTCGAACCATGCGAAGTTTAGGGGAGTTTTATTAAAAATATATGACAAAAATGTAGGTTTAAGCCCGTACAAAGCCTTTGTATATTGAGCCAAATGTAGTATCTATGCAGCTTCCAGGAGATTCGGCTCGCATAAAGGTTTCACCAACTAGAAAGTTGTTAACCTTATTTTGTTGCATTAGAGCAACATCTTCGGGGGCGACTATCCCACTTTCAGTAATCACAATTCGGCTGCTATCGATTAATGGCAGTAGTTTTAGGGTGTTTTGTAGCGAAACTTCGAAGCTACGTAGGTCGCGGTTGTTAATTCCTAGTAAGGGAGTTTGCAGTTGTTGTGCCAGCTCAAGTTCAGCTTGGTTATGCACTTCTACTAGTACGGCCATGCCTAAGCTGATGGCTATCGCTTCAAACTCTTTTAGCTGAGCGAGGCTTAGCTCGGCGGCAATGAGTAAGATGCAATCCGCGCTCCATGCGCGTGCTTCAAACAGCTGATACTCGTCCACCATAAAATCTTTGCGCAGCACCGGCAGCGTGCACGCCGATCTGGCCGCTTTTAGGTAATCCAAATGCCCTTGAAAGTAAGGCACATCGGTGAGCACTGATAGGCAGGCGGCACCATGCGCTGCGTAATCTTGGGCATGGGCTGCAGGCTGAAAATCAGCGCGAATCACCCCTTTGGATGGGCTGGCTTTTTTGATTTCCGCAATAATGCCTGGGTGTCCAAGCGCATTTTTGCTGCGTAAAGCGCCAACAAAATCACGTAAATCAGTATTGGCTTCAGCTTGGCTGCGGATTTCGCTTAATGGAATAAGCTTGCTGGCCGCAGCTACTTCTTCGTATTTTGTGGCCCAGATTTTTTTTAAGATGTCGGACATGGTTGGCTCTTTTATCAAGGCATTACAAGCAGCTATGTAGCATAGATCGGCTTGTGCGCGCTTTAAAAAAGGCGGGTTGCACCCGCCCTACATTGTATTTCCTGATTATGCCTCTTGCTCAATCTCACTATAAATATCGTAGGGCGGGTGAAACCCGCGTATTTATTCAGTATCACTCGCGGGTTTCACCCGCCCTACAAATTCAAAAACCAAGCCCAGCACTCAAAAAATCCATCGACACAGAGTCCATTGAGCAAGAGACATAATCAGGTTGTATTTTGCTGCTTAAATACTTTTAGTAAATTGCACCAAGGCATCGAGTTTGGCTCGAGCGCTACCGTTTGCGAGCATTTGGCCTGCTTGCTCAACCCCCGCTGCCAGTGTTTCGGCCTTGCCTGCTGCATAAATGGCGGCACCGGCGTTGAGTTGCACAATGTCGCGGCAGGGGCTGGGCTGGTTGGCGAGCACTTGCTCGATGATTTGTTTAGATTGCCGCGCATCGCTCGCATGCAGTGTTTTGATGTCAGCTAGCTCAAAACCAAAATCGCGCGGGTCGATTTCATATTCATTGATTTGGCCGTCTTTTAGCTCGGCGACAAGGGTGGGGCCTGAGATAGAGATCTCGTCCATACCATCCTTGCCGTGCACAATCAGCACATGCTTACTGCCTAGCTGCTTGAGTACGCGCGCTTGAATCCCGACCAGATCGGGATGAAAAACGCCCATGAGCTGATTATCTGCGCCTGCTGGATTAGTCAGTGGCCCAAGAATATTGAAGATGGTGCGCACCCCCAGCTCCTTGCGGATTGGGGCGACGTATTTCATGGCGCTGTGATGATTGGGGGCGAACATAAAGCCAAGGCCAATCTCATCAATAGAGCGGCCAACTTGTGCTGCGTTAAGGCTTAAGTTAACCCCAAAGGCTTCTAAAACATCGGCAGAGCCGGAGCTGGACGAGACAGATCTTCCGCCGTGCTTGGCTACTTTTGCACCTGCCGCCGCCACCACAAAAGCCGCGCAAGTCGAGATATTAAAGGTGTGAGCACCATCGCCCCCCGTGCCACAGGTATCAATCAAATGGCGACGATCTTGCACGTCCACCTTGGTAGACAGCTCGCGCATCACCGTGGCGGAGGCGGCAATTTCTGAAACACTTTCCACTTTAGTGCGTAGGCCAATCAAGAGCGCGGCCGTCTGAACCGGCGACATTTCCCCTGTCATGATTTGCCGCATCAGATACAGCATTTCGTCATAAAACAACTCGTTATTATCGATCAGGCGATTGAGTGCCGCTGGTATGGTAATCATGATTGCTCCTTGGCTGGGGCGAGTATGTCTTACATGAAGAGGGGTTATTGCACATAAAAACGTGATAGCTCTTCTGCGCGGGCACGGTCTAAATCAATGCGGCAGGATCGCTCGGCAATCCCTGCGCCGCTGCCGCCCGCAAAGCTTTTACCTACCCAAGCGCAATGAGCCTGACGATAAGCATGAAAAGCTTTTGTGTCTTGTTCAAAAGCGGGCAGAGCTTCAGGGCGGCCTGTGGCGCCGTCTAAGTTCTTCATCATGGCGCGTGCGGCCGCTTCAGCATTTAAGCGATCTTGCTCTGCCTGTGGGGCGAGTTTGGCTAAACAAGTTTTAATTAGAACTTGATTGGCGGCTTCGCATTCAATTTGAGCTGCGGGTGAGGTCTGCGCTAGAGCACTGGTCGCAAATAAGGCGCAAGTGAAGGCTAAGATAAAACGCATGATTTATCCTCTGCTAAAAAGTAGCGGGTGGCAATGTTCGGAGAAGAGCGGGCGCTGTTAATCGCGCTGCTGTATCACGACAATCAACGCTGGCTTAGGCCCATTCTTTTAAGAAATGATCCAGCATGGCGTGGCCGTGCTCAGTCAAGATCGATTCAGGATGGAACTGCACGCCTTCGATCGGCAATGTTTTATGCCGCACGCCCATGATCTCGCCGTCGATCGTCCATGCAGTGACTTCTAAGCAGTCCGGCAGGCTGGCCCGCTCGATGGCGAGTGAGTGATAGCGGGTTACAGTAAAGGGCGAGGGGAGATTCTTAAATACACCGACGTCGTTATGCTCGATTTGCGACACTTTGCCGTGCATCAGCGTTTGTGCGTGCACCACTTTGCCACCAAAAGCCTGACCAATCGCTTGATGGCCCAAACAGACGCCCAAAATGGGCAGCTTGCCAGCGAAATGATGAATCGCTGCAAGTGAAATACCCGCTTCAGAAGGGGAACAGGGGCCAGGAGATACGACAAGATACTTGGGCTTTAAAGCTTCGATTTCTTCGATGGTGATTTCATCATTGCGATGCACCACCACCTCTTGACCTAGCTCGCCAAAATACTGTACCAAGTTGTATGTAAAGGAGTCGTAATTATCCAGCATTAAAAGCATATTTTATCCTGCTTATTGATTGAATCTATTGCACGGGAACACAGAGTTTGTTGGCTTGAGTGCGATCAACGCCATCGACAAAATCGGCATATACAATGTGCAAAATATGCAGGAGAAAACAAGCTACTCATTCCAAACCTTTAAAGGGCTGTATCGACGAGCGTTCATTATACGGATAGTCAGCGGGGCGTCCAGATTAGGCGTGTGGAATAAGGGACGATTTAAGGGCGTTTAATGAAATTAAGCAAAATCATGGTAAGCACTATGGGATAGAAAAAGGCAAACACGCTGTGTTT
The DNA here is from genome assembly GCA_025360045.1 of Janthinobacterium sp. GTDB lineage: Bacteria > Pseudomonadota > Gammaproteobacteria > Burkholderiales > Chitinibacteraceae > Iodobacter. The sequence goes on along the minus strand of JANYCY010000020.1, from coordinate 8,557 downwards.
GCCTTGGGCTTTGAACGAAGAAAAGCGGGGATTATTTAGCCATTTCTTCTTTTGGGGCATCTTTTTTCATTCCTGCTTCATGTTTCTTTGCATCTTTTCTGGCTTTATGCTTTTTCATTTCTTTTTTGTGGAGGGTCATACCGTCTTTATTCATTAGTCCTTCAGCAAATGAAGCAACTGAAGTTAAGGCAATACACGATGCTGCAATTGCAATGATGAGCTTTTTCATCAAGCGAACTCCTAAGGGGAAATGACTGGGGGTGACTGAAATTTCAATCAGGCCCATGTCAGCATGCTTACGATATAAATATGGTTGCATGCTATTGTGAGCAATGAGCGTACTTTTTTATAAACTACGTAAGAATATTTTTCTAGGTGAAATGACTGTAGTCGCTAAATAAATTGTAATTCCTGCTCTTTATGGTGCTTAAAAACAGCAAGGAAATCTTTGTTTTGCTTGCGTTTTTCTGCGGATCTCATAGGTTTGTAGTAATCAAAATACAGTTTAGCTTGGGATCACACCACAAGCCAGTCTTACCCCTCCACCGCCGAGTGGCGCAGGATGATCGGCGTGGTTATCGCCGCCGATATGAATCATCAAGGTATGCCCCTGCAGGTCGGTCATTTTGAGCCTTGGTGCGAGGACGGGTTGGTTTGATTTGCCATCTCCCGTAATGATGATTGCAGGTAAATCGCCGAGGTGGCCATCACCCCAAGGGGAGCCGTGGCGTTTTGTGCCGCGTGGGTCGTAATGTCCGCCTGCAGCAAGCGCAGGGACCATTTTGCCATTTTGCTCTTTAGCCGCGCAGCTGCCATTTTCATGCATATGAAAACCATGCGCCCCAGCGGGTAGGCCTTCAATGGCAGGCGTAAAGACTAGACCATAGGCGGATTCAGAAGCCACAATATTGCCAATTGATTTGACGCTGCCTTTGTCATCCACTAGATCCATAGGGACCGTGATATCGGCATGGGCGCTGAGGGCGAGGAAGAGTGATAAGCTGACAATTCTCATGGCAAATCCTTTTGTGTGATAGCGGCTAAGAGTGGGCGATCGGTGCCAAACGCTTTCGCTGAGTATCAGTACTATAGATAAATCGCCTTGGGCTAGATCACTCGTGGGTGGGATTTATGGTTGAAAGGCGGGCGAAGCCACTAAATCATCTTCGCTCCCCCGCCTTTGCTGTCGCTCTTGCTCTACAACAGCCAATCAAGCGTCCAAACCATCCTGCACTAGCTCAGCGGCACGTAAGACTGCACGGGCTTTGTTGAGGGTTTCTTGCCATTCACTCTCGGGCACCGAATCAGCCACGATACCCGCTCCGGCTTGCATATACAGCACTTTATCTTTCACGACCGCAGTGCGTAGGGCGATGGCGACGTCCATATCGCCGTTAAAGCCGAGATAGCCGACGGCGCCTGAGTAAATGCCGCGTTTTACTGGCTCCAGCTCGGCGATGATTTCCATGGCTCGCACCTTGGGTGCACCCGAAACCGTGCCTGCGGGGAAGGTGGCTTTGAGTACGTCGATATTACTCATGCCGGGTTTAAGCTTGGCTTCCACGCTAGACACAATATGCATCACATGCGAGTAACGCTCGATCACCATTTTATCGGTCACGGTGACAGAGCCGGTTTGTGCCACGCGGCCTGCGTCGTTGCGACCCAAGTCCATCAGCATAATGTGCTCGGCAATTTCCTTAGGATCGGCCAAAAGTTCGGCGGCAAGGGCTTCGTCTTCTAGGCGGGTTTTGCCGCGCGGACGAGTACCGGCAATCGGGCGCACGGTAACGGTATCGTCTTCGAGGCGCACCAGAATCTCTGGCGATGCACCCACAATATGAAAGTCACCAAAATGGTAGAAGAACATATACGGCGATGGGTTTAAGGAGCGCAGTGCGCGGTAAAGCGAGAGTGGCGACTCTTCAAATGGCAGACTCATGCGCTGCGAAAGCACCACCTGCATGATGTCGCCATCAATAATGTAATCTTTGGCTTTAAGAACAGCGGCTTTAAAGGCTTCTTCGCCAAAGCCTGATGTCATCTGGCTAACGCTAGGTGCTCGGCCTTGTAGTGGAATTTTGGCAGGCTCGCGTAATGCCATACGCAGGGTGTGTATGCGATCGGCCGCGATTTGGTAAGCGTTGTTGAGCTCGGTATTGGCGTAGACGACTAAAAATAATTTGCCAGATAGATTATCGACAACGACTAACTCTTCAGATAGCAATAGCTGAATATCTGGCGCGCCAATTTCGTCAGGCTTTTGGGCGCTTGCGAGTTTTTTCTCGATATAAGCGATGGTTTCATAGCCAAAATAGCCGACGAGGCCACCCAAAAAGCGCGGCAGCATTTTATTGGCTGGGGCGCGATAGCGCTGCTGAAAGCTTTCAATGAAATCGAGCGGATTGCCTTGATGGGTTTCGATTACTTCATCATTGCAAATCACTTCGGTGTGATTTCCTACTATTTTAAGGCGTGTGCGGGCAGGTAGACCAATAAAGGAATAGCGGCCAAAACGCTCGCCACCGACCACCGATTCTAAAAGATAGCTGTAAGGCTGGTTGGCTAGTTTCAGGTAAACCGATAGGGGGGTATCTAAATCGGCAAACAGCTCTAATGTCAGCGGAATGCGGTTATAGCCTTGGTCTTTGAGGGCGTTAAATTCAGTAATCGATAACATGGGCGTACTCCAAACTTGTTTTCGGCGGGGAGGCGCAGAAACGTGTAAGCAAAAGGGCGGGCTAGGGGGGTGAAGAGCGACGCCATCGCTGTGTGTTGGAGTGAAAGTCCATCTTGCTCTGTCGTGTGAGGGGTCTACCCCGATTTTTGCCGATCTTGACCAAAGTGGTCAACCTTCTTGAGGGGCTAATCGGATTTAAGTGTGGATTTCTGCCGTTTTTTTACCCTTAGGGCAGGGTTGATGCGGTTTTACACCGTAAATCGGTGGTTTTATTGGGAAGAGGCACGAGCCTTAGCGCAAGGTGCGCTGGGCCATTTCTAATTGAGACAGTAGTTTTTGTAATTTGGCTTCTAGTGGGTGATCTAAGCAAACGAAATGCCCGCCGAGCAGGTATTCACCCTTGTGCTCCACTATTTCTTGAATCTGACGCAGGCTACAAACCTGAATTAAGGTGTTAGACACGCCTGCTTGGCCTAATTCCATGCTGATTTTATGTTGCTGAGTTAGTTGCAACTGTTGGGCAAAATCAGGTGGTATCCAGCAGGAAAGGCCGCCAATCGATAAATCATGGATGGCTAAGCGTAGGGGCTTGATGCTTGTGCCCTGAAATAAGCAGGAAAAAGTCTGGGAGCTAGGGACTTTGGAGCGAAAGTATTCGCGGCGTTGCAGCTTAATAATAGAGGCAGGAATCTCGGCTCGGAAAGCGGCGTTTCCTTGATAGCGCCAAGGAATGAAGCTGCTGGTAAATTTAATCAATGATCCACCGCCGGGGGTGGCAATGCACACCACCTCGCCTTCTAAATTGGGCTCGATCTCAGGACTGGAGTTTAAAAAATAGCAGGTATTGTCAGCAGAATTAATCTCCAGCAAGTGGCTGAGGATCAACTCCTCTCCGTTATTGAGAAATAGATTGATGGCTTCGCCGTGTTTTTGTAACTGGCTTAGGATGGATAACACCTCTCGGCGGTCATTTTTTCGAAAGGTCTCTAGCTCATCAACCTCGCTTAGCAAAGACTCGAAAGTGGTTTTTAAATTCATACACCCTTCATGGCTTGTTTGGTGGGGGCCGGAGGCGATATAGGTAATTTAGGTGATAAATCATCAGTTAGCCTGCCTGATGAGGATTGTTTTGGCTGGGTGAGCGAGTATCAGTGGCTGCATTTCATCGCTATTTTTGTGCATCTTATCTGCGCCAGCTGCGCTTTATCTCATCGTGCTTAAACCCGCACGAAGGCCGCATATATTGGATGCATTCCCTTAATGAGGACTGCTCAATGTATCCCGTGATCTTAAAACAGGTGAGTAAGCACTATCGCCTAGGCTCGGTCGATGTACCTGCTTTGCAAGAGGTGAATCTGGTTATTTACCCTAATCGCTTTACGGTGATTGCGGGCCAGTCTGGTAGTGGCAAAAGCACCTTGCTGAATTTAATCGGCTGCATCGATCGAGCCGATGAGGGCGAGGTGATTGTGGCGGGGCAATATATTGCGCAATTGCCTGACGATGCTTTGGCCGATTTTAGAGCGCGGCATCTGGGATTTATCTTTCAAAACTTCAATTTATTAGCGGTGCTCTCTGCATTTGAAAATGTGGAATACCCGCTGCGTATGCTCAATCTCCCTGCTGCCAAACGTAAAGCGCGGGTGATGGACTTGCTCGATGCGGTGGGCTTGGCCGATAAAGCCCATCATCGCCCAGGGGAATTGTCTGGTGGGCAAAGGCAAAGGGTGGCAATTGCACGTGCGCTGGCCCCCGCGCCGCAATTGGTGCTGGCCGATGAGCCAACGGCTAATTTAGATAGCCAGACTGGCAAGGCGATTTTGCAATTGATGCGCCGTATGCAGCTGGAGCATCAAGTGAGCTTTGTTTTTTCTTCGCATGATCCACAGGTGATGGCCGAGGCTGATGATGCGGTATTGATTCGGGATGGCCGGATTGTCTCTGTCGAGCAGCGCGATCGTGCTGCTGTGCTTAAGCAGGGGGTTGCGGCATGAATACCTTTTCTCTAGCGCTACGTAATCTTATCCGTAATTATCGTCGCTCCCTCGCTACTTTATTAGCGATGCTGGTGGGTGCGGTGACGATCTTATTATTTGGTGGCTATAGCCAGAATTTAAATTTGGGCTTGCAAACCGGCTTTGTGCAAAGCAGCGGGCATTTGCAAATTCAGCATAAAGATTATTTTTTATACGGCAATGGCAATCCAGCGGCTTACGGAATTGCGGATTATCCCGCGCTGCTGGCGGTGCTAAAAAAAGATCCCGTCTTGGCTCCGATGTTGAATGTGGTGACGCCCACGCTGAGCTTAGGTGGCATTGCGGGTAATTTTTCGGCAGGGGTTTCTCGCACCGTGTTTGGGCGTGGGTCGGTGGTGGAAGATCAAAATCAGCTCAGGCAGTGGAACGATTATGGCTTTCCCATGAAGCCTAAAAAATCAGCGCTGACAGGAACGTCTGAGGATTCGGTGGTGATTGGCACGGGCGTGGCGCGGGTATTGGCTTTGTGCGGTGCTTTGCAGGTTAAAAATTGCCCTCAGCCTGCCGCAGAAGTAGCAAGTGGGCCAGAGGCACCTGCTGATGTGCTGGCCTTATCGCAAGGTGAAGTGAGTACGGCCAGCGCAGGGCGAATCGAAATGTTGGCCGCGAATTCGCATGGTGCGCCCAATGTCGCCGCCTTAACCGTGGTGAAGGCAGAGGCCCTTGGGGTGAAAGAGCTGGACGATATGTTTGTGGGCCTGCATTTGGCGCAGGCACAAAAGCTGATTTACGGCGCGGGCACGCCGCAGGTTACGGCGATTCTGCTACAGCTCAAACATAGCAGCCAAATGCCAGCGGCTAAAGCGCGCTTGGCGACCTTATTGGCTGGACCGCTTAAAAACCAGCCGCTGGAAGTCTTGGATTACACCACCCTCAACCCGCAATACGGGCAAATCACCGGCATGTTTGCGGCCATCTTTGGTTTTATTGCCCTGCTGATTGGTGCCATCGTGCTGTTTACCGTCAGCAATACCATGAGTATGGCGGTGGTGGAGCGGACCGTTGAAATTGGCACCTTGCGCGCCATGGGGCTGCGCCAGTCTGGTATTCGTCGCTTATTCGTGTGTGAGGGCATGCTTCTGGGGGCGGTAGGATCCGTTGCTGGCGTGTTGGCTGCGCTGGCCCTCGCTTGGCTCGTGAATCACAGTGGCCTGACATGGACCCCGCCTGGCAATGTCGATCCTATTCCCTTGACGGTACGGGTATGGGGTGAGGGAAAAATGCTGTTCGGCACTGCACTGGGGCTGGTTGGGGTCGCTTTATTGTCAGCATGGTGGCCCGCCAGACGTGCCGCTCGTTTGAATATTGTTGATGCCTTACGGCATGCATAGAGGGATGAGCGATGAACATCTTATTACTACATATTGTGTTTGCCGTGGCGGCCTTGCTGATGGGGGCGGCAGTGTTATGCCTGCCTAAGGGCTCGGCCCGGCATCGTTTGATGGGCAGAACGTGGATGGCCTTGATGGCGGCTACCGCGATTTCCTCCTTTTGGTTGTCGGGAATATGGGCGGGCCATCGCTTTAGCCCGATTCACTTATTGTCGGTATGGGTGTTGATTTGCATCGTGGTGGCCATTCGTGCGGCCAGAGCTGGCGAAATTAAGCGGCATCGTGGCTTTGTTTTGGGGAGCTATCTGGGCTTGCTAGGGGCGGGGGCTGCAACTTTGCTACCGGGGCGTTTGATCCATCAACTTTTATTTACCTAAGTCTTAGGGGGTTTTGATGAAACTGCTGTTTGTTTTAAGTCTTTTAATCAGTAGCGCCAGTTTTGCCGCCGTGGATGCGCAGGCTTTGCTGGCGGCTAGTGATGCGATTCGTAACCCGACTCAATCTTTTGGCTTAACTTCTACGCTGATTGAATATCGCAAAGGCAAGGAGAGCGATAGAAATACCTTGGCAATTTATTCTCGGCCCGATGGTGGGCGTTTTCGCAATCTCATCCGTTTTGTCGCCCCTATTCGGGATGCGGGCAAATTGCTGCTCAAAGATGGCAATGATCTGTGGTTTTATGATCCGGCCAGCAAAGCCAGTGTGCGGATCTCACCACAGCAGCGTTTGCTAGGGCAGGCGGCCAATGGCGATGTGCTGACAGTGAATTTAGCGCTGGATTACCGTGCCGAGCTGGCGGGTGAAGAGGAAGTGCAAGATGGCGATCGCAAACAGCGTGCTGCTTACAAGTTGAAACTCAAAGCGATTTCGCCAGATGTGACTTACCACTCGATTGAAATGTGGCTGGATAAAAGCAGTAAGCAGCCGCTTAAATCCTTGTTTTATACCGAGAGCGGCCGCTTATTAAAAACGGCATACTTCCGCCGCTATCAAACCCTGCTGGGGGCTGAGCGTCCGAGTGAAACGGTGATTATTGATGGCTTAGACCCCGCTTGGGTCACGGTGATTAAAAACAGCGATTATGCTTGGCGCGATGTGCCGGAAAGCTGGTTGCAGCGCGACTATTTACCTCGCTTTAAGCCGGAGTAAGTGATGAGATGGCTGATTGCTTTGCTCTGCTCAGCCGCATTCGCCAGCGATCAGGATGCTCTGCTGCTGGCGGATGAAACTTTGGCAGAACCTGTGGCAAATCGTGATTGGTTTTTATCTGTCGAAGGCGCATGGGGCAGGGCGCGTTTAGATAAGGGCTATGAAAATACCCAGCGCAGGTCTGTAGATTTTCGCCTCGATACATCGCTGGCAGCCGATTGGCGTGTGGTACTGGCCGATCGACTCGATGGTTTTGGCCCCGGCTGGCAAGCGCCAGAAAGCAAGGTGAATACCTTAAAAGAAGCTTATTTAAGCTGGCAGCCCGCCGCTGATATGGCTTTAGATTTTGGGCGGATGAACACGCGCTACGGCGTGGGGCTGGGCTATAACCCGAGTGATTTTTTTAAAGAGGGCGCGGTCAGGTCGGTGGTTTCGGTGGCCCCCGCCAGCTTGCGTGAAAATCGTCAGGGCAGTGTGATGCTCCGTGGGCAACAGCTCTGGTCGGGTGGGGCGTTGACGGCCTTGTTTTCGCCACAATTGGCCAGTGAAGCAAATAGTGATGCGTTTAACCTTGATTGGGGGGCGAGTAATCCACGCAACCGTTATTTGCTGGCGCTCAGCCAGAGCGGGGATATCTCTTCACAATTTTTATTGTTTGGTGACACAGAGACTCAGCCACAGCTCGGCCTGAATTTAACGGGTTTGCTAAATGACGCCACGGTGCTGCATGCGGAATTTAGCACGGCCAAAGAAGGCGGGCGCGTTTATCGCTTGGCAAGTGGGCTGACATGGACATCTGAATCCAAACTGTCGCTTAGCTTTGAATATCAGTACGATGGTGGTGCAAAAAATGCCTCCGAATGGGAAGCGCTGCAAATGGGGCCTTTGCAAGACTATTGGCGATATCGCTCGGGGGTGCAATCGCGTCAATCTATGCTCACCCAGCAAGCCACCATGGCTTTTGCGCGTTGGCCGGATTTAATCCCCCAGCTAGAACTAGCGGCGATGTGGCGACATGATTTAATCGATAAAAGTGATATGGCATGGGCTGAAGCGCGTTACCACTTTAAAACAGTCGATGTCGCTTGGGAATTTCAGCTTAATCGCGGGAACGCCCTCACCCAATACGGCGCTCTGCCTGAAAAGCGCTCAAGTACCTTGTTATTAAAGTATTTCTTTTAATTGTTTTCGGTTTTTTAATCTGTAGGGACGGGGAAGCGCAATCCTATCAACTTAAGTGCTCTAATAAAAATCTTCGAGCTTCCTTATCCTTCCTCGTCGTATTATTCATACTGTCTTCGTCAGGATGCCTTGCTCGAAAACTTTTACCTAAGGACTTAATAGGGAAAAGTTTGGTTTTT
>JANYCY010000017.1 GCA_025360045.1 Janthinobacterium sp. | reverse complement strand
AGAAGGCCGCCCCGACCAGCACGAAGGCCCCTCACTGCGGATAATCGGCTCGGCGAAAAAGGCTGCGCGCTCGCTGCCTCGCTACCCCTTTTCCGAAACCCCGAGCCGCTTATTCCTCGCTTCGGCGTGCTTCAAGGGGATTTAAAGCCCCGTGCCAAGAGCGTGGTTATTACGATTTTTTGCTGTTTACTGAAGTTGAAAATAACGCTACTCCACAGGATACTTAAATGAATCTCGATCGCTACACCGTAAATTGGAATTACCCCACCAATGTGAAATGTGGCGTGGGGCGGGTGCAGGATTTACCGCAGCTAGCGCGCTCCTTAGGAATTAAAAAACCGCTGCTGATTACCGATCCGGGGCTGGCCACTTTGCCGCCGGTGCAAAGTACTTTGGCCTTATTGGAGAGCGCTGATTTACACGCAGGCCTGTTTCACCAGATTAAGGGCAATCCAACTGGGCAGAATGTGGCCGACGGGGTGGCGGCTTATCGTGAAGGTGGCTTTGATGGCGTCATTGCGCTGGGTGGTGGTTCGGCGCTGGACGCAGCCAAGGCGGTGGCGATGATGGTGGGGCAGAGCGGGCCGCTTTGGGATTATGTGGATGAAGGGGATAACTGGCTAAGGATTAAAACCGAAGGCATGGCGCCGCTGGTGGCGATTCCTACCACGGCGGGTACAGGCTCTGAAGTGGGCCGAGCTTCGGTGATTACCCATGAAGCTGAGCACGCTAAAAAGATTATTTTTCATCCACGCATGCTACCTGCGATTGTGATTTTAGACCCAGTGCTCAGTACTGGCTTGCCCGCTAAGCTGACCGCAGCAACCGGTATGGATGCGCTCAGCCATAGCCTTGAAGCCTATTGCTCACCGTTTTATCATCCCATGGCCAGCGGCATTGCCTTAGAAGGGATGCAACTGGTACGCGAATGGCTGCCACGCGCCGTTGCAGATGGCGCAGATCTTGAGGCGCGGATGCAAATGCTGGTGGCGTCCAGCATGGGGGCAACGGCGTTTCAGCGCGGACTGGGGGCGATGCACGCGCTGGCTCATCCGCTGGGGGCGCGTTTCGATGCCCATCACGGCATGCTCAATGCCATTCTGATGCCCTATGTTTTAAAAGCCAATCAGGCCGCCATCGACGAGCGCATTACCGCCGCCGCCTGCTACCTAGGCCTGCCCAATCCTTCTTTCGCCGCGTTTCTAGATTGGGTGCTGCGCTTGCGTGAAGAAGTCGGCATTCCACACACGCTTAAAAGCATAGGCATAGACGAATTCTGTCTGGAAACCATAGGTGAGGCCGCTGTGGCTGACGGTGCTCATGGTACTAACCCGATTCCTTTTACTCCACAGCAATATCGAGGTATTTGCGCGGCGGCTTTGGATGGATTGTTGTAGGGCGGGTGAAATCCGCGTATTTGTTTGCTTGATGTGTTTAGGAATTTTACAAGAAGCTTTTTAGTGCCTTCGGCACGTTGATTTTGGTGCGGGAATCCCCCGCGTGGGACTACCTTTCTTGAACGGCCAAGAAAGGAAGCAAAGAAGGCCGCCCCGACCAGCACGAAGGCCCCTCACTGCGGATAATCGGCTCGGCGAAAAAGGCTGCGCGCTCGCTGCCTCGCTACCCCTTTTCCGAAACCCCGATCCGCTTATTCCTCGCTTCGGCGTGCTTCAAGGGGACTTTTAAGCCCTATGCAAAGTGGGCGGTTATTACGATTTTTCTTTGCGTGCTAATACAAAATCAACGTGCCGAAGGCACTAATACAAAGGTCTTTTTGACTTAGTTTGGCCAACGGGCAAAGCCCATGTATTCACCCCCTCTGGAGCAGGTATGCAGCGTATTGCGGTAGCGGGTATTCAGCATGAAACCAATACCTTTTCCAGTATGCCCACCAGGATGGCTCATTTTATTGAGGCCGATGCCTGGCCGGGGCTGACTCAGGGTGAGGCGGTTTTGGCGGCGGTGGCAGGGGCTAATTTGCCTTTGGCGGGGGCGATTGCTGCGCTGGAAGCCGCTCATTTGCAAGTTTTGCCGCTGCTTTGGGCTTCGGCAAATCCGAGTGGGCGGGTTGAGGATGCGGCGTTTGAAGCGCTCTGGACGATATTTGAGTCGGCACTCTTAGACGCGATGAAAGCTGGGCCTATTGATGGCGTGTATTTAGATTTACACGGCGCTTTGGTAACGGAGCGCTATGACGATGGCGATGGCGAATGGTTGCGCCGCACTCGTGCACTACTGGGAGATCAAATCCCTATCGTGGCATCCCTCGATTTTCATGCCAATGTCAGCCCCTTGATGGTGAATTCGGCCTCTGCCTTGGTCGGCTATCGCAGCTATCCGCATGTGGATATGGCCGAAACCGGGGCAAGGGTGGTCGGTTTGTTGCAAGGCCTGCTGGCGGGTGAGCTGCTGCATTCTGCTTTTGTACAACTGCCCTTTTTGATTTCTATGCCTTGGCAATGCTCTTTAATTGAGCCGGTGGCTAGGCTGATGCAGGCGGCAGAGCAGGCAGAAATGGGTGATGTAGTCAGCGTAAGTTTCTTCCTCGGATTTCCCTTGGCTGATGTGGCCGATGGTGGGCCTAGCCTCTTGGCTTACGCTAAAAGTGCCCGTCTTGCAGAGGGCGCTATCCATACTTTGGAGCAAAAAGTGCTTGCGGCTGAGCCAGCGTTTGCGGGCAGGCTGTGGCAGGTGGATGAGGCGCTGAGCTACGCTAGGCAGTATGCAGGCCAAGGAAAAACCATCATTTTGGCTGATACCTGCGATAACGCAGGCGGTGGAGCGGGTAGCGATGCGGCGGGGATGATTAGCGATGGCTTGAAGATGGGCATGCCCGTCATGGTGGTTGGCATACTTTGCGATCCAGCCACGGCGCAGGCTGCGCACGCTCTTGGCGTGGGAGGGATTTTATCGCGGGCCATTGGTCAAGGAAGAAAGGCTGAGGGGGAATGGCGGGTGAGGAGTTTGGGTACAGGGCAATTTGCCGCCACTGGGCCTTTTTATGCAGGCTGCCAAATGGATTTAGGCCCGATGGCTTGCCTGCAATGCCAAGGAGTAACCGTTTTAGTGAGTAGCCGCAAGCAGCAGGCTGCCGATCAAGCCATGTTTCGCCATCTAGGGGTAGAGCCTAGCGAGGTAGAAGTATTGGTTTTAAAAAGCAGCGTACATTTTCGCGCCGATTTTGGTGAAATTGCAGCAGAAATTTTGGTGGTGGAGGCCGATGGTGATCATGTGGCCGATCTAAGCCGTTTGCAATATCGAGTATGCAAACGCCGACCTGCTCGTCGGAGTACGGCAAAAGATCTGTAGACACAGAGATCAGTGAGGACACAGAGCACACAGAGCTACACAGAGAAAACCAACGATTTGATGGTTTTCTCTGCATCTTCGTTTTACTCGGAGGTTCAAGATTTTGCTGAATAATTAAGTGCTAGCAGCCTGTCGGACTTAGGTGGTCGTAGCGAAAAACCGCATGGTTGAGACCAGATTTTGCCGGATTTGTAGCGCCAATAACGAGTTATTGCTCAAAAATACGGTGAAATATGGGCCAATCAGGTGATTTTGCAGCCGACTGATGCTAAGGGAGGCAAGGCTGCTAGCATCTTTATAATCAGGAAGCAGTTTAAGGCTGTGGCTCGAAATAAATCTCGTGTGATTAATTAATGCAAAAGCGTCATCCCCGAGTGTTTTTATCGGGGATCCAGCAGAGCCGCTGGATTCCCGCCAAAGGCAAGCGGGAATGACGACGCTAGAGCTTAATATGAGCTGGTCCTAACTCGCGTTTAGGTTTTCTCAGTGTTCTGCTTTTAAGCTCTGTGTCTACAGATCTTTTTGACCTCCCCCTTCAGTACTTCAAATAAAACCCCAAATGCCCAAAGCTTTCGCCACGCTCTATTTTCGGGGAGCTGCTGCCGTCGACGATATATCCCCAGTCTGCGCTGATTAATCCCCAGTCCATGATTTGCCAGCGCAGCCCCAAGCCTATGCTGGCGAGGGTTTCTTTATTGCTGGATCCCACATCTGGCGAGCGTCTATGAATCGCGCCTGCGTCGATAAAACTGAGCAAGCGTAAGCCCTCATAGAGTTTTGGCGTGCTGATTTCTAAAGTGCCTTGCACGCCGCTGTCGCCTGTTGCGCTGCGATCGCTCACTCCGCGCAAGGAGTTACTGCCACCTAAGGCAAATTGCTCTCCGGCGATTAAAGCTTCATTGGCAAATTGGCCGTTTAATTTAAGTGTGGCTTGCCAGTCGCCCGCAAAACGATACAGCCCTTCGGCCTTGGCATGCCATGCTTGCCAGTTACTATGCGCATCGCTGCGATTGGCTTGATAGGCTTCGTCATCATTGCCGACCCCAGAGGGCAGATTGTGGGCGTAATCAAGGCCAAAATTGATTTCAATATCTTCACTCTGCCAGTGGCCGTTATACGCCAAAGTGAGCGGGCGGCTGCGTACATCGGGGCTAAGTTGGCCTATGCCAGAAACATCGGTGCCACGGAATAATTTATCGTCGAGCGCAATCTCAATTTGCGAGCGGTATTGTCCCTGTGGGGCTAGATAATGGGTGTAGCGCAGGCCGCCTGATTCGCCTTTACCTGTGATGACTAAATCTTGGCCTAAGCTGCCGGAATCCACTTTTGATTGTGCATAGTAGGCGGATAGACTGCCGCCCAAGCTATAAAAGGGCAGGCGATAAAACACGCCGTATTGGCTGACATTATCAGGCTCGCTAGGCGCGGTGGAGTAGCTTAGCGTGGCGACTTGATCGCTATTAAATAAGTTGGCGTATTGAAATCCTAAGGAGACACGTAAGCGGCCGTTGTCGTCTGAGCCAGAGTTGTTACCGGAAACAAACACGCTCCACGGTTTTTGCTGTTGGGTGTCAAGGATGGCTTCAATGCTATCGGTGTCACCTTCTTTAAAGGTAATGGTGGTTTGCTTACTGGGGTTTTCATTGGCGATAACGAGCTGTGTGGTCATGGCCTGAAAATTAGGCGAGCTACCTTCTTGCAAGGCGGGCAGGCTATTTTTTTGATTTTCTTCATCAAAAAAAGTGTTGTTTTTAATAATCACTTTGCTGAGTTTAAAGCTCAGCACTTCCAAAGTGATGGTGGAGGATGCTTCTTGTGGCGGTAAAGTGACGCGTAAAAAACCATGGCCGCGTTCGCGCAAAGCAGATTCAAGCGCGCTAGCCGCTTGTTGCAAATCGTTGAGTGAACGATTGTTGCCTAAATAGGCTTGTAATAATTGCTTACTGTCCTCGCTAGAAAGTGGATTCTCTCCTTTTACCTCGTAGGCGCTTACATTAAAGAGCGGCTCTTCGGCCCATACAAAGCCTGAAATCATGCTGGCAAGGAGGCTGGCAGGTACAAACTGGCTAAATTTCATAGCGCGTAGTCGCTCTCGTTTATTTGACTGTACCCGGTTTGCAGCCAAGGTTAGAGGGAAGGCCATTTTTGCTGAGTATGTCTCGAAGTGGAATCTTGACTATGCCGATCGGTGTTTTATCAAACTCAATAAAGACAGGGAGTTCACGTAAGCGAATGGGGTTGTTTTTATTTGAAAACCCAGTCTCGTCTTTCCCTAAAAACAATATTTGCTGGCTAGTGTTGTCAGTTAGACTAACATTGCCGTCACGGACGTGTACATAGAGCCCTGGCATATCGTTATTGCCCTCGCTTTGGCCAAATAAGAGTTGTAGATCAATGGGGATGGTATCTGGCCGTGGTGCTGGCATATTGCCAAGCCCTGCGGGTGGGGTGCTTGGGCGTAAAATGCCAGAGACGCGGATCAATACCGTTTCCCCAAGATTAAGTTGCTGAACTGGCCCATTGACTGGGCTAACGGTGATACTGCCTTCCCATACATAGGCCCCAAAGCCATCCATCGCAGGCACGGCTGGATCAGCGCAGGCGGCGGTGCATTCAAAATCGACCCCAGTGCCGCGTATGCCTATGGTGGCGCTTTTGGTTTTGTATTGAACGGCATCGGGCTTTGCCTTGCCGATTAAGCCCGTTAAAGCCCGTAAGCCACCTTTAAATAGAGATACACCAAAATTACCCTCGGCAGGCGCTTCGGCTCTGTATTCAAAGCGGTCAATCTGCATTTGCGTGTCAGATCGCAAAGACACTTTGCCGCCATCCCTAAAGGCCAATACCAGTGTGCCATCAGGCGTGGTTTCAACGCGTTCCCCCACATAGACCGCGCCACCTTGCACCAACATGCGCAACACGCCTTCTTTATTTCGGGCATTAGCTTTGCCCGACAAGCTAACGACTCGGGCGGCTGCAGCGACTTCAACGGCCTTATTTTGCTGAGTGGGGGCTTGCTTGGCTTCTTGTGCGCAATCGCCAGTACAAAGCCGCGCATCAAAATCTGTGCCGCGAATCCCGATGGTGGCGCTGGAGGTTTGAATCTTGGCTGCCGTTGCGGATTGCTTAGAAATTAAGCCGGTTACGGCACGCAGGCCGCCTTTAAATAAGCCCAAAACCATGCCATCTTCTCGGCCTGTTTGGCCAAAGGCGAAGCTATCAATTTTCATGCGGGTGTCGGGGCGTACGGTAATCTGGCCTCCGTCGTTAAACTTCAGCACGGCATGGCTATTGGGCGCGGTGATAATTTCATCACCCTCATTTAAAATAGAGCCTTTGCCTATCAGCTTGAGCCCGCCATTTTTACCCTGAGCCGAAGCCGCTCCTTGCACCGAAGCCACTTCCGCCACAAGCGCCGCATAGCTTGGCGTTTGTAGCAAAAAGGTGAGAAGAAATAGCTTAAGGGCAGTTGGCATCGTCTTCTCCGGCAATACGAATGGTTTCTTTCTGTGGCACAAGTTCGGTCGGTTTTTGGGCTTCAAAAGGCAATTGCCCCGTTCCAATGATTTGGAAATGGCTTTGTTGATCTTGTTTCTGAATAACAATGACTTTTACTAATTTATCGACTTGTTCTTGAGTGGCTGAATCTGGGAGATTATTAAAGACGTTTTTAATAATAGGACGCACAACGGGATTGGGATCGATATTTTTTCCCACTTTATTAACTACACCCGTTGTTTTAATTTGATCCGCAGTAATGTTATTGCTAATTGTTCTGGCACTACCATAACTAATAGCGCCACCATTGGCAGAAACTGCTTTAACGCCTGGAGCCACTTGAATTACGGTGGCATCGACGGAAATCTCTCCTGTTGTTCCAGCTGCACCCTGAGCTGTCGCGCCAAGTCGGGCGCCTTGGTTTAATTGAGCGGAACTAGCGCCTGCAATTAAATCTGCATTTTGAATGTAACTATCGTTGGCATTTATTTTAATGTCACCGGCGGCAATTAAGTTAGTATCTTGAATTATATTGTCGTTGTTTGAACCTGTATCGCGGCTACTTAATATAATGGTGCCCGTCGATTTAAATGAGCCACTATTAACCCGCAATACCCCCTTGCTGCTTAAGGACGTATCATCTGCACTAAATGGCGCACTCACGGTGAGCGTGCCTTGATTATCAATTAACACATTACCTTTAGTGCTTATGCCTTGCAGAGCAAGATCCACATTATTATTGAGTGTGATATTGCCCGTGTTTTTTGCACTGAGCTGGGAAATGGTGTTTGCACCTTTATCTAAGGCAATTTGCCCTTGAGCCTCAATTTGCAGCTTGTTTGTATTAATTTTGCTAGAGGCGCTATCAATCACATCAATGGCTTTTAGATTGATGGTCGTGCCCTGTAGCTGGTCGTTTATTTTTAAAGTTCCTACCGCGTTAATATCTATCCCCGCTGCGCTCGTCACACTTAATAGCTCAATCGACTTACTATTATTTAGTGAGACATCTCCTTTGCTGGCCAGCTGTGCCGTAGCGATGCTATTGCCATTCGCTTGTAAAGTAATGCCTAGTTCTGCCTCTGCATTGAGCTTGTTGGCAATTATTTTTGCCCCATCGGCTTCGCTCATATTGGCGTTTAGCACTTTTAATTGAACTTGATTGCCGCTTACATTATCTTTAATTAATAAATTACCGTTATTATTAATTTTTATATCACCGCTCGTGCTGGTGGTGTCGAGTATCAAGGCCTTTGAATTAAATAAGCTGATATTGCCGCTGTCGCTGATTAATTTAACTTGATCCAAAGCATTAGCTGCATCTAAGCTGATGCCCGTAGCTGCTTTGACATTGAGTATTTTACTGCTAATAATCCCCGTGCTAATGAAGCCAGCGGTGGAATTAAGGCTGATATTATTGGCAGAAACATCTTCATTCAGCTTTAAATCGCCCGTCGCACTGAGTTTAAGATTGCCATTACTATTGGCTTTGCCTAGCGTGAGTGCCTTGCTATTATTCAGCGATATATCACCCTCGGTACTGATTAAGCTGGCCTGATTAAGTGTATTAGCATTATCTAGCGTAATGCCTTTGCTGGCCGTAGCGATTAAGCTATCTGCACTAAGCGTGCCATTAGCCAAGCTCTTTATTTCACCGTCGCTGGCTTTTAGGCTGATGCTTTTTGCTGATATTGCATCGTTTAATCCTAGGCTGCCTTGTGTATCAATTTTTAGCTGGCCATTGGTTTTTATAGGCCCAAGCGCCAGAGCTTTGCTGTTGGAGAAAGTAATATCTCCTGTACTGGTGGGGACAAAGCTATTTACCGTATTGGCATTAGCCAGCTTGATACCTTGCGTGGCATTGATGATTAAGTTGTCGGCGTTCAATACACCATTCGCGAGGCTACTGATATCACC
>JANYCY010000088.1 GCA_025360045.1 Janthinobacterium sp. | reverse complement strand
AAATATGGAAATAAAAGGGAAGTAGCGCTGAAATTTTAAAAAAAATGCAATTTAATGCAGGATTGTACGTTTTAAATAAAAAAAGTAGTGTATTTAAATTAAAAATACATCTGCGGTGAGTTTGTGCAGACCTTCCCTAAGTATTTAAGCGAATATAAATGAACGTACTCATCCGCAAAGGTTGATTTCCCACTGCCATTAGGACCACCAACCACAACCAGTTTTTTTTGCATGGCTTCCATAATTTCACTCGCATCTAACGCCTTCTCAACCAAACAATCCGTGGTATTTGATCGCCTTTACGCTCTAATAGCGCTTGAAAGCTCATATTCACTCGACCAAAATGCGCGTCCACTTCGCTGATAAAGTATCGACTTTGAATA
Source organism: Janthinobacterium sp. (assembly GCA_025360045.1). GTDB lineage: Bacteria > Pseudomonadota > Gammaproteobacteria > Burkholderiales > Chitinibacteraceae > Iodobacter. Next base: position 41,598 of record JANYCY010000088.1, on the reverse strand, counting down.
GAAACGGCATCCAGCGACACCGTCGCTTGCAATGTTTGAGGCAGTGCCAGCTTAAATTCTTCAATACTTTTGAAATACTTACCAGAGCGTGCCGCGACCACACCCTGCGCGGCAGACACCGACAAGCCCGGGATGATTGCGGCCAATACTTCAGGCCCCGCAAAGTTGACATTCACGGGGGTGGCCTGTGGCAAGACGCTGACCAATGGCTCTAGCTTGGCAATCACTTCGGGGCTAAAGCCGCGGATTCGTGATAAGCCTTGGATATCTAACAGCGCACGGTTTGCGGCTCGATAAGCATCAGGCATCGCCAAATACTCAACATCTTCTGCCCCGCCCGGATAGCGCGTCAGGCTATCTGCATCTTGCCAATCCACCAGCGCATTGGCGATATCCTGCGGCAAGCCCAGCGTTTGCAATAGGCGTTGGAATGCAGCAAAACTCGCCTCATTCAGCACCCCATTTTGCACCACATTATTTAAATTAAAACGCCCCTGCTGCTCTAATAAACGCCCACCAACCCGCCCCGTTTCTACCGGAATCGCCGGAATCGGAATATTCCATGGTTCAAGCTGATGATCAATTTGATTATTACGGGCGTCGTCTCGCAAAGTGAGCCGCGCCAGATTAATCGAAGCACGCGCAATGCCGCGCGCTTCGGCCAGATCAAATTGATTTTCTAGTTGCCGAAACCATAGCTGCTGACGCCAAGCAATCGCCACGGCGAGAGTGGTCACCAAGGCCGCCGTCAGCACGGCGGTAATGATGGCAACGCCTTTTTGTTTGCGCATCATGGCAGGGTGTAAATCCTTTCTACGGTGCTGTCATCGCCAAGTGTAAGCTTCACTTTTACGCCACGCGGCGGCACTTTATTATTGCCAGCGGGGGGCCAGCTGGGCTGCCATTGGTTGGCCGTATCTAAAAAGGTCACTTCAAAACCACGGATATTTTCAAGTAGAACATGCACTTGTGGCTCTTCACGCGGAGCCAGATCAAGCGCGTTCCAGAGCAGCAGCTCTAAACGGGCATCTCTCAACCGATAGGCCACATGTAAAGCATCCCGCTTACGATCCAAACGAATCAATTCCAGCGGCTGATCATCCCTGCGCTCGGGCTTATTAGTGCCACGCATCGCTGGCTGCTCGGCCCCGCCCTGATCGCGCCAAAGCCGATCTACCGTTTGGCTCACGTCTTCTTCCATGCGATCAAACACAAGGGATAAATCTCGCCAACGCTTGGCCTCAGCATCCAAAGCCGTTCGCGTTTGCGCCACCGACTCCAGCCCCTTATAAGAAATCAGCGTCACCACGCTAAACACCGCCAGCGCGATTAAGATTTCCAGCAGGGTAAAGCCAGCTTGTTTGGGTCTGAGCATTTTAATGGGGAACATGAGCAAGATAGCTAACCAGAGTAGCCGCCGCGTGCTGATTGTCGTCGGCAGAAAAAACTTTTATTTCGATACGACGAAAGCTGCGGTTGGGCGAGCCGCCCGTTTCTACGCTCCATGTAAAATCCATACCCGCTTGCGACTCTTTTCCGGTCGTGGAGCCAATGTCCGGCCATGCGCCCAAGGCAGCCAACTCGTTTAAGCGGTTCTGCGCCACCCAGCCTGCTGCGGTACGGCTTTTTAACTCAATAGCGTTATTGGTGCTCGCTAAAGTGGCCTTCATTGCTGCGCCCATGGCAATGGCAATCACCGCCAGCGCAACCAGCACTTCGATCAAGGTAAAACCCGCATTTTTACGCATGAGGCAAGGCCGCAGGCGCCGAGGCATCAGGCTGGTGCACTTCTACTCGCCCCATCACATCACCTTGTAATTCTAAACGGCTATTATTTAAACGCAGCTGCAAGCTAAAAGGCGCATTCACCCCCGAAGGCTCAAACACCAAACGCTCCCCCAAGCGCTGCTCGCGCAAGTTCACAGCAAAGCCTTCAATTCGCACCTCTTCAAGAACGCGCGGACTCAATAAATCATGGGAGGCGATCGATTGCCAATTATTTTGCGCATCTTGCAGCCAAAACTGATAGCCGAGACCATCGGAAGACCAAGCAATCGCCTGCCCGCCCGTAATGGCCTCGTCTCGCGCTGATTCAAACAAAGAGGCAAGGCGGCTGGCTTCACGCTCCACTCTTTGCCCATCTGATAAATCCAGACGCACCACGGCCAAACCCATAATGATGCCAATAATAGAAAGCACCACAAGGATTTCGATCAGGGTAAAACCAAGCTGACGCAGCGCTGGCAGACGTGGGGTATCAAACAACTTAGTTATCCCAAGAGCCAATATCTGCATCTGTGCCTTCACCACCCTGCTGGCCGTCTGCACCGTAGCTCATCACATCAATTTCACCCTTGATACCGGGGCTAAGATAGAGATAATCGCTAGCCCAAGGGTCTTTCGGCAGCTTTTCTAAATAACCACCGGTTTTCCAATTATTAGGCACAGGCGCTGCACTTGGTTTTTCAATCAGCGCTTTTAAGCCTTGCTCGGTGCTTGGGTAGCGGCCGTTATCCAGCTTATAGAGTTTTAATGCCTGCACCACCGAACGAATATCTTGCTTGGCCGCCACAACGCGTGCCTCATTCGGGCGATTCATGATTTTAGGCACCACCAAAGCGCCCAAAATAGCCAAAATGGTAATCACCACCAAAATTTCAATCAGCGTAAAACCGCCTTGCTTGCGTTTCATTTAATACTCCCCTTTATATGAAGCCATTACCTTGAGTAATTAGCCTTTTATTTAACCAATTGATTCATTTCAAAAACAGGTAATAAAATCGCCAATACAATCACAAGCACCACGCCGCCCATTAATAACACCATCAGCGGGCCAAGTAGGCCTGTAAATGTAGACACCCGATTTTCTAATTCTTGTGTTTGCTGCGCAGCGGCTTTTTCCAGCATATGCTCCAAGCGGCCCGTTGCCTCTCCACTGCCAATCAAATGAATCAGCACCGGCGGAAACATTTTGCTTGCAGCCAGCGCGCGCGATAGCGTCATCCCTTCACGCACTTGCTTTGCGGCTTCGGCCACTGCATCGCGCAAGGGTAAGCTGCCCAATACGCCGCTCACGGCCTGCAAAGCACTCAAGAGCGGCACGCCACTCCCTACCAAAATTGCCAAGGTGGATGCAAGCTGCGCCGTATTGGCCGTGCGCTCAAAGCGCCCAATCAAGGGCAATTTCAAGCGCCATGCATCAAACTGCCGCCTTACCGCTTGCTTTTTAAGCGCATGCCAGCCCGCCCCCGAAGCAACCGCTAGTAGCACAAAGAAAATCAGCCCCCAGTCGCGCACAAATTGGCTAGCCCAAAGCAATAATCGGGTGAGCAGCGGTAGCGTTTGTTTGGCACTTTGAAACACCGTCACCATCTGCGGCACAACCCAAGTCAACAGCCCCACAATCACCAAGGCCGAAACAAACATCACCACCGCTGGGTAAATAAACGCCAGCCCCACTTTGGAGGCCAAAGCCGCGCGTGATTCTAAGTAATCCGCCAAACGCTGCATCACGGCAGCGGCTTTGCCGGATTCTTCACCGGCGCTAACAATGGTGCGATACAGCTCGGGAAACACGCGGGGGTGGCGGGTAAGCGCTTGGGAAAAGGATGATCCGGCCAGAATTTCACTTCTTAGCGCCGCAACCAAATGCTTTTCCCGCTCGACTTCGCTTTGCTCGATGAGCACGGAGAGTGCCTGCTCTATCGGCAAGCCCGCATCCAGCAAGGTCGCCAGCTGGCGCGTCAGCAAGGAAAGCTTCGCAGTCCCTAAGCTGCGCTCACCTTTTGCACCCAGCGAGGCGATTTCTTCTAGCTCAGAAACCCACAGGCCCTGCGATCGCAGCAAGCCCTTGGCTAAGCGCGACGTTTCTGCTTCAATCACGCCACGCGCAGCCTTGCCATCCTCGTTAACTGCACGATAGCGAAAAGCCGTCATTGGTAAGTATCCAAAAAGTGATAGGTGAAACAGAGGTTCATTTTTATTATTTTTTATGATTAATCAAGGCAATTACGAAAACAAACAAAAGCCGCCTTCGATTTTATACAAAAACAATCAATGGCGGCTTTTATATTACAAATAAAACTCAAGAAAAGATGACCGTTTTCTTTGAATAGACCAAAATCCGATTTTCAAGATGGGCACGCACTGCACGGGAAAGCACCATTCTTTCTAAATCACGGCCTTTCTGAATCAGCATATCAATATCATCGCGATGAGAAATACGCATGACGTCTTGTTCGATAATGGGTCCATCATCTAATACTTCCGTCACATAATGGCTGGTTGCACCAATCAATTTAACCCCACGCGCAAAGGCGCGGTGATAAGGCTTGGCGCCTTCGAATGCAGGCAAGAATGAATGATGAATATTAATCACCCGCTGCGGATAAGACGCGGTGAATTCGTGACTTAATACTTGCATATATCGTGCAAGCACAATCAAATCAATTTGATTGGCCGCCAGCAATTCACGCTGAGCTTGTTCTGATTCGGCTTTATTGTCTTTTGTAACGGCAATCACATGATAGGGAATGCCATAGTAATCAGCCAAACCACGGCAATCTTCATGATTAGAAATAATCAAGGGAATGTCACAGCGTAGCTCACCACTTTTATGCCGATGCAATAAATCAACCAAGCAATGATCGTATTTAGAAACAAAAATAGCCACCTTAGGGCGGCAAGCAGCTAGCGCGACCGACCATGTCATTTGGAAGCGATCGGCAATCGGCTGAAACGCCGAAGCAAATGCACTCATATCCAAAGTGAAATCGGTAACATCCCACTCAACGCGCATCAAAAACAGATTCTCTGTTTCATCTTGATGCTGATCGGCGTGAACAATATTGGCGTTATAGGTATACAGAAAATTGGCAATCGCAGCAGATAAACCTTTTCGATCTGGACAACTAATCAGTAGTGTTGCGGTATTCATTCAGTGGCTCTAGTAAAATCTATTCCTAATTCTAACAGCAACACTCACAAAAGCGGCAGATCTCCACTCGCAGCCTGTTGGGTTTAAGCGATCGTAGCGAGGGAAAGACCGGTTTGAGACAGATTTCATGTGTTTTTGAGGCGAATAGCTAGCTATTTAACGAAAAAATACGTGAAATATGGCCAAACTCGGCTTTTCCGCAGTAGATCAGTCTTAAGTCCGGCAGGCTGCTAGCCGCTTGGGCTAGCTCAACAATGTTTTTGCATAACTTGCTGAGCTTTTTGTTCTTTCCGGCATTTCTCAACCATTGATTTTCCTTTATTAAGCAGCATTTCAAAGGGAGTACTGAACCCATGCTTTGGTATTTTTGCCTGCCACACAAAACCCTCACCCGGCACTTCTAATAACTCAAAGGGATAATCAAACATCGCCGCATAAATCGCCGATCCTACGCCCGTGATCCGCGCGGGGTTGAAAGATCGGCCGTCATCCCCCATCATCTCGTGGTCGATCGCTCTAAAAACGACAGCAACCGTCTCATCTGCGGGCAAATTATCTAAAACAGCCATATGCACCGCGGCTAGTAATATTTCTTTTTGAATCAATTCCATCGCTCCCCCAACAAAATAAACTATGTTGTTTTATTCTGGGTTTCTATCTGTTTAATACAAGGCGTTTCGCCTGCCACCTGTCAGCTAAACTATGTTCCATATTGTCTTATTCCAGCCAGAAATACCGCCCAATACCGGCAATGTCATCCGACTTGCTGCCAATACCGGCTGCAGCTTGCACTTGGTCAAACCGCTTGGTTTTGAACTAGAAGATAAGCGCATGCGCCGTGCTGGCCTCGATTATCATGAGTTTTCTACCATGAAAATTCATGAATCATGGGCAGATTGCCAAGCCGCTTTAAGAGGGCAACGCTTTTTTGCCATGACCACCAAGGGCTCCACTCGGCACGACCGCATTATCTACCAGCAAGGTGACGTTTTTGTGTTCGGCCCAGAAACACGCGGCCTACCTGAAGAAATTCGTGCTGAATTTGCGGCAGATCGCCGCATTCGCCTACCGATGATGCCGGACAATCGCAGCTTGAATTTATCCAATGCAGTGGCCATCACGGTGTTTGAGGCTTGGCGACAGATGGATTTTGCTGGGGCTTTGTAAAAAGCCATGCAACCCAAATCTTGAGCCACAGAGAAAAACGAGAACACAGAGTTCCACAGAGAAAATCATTAAAATATTCGTTTTCTCTGCTGAACTCTGTGTCCTCTTTGTCTTCAGATCTGCTTGCAAGCTAGGCCAATATGCACGCCGCTTGCGTTTCTTGGCTTAGCTCTCGCAGCTTAGGCACATCCTTAGCGCATTGATCCACGGCCTTAGGGCAGCGCGTTCTGAATACACAGCCTGAAGGTGGGTTGATCGGGCTTGGCAAATCGCCTTGCAAGATCTGAATCACCTTGGTTTTTTCGCGCTCTGGGTCGGGAATTGGAATCGCCGACAAAAGCGCCTGCGTATAAGGATGACTTGGGTGTGAATAAAGCGCGGCTTTTTTTGCCAACTCCATTTCATGCCCCAAATACATCACCAAAATACGATCGCTAATATGCTTCACCACCGCCAAATCGTGGGCAATAAAGATCAGCGCCATGCCCATTTCACGCTGCAATTCTTTCAACAGATTCACAATTTGCGCTTGAATCGAGACATCCAGCGCTGAAACCGGCTCGTCACACACAATCAGCTTAGGCTTCATAATCAGTGCGCGGGCAATGCCGATACGCTGGCACTGCCCACCTGAAAACTCGTGCGGATAGCGGTTAATTTGCTGCTCACGCAACCCCACTCGCACCATAATGGCCTTCACCTGCGCCATTACCTCGGCATCAGAAATCTCTGGATAATGCGTTTTCAATGGCTCGGCAATAATCTGTGCAACGGTCATGCGTGGGTTTAAAGACGCCAAGGGATCTTGAAAAATCATTTGGATATCTTTACGCGCATCCAACCACTGCGATGAACTTGCGCCGTGCATCTCCTTGCCCATCCAGACAATACTGCCGCTGGTGGCCGGAATTAAATTCAGCACCGCACGAGCGAGGGTTGATTTACCACAGCCTGACTCACCCACCACACCCAGTGTTTCACCGGCGTATAAATCCAGTGAAACGCCATCGACGGCTTTCAGTTGCTTACTCGCTTGCCAAGGCCACTTCACGCCCTGACGCACCGAAAAATGCACTTTTAAATCACGAATAGACAGAATAGGTTTACGTGCTTCAGACATGAGCCACCTCAATTTTTGTTTCTTCTACCGGCTTATGGCAAGCGCGCAATACACCGCCAGATCCAACCGGCAGCAATAAAGGCAGGGTGGTATGGCACATTGGCATCACATGCTCGCAGCGCTCACTAAATGGGCAGCCCGGCGGCATATGCGCCATATTCGGCGGATTACCTGGAATAGAAATCAGGCTTGTCGAATCATCATGATCGAGGCGAGGCAAGGCCCCCAGCAAACCAATCGTGTAAGGGTGCGAGGCATGATAGAAAATATCACTGGCATTGCCCTGCTCCATCACGCGGCCGCCGTACATCACCAAGACTTTTTCACACAGGCCAGCAACCACACCCAAATCATGGGTAATCATCACAATGCCGGTACCAAAATCACGTTGCAAGTCTTTAAGTAGCGCAATAATTTGCGCTTGTACGGTGACATCCAAAGCGGTGGTTGGCTCGTCAGCGATCAGTAATTCAGGCTCGCACAATAGCGCCATCGCAATCATCACCCGCTGACGCATTCCACCCGAAAACTCGTGGGGATACATCATCACGCGGCGCGCCGCTTCAGGGATTTTTACGGCGTCAAGCAGCTCGATCGAACGCTTTTTTGCCTCGCGACGACTCATACCTTTGTGCAATTCCAGCACTTCGGTCATTTGGCGCTCAACCGTCAGATAAGGATTCAAAGACGTCATTGGGTCCTGGAAAATCATCGCCACACGATTGCCACGAATCTTATTGAGTTGATTTGCGGGCATAGTGAGTAAATCTTGGCCATCAAATAAAGCTTGGCCTTGTGTCTTACCATTTTTAGCCAGCAAACCCATCAGTGCTAAAACAGTCTGACTTTTGCCTGAGCCTGATTCACCGACAATACCCAGCGTTTCGCCACGATTTAGCTCAAAAGACACGCCATTCACGGCACTCACCGCGCCATCATTGGTGGCAAACTGCACACCGAGATCTTTTACTGATAATAAACTGGTCATCTTCGGCTCCGCTTAACGATCTTTCGGGTCAAGCGCATCGCGCATGCCGTCACCGATATAATTGGCACAATACAAAGTGGCAGAGAGCATGGCTGCAGGGAATAGCAATAACCACGATGTGGTTTCCATGACACTCGCGCCATCATGAATTAACACGCCCCAGCTAGTCATCGGCTCTTGAATACCCAAGCCCAAGAATGACAATACCGATTCAGTCAAAATCACGCCTGGCACAGTCACCGTGGTGTAAATCACCACAATGCCCAGCAAATTAGGCACCACATGGCGAAAAATAATTTTCCATGTCGGCACACCAATTGCATGGGCCGCTTCAATATATTCTTTAGATTTAATCGCTAGAGTTTGGCCGCGAACCACCCGCGCCATATCCATCCAACCAAATACAGTAATGGTGAGCACAACTAAATAAAATTCACGCCCTAATAAAGTCACCATTAAAATGGCAATCAATAAATAAGGAATGGCGTACATCATATCGACAATACGCATCATTACTGAATCGACTTTACCCCCCAAAAAGCCCGCCGTTGCGCCCCAAATCACCCCAATGGCCACGGAAGTTAAGGTGGCTAATACGCCAATCATCAGCGAAATACGGCCACCAATTAAACTGCGCACTAATAAATCGCGACCTAATTCATCGGTTCCAAATAAATGCCAATTTTGCAGCGTAGGCGCTAAGCCCATCGCGCCAAAATCGGTATCCTCATAAGAATTAGGCAAGACAAAAGGCCCTAAAATACAGGAAACCGTAATGATCATTAAGATAATTGCACTAATAACGGCCGCTTTATTTTTAATAAAGCGACGGCGTGCATCCGCCCAAGGGCTACGCCCTTCTACTGGCAAGCTTTCCAGCGTTGCGGCGAGTTTTTTATTTCGAAATAACATGACAACCCCGCCTATTAATAACGAATTTTAGGATCAAGTAGCGCGTAGGCTAAATCGACCAATAAATTAAGCAATACCGCAACCACGGTCACCAAAACGACCAAACCCAAAACCAAAGTGTAATCGCGGTTACTCGCCCCATTGACGATTAATTTACCAATACCAGGCAAAGAAAATACCGACTCAGTCACCACCGCGGCCGTAATAGAGGAAATAGCCAAGGGACCTAATACCGAAACCACTGGCAATAAAGCAGGCTTTAAAGCATGACGAAATACAATGGTTTTTAATGGCAGGCCTTTAGCCCGAGCAGTACGAATAAAATTGCTACTCATTACCTCGATTAAGCTACCGCGCATCACACGAGCAATCGTTGATACATTAATAAAGGTCAGCAATGCGAGTGGCAGAATAATAAAGCGCAAATCAAAATCATCCCAGCCACCGGCTGGCAAGATAGGAATCCAAATAGCAAACACCAAAATCAATACCGGCCCTAAAACAAATGAAGGAATGGTGCTACCTATATTACCAATCAACATCACAAAATAATCAACAAAACTATTTTGTTTTAATGCCGCAGTGATCCCCAAACCCACACCGATAATGATAGAAAGCAAAATAGCCCCGCCACCAATCGTTAGCGATACAGGCAATGCCGCTGCGACTAAGTCATTCACGCTCCAATCGGCATAGCGAAAAGACGCCCCTAGATCGCCATGCAATAAACCTTTTAAATAATATAAATATTGCTGCCAAAGCGGTAAATCTAAATGATATTTGGCCTGCAAATTAGCCAGCACCGCTTCAGATACTTTACGTTCTGTATCAAAAGGGCCACCAGGAGTTAAATGCAGTAATAAATAGCAAACGGTAATAACCGCTAGCATAGTAGGAATTGTTGCCAAAATACGGCGGAATGTATAAGCCCACATCAGGCATCCCCTCCTTGATTATTCTTTTTCCATAAATGATATAGGCAAGCGGCTCTGCGGCCACCGCACCTACACAAAACAACGCCGCTTTGAGCAGAAAAGCCCAAAGCGGCAGCTTGCCAATGCTTAAAATCTTAATGCTTAATAATATAGAACTCTTTGCTTAGGTAACGATCAACTGGGTTCTTAGTTGAATAGCCACCCACATAGGATTTAACCAAACGCGGCAATGTATATTGCAGCAATGGAATCATTGGGTAATCATCCATGATTAATTTCGCAGCTTGCGTCAGCAAGGCTTTACGTTTAGCCACATCCTGCTGATCATTACCTTGCTTAATTAACTCTTCTGCTTTTTTATTGCAGTTGGCATTATCATTTTGCGACGAGCCGCACTGAACTAAAGTCAGGAAGGTCGTTGCGTCATTGTAATCAGCAAGCCAGCCATTGCGCGCAATTTGAAAGTCGCCATCATGGCGTTTTTTCAATAGCACTTTAAATTCAAGGCTATCCAATTCAGTATCTAGGCCAAGCTTTGTTTTCCACTCAGAAGAAGCAAACAAAGCCATTTTCTTATGGTAATCATCAGTGTTATAGGTAAATTTAATTTTTGAACCTGGCTTAACACCTGCTTCAGCCAATAGTTTCTTTGCTTCTTCTACACGCTTTGCCATTGGCCACTTGACCCAATCATAGGTCGTCACATCAGCGCCTTCTAGGCCCTTAATGGTGACGCCATACGCAGGAATTTGGCCATCAACGGTCACTTTTTGCGCCAAAATATCACGATCCAATACCATAGACAGCGCCTTACGTACGCGCACGTCTTTCATCATTGGATCTTTATTATTTAATGAGTAGTAACGCAGACCCAAGATAGGGCCATTTTGGATTTCTTTTGGGAAATCTTTTTTCAGTTTTTCATATTGACCAGCTGGCAATTGGTAAACGAAATCATTGTCACCCGATTGATACAATTTTAATTCTGCATTACCTGCTTCAACAGGCAAATAAGTAACACGAGTCAGTGGGGCATTTTTAGCATCCCAATACTGCGCATTTTTCTCAATCACAATCTTGCTATTTACTTTCCAATCTTTTAATGCGTAAGCACCATTACCAACCATATTGCCAGGCTTAGTCCAATCTTTACCAAACTTCTCAACCGTGGCTTTATGTACAGGTGCAAATTGCGAATTAGCCAACACACTTGGTAAATAGGCAATAGGATTTGGTGTTTTTACTTCAAGGGTATATTTATCAATCGCTTTAATACCAAGCGTACTTGGCGCTTTTTTTCCTTCTGCAATTTCTAAACCATTCAATACAAAAATGCCATAAACCGTGCCGTAGGTTGATGCAATTTTTGGATCAAGGAAACGCTGCCAGCCATATACAAAATCAGCCGCTGTAATCGGGTCACCATTAGAAAACTTAGCGTCTTTACGCAAAGTAAATACCCAAGTTGTTGGGTCTGTTTGCTTCCAGCTTGTTGCTACGCCTGGCTGTAAACGGCCTTCGTTATCACTAGTGGTTAAACCTTCAAACAAATCACGGGTAATATTATTCGCACCCACAGATTCAGCAAGATGTGGATCAAGTGTTTCCACTTCTGATCCATTATTACGAATCATTTCTTGCTTATCGCTAAGCTTAACGCCAGCAGGCACAGTCGCCGCAAATGCCGCGCCGCCTAATGCAAGTGAAAGCGCGAATGTCACTGATTTCATAGTCCAGCTCATTGTGTCTCCTTAAAGGGCGATACCCGTTTATTGCAAGATAAATAAGCCACTCCTTCGATCTGAAGAAGTGGCTCAAATGAAGATACACGGCTTAAGCCCGTGTTACATCAGATAAAACGACTACTTAGAATAAAATAATCATACCTGCGCTGATTACTTTAGGTGTTTTTGTCAGGCCTTTGCTGATGCTAGTTTCAAACGCATTTTCATCTTTATTCTGAATTACAGCACCTTCTACGTACAACAAGGAAGATTTCGACAGGTTGTAATCCGTACCGATTTCAAAGTGATTAGCCTTAGCAACAACCTTATTACCGCCTTGTTTGCCTTCACCTTGGTATACATAACCTACACGTGGAACCCATTTACCAATTTCGTATTGAGCCATTACGATAGCGCTATCACGTTTAAACTCCCCACCAGCAAATGCAACATCTTGCTTTGTGTTTTGGTACAGAGCACCAATTTGCAGGCCTTCAACAGGGAATACTTTAGCGCCCAGCAGATACGAAGTGATTTTAGAGTCAGACTTAACTACCGCACCACCGGTTACACCTGCACGTGCAACGTTTTTCAAGCTATTGGTGCCACCGTAAATTGCAAATTTAGAATGTGTATAGCTAGCTGTCGCATCATAGCCTTTCTGGCTGCTAGCTAATTTTGAAGTGCTATCAATAACGGCATTCACGCTTGCTGAAAAACCACCCCATGTTGGTGTTGTGTAATGAACAGCGTTTTCATGGCGAGTATTGTAAGTGCTGTCGTTAAAAGTGTTTGCCAGAGTGGTATTGCTTTCAAACAAGTCGAATGTTTCGACTAGCAAATCATAAGCACCTTTGCTTTTACCAAAACGAGCAGTACCTAGCTCTTTCGTTTCAATACCGATCCATGCTTCACGGCTACCAAATGTGCTTAAACCCGATTCAATTTTCCACAGCAAATTCGAGCCGTTATCCAGCTTATCAAGCCCCTTGAATCCCACACGGCTACCAATATCTTCAAGGGAAAATTTATTTGCCTCGCCCGTACCGCTGACAGAATTACCGTAATCAATCGACTTTTGCGCGATACCGTAAAGTGTTACATCTGCTTGCGCATAAGAAACAACACATAAACTAGCTACGGCAATTGCCAAAATTTTCTTAACAGTCATTTTTAATTCTCCTTAAGGTCAACAAGACCACCATGTGTGTAAAGAAGATATGCTTTTTCTTTACCTTATGACTAGCCCCAACCCAGCCACACTCTTTAGCCACTGGGCTTTTAAGAAAATTAAAAATGAAATCACTAATTGCACTCATTACGATTTTCAAGTTAACGAGACAACACACTCTTACTAGCGCACTAAAATAGTGCATAAGCAACACCACCCACCCCACAAAATCCAACCAAAAACACATCAAAGCAAGCACGGAACAAGGAAATATTCACGAAAACACTCGCTTACGAACAATTCACACACCACCTACAAACCATGCCAAACGCACTAAAACAGTGCGAAACTTATAAAAAAAGACCGCCGCCAAGCGAGCAAATAATACCTAAACACACTCAACTCTCTTAAAAAATAAAAAAAACACCTCAAAAAACACATACACCGCAGATTAAACAGACCGCCAATCAGATTTGCACGGCTCTACAGAGAAAAATAAGCACAAAAAATACCAAAGAATACAAAAAACACCTTAGACAGATACTGAGTCATTTTAACAACAAAAAATAAACGCACTGCATTTCAAATAAAATCAAGGCACAAAATACCACAAAAAACACTATCAATCATCAGATAAAACTACAAAACCCCATATATTTAGTACTATCACAAAAGAAATCTACAAAAAAATATGCAACGTCTCCTCAGACCATAAAAAAACCCGCTTGCGCGGGTTTTTTTATGGTAACAACCAACATCAGCCGTTATAAGGATGACGCAGCACGATTGTTTCAGTCCGATCTGGGCCTGTAGAAATAATATCTACCGGCGCTTCGCAGATTTCTTCGATACGCTTCAGATAAGCGCGCGCATTAGCAGGCAAGTCTTCCAGCTTTTTAACGCCAAACGTAGACTCAGACCAACCAGGCATTTGCTCGTAAATTGGCTCGCAACGTGCAATTTGTTCTGCGCCGATAGGTAAGATGTCGATAATTTCCCCATCCAGCTTATAGCCAGTACAAATGCTGATCGTTTCGATGCTATCCATCACATCCAGCTTAGTCACACACAAGCCTGATACGCCGTTAATTTGGATAGAACGCTTCAGGGCTGCCGCATCAAACCAACCACAGCGACGCGCACGACCTGTCACCGAACCGAATTCATGACCGCGTGACGCTAAGCCAGCACCTACATCATCAAACAATTCAGTAGGGAATGGGCCCGAGCCAACGCGTGTGGTGTAGGCTTTCACAATACCCAATACGTATTGCAACATTTGCGGCGCAACACCCGCACCTGCAGAGGCCGCACCCGCCACGCAATTGCTAGACGTCACGTAGGGATAAGTACCGTGATCGATATCCAGCAATGTCCCTTGCGCGCCTTCAAATAACAGCGGTTGACCCGCTTTATTCATATCATAAAGCGTACGTGACACGTCACCCAGCATAGGCTTGATACGCTCAGCGTAAACCAGCGCTTCGTCATAAACTTTTTGAAAATCAACCTCTTCTGCTTTGAAGTAGTTTTTCAGGGCAAAATTGTACCAGTCGAGGTTTTCTTTCAACTTGGCGGCAAAACGCTCTGGGTGATACAGATCTTGCAAGCGAATCGAGCGACGAGCGATTTTATCTTCGTACGCAGGGCCAATACCACGACCGGTTGTACCGATTTTCATCTCACCTTTTGCGGCTTCACGCGCCTGATCAATGGCAATGTGATACGGCAAAATCAAGGGGCAAGCTTCTGAAATACGCAAGCGGCTTGCAACATCAATACCTGCAGCCTCTAGCTCATCAATTTCTTTCAGCAGGGCTTCAGGTGAAATCACCACACCATTGCCGATAAAACATGCCTTACCCGCATGCAAAATGCCTGACGGAATTAAACGTAGAACGGTTTTTTTACCGCCCACCCACAGTGTATGACCGGCATTGTGACCGCCCTGAAAACGAACCACGCCTTGTGCGTGATCGGTTAACCAGTCAACGATCTTGCCCTTACCCTCGTCACCCCACTGGGTACCAATCACGACCACATTTCTGCTCATGCCAAACCTCACTATTAAAACCAACGTAACCAAAACACGCGATATCTACTATCGCGTAATGCACTAAGCGGTATGCCCTCATCAAGGCAACACACCAGAGAGAAATCAATAATTAACAAGCAGCCGTTAGCGGCAATACCTGCCACTGACCATCCACCCTTTGAAGCTCACGATCAACACTCACTTCGGATGCAAATACACCCAAATCAACCACCACAATTTCACCGGCATCGCGTAATTTGCAAATTGCTGCGAGCAAAGCCACATCATCCCCCACTGGGGCCAACACACCCGAGCGTAAAGACGGAAAAGGCAAAGAAGAAAACTCACGCAAATCCATACTAAAACCAGTAGCAGGGCGGGATCGGCCAAACTTCTCGCCCACACTATCATAGCGCCCACCCCGCGCTACCGCATTGGTAAATCCATGCGCGTAGGCCGCAAAAACGAGGCCCGTATGATAATAACTACTGCGCAGCTCCGCCAAATCAAAGTGCACCACAAAGCCACGTAATTCCAAGGCTGCAGTCAGCTGATCCAAACTATCCAGTGCCACCGTCACCCCGAGTAGTTTAGGCAACTCGGCCCGCGCACGAAGCAGCACTTCGCTGCCGCCATAAAAGGATGGCAACAACAATAGGGCCGCTTGCAACTCAGGTGTAATCCCTGACGTTGTTTCACGAATAGTTGGCAAATCTTTCTGCTGTAGCGCCGCAAAAACTTCAGCACGGCGATTTCCTACAAGGCCAGCCTCATCCGCCAAAGCGTGAAACAAGCCAATATGACCAATATCTAGGCGAGGCGATTTTAATCCTGCCAAGGCAAGGCTCTCAAACATCAACTCAACCGCTTCAACATCTGCAGCTACGCTGGCACAGCCGTAAATTTCTGCACCAATCTGGCGCGGCTCACGCGTTGACAATACGCCTTCTGGCCGAGTATTCACCACCGAGCCTGCGTAGCAAAGCCTTGTCACCCCCTGGCGATTTAAAATATGCGCATCGATTCGAGCCACCTGAGGCGTGATATCTGCCCGCAAGCCCATTTGACGGCCAGTGAGCTCATCAACCAATTTGAAGGTCTTTAAATCAAGCGCACTGTCATCTTGTGTAAACAAAGATTCCACATACTCAATCAAGGGTGGTGCGACTTGCTCATAGCCATAGCAGGTAAACAGATCGAGTACTTTACGACGCAAAGCCTCAATTTGACGTGCTTCAGAAGGCAGAACATCAGAAATATACTCGGGTAGGATCCAGTTGCGCATAGTCATTTGCTTTAAAAAACAAAGCCCTTCAAACAAAGGCCCGCACCGTGCAAACTGCACGGTGCGGGCACACACTTCTAAAGAGATAGTCTAGAGCACCAACAAGGCCAGCACTAAACCTGCGAGCAAACAACCCAAACCAATTAAACGAATTTTAAAATCGTCTAACTCTGCCATTTTTTGCATTGTACTACGCCATAGGCAAGGAAACGCAAAAGGCATGATTCCTTCAAAAATAAGCATCAGTGCAAAGGCTAGAAGCAAAGCATCAATCACTTCGCTTTCGGGTTTTTCATATACTTAAAGAATTCCGAGCTAGGATCAACCACCATCACATCGCTCTTCTTCGCAAAACTCTGCTTGTAGGCATCCATGCTCTTATAGAACGAGTAGAACTCTGGATTACGACCATAAGCTTCACCATAAATGGCAGCGGCTTTTGCATCGCCCTCACCCTTAATTTGCTGAGCTTTATTGTAAGCATTTGCCAAGGTCACTTCACGCTGGCGATCTGCATCGGCCTTGATCTTTTCAGCCTCAGCCGAGCCTTCAGCACGCATTTGATTGGCAACCGCTTTACGTTCGGACTGCATACGCTCGTACACAGAATTGAGCGTGGCGTCTTCTAGCTCAACGCGCTTGATCCGCACGTCAATCACTTGCACACCAATCCGAGCGGCATCAGAATCGGCCACTTTGCGTACCGTATCCATCACTTCATCGCGCTTGCCTGAAATCACGTCTTGCACCGTGCGCTTACCAAACTCATCGCGCAGCATATTGTTTACCGTATTACGTAAACGCTCTACCGCCTTACGTTGATCCACACCCACGGCCTTGTAGTATTTCTCTACATCGACGATTTTCCACTTAATAAAGCTATCCACTTTAACGTTCATTTTTTCAATCGTTTGGATACGCGCAGGCGTTTCCTCATCAATCGTTAAAATGCGTTTATCAAAGTAGCGTACGTCTTGCAACAAAGGGATCTTAAAGTTAATCCCAGGATTTTTAATCACACGCACCGCTTCAGAAAACTGGAAGACCACCGCATATTGGCGTTGATCAACAGTAAAAAACGAGGTGGTGAAAACAAATAAAGCCACTAGCACCAAGGCTAAAGCAGGAAGAATTCGATTCATGTTCATCCCCCCTTAGCGACCGTCGCGCACAGTAGTGCGAACGGTGCGGTTAGCTTCAGGACTTGCAGCAGGATCAGCCGCTTTTGCTGGCTCAGTTGCCGCAGGCGCTGCTGTTGGCGTTGTCATTTGCATTAATTTATCCAAAGGCAGGTAAAGCAAATTGCCACTCGATTTTTGATCGATCAACAACTTGGTCGTGTTTTGGAACACTTGCTGCATCGTGTCAAAGTACATCCGATCCCGCGTTACTTGCGGGGCCTTGGCATATTCCGCAGCAACCTGCTTAAAGCGAGACGCATCCCCTTCGGCCTGTGAAACAACGCGTGAGCGATAACCTTCAGATTCTTCTGAAAGACGCGCAGCCATACCGCCCGCCTTAGGAATCACATCATTCGCGTAAGCTGTACCTTCGTTAATCAAACGCGCTTTATCTTGACGCGCTTTTACCGCGTCAGAGAATGCAGCTTGCACTTGATCAGGTGGCTGTACATCCGAGATATTCACACGAGAAACCGCCACACCTACGCCATAGCGATCAAGCAGGTTTTGTACGATTTCTTTGGTATCCTCACCGATTTTACCGCGCCCTTCATTGAGCACGTAATCGACTTTATTCTTACCCACGACTTCACGAATCGCAGTTTGTGCAATCTGCTTAACCAAGTCTTTAGCATCACGATCGGTTGTGCGGTTAAAGAATACAAAGTCATGAGCAGATTTGAGGTTGTATTGCACTTCCAGACGCACTTCAAGGATATTTTGATCCCCAGTCAGCATCATGGACTCGTCCCCTGCACGGCCTTCACCACCTGGCGTGCCGACTTCCAAGCTGCGAATTTCAGTCATATTGACGATTTCGCGTGATTCAATAGGCCAAGGCAAATGCCAATGCAAACCTGGCTTTTCTACCGTTTCTACATAACGACCAAAACGCATGATAACGGCATTTTCTCGCTCATCCACCACATAAAATCCAGATGCAGCCCACAAGACCGCAACGGCAACTGCAGCTACCACAGCAGCACCCGCACCACCGCGACTACTTCCCCCAGACGGAGGCGCGCCATCACCACCTAAAAGGCGGGAGATTTTGCTTGTGATATTACGAATAATTTCATCCAGATCAGGTGGGCCATTACGGCGACCACCCCATTGCGGGTCATTTTGACTCATTAGTTAACTCAGCTGTTTTTAGTGGATGGCTTAAAGCCTCAAGCAGCGCGGCGCGAAGTGCATCGAGCCCTAGCCCTTGGGTAGCACTCAAACGCACGGCGCAAATTCTACCATACTCGTCATGATCAACACTCGGAGGAAGATCGCGCAGATCAATCTTATTATTGACCATCAATTGTGGAATTCGTTCCGCACCAATCTCACTTAATACTTTATTCACCTCAATAATTTGCATATCACGCAATGGATGATTGATATCCACCACATGCAACAACAAATCGGCTTGAATTGTTTCTTCTAAAGTAGCATGAAACGCTGCCACTAAAGTATGTGGCAATTGCCGAATAAAGCCAACTGTATCCGACAATACAATCGAATGTTCCGGATCAAGAAATAACTTTCTAGAGGTCGTATCTAAGGTTGCAAACAATTGATCTGCAACATAAATCTTCGATTTAGTTAATGCATTAAATAAGGACGATTTACCTGCATTGGTATAGCCCACAATTGCCACACTAAATTGCCGATTACGCTCACGCGCTCGGCGTTGTGTCGCTCGCTGCTTTTGCACCGTGGCTAATTGATCTTTTAAACGCTTAACACGCGTACCTAATAAGCGACGATCCGTCTCTAGCTGAGATTCACCAGGACCGCGCATACCGATCCCACCTTTTTGCCTTTCAAGGTGGGTCCAACCACGAATCAATCGCGTGGAAATATGCGACAGCTGCGCTAATTCCACCTGCAACTTGCCTTCCGCAGTACGAGCACGCTGGGCAAAAATATCTAAAATCAGCGTTGTTCGATCAACCACACGGCATTGCAATACTTTTTCTAGATTGCGCTCTTGCGAAGGAGAAAGGGGGTGATTAAAAATCACCAGCTCCGCCTCATGTGCACGAACAACCTCAGCGATTTCTTGTACCTTACCTGTGCCCGCAAAATAAGCCCGATCAGGCCGGCTACGCTTACCCTCAACCGTAGCAAGGATTTGAGCACCTGCGCTTTCTACCAGCTGAACGAATTCCTCAACACCATCTTGATAATCAAGTTCACCAAAATCGAGGCAAACCAAGACAGCCCTGTCTCCACCTTTATGGCGTTCAAACATGCATGACCTTTTTCAAAAACACCGTGTAAAGCCCTGTAGGCCCAACACAAAAAACCCCGAAAGACCCAGTCAATCGGGGTTTTAAACTGTACTACTTAAACCGCCAATACCTACAATCAAGCCTCGACTACCGCTTCAGCCACTAGCTGGCCAGCGTGCTCGTGCGGAATAGAGACTGGACGAGAAGGAACGACCGTTGAAATGGCGTGCTTGTAAACCATTTGCGTCACATTATTACGCAGCAAAACCACGTATTGGTCAAAAGACTCAATTTGTCCCTGCAGCTTAATCCCATTTACCAAATAGATGTAAACAGGCACATGCTCTTTACGCAGTACATTCAAGAATGGGTCTTGCAACATTTGCCCCTTAGTGCTCATTATTTTTTTCTCCAAATTTTTGTTATATCTTGATAGAGACAGATGGGTCTTACGCTTGTCAGTCCGCTGAAAACTGCTGCTAGCTTTATTACTCAGGCAACAAAACAACCGTGTATAGCTTTACAAAAACAGGGCTATTTCACCGCTTATTCCCTTTCTCTTCGCTAATCATTTCAGTTTTCGACGGACTGTTATAGTACAAAACGCATTCTATGCCAAGCGTGAAAATTGCGAAATACTTTCAAGCTTTATCAGCGTTTACCGTATTTTTTTGGTTTAGCGCCTTTCAAATGCACCATTGGCATCGCCTTACCACCACTCACTTGCTTTTTGTGCTCAAAAGGATTGACGTTCTTTTTGAACTGAACACGCAATGGCGTACCTTGCAAATTGAACATCTTCATAAAGTGATGCTCAAGATAACGCCAGTATGAGTCTGGCACTTTTTCCAAAGCATTACCGTGCACAATCACCACCGGTGGGTTCGTTCCACCCTGATGGCAATAGCGCATTTTCGGACGAATCTTGCCTGCAATCGGAGGCTGTTGACGCTCGATCGCAATTTCCAAGCCGCGAGTTAGCTTAGGCGTTGGAATTTTGATCATCGCGGCAGCGTAAGCTTGGTCGATAGAGCCAAACAACTCACCCACGCCCTGCCCTTGTAAGGCAGAAATGTAGTGGAATTTAGCGAACTCCAAAAAGCCCAGCTTACGAGTAATTTCACGCTTAATCAGATCTTTCTGGAACTGATCCGCCGCTTCCCACTTATTAATCGCAACCACTAAAGCACGGCCAGTTTCTAGCACAAAGCTCGCAATACGTGCATCTTGGTCAGATACTTCTTGCGTGGCATCCAGTACCAGCACCGCCACATTCGCGTCTTCAACCGCTTGCATGGTTTTAATGACTGAGAATTTCTCGATCACATCGGTTACTTTGCCGCGCTTACGCACACCCGCCGTATCAATAATGGTGTAGTTACGATCATTGCGATCAAACTCGATATAAATCGAATCGCGTGTGGTACCCGGCTGATCGAAAGCAATCACTCGCTCTTCACCCAAGATGGCGTTGACCAAAGTGGATTTACCCACATTTGGGCGACCAATGATGGCAAAGATAGGGTGATCTGCTTCTGCTTCTTCTTCAGGCTCTGGGAAGTCTTCCAGAATCTCATTCATCAATAGACGTACGCCTTCACCGTGCGATGCAGAGATCGCCACAGGATGGCCAAGGCCTAATTCAAAGAAGTCCGCGCAAACCACGGAGGAATTCATTCCCTCCACCTTGTTCACCGCCACCCAAACTGGGCGGGTGGACTGACGCAAGCGATTAGCAATAATTTTATCTTGCGGAGTAATACCGTTACGACCATCCACAATAAAAACAATGACATCGGCTTCGTCAACGGCCTGCAAGGTTTGCTTGGCCATTTCGAACATGATGCCTTCATCGACCACGGGTTCAAAACCACCCGTATCAACCACAAGGTAAGGCTTCTCGCCGACCAGACCGTGCCCGTAGTGACGGTCACGCGTCAGACCAGGGATATCGTGAACAAGTGCGTCGCGCGATTTGGTCAGCCGGTTAAATAGCGTGGACTTTCCGACGTTGGGACGACCAACCAGCGCAATTGTAGGTTTCATTTATTTACTTAAGCCTATTGAAAAAACATTGCCGGATAGCGTTTGCACCAGCAAATGCTCTCCAACCACTAAAGGACTCACCGCGATGCGCGCACCATCTGTAGCCAGCTGTGCGACAAAACTGCCGTCTTCTGTATTTAAAAAATGGGTGTAGCCTGCAAAATCAGCCACCACCAGATACTTACCCAATACGGCAGGAGCCGTCACTAAGCGCGCCGCCAATTTATCTTGGCGCCACACACTACGGCCACTTTCACGCTCAAAAGCGTTCACGTTCCCTGCTGCATCTACTGCATAAACATAGCGATAATCCATCGCCAAACCAGACCAACTGGATAATTCACGCGTCCAAGCCGCACTACCACTGGTGGCATCAAAGCAAGCCACTCGTCCTTGGTAAGCAACCGCACACACCAAGCGGCCATCGACTACAGGAGGCGCCACGACATCGGTTACGCGTTCTAGCTCGGTTGCGCCACGGGGAAGCGCTACTGGGCTATCCCATAGCACGCGACCATCTTGCAAAGATAAGGCCACTAAACGCCCACCCGACAAACCAGCATAAACCACATTGCCAGAAATAGTGACCGCTGCATAATTACGCAAAATCAAACTAGGCAATTGCTTTTGATATTGCCAAAGCTGCTTACCATCTGCAGCAGCATAAGCGGCAACACGGCCATCCCCTGTTTTAACCACAACAATCTTCTGGCTAACCGCAGGGGGTGCCATAATTTCGCTAGAGGCCTGAGCACGCCAGAGGAACTTGCCCTCACGATCATACGCAAGCACCACCCCTTTCACGGAGCCGACTGCGATTACATCACTGCCCAAGCCAACGCCACCGGCAATCGCTTGATCAGTCTTGATTTGCCAACGGTTTTTACCACTGACCGCATCCACGGCTTGGAGCTTATCCGGCGAGCCTGCCAGCACAACTAAATCACCATCCACTGCAGGCACAAAACGGAATAAGGTTTTATCGCCAACCGAAGCACGCCACTGGCTAGCTACAGCCAAGCTTTGTGAGATTACCGGCAAAGGAGCAGGCTCAGGCGCATTGCTAACCGTGCTACACGCTGTTAAGCCCAATAATGACACAGCAATAACTAAGCGATAAAGATCTTGCATTAAGAATTCCCCAGGGCTTCCAGTTTCACTTCCACAAATTTCACGTTAGGTGCGTCTTTTGGTAGCTTAGCCACGGCTTGCTTATAGGATTCACGCGCAGCGGCTTTGTCACCTTTAATCAGCAAAACATCGCCCTTGGCTTCAAAGAATAAACCAGCAAAACTCGACTCTTCACTGGTCTTTAAAGTAGCCAAAGCATCATCAAACTTTTTTTGATCCAATTGCACAGCGGCTAAGCGTAAACGAGAAACATCACGCAGACCCGCTTCTTTGGCACTGGCAATCACCCACTGCAATTGCGTTGTTGCCGTCGCCACATCACCTGCTTCTACACTGGTTTTAGCCAAAAGCAAGGCGGCCCGTGGTGTGTAAGCCGAGCTCGTAAAGTCTTTTTTCAAAGACTCAACGACAGGCTTCATTTTTGCAGCATCTTTAAGCCCAGCAAGCTTATCCAATTCGGCGTAGAGCACACCCGCCTTGGCAGACTGAGATACCAAATGGGCATTCCAAGCTTTCCAACCTGCATAAGCAACTAAAGCGGCAACCAAACCCACCGCAATCATCTTGCCCCAGCTCTCCCACCATGCTTTAAATTGCGCAATTTGTTCTTGTTCTTGTAGATCGAAAGCCATGTCTTTACTTCCCTTCTTGTATGTTAGAGAGATACGTTGCAAGTTCAGCAAGGGCAACTTTTTGCTGCTCACCGACCCCTTCGCCATTCAGTGTTTTTACATTGGCAGACAGCGTTTCTGCCTCTGCTTCGCCAATTACAACTGCAAACCGTGCTTGGCTTGCATCGGCTTTCTTAAACTGAGATTTAAAGCTACCACCACCACAATGCAAGACTACTTTTAATCCCTTAGCACGAAGTTGCTGAGCCGTAACAAACGCCATCGTTGCAGCCGCATCACCAAGATGCACCAAATAAACATCGGGTGCAGCGCGGGGCACAGGCACTGCTTGCGCTTCAATCAGCAATAAAATGCGCTCAAGCCCCATACCAAAGCCAACTGCTGGGCATGGCTTACCGCCGAGCATCTCTACCAAGCCATCATAACGACCGCCACCGGCAATCGTGCCTTGCGAACCCAAGTCACTCGTCACCCACTCAAACACGGTGCGATTGTAATAATCCAGCCCACGCACTAGACGGGGATTTTCTTTATAAGCAATACCCGCCGCATCCAACAATGCTTTCAATGCCTCAAAATGCTGGCTTGATGCCTCCCCCAAGAAGTCGCTTAACTTGGGCGCATTTTCAGCCATTTCTTGCAAGGCAGGGTTTTTGGTATCCAACACACGCAGTGGATTGGAGTAGAGACGGCGCTTACCATCTTCATCCAACACATCAATGAATTTTTCTAAGTAAGCAATCAAGGCTTCGCGGTGTTGAGTACGCTCTTCTTTATCACCCAAGGAGTTAATTTCTAAGCGCACATTACTCAGGCCTAAACGCTGCCAAAGATCCGCCAGCATCAAAATCATTTCTGCATCAATATCAGGGGTCGCCATACCAAATGCTTCAACCCCAATTTGGTTGAACTCGCGCTGGCGGCCTTTTTGTGGCCGCTCATGACGATACATCGTTCCTGAATACCAGAGCTTTTGCGTTTGATTATACAAAAGCCCGTGCTCAATACATGCCCGCACACAACCCGCAGTACCTTCAGGACGCAAGGTGAGCTTGTCGCCATTGAGCTTATCTTCAAAGGAATACATTTCCTTTTCAACAATATCAGTGTGCTCCCCAACGCCACGCACAAATAAATGCGTCGATTCTACAATCGGCATACGAATATTTTTATAGCCATAAGCGGCCAGCCAATCTCGCGCCACCTGCTCAAAATGTAGCCACACAGGAGACACATCAGGCAGCACATCGTTCATGCCGCGAATACCTTGGATTTGATTAGACATCGTTATTCTTATTCGATTTGTTTTTAAATGACTTTCAGCGCAATCACCTTAGGGCGTAGTTCCTGACGCTTTGCGCCACCTTCACCATAACGCGTTTGCACATAATCCAGCACAATGGCTTGGAAAGACTCGCTAATTTGATCGCCCTTTAGGGTAACGGTTTTTTCACCATCTACATAAACGGGGCAAACAGGAATCTCGCCTGTACCAGGTAGAGAAATCCCCACATCGGCCAGCTTGGATTCGCCTGGGCCATTCACGACACAGCCCATCACCGCCACGGTCATGTCAGCCACGCCCGGATATTGCAGACGCCAGATAGGCATTTGCTCACGTAAAAAGGTTTGAATGCTCGAGGCTAATTCTTGAAATACGGTAGAAGAAGTACGACCACAACCGGGGCACGCGGTTACAAGCGGCGTAAACGAGCGCAAACCCATGGTTTGCAAAATTTCCTGAGCCACAATAATTTCAGTACAGCGATCGCCACCCGGCTCAGGCGTAAGTGAGATACGGATCGTGTCGCCGATGCCTTCTTGCATCAAAACCGACAAAGCCGCGGTTGAGGCCACAATGCCTTTCGAACCCATACCTGCTTCAGTCAAGCCTAAATGCAGCGGGTAATCGCAGCGTGCTGCCAAGGCGCGATAAACCGAAATCAAATCTTGCACATGCGAAACCTTGCACGACAGTAAAATTTGATTAGGATCTAAACCCCAGCTAATGGCCTGATCAGCCGATTCCAACGCCGAAACAATCAGCGCTTCACGCATCACCGCATCAGCAGACAAAGGCTGCGCCAACTTTGCATTGGCATCCATCAGCTTCACAACCACCGCTTGATCCAAAGAACCCCAGTTCACACCAATACGCACTGGCTTTTTATACTTAATCGCCTGCTCAATCATAAACGCGTATTTTTCATCGCGCTTACTCCCCTTGCCAACATTGCCGGGGTTAATTCGGTACTTCCCTAAAGCTTGTGCACACTCTGGGTAATCACGCAGCAAGCGGTCGCCATTAAAGTGAAAATCCCCCACCAAAGGCACATCACAGCCCATTGCATCTAAATTGGCACGAATTGTTGCCACTTGCGCTGCAGCCTCTGGGCTATTTACGGTAATGCGAACCAGCTCAGAGCCTGCTTTCCATAGCTCATACACCTGCTGCGTTGTTGCTGCGGCATCGGCGGTGTCGGTATTGGTCATCGACTGCACGACGACAGGATGATCACTACCCACCCAGACATTACCAACCTGTACTTGACGTGTTTTGCGGCGAGGAATTGAAATCGTTGTCATGGTCTACTTCATCTAGTGGTTTATTTCAACTCGAAAGTTGCTACATCGCCGCGGGTATACGTGCTCAAATCCACGACTTGATCACGGAATGTCAGCTGGGTATGCGGCGCATTACCAATCTTTAAACGATAAGGTGCAACACCCGCTACACTTTTAACCACGCCGGGCTTGAGCAACTCACTTACTAACTTTGCGCCAGTGGCGTCTTGCACCTGAACCCAAGAATCTTGCTGTACAGCAATAGTCAGCTCGCCCTTGGTCGCGGGCAAGGCCACAATTTCACTTGCCTTGACGACAGGAGCGCTCGCTTTAACAACTGGCGCGCTGGCAGGTTTTAATGCAATAGCACTCACTACACTCGCAGCCTCTGTAGCAACAACACTGGCCACCTGGCTTTCTGCCACAACGGCACTCGCCACTGCGCTGGCCTCTTCAAGCACCACCACCTTAGGCAGCGCAACCGTTGCCGAAGCCACTAGCTCGGGCTGAGCGGGCTGTTGCAAATACCAAACCACGCCACCTACCCCCACAGCAAACGCAGCCAGCACAACCAAAACTAAAACAAGGGGCTGACTACGACCACCTCCCCCGCCCAACAGCACAGACGCATCTTCATTCACCCGCGGCAAAGCAGCCTGCTGACGCTCAAGCGGCAAGCACGTCTCTAAATGAGCAAGTAGCGGAGCCATTGGCAAATCGAGGAAACGTGCGTAGTTACGTACAAAGCCACGCACAAACGTATTGCCAGGCAATTCGTCGAAGCGCTCATTTTCGATCGCATCGATTTGACGCGGCGTCAGTTTAAGCTGTGCCGAGACTTTATCGAGCGTATAACCCAACTCGACTCGACGTGCTTTTAAAGTGGCACCCGCAGACAGGGCGGTATTTAGCGACGATTGTGGCTCTGAAGAGGAATCAATTATTTCGGTCATACTCATCCGTTAATCAATCATACGAACCGCTTAATAAGCGGGCCATTTCTTGCGAATCGGGAAATTTCTTGCGTAATTGCTCTGCCAGCTTGTTTTCTGACTCTTTATTGCCGATTTGATGCTCAAGCTGAATCCCTAACCAAAGCAACTCAGCCGTACTTGGCGTCAATCGTTGTAATTCTAAATAATATCGTTTGGCTAGCCCAGTATCTTTATTACGCATACCAAACTCTACCAGTTTTGCTCTGGCAGCCAAGCTATCAGGACGAATCCGTAAAGCACGCTCAAAATAGGTTTTTGCCGCTGCTTCATCACCACTCTTTAATGCGCATTGCCCTGCAGCGAGCAATGATTTATCGGGCGTACTATATAGTGCATTTTTTTGTGTCGCCAATAGGAACTGAATCCCTTCTGGAAACTGCCCTTTTTGGCATAAATACCAACCATAATTATGATTAATATCTGCATCATTTGGCGACAACTGCACTGCGCGAGCAAAGGACTGTCTTGCCGCCTCATCCTCACCCAATTCGGCATGAATTAAGGCCATCACATTGTGAGCAGGCGCATAAGATGAATTAACCGCTAGTGCCTTATTCACTTCATCAATGGCAACGGCATATTGGCCACGCTTTAAATACTCCGCGCCCAATTGCGTTCGCAAAGAGGCACGATCTTCCTCCCCTTCTGCAGCATTTGCTAAAGAAGTAGAAATTAAGATCGCCATCATTACAAACGCGGGTAATTTCATTGAATATCGCCACTCTGAGGATGGAAAATAATTGCTTGCGCGTCCCCCGCCAAGCGTTTTTCAACGCGGCGAGTTTTATCTAATACTTGCCCTGCCAATTGACCACAGGCGGCATCAATATCATCACCACGCGTTTTACGCACCGTGGCGATATAACCCGCGTTTATTAAAATATCACGAAACCGTAAGATTGCATCTCTTTGCGAGCGCTTAAAGCCCGAATTAGGGAATGGATTAAACGGAATCAAATTAAACTTACATGGCACATCACGCACCAAGGCAACCAATTCGCGTGCGTTTTCTACTGTGTCATTAATGCCATCGAGCATCACATATTCAAATGTAATAAAATCGCGCGGCGCTTTTTCTAAATAACGTGTACACGCCGCTAATAGCTGGTGCAGCGGGTATTTTTTATTGATAGGCACGATATCATCACGGATTCTATCATTAGGCGCGTGTAAGGACACTGCTAATGCCACTGGACAATCTTCACGCAAGCGATCAATCGCCGGCACAATGCCAGATGTAGACAAAGTAACACGGCGACGCGACAAACCGTAAGCATTGTCATCAAGCATCAGTTTCATGGCAGCCACCACATTATCGTAGTTAGCCAGTGGCTCGCCCATGCCCATCATCACCACATTAGACACAATGCGGGTGTCGCCATTTCTATTATCAACCAAACCCGCGTCACCCAGACGCGAAGCATCCAGCGACATGCGGCGATTAGCCCACCACAGCTGACCAATGATTTCAGCCGTGCTTAAATTTCTGTTAAAACCCTGACGTGCCGTTGAGCAAAAGCCACAATCAAGCGCACAGCCCACCTGACTCGACACGCAAAGCGTACCGCGGTCGTCTTCGGGAATAAACACCGCCTCAACACCATTGCCCGTACCCACATCCAACAGCCACTTACGCGTGCCGTCTTTGGCAATTTGCTCAGCCATCAAAGCAGGCGGTGTGACTGCTGCATCTAAGGCCAGTTTTTGCCGAAACGATTTGGCGATATCGGTCATCGCATCAAAATCTGGCTCGCCGCGCTGATGAATCCACTTCATCAACTGCTTGGCGCGAAATGGCTTCTCGCCATATTGCGCCATCAACTCGGCCAAACCCGCCGCATCATAATCCAACAAATTAACTGACATTACCCTTACCCACTATAAAAATCACTACTCAGCTACTACAGCTGCGAGATGTGCCAAGCAAGTTACTATGCAGCTTACTGCCCAGCACATTACTCACAATAAACTCGCCAGACGCCAAGCATCTGGCAAGCTTAATTAGCGGCTGTAAACTTCGGATGAGGCAAAGAAGTAAGCGATTTCGATCGCTGCATTCTCAGCAGAATCAGAACCGTGTACCGCATTTGCATCGATAGAATCAGCGAAATCAGCACGGATTGTGCCAGCAGCTGCTTCTTTAGGATTAGTTGCGCCCATCAGATCACGGTTCTTCAAGATCGCGCCTTCGCCTTCCAGTGCTTGAATCATGACTGGACCGGAGATCATAAAGTTCACGAGGTCGTTAAAGAAAGGACGTGCAGCGTGCACAGCGTAGAAGCCTTCAGCTTCAGCGCGGGACAGTTGTTTCATTTTAGCAGCAACAACTTTAAGGCCGGCTGACTCAAAACGATCGTAGATCTTACCAATTACGTTTTTTGCAACTGCATCAGGCTTAACGATAGAAAGTGTGCGTTCGATAGTCATGTAATTCTCCAGAGGTGGTTTTATAAGTAAAACATTTGCAGCGTATAAAAAAGTCAGCTAGCCTGCTTGCAAATTACGCAAGCTGTACAAACGACGTATTCAGCATACCCAGATGCTTTTTCATACATAAATTCAATCAACAACGGGCAAAAAAGCCCTTTTAGGGCCCGCTTGCCCAGCAAAAATTGGATTAGCCGAACATTATAACAAAATTATATGAAATCGGCCCGTGTACTACCGACTTAAACCACTACAACGCAAAACCATGAGCATGCAGCAGGCATTGTGAACCAAATAATGTGTAATCAGCCTGTGTGCGATCGACTTAAACCAGCAACAGTCTGAAACAGCTGAACAACAACGAACCTTCAAAGCAATTTATGCGATATCGGCCACGCCTTTTTGTAGGGCGAGTGAAACCCGCCAGACTTTGACATGTAATTGACAGAAAATCGGCGGGTTTCACCCGCCCTACGAATTAACAACAGGCCTTGTGAACAAGCCCAAATGAAATCGGCAGAGCTCACCCAACCCAAGAACAAATAACAACATCAAGCGAAATCAAACAATGAATGACGCACTAGACCCCATCTTGCAACAAGAATCTCAACGTCGACTCAAAGTACAACTAGCATGGCGACTCGGCATTGCAGCCGCATTAATTGTCTTGGTGCTCTTTGGCATCAACTGGCTAGATCAGCAAAAAGCCGCCCCACCCGCCGTCCACACGCCTATTCCCCTTATCGCTCCGCCAGTCGCCGAACCAGAGCCCCTTGCACTTCCAAGCAGCGCAGCGAGCGCCACCATAGAAGCCAGTAGCGCACTGAGCGTCCATGCAACCATCGCATCTAGCTCAGCATCAGGCGTCATCGAAGGGGCAAGCCGTAGACCAACGACGACTCCCTTGCCAGCACCTCACCCTACAAGCAGCAACAAGCCAACACTTAAACTAGAAGCCATTGCCCCCGCGGTCAGCAGCACACCAAAACCCGCGCCAGAAAGCGCAGTGATCGCGGCAAAACCTGAACCAACAATTCGCCCCAGCCCAGTGACCCAAGCCCCGCAAAGCATGCCTATTGCTGCGCCACTCCCTTACCCAACCGCGCAGCACACCCCCAATGGCTATACCGTGCAAGCAGGCGTTTTTATGCACGCACAAAATGCAGACAAATTACTGAGCCAACTCAAAACTGCAGGCATTCCTGCCTACGCCGAAACCCGAGTGCAAATTGGCCCGTTTAAAGACAAAGCCAGCGCCGATGCTGCCGCAGCAAAACTAAAACGCATGGGTATTGATCCGATTGTGCGTGGCAATTAAACGATTCATTCCAACACAGGAGAATAGAGATGCAGCAATACTCACTTAGCCTCAGCGATCAAGACGATAAGCTGGTTCGCCAAAGCATCCTTGCCCCGCTACGCACTTACAACCAAAGCCAAGCACCCCTAGCGAGTATCGCCCTCTTGTCATTGCAATAAGGGATAAAGAAGATCAGGTGATCGGCGGCCTATGGGGCCACACTCACTTTGACTGGTTATTTACAGAATTATTAGTGGTACCCGAAGCACTACGTGGCCAAGGCATTGGCACAACACTAATCAAACAAGCCGAGCAAGAAGCGATCTTGCGGGGCTGCCACGGGGCATGGCTCGATACATTTGAATTTCAAGCAAGGGGATTTTATGAGCAGCTTGGCTACCGCTGCTTTGGTGAGCTAGCCGACTACCCTAAGGGTTTTGCACGCTTTTTCATGCAAAAACAACTTATCAGCACAAAGTAATCTACATAAAACCCGCACGACTGACTGACCCTATGACGGGGTAATTAATGTGATTCAGGGCGAAGATATGGGCATGCGCTCTTGCTTACGTGCCGAATTCTCTAGCAAGCCAAGCAGCATTCGCCTATCGGGCACGGCATGCATTCTGGCTTAAAGGCGTCCACGGGTGGCGATCCACTGCTGCAGTGGCTCGCCATCCTCGTCAACAAGGCACTCGCCACGTTCAAACCCCAGCTTTTGCACCACTTTAATGGAGGCGACATTCTCAGGGTTGATTTGCGCCAAGACCTCATCGACCTCTTCCGTTGAAAAAGCAAGCCGCAGCAGCTCTCCCACCGCCGCCGTTGCAAACCCCTGACGTTGATAAAGGGCAAACACGCCATAGCCAAGCTCTACTCGGCCATTGGTAGGTGCATGCTTAAAACCACAACTTCCCAAGATCACTTGATCAAAACAACGCAACATATATAACGGCCTAGCCCAGCGCTCTGGCACACCCGCTCGCAGCATTTGAATAGCGCGTTCGGCGACAAAAGAAGGGAGTAGCCCATCATCCAATTGCCGTGCCGTAGTTTCTGCACAAGCACGCAAGTGCAAATCAACAATTGATACGACCTGCAGTTGCATATGCCCTCTCCCTTTAATTAGGTAGTTCTATCCGATCAGGTACATAAAGCACTAAATGCTCTTCATGAATAAATACCCCATCAACCAACATGGCGTTTTTCTCTAGGCCGTAAAGCTCAAAACCCAAAGCGTAATACAGCGCTTTTGCATTATTATTTTCTGTATTCACGCTCAAGGTTATTTGCACAATATGCGAATCAGAATAGGCATCCTCAAGCAGCGTTAATAATAGGCGGCGGGCAATGCCTTTATTTCGCTGAGCGGCTTGGGTATAAACGCCGAATATATTGGCTTTATGCTTTAACTTTTCAGCGCTATTACGCCTTAATCCTGCAATCGCAATTAATTGCGACTCCACAAAAACGCCATAAACGGCATCTTGTGGATTGCTGAGTAGCTGCGAAAAGCTTTCAATCGTTCTGGCCCGAATTTCTTCTGCGTTTGGCATAAAAGAAGCAGGAGAATCTTGCACCGCTTCTAGCCGAATGGCTTTAAGTGCGGCAGCATCCTGAATGGTTAGCTTTCTAATTAGCACAATATCAAGCCCGTCTAAATGCAATCACATGATCAATTTCTAAGCGAATGCCAATATCTTCACCCACAGCGTGGTTGTGGTGACTAGGCACCAGCGATAGTACTTTTTGACCAGATGGCAGACCCAGTGTGTAAAGGAATTGCGCCCCGCGAAAGGCTTTAGCCAGCACAGTCGCCTTCGTGGCACTTGCATCGTCGTGCAACACATCGTCAGGGCGCACCAGTACATCCGCAGTGCAACCCAAGCAGCAATCCTCGGGCATAGAGCCATCGATCACGCCCAGCTCGATTTTCACTTTACCGCCCTCCGCCACCACACCCGGCAGGAGCATGCCTTCGCCCACAAAATCGGCCACAAAACGATCAAATGGCTGGTGATACAAATCGTAAGGCGTGGCCCATTGGCGGATTTTTCCTTCGGCCATAACACCGACTTTATCGGCCACGGCAAAGGCTTCTCTTTGATCGTGGGTGACTAAAATCGCCGTCATGCCCGCCGCCTTTAAAATGGCGCGCACTTCTTGCCCTAGCCTTTCACGCAGCTCTACATCCAAATTAGAAAAAGGCTCGTCCATGAGTAAAAGCTGTGGCCGTGGGGCCAGCGCCCTTGCCAAGGCAACGCGCTGCTGCTGCCCGCCGGATAATTCATGCGGATAGCGATGCTCAACATGGCCCAAACCAACCAATTGCAAAGCATCGGCCACGCGTTCGGCTTGCGTGGATTTACCCTCGCCGCGCAGACCAAAAGCAATATTGCCCGCCACAGTCAGGTGGGGGAAAAGTGCGTAATCCTGAAACACCATGCCAATCTGACGCTGCTCGGGTGGCAGCATCTTCACGGCGCTACTGACCTGATGCCCTGCCAGCGTAATCGCACCGGCAACGGGCTTTTCAAAGCCTGCAATAGCGCGCAAGACCGTGGTTTTGCCGCAGCCAGACGCGCCTAATAGGCAGCCAATTTCCCCCACTTGCAAATGCAGCGATAGATTTTCCACCACGGTACGGCCACCAAGGGCAATCGTAAGATCAGAGAGTTGCAGCATATAAATCCTCA
Organism: Janthinobacterium sp.; assembly: GCA_025360045.1. Lineage (GTDB taxonomy): Bacteria > Pseudomonadota > Gammaproteobacteria > Burkholderiales > Chitinibacteraceae > Iodobacter. The sequence goes on along the minus strand of JANYCY010000088.1, from coordinate 8,127 downwards.
AAACAAACCAAACCTAAGTTCTGTAGACACGGAGAACACGGAGAACACGGAGAAAAAAAAAGAGGGCTTCTATAGAAAAAACGTAACTACTCAGGAGTACTTATGACAAAGCAGATAAGCACAAAAAAACACATACGGCACGAAAAAACCGGTCATTCCTCTTGGTTTTCTCCGTGAAACTCCGTGTTCTCTGTGACCTCCGTGGTTCAAGATTTGGGTTTTACTCGCATACCTGAGTAGTTACGAAAAAACTTAAATCGCACCTAGGCCCTATATAAACATCCTTTACCCTAAAGGTTTATCTGTGTGCTCTGTGTTCTTAATCTTTCTCGGTGTTTACAGACCTTTTTGACCTTCTAACATCAGTCCTCAGTTTTTCTGACTAGCAGAATCACTGGGATCAAACCCATTAGCACAATAAAGAAACTCGGTAGGGCTGCGCGTTCCCACATGCCTTCCGACGTCATTTCAAATACACGCACGGCCAAGGTGTCCCAGCCAAAGGGGCGGGTCATCAAGGTGATCGGCATTTCTTTCATCACATCGACAAAAGCAATCAGTAAGGCGGTAAGCAAGCCTCCTCGCAGCAAGGGCAGATGCACGCGTCTTAATACTTGCCTCGATGACAGGCCGAGTGATCGAGCCGCATCCTCTTGATTACGGGTAATGCGCTGCATAGCGGTATCGATAGGCGCAAAGGCCACGGCCATAAAACGTGCGGCGAGTGCCAGTAGCATCACGGCCAAAGTTCCTTTTAAGACTTGCGTAGTGACGATGCCAAAGTAAGCCAAGATGGGGATCAATAGATTATCCAGCCACGCAATCGGAATAAACACCCCCACCGCCAGCACCGTACCCGGCACGGCGTAACCCAAGGTGGCGATACGCACCAGCCAACGTGCATCGCTATAGCGGCGCTGCACATACACCAAAATCAACCCTAAGCCGGTCACCAGCAATGCGGCCATCCCACCAATGGCGATCGAGCGCAAAATAAACCACGGATAGCGTGCATCAAAATCCATCGCCCAGACGCTTTTTACCCAAACTAACAACTGAATAAAAGGAATCACAAAAGCAATCAGTAGCACCACGCTACACCAAGCCAGCGCCAAATAGCGGCCAGCGCCGTGTAGAACAATCCGCTCTGCCGATCCGCCGCGCACGGCGTAATGCCGACGACCCCGCCCCCATTGCTCGGCCACGGCCAACGCCAGTACAAACAGCACTAAGATGGACGCCAGCTGCGATGCGGCCGGTAGATTAAACAAGGAGAACCACGATTGATAAATCGCCGTAGTAAAGGTGTCGTAATTAAAAATAGAAACCGTGCCAAAATCGGCCAGCGTTTCCATCAGCACCAATAGCACGCCACCAATTAACCAAGGCCGCGCCATGGGCAATACCACGCGAAAAAACGCCATGCGCCGAGACATGCCCAGCATTTGTGCAGCCTCTATGCCGCGCTTACCCTGAGTTAAAAACGCGTTTCTCGCCAGCAAATAGACATAGGGATAAAACGCCAAGGTGAGCACCAGAATCACCCCGCCCGTAGAGCGGATACGTGGGAACCAAGATGAGTCCCCCGTCCATTCACGCAAGAGCGTTTGCACTGGTCCCGTAAAATCCAGCAAGCCGACCTGCACAAAAGCCAGCACATAGGCGGGCATGGCCAGCGGCAGCATCAGGCTCCAAGCAAAAAAACGCCGCAAGGGGAAATCACAAACGGCCGTCAGCCACGCCAAAGAAACCCCAAGCAGCAACACGCCCGCCGATACACCCAGCATCAAAATAGCGGTGTTTTTAAGTACGCGGGGCAGCACATATTCGGAAAGGTGCTGCCAAATTTCTGGCTGTGGATGCAAGAAGGAAGACAGCACCACCAACAGAGGAATCAAGGTCAGTAAGGCGATCGGCAGCGCGTACAACGATCCTTTAGAAAACGGTTTTTGCATCATTAAGAAAACCCAAATCTTGAACCACAGAGAACACAGAGCCACATAGAGAAAACCAAAATAAATAAGCCACAGAGAACACGGAGAACACAGAGAACACAGAGAACACAGAGAACACAGAGAACACAGAGAACACAGAGAACACAGAGTTACACAAAGAAAACCAAGAGAAATAAGCAAACTTGTCCATGCTTTCGTATTTTTCGTGGATATCTGCCTAGCAGCCTGTCGGACTTGAGACTGATCTACTGCGGAAAAGCCGGATTTGGCCATATTTCACGCATTTTTTCGTTAAATAGCCCGCTATTCGCCTCAAAAATGCATGAAATCTGTCTCAAACCGGTCTTTTTCCTCGCTACGATCGCTCAAGTCCGACAGGCTGCTTAGTCTTTCCATTTCCCAAAGAAAAACGGGCAAGACAGAGAATCTGCTTGCCCGTATCGTATTATGAAACGAGATACCATCGCTTACAAGAAACAATTCTTATTCGCGGATCTAACGTCAACAATAGTCATGCTTTCATTTGCGACTAGCGATAACCCGCTCTATCCATCAAACGCACCGCAGTCGATTGCAATTCACCGGCTTTGGATACATTAATCACATTGGATTTAAACGGCCCCCAGCTTGCAACCAAAGGGGAAGCCTTAATTTTAGGGTTGGCAGGGAATTCCATATCTTTATCAGCGTAAAGATTTTGCGCTTTATCTGACGACAACCATTCAAGCAACTTAATCGCGCCCGCTGGGTTTTTAGCATAGCGCGTCACACCCGCGCCAGACACATTCACATGCACGCCTTCAGCCTGCTGATTCGCCCAGAAAACACTAACAGGTAACGTAGGCTGCGCTTCAATCAAGCGGCCAAAGTAGTAAGTATTTGCAATCCCTACGTCACACTGGCCCGCTGCAATCGCTTTTAACATGGCGGTATCGTCTTGAAACACATCGGTCGCTAGATTATCCACCCAGCCACGAACGATTTTCTCGGCTTTAGGTTCGCCATACTGGGCAATCATCATGCCAACCAAAGACTGGTTGTACACTTTTTTGGATGTGCGCAAGCAGAGCTTGCCTTTCCACTTTGGATTAGCCAGATCTTCATAGGTCGATAAATCGGCGGCTTTTACTTTGTTCTTATTAAAAAACATCGTGCGTGCACGCACCGACAGGCCGTACCACTCGCCTTTAGGATCACGCAAATGGGCGGGGATATTTTCATTCAAAGTATTTGATTTGATCGACTTCAATAAACCCATGTTTGATGCCTGCCATAAATTGCCCGCATCCACCGTAATCAACGCATCAGCCGAAGTATTTTGTGCTTCTGCACGTAGTCGCTCAAGTAAAGGACCTTCCTTATCAGTAAGGAGCTTTACTTCAACACCCGTTTCTTTAGTAAATACGTCAAGCAAAGGCTTTAAAAGCTGCTCATTTCGTGCCGAATACAAAGTCACGCTTTCAGCATGAGCAAGGGATGTAGCAGCAAGCAGGGAGACAAGGACAAGACGCTTCACGGGAATTCCTTATAAAGAATTTAAATAGGACACAGGCAATTAACAACCATTCTCAATAATATAGAAGAATGGCACGGCTCGCCAAGAAATGAAAGCCATCCGCCACGCAGATTAAAGGCAAGCCCTAGATAAAAACAGTATAAAGCCCCAAGCAAACTGACAAAAAAATGACATGCATCAGTCACTTACCCCTCTCCGCCCACAGTCCCCGCCCAATTCACATTATTTTTAGCCCCCAAACCTCCCGCATGGCGCTACAATTTGCACCCGTGATAGCCTTTCGATCGAGTCCTTACCATGCTCTGGTTTCGTAATATTCAGCTCTATCGTCTTAGCCCCGAACATGCCCTTTCGGCCGAATCGATTGCCGAATGCTTAATTAAAAAGCCTTTTTTTCCCTGTGGCAGCCATGACCTCATGAGCCAAGGCTGGATTCCACCTGCACCACACGTGCCGGATGAGTTTATTTTTGCTCGCCAAGATATGGTTTTAGTCTGCTTAAAAACAGAAGAAAAAATCCTACCTGCCGTAGTGGTCAAGAAAGAAGCAGAAGAGCGAATCCGCCATATTGAGGAAGAAGAAGCGCGTAAAGTGGGCCGCAAAGAGGCCAAAGATATTCGTGAACGCGTCGCCGAAGAACTTCGCCCACGCGCCTTTACCCGCGTCAGCACCCACCGCGCCCTGATCGATTTAAAACTCAATCTGATTCTGGTCGACAGTGCCGCCGCCGCCAAAGCAGAAAACCTGCTGGTCAGCTTAAGAGATGCGCTGGGCAGCTTGCCAACACGATTGATTCAAACGCAAATCACCCCGCAAACCGCCATGACCAGCTGGCTAGAAAACGAAGTGCCGGTGCCCTTTGAGCTAGATGCCGATTGCGAATTGAAATTCCCCGGCGACGATGGCGCGATTGCCCGCTTTGTGCGTCAGGATTTGCATAGCGATGAAGTCAAGCAGCACCTTGCTACCGGCAAGCTAGTTAGCAAAATGGGCATGGCGTGGAATGAGCGAATTGCTTTTCAACTCACTGAAAAGTTAGAAATCAAGCGCATGAGCATGCTAGATGTGCTGCAAGACGAGCTAAAAGACGCGGATGTGGATAGCCAAGACGCGATGTTTGAATCTAGCTTTGCCCTGTCTGTGGGTGAGCTGCGTCAGTTTATTCCAGAGCTGATTACTGCGCTGGGTGAAGAGCTGGCGAGCTAAGCGCTCTGCCTACCATACTAAAGCGCCGCTCATTTTATGAGCGGCGCTTTTTTTGCACTCCAGAATGAGCCCCTAGCTAAAGCCTGAATTGCAACAATAAAAAACCACAAAACACAGAGAAGAAAACCATCGAACCCATGTATTTTTCTATACAACGCGATACAGACTGCTGAATCAAGGATTCACAGCTTTACTCCCCCGTTTTAAGCTTAAGCATTTTGATCATCAGCCAAGCTTTTGATTTCCAATCAAAAAACCCTAAACACTGAGGCAGATTACCCCTCATTAGCACATTTCCCTGCCATTTTCTGCCATGTTTACTCCCCGCTCCGCCCCTTATATTCCAAATAAATATATATAATTAATTTTATATTCTTTTTGGTAATTTTAAATACTCGTTATAGTGTTTCAACCTTACTAAGAAAGTAACACCATGCAAGCAAATATCTTCCCTCTGATCGCCCTACCCAACAGCCACTGCTGCCGCCGCTCTCTTTAAATCGCCCCTGTAAAGCATAAAACCGCTCCTTGCTCAGACAAGGCGCAGGGACAAACTTTGCCTTTTTTTCAGCTCCACAGATATGTACCGAGGATAGTATGTTTAAACCATTAGCCATCGCGCTAGCCATTAGCGCTGCTTTTCCTGCTGTTGCAGCAGAAACCACGCCCAATAAAGTAGAACGCGTGACCGTAACCGGCTCTAATATTCGCATCAGCCAAAAAGCAGGCGCAACCGCCGTGCAAGTCATCAGCGCCAAAGAAATTGCCGCCAGCGGCAAAACCAGCGTCTCTGAAGTCATCCGCTCCATCTCTGCCAATAGCGGCAATAGCTATAACGAGCAATTTACCGGCAGCTTTTCAGCAGGCACTTCGGGCGTTTCCTTACGCGGGCTAGGCCAGAAAAACACCTTGGTGTTGATTAACGGTAAGCGCATCAGCAGCTATGCCACGGCACAAAACTTACAAGAAACCTTTGTTGATCTAAACAGCCTGCCTATGGCGGCCGTGCAAAGAATTGAAATCTTAAAAGATGGCGCATCGTCTGTTTACGGCTCGGATGCCGTCGCGGGCGTGGTGAATATTATTTTGTATTCAGAATTTAAAGGCACCGAGTTGAGCGCCGAACTAGGCTCATCCACCGAAGGCACCGGGCAAACTGAAAAGAACTTTTCCATCAAAACCGGCTTTGGTGATTTCAATGAAGATAATTTCAATGTCGTATTTTCTTTAGACGGGCAAAAACGCGATCAGCTCGACCAAAGCGATGTGAGCTGGATGAAAGATGGCGACTTCAGAAACCAATCGGGTGGCAGCCTGAACCGAGTGATTACTAATTACTACGATGGCGACCCCACCAAGCTATTGGGCGGTCCGCAAAGCCCGATCAAGCTTACGGATTACGGCAGCATTACGACCGGCAAAACCGGCCAAGTTTTGGCCTATAACGATGCACCCTACAGCACGCTGATTCCAGGGATTGAGCGCTATCACGCCTTTGCCCGCGCCAATTTGCGGATTAACGATGATACGCAAGCCTATGCAGAATATTTGTATGGTTTCTCCCGCGCTAACCTGACTTTTGCTGCCCCACTCACTGTCAGCAGCACCTTGCGCGCATGGAATAATCAGAAACAAGCTTTAGAAACCATTAACAATAAATTGCCGGTAGGCCACCCCAACAACCCTGGCACCACGCCGCTGGATTTCACCGCCACGCTGTTTGATTTGGGTAAACGTCTGAAAACGGATGAAGTGACCCTGCATCGTGTTTTATCCGGCATCAAAGGCACGGCCTTTGGCTGGGATTGGGATGCTTCTCTTGGCTATTCACAAAGCACACTGGAAGAAACCGTACAGAATTTTGTAAACCGCTATGAATACGAAAAAGTATTAAAAGACGGCAGCTACAACTTTGCCGATCAATCTAAAAACAGCGAAGAAGTCCGCAACCGTCTGCGCCTTTCCACCCTACGCCCAGCCAAATCCAGCCTGATTACCGCCGACATCAGTGCATCCTCTGCCGAATTGTTCGAGCTGCCTGCTGGCAGTGTGGGCTTTGCTACTGGTGCGCAGTTCCGTCAGGAAAAAATGGACTCACGCACCTCCGATGCCGTGCTTTCAGGCACTGAGCTGCGCCCGGCGATTAATATTATCGATGGCGAGCGCAAAGTCACGGCGCTCTTTGCCGAGCTCAACATCCCCGTCATTAAAGACTTAAACGTCAACCTAGCTGCACGGGCCGATCATTACAGCGATTTTGGCAATGCTTTCTCGCCTAAAGCCAGTGCCCGCTATCAGGCTGCAGACTGGCTGCTGCTGCGCGGCTCTGCTTCACGCGGTTTCCGTGCACCCTCTTTGCCAGAAATCACCAAAAGCTCGGCAGTCAGCTACGGATCGGTGGTTGATCCGCGTGATCCAATTGCACCGACCAAATCACGTGGCGTAACCAATATTATTGCCGCCAATAAAGATCTGCAGCCAGAGCGATCGGATAACTTTAATCTGGGCTTTGTGCTCTCGCCAACAAACGACAGCAGCATTGGCCTTGATTACTACAATGTCAAGCAAAGCGGCCTGATCGGTACGCAAAGTGGCGCTGATATTATTGCGAATGAAAGCCGTGATCCAAGCAAAATTGTGCGCGATGAAAAGGGACGCATCAGCACGCTTTATCGCCAGTACAGCAATATGGGCGATCGCGAAACATCAGGCATTGATCTGGATTTACGTCAGCGCTTTAACAGCAAAGACTACGGCAGCTTAAAACTGGGCAGCCAGATCAGCCATGTTTTAAGATTTGCCGAGCCGCTTTCCACTGGCGAGCCGCTCACCGATGGCGCAGGCAGCAACCAATTTGGCTCGATTCCAAAATGGCGCGCCGTCAGCGATGCCACATGGGAGATCGGCGCATGGTCAACCACCCTGACATGGAACTATATCGGCGGTTACGACCAAGCCAACCCGAGCGAAAATGACACAGTCAAATACGTAGATTCATTCAACACCTTTGATCTGACCGCCAGCTGGAAGCTCGCCAAAGACACCACTCTCACCGCCAAGGTGTTGAATCTGAGCAATACCCGCCCACCGTGGGATTCTTCAACTGACTTCTTTGACCACACACAAGCAGACCCACGCGGCCGCTTTGCCTCGGCCAAGCTGACTTACAAGTTCTAAATATTCCTTTTTTTGACTTGCCGCTCTTTGCAGCCCCACAAAATACTGTGGGGCTTTTTTTACTCAATGATTCATTTAAAAAAATACATTTTGTTTTACATTTTCGACTTAAAAAAAGGAATTAAAACAATCTCTAAGGAAGGTCTGCACAAACTCACCGCAGATGTATTTTTAATTTAAATACACTACTTTTTTTATTTAAAACGTACAATCCTGCATTAAATTGCATTTTTTTTAAAATTTCAGCGCTACTTCCCTTTTATTTCCATATTT
>JANYCY010000078.1 GCA_025360045.1 Janthinobacterium sp. | reverse complement strand
ATCGCTCACGACGCGTTTGTTTTTTCTTTAATGCGTGCTCCGCATCTGAAAAACTTAGCTGCCCAGATTTTTTCATTTTTAATCTCGCGCCCTTGATGTGATGTTATTTTAGCAGGTGATTTGAGCAGAGGTTCCTTAACAATAATTGATCTTACAACAAAGCCAAGTATTGTATTTAACGCCGATAATAAAATACCATACATGAAATTAAGCCCTCAAAATAATTATTGCCGCAGCCAATAACCAAACGGCGCCCATCACTGACAAAAGAATTGAGCGTTGTTCCTCTGCAATTTTGCAATGTGACTCAAGTACATATGTTGAGCCAAATGCATCAAAGGATGGCTTTGGGCATACCGATTGATGAGAAGGCATGACAAAAGATCGAAAATCAGGGAATAAATTAAATAGCGGTTGCAAAATCTGCTGAGCAGTCGGCGTATCTTCCAGGCGAGGTGCCCCAATATTGGGATCAGGCCCAATATTTTGTAATGGATTTTCGGCAGCAGGGTTGGTGTTTGTTGAAGAAGGTGGGTTTGTATTGGGGTCTTTGGCAGAAGAAGACGAAGACGGAACAGGGGGCAAGCTCCAAGGCTTATTAACTGCTGGCTGAGGATCAACAAAATGATGTACCTGCGGCCAGTCGGCCGCATTATTATTCTTCCACTCGACAAGTTCTGGAACGGTAAGGGGGTCATTTGGAAGGTAAGGCAAACCAGCGTACCCGGGCTTAGCGGCTGCATCACGCCACAGTTTTTCAAAAATTGGGATAATAATCTCTGGTGAAAGATCTTCTTCCAACTCTGCTGGGGATAAATTATTAATTGCTTGTGGAACAGTTAATTTAATAGCTTCAGGAGGGACATTCGGTAAATTTGGAACATTCTCAGGCAACTTCATAGGTGTAATGCAGCCTGTTGAATTTGATACCTGGCCTTGCGGACAATTTCGTGGAGCGCCACTAGAAAAAAACCCCGCTCGAAAATTAGAATAATTAGTTGTTGCTCCATTAGATATCGCAACACGTTTTACTATGCAATTAAATGTTGTTGGTGAATCAGCGGCGCAACCATCCAGATAAAAATTATAATCTTTGAATTTTGAGTATGTTGAGTTGTAAGCATCAGCAAACGCGGCCTGAATCGTGCTCATGGCATCACTAGCCATGTAATTATTCGTTTTCCAATATTCTCCGCCTTCAACTAAACCGCCAGTTGTAGGGGGCGTTGGTTTTGGCTTTCTTTTCTGCGTAATTGGTGTCGGATCATTTTCATTGGGTGAAAAAATCCACTCTATGGCTCCATTAATCGCCAAGTTAATTCCAAAAGTAACCACAGCTCCAACACCAGCAGCAATCGCAACTGTAGCCCAAGCTGGGGCTGTAATAGCTCCTGCCACGACAGCCGCAGCAGTTGTTCCAGCAACACTGGCTGCACCAAGAGACATAGAATTAAGAGTAGCCCCGTACCTCGGATCATTGACTGCGAACCCCCGTTTTGCTGCCTTGATTTGCACACCCGCAGAAAATACCCGCTGCATTGGACTGACTGGAAGAGCCTGACCTGCTAAAACATTTTTTGAGACAAATATGACAAACAACACAATCAGGAATTTATGCACTTTTAAACATCCTTTTTAAAGCCAGAGATTACAGCCCAAGCGCACACAATCCCCCATGCAAAAATGAACAAATACCACAGCTGATTAATTGTCATTTAAAGCACTCCAAATAATTGATGCGACTTTCGCCGCACCAATTTTTAATATCAACGAGTATTAACCACCCTTAATCATACCAATCACAATTTTTGCACCTTTAATTGTGATATATACGCCCGCCAACATTCCAGCAATTGCCAGCAAAGCGGTAATAACGGTGCCGAAATCAACAGCACTGGTTAAAGCAGTCAAATCTGGACCGGTTCCAGCAGCAAACGTAATTGGAGCTAAAACAGCGGCAATTACTAATAATCCTGCTTTTTTAAGTAATTTCATTTTTATATCCCTTATTTAAATACTGAGAAAACGCTCAGCTCGTTACAACGATTAGCCACGGCGGATTATGCCGAGAACTAAACCGATTCCGTGACTAACAAAATACAAACTTACGACTGTCGAAAATGACATAGCCCAAATACCCGACGCATATGCATAATCAAATTGAGCGACAGCAGCTTCAAAATTGTTTTGTTGTGATGTATCCAATAGATACGCCTGCGTTTGACGTGGCTGATAAAACTGACTGCCAATTTTTGGGCAAATTTGCTGCTGAACTTGTGTAGGTGCAACAGCAACGGGAGCACACACCAGCACATTTGCAACGATGCCTGCGCTCATGTGACACCTGCCATTTGCTGATTTATCGAATTGATAGTTGGCTTTAAACGACTTCTGCGCTTTAAACTCGTCTGATCAAATTCTAATATATTGGCAACTGCCAATTTATGTGTTCTACCAACTTCGGATTCAGTTTTTTTCTTATTAAATTCAATGGGTTGATCGTTTCTATAGTTATTGTCACTAGTCCGAGGAAAATCAAAAACAGAACCACCGACAAAAATCAATTCCCACTCACGTTCACGCGTAATGATTGAATCACCTGTTGCTACATCAATAAGCCCTTTAATCTTTTCCGTGGGCTCACGATATTTATTAAGACCATTGTCTTTCTTTAGTAAAACCTTGCGATCAACCTGCATAATTCTTGTAAATTCTGCCCAATCCCCACGATCTGCAGCATCAGCTGCCGCTGTAAATTCTTCGCTAACTTCGCCATCAATCCGGCGCAATTCACGCCATATTCCTACAGGTGGAGTACCAATAAACTGGAATTGACGAATGCCCCAGCAACTAGCCCAAGCATTCACGCGTTCTGCGGCATGAATTACATCTAAATCAGAATCAAAATCAGCAGCTAAAAAGCCTTGGGCATCAATCATTCCTGTACCATCGATATTCTTGCAGAGATATTTGATTAAATACCCCGCTGCGCTCCCACGCTTCCAATCAATATCTTTTACATTGAATCGATACTTCCATGCCATCGGCTCATCTTTATCCATAGCCTGAAAATATCGACGGAATAATCGCACGACCGTCGCACGATATTTTGGTTCGACAAACATCAACATATGCCAATGTGGGCATCCATTATGATGCGGCTCTGCAACCCGTATGCCGTACAGCTTAATACCGTGATCTGATAATGCAGTTCGGAGTAGGCCCCAAACGTTACATAAGTATTCATTAGCTTGCTTAGGGGTGTATTCCTGATACTTATCATTTCTAATTGAGTGCGTACCAGAATAATCTAATTTCTGTGCATGGAATTTCGACGGGCATGTAACTGTAATAAACAAACCGCAATGACCCAATTCCTGAGCGATTGACTCAATACCAGCAATACGCGTCATTAATTCAGCCATCCTTATTTCTGGATTAGAAACTGAAAGAGCAACAAAATCAGCAAGCGTAAATTCCTCGCCGAGATCGTTTACAACAATTATATTTTCGAGTGTATTTTTACTCTTGGTGCGTTGAGCAACGAATCTAATTAATTCATCGTAAGAAACATAAGGCGACTGTGATTTCCCGACAAATCCGAATTTAATTCGCTCATGCTCAAGCGCTTGCTTTTGATGAACGCGTAGTTTTCTTATCCACCACGCAGAGTCCATTAGCCGCAGAATCGCGCCCTCCAATGCTTCACTGTCAACCGGCGCAAGATATTTATCTAATGCATACTTAATTGTTTTTTCTGCAGCTACTTCTTCAGAGTTTTGACCGACTGGATTTAAACGAATAAATAATTTTTCATCCTCATTTACTCCACAAATCCCAGCCAAAAACTTCATGTCCCCTTGCGCTGCACTAACGCTGATTTCCCCACCCGCAAAACCCAAACGATTACGTGCGTAGATCTCTTTCATCTCATTTGCACGCTTTTTTGCCAACGCTTTCAACTCAGCATCATCTGCCGCCAGATCCGGCGAAAATGGAATACTGCTAAGCGAATCACGAAATTGTCGAAGCCAAAGGTTTGCTGCTGGTTCATTGACTGTATCGTGCAGCTCTTGCCATTTATTGCGCAGATATGGATGCAGCGATGAGTGAACTTTTTGCAGTACACCGTCAACAAAAGCAGCTTTACTAGCCGCTTGTCGCTGCTGAACTTTTTCAGGGTGAAAGAAATCAGAAGACGAGGCCATTTCTAGTCCTAGTCCTCGATTGACGAGAACGAATTAATAACGGGACGACGTGTAAAACGTTCCCCTGTGTCTTTGTCCTGATATGAAAATGACTTGCCACGATAGCCGCCACAAACAACAGAGACTTCAACTGTTTCACCAACCTGTCCAAGCCGTTTTCGGCTACGAATCTCAACTGTCGCTGGTTGCGAATATGCATCAGGCGATGGCAATGTCAGCTCTGTGAATACAACATCCTCAGATTTTCGAACTGCATTAACCCGCCCAGCAAGGAGCGTGCGATTCACGATGGTTTTTTCTGGCGTGCTCATGATTTGTTTCCTATTAAATTTGAATGTGTACAAAGTCCCCGTAACCGCGCAGCGAGCAGCAAATCATGTCCTCGCGCTCACGCGCTGCGGGCATGACTTGCTGGACGTTGCGCATCAAGGCTTACAATGTTGTCATTGAGTGGTTGAAACTCTTTTTCTAAACAGCGTGCATTAATCAAAGCAATGTTGACCAATGACCAACGTCCCATAGCAACGACCGGTAAATACCCGCGATCCACCCACTTATTCACCGTATCTAAAGTGACACCGCAAAGTTCTGAGAAGCGTTGGCGCGTAACCAGAGGAGAAATATCATTGCACGACATATGTACAGCCTTGAAAAGTGGTTAAAATACACGACTAGTGCACACAGTACATCATGCACCAATAGTGTATGTCAACCACTAAAGGGGGTTTAATAATGTCTTCTCGTGAAATAAAGGAAAGACTGTTGCAGATCATCCACACCTGCACGACTTCGCACCGCCGCCTAAAGCTGCTCGAAGAGAGCACTTCAATCAGTTCAGAACGGTGGAAAAACATGTTGGCCGGTAAACAACAGCCGACCGCAGATATGATCCAAGCCATAGCACGACAATGGCCACAATTTGCACTTTGGCTAGCAACGGGCATCACCGATAGTCAACATGGGCACATCTCCCCAGCCGAAGGATACGAATTTGAAATAAACCTTCGGCAAGACCCTGCGCGAAAAAGTGCAAACGCATATTTACGTCGAAAAGTTGAAATTTTAGAAACGATGTTTATGGAAGAGAGGAGTGAGCTTTTAGACAATGAAAGCCGTGAGATTTTTTCCCTTATGGAAAAAAGAGAAGAAGAGGATGACAAACTAAAAAGCAGGTTCGACCCACGCCTACTTCGCAGATCTAAATTCACGGTGGATCAGTCTAATTTCGCAACTGAACATGATTCCGAAGAACAATAAGAACACCAATGACTATTAAAAAAACTGAATCCGGCTGGATCGTTGATATTCAGCCCGGAGGAAGAGGCTTCAAGCGCTACCGCAAGACATTTGGCACAAAACGCGAAGCCCTAGAGTGGGAAACATGGCTGAAAGGGCAGCTCCAGCAAGAGCCCGATTGGCAGCCCAAAAAACGCGATACGCGTAGGCTTTCGGAATTATTAGACGTTTGGTGGATCAACCATGGCCAGCAGCTAAGAGCTGGTAAGAACACCCAATCTCGCTTACTTTTGCTCATCAATGCCATTGGCAACCCAACAGCAGATCAATTTTCCGCAGATGATTTTGCTGCCTACCGAGCAAAGCGACTTGAAGCTGGCATATCTGCAAATGCTATCAATCGTGAACATGCCTACTTGCGAGCCATGTTCAACGAACTTAAGCGCCTCAATCACTGGAGTGGGGAAAATCCACTTTCCGAAATTCGCAGCTTTAAAATTGTTGAGAAAGAATTAACATTTTTGACTAATGACCAGATAAAGCTGCTTTTTGCTGCTCTGTCCGAAAGCAGCAACCCCGACACTTTACTAGTCAGTCAAATTTGCCTCGCAACCGGTGCGCGTTGGAGTGAAGCAGAAGGGCTCAAGCCTACGCAGCTTCGACAAGGGGCAATTGAATACGCAGTAACAAAGAGTGGAAGAAACCGCACTATCCCGATTTCAGCTGAACTAGAGGCCGAACTTCAGCAGCTCGCCAAGGATGGGCGAGCACGGCTATTTGTGAACTGTTATTCCGCATTTAGAGAAGCCGTAGACCGATCCGGGCTTACTCTTCCCGCTGGGCAACTCACGCACGTACTGCGGCACACTTTCGCGAGCCACTTCATGATGAATGGGGGAAACATTTTGACGCTGCAAAGAGTGCTGGGACACAGTGATTTGAAGATGACGATGCGCTACGCCCACCTGTCACCAGAGCATTTGCAAGAGGTTCGCAGCCTGAATCCTCTGGCGCGGTTGACACTTGGTTGACAGTAGGCAAAAAAAAAGGACTCAGCCGAAGCTAAGTCCTTGATTTTTGGTGGGCCCGGTCGGACTTGAACCGACGACCAAAGGATTATGAGTCCTCTGCTCTAACCAACTGAGCTACAGGCCCATAAGAGGCGCTATATTAACCTTCGCTGGCCTGACTTTCAACAAAACTTTTCAGTCTTTCTGAACGAGTCGGGTGGCGAAGCTTACGTAAGGCCTTGGCTTCGATCTGACGAATACGCTCGCGCGTAACATCGAACTGCTTACCCACTTCTTCCAACGTGTGATCGGTATTCATATCAATACCAAAGCGCATACGCAGTACTTTGGCTTCACGTGGTGTCAGGGTATCCAGCACTTCCTTGGTCGCTTCACGCAGGCCTGCGTAGATAGCGGCCTCAGCTGGGGCCAAGTTGTTTGCGTCTTCAATGAAGTCGCCTAAATGGGAATCATCGTCGTCACCGATCGGCGTTTCCATCGAGATCGGTTCTTTAGCGATCTTGAGGATTTTGCGGATCTTGTCTTCCGGCATTTCCATTCTTTCAGCGAGCTCGTCCGGAGTCGGCTCAATGCCGGTTTCCTGTAAAATTTGCCGCTGAATGCGGTTCATCTTGTTGATTGTTTCGATCATGTGTACCGGAATACGAATGGTACGGGCCTGATCGGCAATCGAACGGGTAATCGCTTGGCGAATCCACCATGTTGCGTAGGTGGAGAACTTGTAACCACGGCGATATTCAAACTTATCTACCGCTTTCATCAGGCCAATATTGCCTTCCTGAATCAGGTCAAGGAACTGTAAACCACGATTGGTGTATTTTTTAGCAATCGAAATCACTAAGCGCAAGTTGGCTTCGATCATTTCGCGCTTAGCGCGTTTGGCCTTGGCTTCACCCGTCGACATATGACGGTTGATTTCTTTAAGGTCCTTAATCATGATCATTGCGTTAACTTGCAACTGAGCGAGTGTTTGTTGCTTTTCCACAATGGCGTGCTGATAGCGCGCCAAAATAGCGGAATATTTGTGGCCGAAGTTGATTTCATCCACAACCCATGTCGTATCTGTTTCACGACCTGGGAAGGTTTTGATGAAGTGCTCACGCGGCATTTTTACCCGAACGGTACAGATGTCCATGATTTCACGTTCACAGCTGCGGATTTCATCCACCATGCCACGTAGTTGATCGCAAAGCGATTCAACTTGGCGAGCCGAGAAACGGGTAATCAGGAAAATCCCTGCAATCGCTTGCTGATGTTCCAGATAGGTTTTGCCGTGCGCGCCTTCTTTGGCCAGCGCTTTGATCATTTTGTCGAAGTGCTCGCGCACGATATCAAAATGCTCGCGCACTTGAACTTTCAACAGTTCAAGATTGGCTTTAGCGGCTGCGCTGCCATCGTCTTCTTCGGCTTCTTCTTCGTCAGCTGCATCGTCCGCATCCTCAGCAGCTTCCGCGGCTTCCGCTTCAATCACTTCGATTGGCGGTGGGGTGTTTTCATCAGCATTAGGGTCGATAAAGCCATCGATCACATCATCAATACGAATCTCGTCAGCCAAGCCTTTTTCTACCAAGCCTAAAATATAGGCAACGGTAGTTGGGCAGGCAGAGATCGCTTGGATCATGTGCTTTAAGCCGTCCTCAATCCGCTTGGCGATTTCAATTTCGCCTTCACGGGTTAAGAGCTCTACCGTACCCATTTCACGCATATACATACGTACTGGGTCAGTAGTGCGACCAAACTCTGCATCGACAGAAGATAAAGCTGCTTCAGCTTCTTCAGCAGCGTCCTCATCCGGCACAGACGGCGCCGCATCGGACATCAGCATATCTTCTGCGTCCGGTGCTTCGTCGTACACCTGGATGCCCATATTACTGATCATGCTGATGATGCCTTCGATTTGCTCGGCATCCAGCATGTCATCTGGCAGGTGGTCGTTGATCTCGGCGTAGGTTAGATAGCCGCGCTCTTTACCGAGCACGATAAGCATCTTAAACTTTGCTTTACGTTGTTCGGGATCGGCCTTCTGCTCAGCAGATTGCCCGTTAACTTGGGAATCAGCTTGCTCTTGACCGTCTTTGTCGATTTCTTGATCTGCCGCCATGTCTCTCGAATTCAGGTATGTTCGGAAAAACCGTAGATTGTATCACAAATACGTGACCATTCTTCGGCGTAAGTAAATCCACCGCATCTCACGACGAAACCAATGCCGATGCCGCTGTGACAATAAGCCACCATAGTCCTCGTTTACGCTGTAAACGCAGGTTATTAGACAGCAATCGCTACAATTGGTTGCCAATGTTGATTATCGGCGAGATACGAGTGCTGCAAATTCCAGTTTTTCTGCCTCCGTTAGTCCACCATTCGCTTGCTTATAGGTCAGAGCATAAAACCGCTCTTGCATCATAGGGCGAATCACACTGACTTCCACCGCTTTTAGCGTAGCGGCAAGTTGCTCTTCCAGCTCTGCTTCTGAGGCTTTATCAAAATACTCCCCTCCAGAAATCAGCAAACGATGTAAAACATCGTAGTCAAACATGCCCTGCCATGATTCAACGATTTGCAAACTAGCCAAATCTGGATAGTTACAAATCTTTTGAAGCAACTCTTGTGCCAGACCCATCGCATCGGTCTCTGGCCACGATAACCATACTGGCTCACTACGGCGCACCAAATTGGGATGCGCTAAAACCAGTTGAATCAATTTATGTACAGGCCCAGTGGGAGCCGCCCTAGGGGCTGGCCTTGGCATCATATGGGCGGGAATCCGTTCGTCGCCGCGCCCCTTCCACTTACCTTTTGGCTGCCAGTTAGGCTTCCACGCAGGCCGGTTATTTTGCCGTGCATATTGCGTATTTGGCTGATTTTGCTGCTGATTAGGCTGCCAATCATTTGTCCAAGCCTGCCCATCTTGCCAAGGCTCGGGGGCAGATTCACCCTGATCCCTTTCACTTGGCACATATTCGGGCACAGATCTTACAGGGCTACCGTCTAAAACGGTGCTTAATTCGCTCATTTCTAAGCGAGACAGCTCCGCCAAGCGCTTTCTAATCATCATGCCAAAGGCGGGCGCCTTCACTTGGCTCAACATTGGGGCCGCCAAAGAAATCAATTTCGCCCTACCCTCTTCACTCTCTAACTCAACTTGCCCAGATAATTCTTTCAATAAAAACTGCGCCAACGGCACAGAATCTTGCAACAAAGCATTTTCAAAGCGCAGCTGACCAAATTCTTGCACGTAAGAATCTGGGTCATGCTCAGCAGGCAAAAATAAGAATGCTAATTTTTTACCATCAACCAGCTGCTCTAAACTATTTTCTAGTGCTCGCCATGCAGCTTTCTTACCGGCTTTATCGCCATCGAAGCAAAAATACACTTCGTCGGCCAGCTTCAGTAATTTGCGAATATGTTCGGGCGTGCAGGCAGTCCCTAATGAGGCAACGGCGTATTCCACGCCATGCTGATTCAGCATCACCACATCCATATAGCCCTCTACCACCAGTACACGGCCACGATCACGAATCGCGGCTCTTGCCTGTGGCAAGCCATATAGCTCTTTACCCTTCTCAAATACGGGCGTTTCTGGTGAATTCAAGTACTTGGGCGCACCATTACCCATAATTCGGCCGCCAAAACCAATCACTTGGCTGCGCTGATTCAAAATAGGGAACAGCACCCGTGAGCGAAACCGATCATAGCGCCGCAAGGTATTTTCTTCTTCGGCTACCAGCCCAGCATCTTTAATCACAGGGTTTTTGTCGTAATCAGCAAACACCGCTTTTAAGGATTGCCCTGCGCTGGGTGCAAAGCCCAAGCCAAAACGCGCGGCTGTTTTACCCTCTACGCCTCGACTCTTTAAGTATTCAATAGCGGCGGGCGCAGTTTTAAGCTGCGCTCGGTAATAATTCATAGCGGTTTTTAATACATCATAAATACCTGGTGCGGCCTTGGCTTTTTCACTCATCGGTGCGTCACTCACCGGCACTTGCATCCCCACCGATTCGGCCAGCATCCGCACAGCATCAGGAAAACTCATTCCCTGATGTTCCATCACAAAACCTACCGCCGATCCATGCGCACCACAGCCAAAACAGTGATAAAACTGCTTAGTCTGGCTCACCGTAAACGAGGGTGATTTTTCTTTATGAAACGGACAACAAGCACTGTAATTCTGACCCGCTTTTTTAAGCGGCAGATAGCGCTCAACGACGTCAACAATATCAACGCGATTAAGGAGATCTTGAATAAAATCGTCAGGTATTTTTGCCATCTTGTGCTGTTTTTATGCCTTAAAAGATGGACTCAACTTCAGTGCGGCGGGTTGCCCCGCCCTTGCAATACTTAAGCAGCCATCCCAGCTTTAACTAACTTAGAAACTTCGCTCATATCAGCTCGGCCAGACAAAGCGGCTTTTAGCTCGGCCATAATTTTGCCCATTGCGGCAGGTGTTTTGCCGTGACTGGTAATTGCAGCGGTTACCGCAGCGGCAACCTCTTCTGGAGAACATTGTTGCGGCATATAAGCCACCAATACCGATACCTCTAGCTTTTCTTTATCTGCC
Organism: Janthinobacterium sp.; assembly: GCA_025360045.1. Taxonomy (GTDB): domain Bacteria; phylum Pseudomonadota; class Gammaproteobacteria; order Burkholderiales; family Chitinibacteraceae; genus Iodobacter. The sequence goes on along the minus strand of JANYCY010000078.1, from coordinate 32,362 downwards.
AAATCTTGGCGATTGGCCGCTTCAAACTGTTGAATACTGTCTTTACGCTGCTTCAACATTTTTTCAATTACTGCAGTAATTGCCACATCATCAAGCTCAATGCGCTCATCCACTTCACGCTGCTTAACCGCCGACCACAGAAGTCGAATCGTACCAAGGCGGTCCGCTTCTTTCGCTTTCATTGCAGCTTTCATATCGTTCTGGATTTGCAGTCTAAGAGTCATGATCATTTCCTGTGATTGGATTAAATCGCTGCATTAGCCAAGCTCACCGCCGGTTTGTGACCTTTGGGCCTTCGCATTTGCAACGATCTAATTAAGTAGAAATGCTAAAAGGCCGCTCTAGGCGACCTTCCGGCATGCGCTACTACAAAAACTCTTAGTAGAGTTTTGGTGGCAGTGTTTGGCTACGCAGACGCTTGTGCTGACGCTTTACAGCAGCAGCTTGTTTGCGTTTACGTTCAGCCGTTGGCTTTTCGTAGAATTCGCGTGAGCGAAGGTCTGTCAGCAGGCCAGTTTTTTCAACAGCACGCTTGAAGCGACGCATCGCAACTTCAAACGGTTCATTTTCTTTTACGCGTACGTTAGGCATCGAGCAATCCTGTTTTACGATGATCTGAAAGACCGAATCGTTTACATCAATCAAGGCGTAGCATTATCCATAAACTATTGCTACCTGTCAAAGGACAATCGAGCATCAGTGCTTTATAGATCTGCAACAGCCCGTTACTATAGCAGATTATCTCCACCTTTTAGAGTTATTGGCATGTTGGTATTAGGCATTGAATCTTCTTGTGACGAAACCGGCATTGCGCTATACGACACCGACGCAGGTTTGCTTGCACATCAAATCCACTCGCAAATCGCCATGCACACCGAATATGGTGGCGTTGTGCCCGAGCTGGCCTCGCGCGATCACATTCGCCGCGCACTGCCGCTAACTGCCGCATGCCTAGCCGAATCTGGAAAATCTTTGGCTGATATTGATGCCATTGCCTATACCGCTGGCCCTGGGCTGGCTGGTGCGCTTTTAGTAGGTGCTTCGGTGGCCAATGCCCTCGCGTTCTCCTTGGGTAAGCCTGTGGTTGCTGTGCACCACTTAGAGGGACACTTACTTTCTCCGCTCTTAGCGAGCCCCGCTCCCCAATTCCCCTTTATTGCCTTGCTCGTTTCTGGCGGCCACACCCAGCTGATGGCCGTGCGCGGTATTGGGCAATATGAAATTCTGGGGGAGACGGTCGACGATGCGGCGGGTGAAGCATTTGATAAATCAGCCAAATTATTAGGCCTAGGCTATCCCGGTGGCCCAGCATTATCTAAATTAGCCGAGCTTGGCGATGCGAAGCGCTTTACCCTACCACGGCCGATGTTGCATTCTGGCAACTTGGATTTTAGTTTTAGCGGGCTAAAAACGGCGGTACTGACTTTAGCCAACAAGCAAGAAGCGCTTGATCCGCAAACACAGGCCGATATTTGCGCCGCGTTTCAAGAAGCGGTGGTGGAAGTGCTGAGCAAAAAATGCTTGGCCGCACTCAAGCAAACAGGGATGAATCGCTTAGTGATTGCCGGTGGCGTAGGCGCAAATAAGCAACTGCGTGCTGGCCTTGATGCCGCAGCTAAAAAACGCCGCTTTGAAGTGTTTTACCCGCCACTCGAATTATGTACCGACAATGGCGCGATGATTGCCTTTGCAGGCGCTCAGCGCTTGAAATTTGCCACACCAGCAGGCAGCTATGCCGTGCAACCCCGCTGGGATTTATCTAGTTTGCCTGCGGTTTAAATCGAGGTCCGGTGTGCAGAGCGATTATCTTGCACACCGGCCTTATTTCAGACCAATGACATCAAGCCACTGCAAACTTCTCATTAATCAGATCACCCAAGCTCAGATGCAACTGGTCGCCAGAATGAAGCTGGCCCACGCCTTCAGGCGTGCCGGTATAGATTAAATCACCCGCTTGCAGCGTAAAGCGGCTAGAAATCCATGCAATCAGTGTGGCTACGTCAAACGCCATCAATCGCGTATCGGCATGCTGCTTACTTTTGCCGTTAATTTCTAAAGTGAATTCTAATTCAAATGGATTACTAATGGCACTCGCGGGCACAAAATGCGTAAGCACGGCGGCCCCATCAAAGCCCTTAGCCAAAGTCCACGGCATACCTGTGCGTTTGGCTTCTGCCTGCACATCACGGGCGGTTAAATCCAGCCCCAGCGCGTAGCCAGCCACATGCCCTAGTGCGTTTTCCTTGCTGATATTCTTACCGCCACGACCAATCGCCACCACTAATTCCGCCTCGTGATGCACATCCTTAGACCATGCAGGCAGCTGCAAGGCTTGGCCAGACTGCAAGATGGCGGAATTCGGCTTAATAAACACCACCGGCTCGCTGCCGATGCTTGCGCCCATTTCCGCCGCATGGGCCACATAATTGCGAGCAACACAGAAAATATTATTAACGCTAAGCTTAGTTTGATCGATTTGAATACTAGGCATGAGCAACTTCCTCAGATAAAAAAAAGCGGACGCATGTCCGCTTTTAGATTAAACGTGCCCTAGCCACGAGCCAAGGCTAAACAGTAATACCAGTGCAATCCACAAAATAGCCGTGCGCCAGATCAAGCCTACCGCGCTGGCCAAATAATCAGGCGTCGCCGCCTCGCCCACACCCAACTCGGGGCGGAATTTAACCGTGTGGTCTTGATGCAGAGTGTCGCCCAAACGCACGCCAATCGCGCCAGCACCACTCGATAACAAAATGCCATCGATATAATCCGTCCAACTTTGAGCTTGCGTGCGCCAGCAGTAAACAGCATCTTCAAAATTACCCATAATCGCAAAGCTGGCAGCGGTAAGACGCACCGGCAGATAATCGAGAATTTCCAGCACCATCAGCGAGAAACGGCCAAACGCGCCTGAGCTGCGGCCCCATTTTTGTGCCAACAAGCTTGCGGCGCGGTAAAGCAAAGCCCCCGCTGGGCCTGCAAACCAAGCCAGCACCACAAACCAAAATAAAGTACCAAATACATAGCGATAAGAATCCGCAAGGCCTTGCTCGATGGCCATTCTGGAGACTTCATCGGCGCTCATTTCAGAAGTATGCTGTCCATTCCAATCGGCCAGTAAGGCACGCGCAGTATCTAGATCGTCAGCCTGCAAGGCTTTAGAAATCCCTGAAAAAGCATGGCTAAACTGGCGAAAGCCCATCGTCAGATACAAGATAGCCACGTCCCAAATCAGGGCAAAGCCTACATTAACGCGGCACAGCAGCATGTACACCACAAAGGAGACAATCAATAAAGGCAATACCAATATCAACCAAGCACCCATACCATTTCGATATTCGCCCGCATTGAGGCCGCGTTCTAATTGATTGGCAAGGCGCACAAAGGCCAAAGTAAACAGATTGCGATTTGATAAGGGCCGGAACTGCTCCAGCGCCAGTGCAATAATAAGTGCAAGAATGGTCATTTAAGATTCCCAAAGCCGGTCTTACCGACTACTAGCAGACGGCGAAAGATACCACAGGCAGGTGCTTGTCCCAAAACCGAGTATTGCTGCGCCTCTGCATTATGATTGCAAACATAAGGTAAGCATAAATAGCCTCATCGCTATTTGGCACAGATTACCGACTTAATTTACCGGAAAGCTGGCAAAATACGGGCTGTCACTTAGCTGGGCGCTTGAAAAAACAAAGCTTAGTCCCCATGTTTATTCAAGCTGTTTCGCGCCTAAAAACATACCCGATCGGAGATCACGATGGAACACAAGCTACCTGAATTGCCTTATGCACAAGATGCACTCGCTCCATTTATGTCAGCAGAAACGCTGTCGTATCACTACGGCAAGCATCATCAAACTTACATTACCAACTTAAACAATTTAATCAAAGGCACTGATAACGAATCATTGTCGCTTGAAGAAATCGTTAAAAAAGCCCCAGCTGGCGGCCTGTTTAATAATGCAGCGCAAGTTTGGAACCACACCTTCTTCTGGCTAGGCTTTAAGCCAAATGCAGAGGCTGCAGACCGCGCACCTGCGGGCGCTTTAGCTGCGGCTATCGATGCAAAATGGGGCTCGTTTGCTAAGTTCCAAGAAGCGTTCAATGCGTCTGCTGCTGGCAACTTTGGCTCTGGTTGGACATGGCTGGTTAAGAAAGCAGATGGTTCACTCGATCTCGTAAATACTTCTGCTGCTGCAACACCCCTCACTACCGCTGACACAGCGCTGTTGACCTGTGATGTTTGGGAACATGCTTATTACATAGACTACCGTAATAGCCGCCCTAACTACCTGACAGGTTTCTGGAAGCTGGTTGACTGGGATGTAGTGGCTGCACGCTTAGCAGCGTAATTGCCTTACTCCCAAATACAAGTTGCCGTAGCTTGCGGTTAGCTATGTTGTCAGCCAGTTTATGGTGGACAACATAGCGCGTACCCAACTGCTCATGCTTAAAAAACGTCTGGCGCTTACATACAACAGTATGCAAGCTCAGGCGTTTTTTTATGCCTGCCTGCATTGTGATCGGCTTATGCTTACGCACTCAATATAAGCCCCCACACCGGACAAAATAGAATGATATTAAAAGCGGCCTGCCTCTGCCTGAGTCTAATTTTTAGCGCCTCCAGCCTTGCAGCAAGTATTGAAGAAAAACGATTAGATGCTGCCAAAGCCGCCATGCCACATTTGCTCGCCCCTTTTGAGAGTCAAATCAGCAAGCTGAGCATCAGCTTAGCCACGGCAAAAAATAGTAAGGAAGTCGATGCCTTATTGATTAGTGCTGGGCAAGTGCTATGGAACGATGCCCGCCAGCAAGCACGACAAACCACAGATGACAGGCCTCTTTACTGGGCTCGCCTCGCCATGACTCAGCTCATCCGTGATGGCAAGATTGGTTTTGATGCCGATGTTGCACAACGCAATAACTGGCTGACGCTCTTTGAACAAAGTAGCCGTGGCATTCAAGATATTCGCTATACCCAAGGAGTACGGCGCATCTTGCTCACGGGTTTTGATCCGTTCCTGCTGGATAGAAACATCAATCAAAGCAATCCATCGGGGTTGGCTGCGCTATTGCTGGATGGCAAATTTATCGAGATAGACGGTCAGCGGGCGCAAATCGAAACCGCGATTGCCCCCGTACGCTTTGCCGATTTTGATGCAGGCTTTGTGGAAGACCTGCTCACGCCTTACCTAAAAAACCCTGTTGATTTAATTGTGACCGTCAGTATGGGGCGCAAAGATTTCGATTTAGAGCGCTACCCCAGCCTACGCCGCTCGGCTGATTTTCCGGATAATTTAAATGTTAAAACGGGCGGAACGCTGGCTAAACCCGTGCTGCCACAACTCAAAGGCAGCACCTTAGCTGGTGCAGAATTTGTAGAATTCAGCCTACCGAGCAAAAATATGCTCAGCGTGCAAACACCGTTTATCGTGCACGATAACTGCACCATCAGCAGCCTACGGCAAAAAGAGTTTTGCCCAAAAAATCTGGCCGAATTAGCCAAAGAAGTATCGGTAGAGGGATCTGGTGGCGGCTATTTATCTAACGAAATCTCCTACCGTAGCCTACGGCTGCGCGATCAACTCGGGGTAACAATCCCCGTCGGCCACATCCATACGCCAGCAATTAAGCAATACGATGCGGATAAGGAAGCGGCAATTGTTCAGCAGATTGAAGAAATGTTGAAGGCGGCGTTGGCGAAATAGCGGCATAAACTTAGGGTGCAAAACGCCAGAGGCGTTACGCACCGTTGCATAGGGTGCGCAAGAACACCACCTTGCGCACCCTACGAAATTCCCTCAGTTTTAAGCCTCTACCGTCCTGCTCTTACGCCCTGTGCGGCTAAAGCTGGCAACTTTTACGGCCCCATCTGCTGCAAACGGCTCGATATAAAGTGCCGATTCAGCCGTTGGCTCGCTGCCATCCAAGGTGTAACGCAAAGCCAAACCCGGTGCAGATACATTCAGCGCAACCTTGCCATCCACACGCTGCGCGCCCGGCAATGGAATACGATAGCCGTAACCACCTAAGAAACCGTCCAAACGCGGCATATCGCGCTGGCCTAAGCGGTTAGCAAATTGATTCCAATCTGCATCCATTTTTGCTGCCCGTGCGGCTTTATCGCTGATCTTGGTCCAGCCCGGATCAGCCGCCCAAGCACGCTCTGCCAGCGCAATCACTCGTGGCATCGCCAGATATTCAACCCGCTCCTGGCTGCGCGCATTTTCGCCCCAAAGCTGTCCCTGCATACCCAAGATATTTTTAGTGCCCTCAGGTGTTAGACGCTGCATTTTGGCGAGGCTATCAGCATCGAGCGGATTGCCAAATAAATTCACCGTGGCCGTGGTGTAAATATCCAGCGGGCAGAATTCATAAGCACCGCGCGTTTCGATAAAACCGCCCCAGTAATAGCCCGGCTCTTGCGGATCTTTTGCGTAGGACAAATCGAAATACAGATTAGTCACATTCGACAGCACCACTTGATAGCCAGCATTGGCGAGCTGATAGGCAAAATCCTCCTGCCCCCAGCCCCAGACATTATTCCAAACATAGGGCTGGAATTTGGCGTCTACAAATTCTGGATTCGGGCCATGCTTGCCGTCTTGCTTAGATAGCGCGATTTCTTCCCAGCCACCAAAAATCAGATTGTGCTGTTGCAGTAAGGTGCGATAACGGGCAAGGAAATAATTTTGTAAAGCTTGAATCGAGGGAATGCCCTGCTCTTGCATAAACGTTTGGCAGATGGGCGAACCTTCCCAAGCACCATGCGGCACTTCATCGCCACCGGTATGCATGGTGGTGAGCGGTGCGCCTGCCTCGGCAAACATCGCCTGCATATCCACCAAGACCGTTTCAATAAAGCGGTAGCAAGACTCTTGGCCGATGCAAATCACATTGTCGTGCCACAGCTGCACCGATTCATATTTAGATTGATCGTTGAAATCGCTAAGCAGATATTCCTCTGCCCCCGCCAAATCACCAGCCGCTTTTAAACGCTCATAGCGCAATTCCATCGCCTTGATCGCGGCGCGGGCATGGCCGGGCACGTCGATTTCTGGGATCACTTCGATATGGCGAGCAGTGGCAAATTGCAAGATTTCGATAAAATCGGCACGAGTATAAAAACCGCTTCCCGCCGAGCCTTGCACTACAGCGCCTGAGCCAAAGCTTGGCAGCAAGCTGCTTTCTTCATTAGGGCTAAAGCCACGCAAAGAGCCGATTTCAGTTAGCTCGGGCAAAGATGGAATCTCTAAACGCCAGCCTTCATCATCAGTTAAGTGAAAGTGGAATTTATTCAGCTTATATAAAGCCATGCAGTCTAAAAGACGCAGCACCGTTTGCTTGCTGGAGAAATTACGCCCCACATCCAGCTGCATACCGCGATAAGCAAAACGCGGTGCATCGATCACATAGCCGCAAGGCACGGCCAAGCTAGCCTGAGGATTAAGATAGCTCTCTACGGGTAAAAGCTGACGCAGCGATTGAATCCCATTCATCACACCTGCCGCGCTTGCGCCAGTAATCACAATTCCTGCCGCACTAATTTCTAAGCTGTAAGCCTCTAGCGGCGCGCCACTCTGGGCCACATCTACCTTTGCCACTTGCAAGGTAATGCCCGCACCACGGCTGGCTCTTTGTAATTCCACCCCCGATACATCGCACAAAGCAGCACGCAAAAAGGCAGCTTCTTTAGCCAGCGCCTCGCCATGCACAATCAAAGTTGCCGCCGTAATCTGATACTGGCCCACATCCCAATGCGACTCGAGCGGTGTTGGCGTGATTTTGCCAACGGCGTCGCTAGGCAATAGCGAAAGCGCTTGGTTCTCAGCAAAACGTAATGCAGGCGTCATCAAAGGCACGGCATCTGCTAAATTACGATTACATTGCTCTGGGCGGCTAAACGGCACGATTTCTGGATCGCCAATCGCATCGGCCACTGCATTGCCATAAACAATATAAAAGCCCAGCGGCGCATCGGTCTCATTAATAACCCAGAAGATCCCCTGATAGCGAACCACCATCGAAGCGCCCGCAGGCAAGCCCGCAAAATCTGCGGCGGGAATAAAGCGCGAAACATCGCCGTTTACATGCTCCATCACCACGCCGCCTTGCACCGTCTCAGGCTTAATCTTGCGGCAGGTATTGAAGTAAATTGCCCAATCTTGCCCGCTTAAAGCCACATCAGACAGATTAGTAATCGTCAGCTCGGCTAAAAAGTGATCACCCTCGTAATGATTAGTCAGGCATTCCCACTTCAACTGTATATGTGCACCCGCTGGCTGCGTCATCTGGTCTACTCCGTTTTTATCATTTTATGTATTTGGCTAAAGAAACATCTCACTCGCATTGAGCATAGGGAGTGTAAGTGCAATCACTTAGCAAAGCCAACCAAGCGCTTTGCCTGTATTGCGCAGTTATAGCTAGCCACTACTTCCTGATCTCTTTATGCACCATTTGAAATATGCATGAAGAAAACCTTATCTACGGCATTAAAAGTAAGAAACAGCGAAACCATTGAGAGCCACGATAAACGCAAGGACTTCAATCGCTAAAGTCTCCTAAATACGCAAATAATTTCAAAAATGGCAGCACAGCCCTTCACCATTATCAACAGAGTGCAAGAATATTAAAATATTCAACAAAACTAACAGTAAGCAAAACCAAGAAAACACCTTTCATAAGTCAGTATGCCCTGCTAAACATCCCATATAGTTCGTGAACTTTGCCGATATTCGAGGCGAAATGAGTCGTTTTTGGGTATCATTGCGACTTCCCGAGGCTTACCTATCAAAGATCAAAGACATGGCTGACGTTCTCCAATTGCGCGGCGGTACCGCGCTTTCATCTTTCCGGGTCGAAAAACTGACCGCCGCTCTCGCTGCTAAGGGTATTTCCGCGCAGATTTATGCTGAGTATTGGCACTTTGCCGAAACCAGCGCTGCGCTGACGAAAGATGAAAACTCCATCCTCAGCAAGATTCTGCACTATGGCGAACCGGCTCATGACTTAGCCGTCGGCAGCCTGATTATGGTCTTGCCGCGCTTGGGGACCATTTCTCCTTGGTCGTCGAAAGCCACCGATATTGCTCAGCATTGTGGTTTGAAAAATATCCAACGTATTGAGCGCGGCGTCGTGATTTACGCCAGCAAGGAAGGCGGCAGCCCCTTATCAGCAGCAGAGCAAAGCCTGCTTCTCCCCTTAGTTCACGACAGAATGACCGAAGAAGTATTTAGCAGCCTCGAAGCTGGCCGTGAGTTATTCCGCCACTTTGAGCCTAAGCCTTTTCTGACTGTCGATATTTTGGGTGGCGGTAAAGCCGCGCTAGTCAAAGCCAATAGCGAATTTGGCTTGGCACTGAGCGATGATGAAATTGATTATTTGGTAGAAAACTTTAACAAGCTGGGCCGCAATCCAAGCGATGTTGAGCTGACCATGTTTGCGCAGGCTAATTCTGAGCACTGCCGCCACAAGATTTTTAACGCCGATTTTATTATTAATGGCGAGAAACAAGATTACAGCCTGTTTGGCATGATCCGCGAAACGCATAAAGCGGCACCTGCGGGCACAGTAGTGGCTTATTCGGATAACTCCTCGGTGATTGAAGGCGCAGAAATCGGCCGCTTTTACCCGCAAGCAGGCAGCGCCGAATACGCATTCAGCACCGAACAAACGCATATTTTAATGAAGGTGGAAACGCATAACCACCCAACCGCTATTTCCCCATTTGCAGGAGCTGCAACTGGCTCGGGTGGTGAGATTCGCGACGAAGGCGCAACTGGCCGTGGCTCTAAGCCTAAGGCTGGCTTGGCTGGCTTTACCGTATCTAACTTAAATATCCCAGGCGCCGAGCAGCCTTGGGAAGCTCAGCCTTACGGCAAGCCAGATCGCATTGCCAGCGCGCTGGATATTATGATCGAAGGCCCAATTGGCGCAGCTGCGTTTAATAATGAATTTGGCCGCCCGAATATCTGTGGTTACTTCCGTACATTCGAAGAAGACCTAAACGGCGAGCGTCGTGGCTACCATAAGCCAATTATGATCGCCGGTGGTTTGGGCAATATCAGCGCGCTGCACGTTAAGAAAAATGGCTTGCCAGATGGCTCACTGCTCATCCAAATCGGCGGCCCAGGCATGTTGATTGGCATGGGCGGCAGCGCGGCTAGCTCGATGGCGACTGGCGACAATGCGGCCAATCTGGATTTCGATTCAGTACAACGCGGCAACCCAGAAATCCAACGCCGTGCGCAAGAAGTGATCGATCGCTGCTGGCAGCTGGGTGCAAATAATCCCGTGTTGTCGATTCACGATGTAGGCGCGGGTGGTATTTCTAATGCCTTCCCTGAGCTGGTGAATGACGCAGGCCAAGGCGCGGTGTTTAATCTGCGCAAAGTAAATATCGAAGAAAAAGGCATGGCGCCTAAGGAAATCTGGTCGAACGAAAGCCAAGAGCGTTATGTATTGGCGATCGATCCTAAAGATTTGCTGGCGTTTGAAGCGATTTGCGAACGCGAGCGTTGCCCGTTTGCCGTGGTTGGCCGTGTCACTGATGAAAAGCATCTGGTATTGGCTGACGATCATTTCGAGAACAAGCCTGTCGATATGCCAATGAATGTCTTACTCGGCAAGCCACCCAAAATGACACGTGACGTGAGCCGTATTACGCCAGAGCTGGCTGTTTTTGACGCTTCTGATTTGGAGCTGAAAGAAGCCGCTTACCGCGTATTGCGTTTGCCATCGGTGGCCGATAAATCGTTCCTGATTAATATTGGCGATCGCACCGTGGGCGGTTTTACCGCTCGCGACCAAATGGTTGGCCCTTGGCAAGTACCGGTAGCCGATGTGGCCGTGACTGCCATGGCTTACGATAGCTATCTGGGTGAAGCGATGGCGATGGGCGAGCGCACACCACTGGCGCTGATTTCTGGCCCAGCTTCTGGTCGTATGGCGGTGGGTGAAGCGCTAACCAATATTGCGGCTGCGCCGATTCGCCAGCTATCTGATGTAAAACTGTCTGCAAACTGGATGGCCCCTGCTGGCCATGCTGGCGAAGACGCTAATCTTTATGACACAGTACAAGCTGTCGGCTTAGAGCTTTGCCGCGAGCTGGGTGTATCGATTCCGGTAGGTAAAGATTCGCTTTCGATGAAAACGGTTTGGGATGAAGCGGGAGCTGCAAAGCAAGTAGTTGCGCCGCTGTCCTTAGTGATTTCTGCCTTTGCACCGGTTACAGATGTTCGTAAAACACTGACCCCAGAGCTAAAAACCGGCGTAGATACTGATCTGATTCTGATTGACCTTGGCGATGGCAAATGTCGCTTGGGTGGCTCCGCACTGGCACAGGTTTACAAGCAAATCGGTAATTCAGCGCCGGATATCGTGAATGTGCCGCATCTGAAATCATTCTTTGAAACCGTGCAACAGCTTAATACTGAAGGCAAGCTGCTGGCCTACCATGACCGCTCCGACGGCGGCTTGTTTGCCACCATCACCGAAATGATGTTTGCCAGCCATGTTGGCGTGACTTTAGAAATTGATGAGCTGTGTATCGAGCGCCGCCGCCGCCAGCGTCAGCAAGATGAAATCACTGCTGAAGACGTCGTTCGCGATGCGAATGCTCGCGTCATGGGCGTGTTGTTTAACGAAGAGCTGGGTGCAGTGCTGCAGGTAAAACGCAGCGACACCGCCAGCGTTATCGCCGCCTTTGCCAATGTGGATATCCGCTCCGAGCTGCATGTGATTGGTAGCACCAACCACGATGACAAGCTCAAAATCAAAGCGCGTAATCGCTTGGTGCTTGAAGAATCGCGCATTGATCTGCACAAAGCATGGTCGGAAACCAGCTGGCGCATTCAGCGTCTACGCGACAATCCAGCCGGTGCCGATGCCGAATATGCACGCCTTAGTGATAAGCACGAGAAAGGCTTATTCGCCAAGTTGAGCTTTGATCAGAATGTGGACATCGCAGCGCCTTATATCGCAACCGGCATTCGCCCAAAGATCGCCATACTGCGTGAGCAAGGCGTGAATGGCCATGTCGAAATGGCCGCCGCGTTTACCCGTGCAGGCTTTACCGCCGTCGACGTCCATATGAGCGACGTGATTTCTGGCCGCGTACAACTGGCAAATTTCCAAGGCTTGGCCGCTTGCGGTGGCTTTAGCTACGGCGATGTGCTGGGTGCAGGTGAAGGCTGGGCGAAATCAATTTTATTTAATGCGAGCGCCCGTGCGCAATTTGAAGCCTTCTTTGGCCGCACAGATACCTTTGGTCTAGGCGTGTGTAACGGTTGCCAGATGATGGCCAATCTCTCCGGCATTATCCCTGGCGCTGCACACTGGCCTAAATTCACCCGTAATCAAAGCGAGCAGTTTGAAGCGCGCTTGGTGATGGCTGAGCTGACAAAATCCCCATCGCTGTTCTTCAGCGAAATGACCGGCAGCCGTATGCCGGTGGTGATTTCTCACGGTGAAGGCTTTGCCAACTTTAGCCAGCAAGGCGATATCAACAAGGCGCTGGTTGCAATGCGTTATGTGGATAGCCATGGTAAAACCACCGAAGCTTATCCGGCTAATCCAAACGGCAGCCCGCAGGGAATTGCCGGTGTCACCACCGCCGATGGTCGCTTCAGCATCATGATGCCGCACCCAGAGCGCGTGTTCCGCACCGTGCAAAACTCATGGCACCCAAGCGATTGGAGCGACGACGGCGCATGGATGCGCATGTTCCGCAATGCTCGTCAATTTGTTGGCTAATTGTTTCACAGCCCACGCAAAAGCCAGCCTGATAAGGGCTGGCTTTTTTTATGAGGCAAAATGGTGTGCAAGAAAGACAACTTGCACACCCTACAAAAATCCAAAACTAATTTAAATTGAACCTAATGCCAAAAATCATCGAACTATCCACCGAGCGCTTGCGATTACGCCAATGGCGGGCGTCGGATACCGAAGCTTTCGCCCTAATGAGCAGCGATCCACGGGTGATGAAATATCTGCTTGGGCCTATGGATGCAGCGGCCAGTGCCGCGTTGCAAGAACGGATAACAAAACTGATTAGCGAGCGTGGCTGGGGGTTTTGGGCGCTGGAGCTAAAAGAAACGCAGCAATTTATTGGCTTTACCGGCCTGCATATTCCTATCCCCGAGCTGCCGTTTTCGCCCTGTGTAGAAATAGGCTGGCGGCTGGCTTTTGAGCATTGGGGCAAGGGTTACGCCAGCGAAGCAGCAAAGGCGGCCTTAGATTTTGGCTTTAATACCCTACAACTGAATGAGATTGTGTCATTTACCGCCCTGCCTAATCTGCGCTCACAGGCCGTAATGCAAAAATTAGGTATGCAGCGCGATACACAGACTTTTATGCACCCCAAAGTGGCAGAAGGCCATCCTTTGCAAGCACACTGCTTGTATCGCCTAAGTAAATTACATCCATGAAAAAATTAATTAATTCTAAAGAAAGAACAAAAAATATCTTTGTAATCTAAATATTACTGCTAAAGTTTCCAACGAACTTTCCATCCCCTCGGAGGCTTTGCATGAAATTTGATACGCTTGCTCTACACGCTGGTTATGAAATTGATCCCACCACCAAGTCGATGGCGGTGCCTATTTACCAGACCACCAGCTACGCTTTTGATGACACGCAACATGGTGCGGATCTATTTGATTTAAAGGTTAAAGGCAATATCTATACACGGATCATGAACCCCACTTCCGATGTATTAGAGCAACGTATCGCAGCGCTGGAAGGCGGCGTTGGCGCGCTGGCACTGGCCTCAGGCTTGGCCGCTATTACTTACGCCATCATGACCATTGCCGAGGCGGGCGACAATATTATCGCCACCACGGCGCTCTATGGCGGCACTTACAATCTACTCGCCCATACCTTGCCGCAATATGGCATTAGTGTGCAATTTGTTGACGCCAATAACCCGCAAGCGGCCGCCGCGCTGATTAATGATCGCACCAAGGCCATTTTTTGCGAATCGATTGGTAATCCGCTAGGTAATGTGGTCGATTTCGCCGCTTTTGCCGCCGTGGCCCATGCGGGTGGTGTGCCGCTGATTGTGGACAACACCGTGCCCACGCCTTATCTCACTCGCCCTTTTGAGCATGGTGCAGATATTGTGGTGCACTCCCTCACCAAATATATCGGCGGTCACGGCAATAGCATCGGCGGCATGATTGTGGATAGCGGCAAATTCCCTTGGGCAGATCACAAGCAACGCTTTAATCGCTTAAATGAGCCAGAAGTCAGCTATCACGGTGTGATTTACACCGAAGCATTCGGCCCAGCCGCCTTTATCGGCCGCGCCCGTACCGTGCCACTGCGCAATATGGGTGCGGCGATTTCACCCTTTAATAGCTTTTTGATTCTGCAAGGCTTGGAAACACTGGCACTGCGCATGGATAGACACGTAGAAAACGCCCTTAAAGTGGCGCAATACCTGAGAGGCCATAGCAAGGTGCAGTGGGTTAATTACGCTGGTCTGCCCGATCACCCATCACACGCTCTGGTACAAAAATACTTTGACGGCAAGGCCTCGGGGCTGCTGACATTTGGCGTGAAGGGCGGCTCAGCGGCAGGTGCACGCTTCCAAGATGCACTGAAGCTGATTACCCGCTTAGTTAATATTGGCGACGCCAAATCACTGGCTTGCCACCCTGCTAGCACCACACACCGCCAGCTGACGCCTGATGAATTAGCCAAAGCAGGGGTAAGCGAAGATATGGTGAGATTATCGATTGGCATTGAGCATATCGACGATATTCTGGATGACTTGAAGCAGGCACTGGCTGCGGTTTAAGATTAAGCAATCTTCTGCGATAAGCTTGAACATGCAACGCTTGCTGCGTTGATGCGTCAATGCTTATCCACCCGAATCAATATTTAATGAGGTCTTGCTATGGCACTTACTCGTCGTCGTTTTTTATCGTTTAGCACCCTTGGCCTGTTGGCTGGCTTGTGGGCGATGCCCAGCAGAGCTGCTTGGCCCAAAGCTTTGTTTGAGGCTAAAAGCCTCAGCGATCTTTACAATGTGGGCGAAAATAAGACAGTAGCTACCGCATCGGAACTAATTGAAATCAAGCTACCCGACATCAGTGACACCCCCAACGATATCAAGCTGTATATAAAAAGCCACATTCCCAATACCGATAAAATGTGGCTGATTATTGAACGTAATGTACCACCGCTGGCTGCGGAGTTTATCTTTGGCCCAGACACCCAGCCCGCCGTGCACATCCGGATTCAAGTTGCGGCCGATAGCAAAATACAAGTGATTGTAGAAGCCCAAGGCAAACGCTATATAGCGGGCAAAAAAGTAAGAATTGCCAGCTAGCGGGTAAAACGGTGCGCAAGAAAAGCATTTGCACACCCTACAAAACCACCTCCATAAGGTGCAAAACGCTAGAGCGTGTTACGCACCATGGCATACCACCGCTACACACCCTACATTGCCGCAATGATTGTTTTAAATAGGGTAAACCGCGCTTGAATGCCCATCGTTCCACCATTAATTCTTTTTGTAATCTGGGTAAAATCTTCTAAATCATCATCATCAGTTTGATCATCCGCCAGCGCGTTTAAGCCATTTGACTCCCAAAACCAAGCAGCGCTTAAGGCGGCAAACTTTGCTTCCAGTAAGCGCTTGGGATCATGAACAAAATCAAAGGCTAATGCCTTGCTCAGTGCCGCATAATTTGATCGCCCGGTAATTTGAATGATGCCTCGGCCCAAATAGCGAAAGCCATCGCCACTGGCCGCATCACCATTGCCTAGCCGCTTTTGGTACACAAAATTGGCCAGCTTTTCAGGGGTTTGAATATATAGCTGAGCCAAAGCCTCAGTAGGAAATCGCTTCGGCCACACCTTCATCAGCCGGATCGCAGAGGAATAATTTAAATCCTCTTGCAAGCAATTAAAAGACGCCGATTCATAGCCAGTTTGTGCCAAAAAAGACGCAATTCTATCCTTGGTATTGATAGAGTATTTTTCACAAGCGGGGTTTAAAGCACTCACCCAGACAGCGGGTGATTGGCACTTGGGCAGTGCGGCGCGAATAAGTGCTTCGGTGATGGTAAGCATATTAATCTCCTGTCCCAGCATTATAGACAGCGCAAATCGCTGCGCACCCTGCCGCGCGGTGCGTAACGCCTACGGCGTTTTGCACCCTACAAAAGTGCATCGCCTAGCTTAAGGCACGAAGACTGTCGGATAACGCTTCGCTCATCCGAGCTACGAAAAACGCCTACCGCTCATCCGCACAGCTTGTTTTATGCAAAGGCTTTTGTAATCTGATGTTAAGACGGTGCCTGAGCAAAACACATAAATCACCGCTTGTTTTCTGCCTCTTTATTTGATACTGAAAAAATTTTGATGAAATTTTTCTTCATCACCGGAAAAAAAACCATTTGTCGTCTATATTTAATTGTCATTTCTGACGCGCAAGCTTACGTGGTTACTTAATACTGCTTGCGAATATATCTTACTTATATCTAGGGGTGTAACCATGAAGTTAAGCAATTTAGCCTTAAAATTAGCCATCGCTGCTGCGCTGGGTACGACAGGTATGAGCGCCTTTGCTGGCACAACAACTGCAACTAACATTAATATTGCAGCGGATTCATTTGGTGCAGCTTATGATGACACCACAGTAACAACTCCAGCAACAAACGTTGCATTTACGGGAGCTGCGAGCACGCCAATAGGGGGATCCTTGGTTACCACATTTACACTCAGTGGCGGTGCTAAATTTAATGCTGTTCCAACGGTCGGGGTCACAGGAACGGGGGGGGGTACTTATACAACAGTCGGGTCTTTAAATGCCAATGGTGATGTTTTAACCGTACTCACTAATTTGACAGTTGCGGCTGGCACGGTGCCGATCGTTACCTTAACCACCCCAGCATTTAAGAATATCAAATCAGCCCTCGCAACTGTGGGTGGAAAAGTGAATATCACAGTTGCATTAAGCAATTATGGCGGACCTGGGGGGACAGGGATTGTACTAGGAACAGACAGTGGTGCGGCAGTCGCTGCATTTACCAGCGCAGCGGGGATTACGCTTACAGCTACCGCTAGCACAGATAACAAGGTTATAGATGTACAAAATGCATCATCCAATGGCAAAAAATTTACCGTTGGAACGGTAGGTGCTGGCGCATACCTTACAAACCTAGTGCTACTCAATTTAGGTAATATTGCTGTCGCGGATGGCACTGCATTGAGACCTGGTGGTGTAGGTGCAACAGCTTACAACACGGCAACCAATGCAACAGGTGCTGGTGCACTCGGCTTAACGGTAACCGTTTCACCTAACGGTGCATCTTGGCCTACTGGCTCTAGCCTGCAATTAGCCAACGATGCAAACTGCACAACAGGTCTTTCAACAGCAGTAACCACCGCTGGTACAGCCAATGTTGATCTCCCTCTAACCCTTGCTGCTGCAAATGCGACCTCGTACTTCGCTTGCCTGACAGTGAATGGCACAGCAGATATCCCTGTCTTTACACCGAAGATTTCTGCTGTGCTCAAGAAATCTGTAGCAACCGACGCGGATTCAACGGTCTCAGCAATCAATGCTTACGCTATTGTTAGCAACGGTAAAACAGCCTTTGCAGATAACTTTATTGCCGCGAGCAATGCGCCTGGTTATTACTCGGTATTACGCTTTATCAATACCGGCTCTATTGATGCTGCACCCACGATTGTCGTCATGAACGCCCAAGGGGTGCAAGTAGGTAATACGGCCGTATTAGCCACTATGAAAGCCAACGGTGGTGCACTGAATTACACCAGTGCACAGATCGATGCGGCCGTGGGGACCTTGCCAGCAGGTAACTACCGCATTAAAGTCACCGCCCCAACCGGTGGCCTGCGTGTACAACATTATATCAACACCCCAAATGGCTTGGCCGAATCCAGCGGCTTTGCGAATGGTTTGTAAGATGTAGTCATCATCAAAAACGGCCTGCGGGCCGTTTTTTTTGCCTTAAGCTTCTGTAAGTCGGATGAGCCGGAGGCGTTATCCGACTGTTTTTACCGCCAACATAAAACGGCTGGATGTGATCATCGGCCGCAAGCATGTGCTACTCGCTGCTGCGGTTTGATGATTGAGCGGGCTGGTAAGGGCTTTGAATGATTTGCTCGACGATTTTTAGGTGAGGATTGCTGTCGGATAACGCCTTTGGCTCATCCGAGCTACGTTTTTTATAAAGGGGCTTATCTTTCTCTTAATTTTTTATGCCTAGCTCTTTAAGTAAGCCGGGATCGGTGATGCGTTTGCCTGCTGCTGGGGGTAGGTAGACAGGTGGTGGCGCGACGGCGGGGGCGGCTTCCGTAGATTGAACTTCACTGGCTGCTGGGCTGGCCACGACAGGGCTAGTCGGCTTATTGACAAGACTGGCCGCAGCTGTAGAGCGAGTGGGTAAGGTGTCACTTTGCGCCCAGTTGCCCAGTTGCGAGCGGAAGGTTTGGGTGATGGCTTGTGCGTCTTGATCATTATTGATCACGTAAGGGGTGATGAGCACAAGGAGTTCGGTGCGCTCGCTGCTGTCGATATTGCTGCGAAAGAGTTGCCCAGCAATAGGGATGTCTTTAAGCAGCGGAATACCGCTATCCGCATTTGATCGGGCTTGTGACATCAGGCCTGCCAGCATCACGGTACTGCCATCTTTGAGCGAGAGTTTGGTGTCTACTTTGCGGGTGCTAAAAGTTGGGGTGTTATTGACGCCACTTTTGGTTTCTGCTGCGTCGCTGACTTCTTGTGAAACATCTAAATCCACCCAGCCCCCCGCATGGATCACTGGTTTTACTTTTAAAATAACACCCGTGCTGCGGTACTGAATGGTCTGCAAAATCACGCCACTACTTGGTGTGCCGGGCGTGGCGGTGGCCGTGCTGGCATTGCTTTGCTGACTAGTGACAATAGGGACTTCTTTACCGACTTGGATGGTGGCTTGCTCGCCGTTTCTAGCCATAAGACGTGGGCTAGAGAGAATTTGCGCTTTATTATTGGTGGCCAGTGCATTGAGTACGGCGCGGATATCTAGGCCGCGTAAAAAGTTAATGGTTAGCCCAGTAGTACCAATACCCAAGCCGCCCAGAGTGCCGCCTTTTAGATCAGGATTACTACCCGAAAAAGCCCATTCGATGCCCAAATTTTGTTTATCGTTAAGGGTCACTTCCGCGACGGTTACTGCTATCAAAACCGATGGCGCAGGCCGATCTATCTCGCGCATTAGAGCCATAATTTGCCGATAGGTATCTGCCCCACCTTGAATAATCAGGCTATTACTAGCACGGCTCACCACCACGCGAGCCGATGTTTTCCCAGCCGCTGCCGCCCCCCCTCCCATGACCTCTTGAATGGTTTTAGCTAGCTCTTCAGCGTCTAAATGGCGTACGGCGTAGGTAAAAAAACCTGAAGCATTGTCATTACTAGGGGTTTGATCAAGCTGCTTTACCCACTCAATCACATGGTCTAGATTTTTTTGATCCACAGAAAAAACCAGTAAAGCATTAATCGCCGGTACAGGGATTAGGTTAATCGGTGCAGTACTACCAGCGCCTGTGCCAACAAAATAGCCTTCTGTCATTAAGACTTCGGTTAGCTTGCGAGATAGCTCGTCAGCAGACCAAAAAATAGGGCTGATCCGCTTACTGACTCTACCCCGCATCGCGGGCTGATCCAGCACATTAATCGCTTCTAGCGCCGCGGCGACATCATCGCTATTACCCGAGAGTAAAATGCCATTTCTGGATGGATCTTCTTGCAGCTGTACCCGATTGCCAAACATTTGTTTAACCCAGTTAGCCACATCTGAGGTGCGTACACTCTTTAGCTCAATCAATTGAAAAATAGGCCGTAGCGCAACGGGCGCTTCTGGCAAAGCAAAGCCGCGCCGAATTTCTGGCATAAAGCCACTGGTATTGCTATCTGGAACAATTCGATAAAAACCACCCACATCGGTAACGGCGACTCCATAGCTTTTGAGGAGCAGCTGCACTGTGCTAAGCACCTGGGTGGGGGTTTGTGCTTTGGAGGTGCGAAAGCTAATCAGATCTTTACGAGCGACTAGGCTGGGATCGATACTAAAATTACGCTTTAAAATCGTGCCGTACACCACATTAATAAAGTTGCTTAAACTTATTTGATCAAAATTAAGATTAATGTCGGCTACTTCATTCACTAGTTTAGCAGGCGGAGCAGAGCGTACTGTACTGACAATTTCGGGCTTAGGTGGGGTGGGCGTGTTGCTTAATTGTATTTTACTTGGCTCAATATTTTGCTCTCTGGTCACATTTTTTTCTGCACCAGACCATACAACAGCGGGGGGTATAGGCAGGGTATCATGCCTTGTCCATTGTTCTTCTACACTGGCACAGCCGCTCAAAAGGAGCACGCCAAGGCAAGCCATGCTGGGTTTTAAACGAAAAATGCTTGCTGAATATGGATCACTGGCCTTGCTGGTTTTTATAGTCATTTTAATCACGCTGCAAGAAGAGTTGACGAGATTTTCCGTTCAGCAAAATACGAATTTTATCTTGTTCAATCGCAAGAATTTTTGCCCCTCCAGGCAAGGAGTCTCCTTGTTTTAACTCGATCAGTTTGTCAGGTTGATTATTAAAGCTAAGGAGTATGTAGGCCTTTACCCCCGTATTTGCCACGCCGATAATATTCCAATCCGGCGAATTCAAAGGCTCACTCGTTGCCACCGTACTTGCTACACTCTCTCCCCATAAATTGCGCTCTTTTAATCGTTGCACATTCAGCTGATCGATGCGCTTTTCCTTGGGCATTAACCAATCCTCACGGGCAATGTGCCGAGTGCTTATTTTGGGGAGGGCGGGGCTAAAGGCATAAATAAGACCGCAGCCCAAGAGTAGTAAACATACAGGGGCAAGCCATAGAGTGGGCTTCATTTACTGTTATCTGCGCTGGGAGCGGTGTTGAGTGCCGCTGACTTTTGGGGTAGTGCAAAAGATTGCACGCTTAGCTCGACCCTAGCGCCTTTTCTAAGCGAGAGCGACTCCACTTGTATGAGTTTGTCGCTCTCGTCCATTTTTTGTAATAAATCCTGCACGGCTTGGCTGTTATAGCTAAAGCCAACTTTTGCACGCATGGGTATCCATTCAGCCATCCCACTGGTATTTTCAACTTCAACCACCTCTACCTTTGCTTGCTCTACCTTTAGGCTAATCAGTTGCCGATTAAGCCAATCTTGCCAAGCAGCAAGCTGCAGATCTATTTCTGCTCCCTGCCAAAAACGCTGCTGCTCTTTTTGTAAGCTTGCTGCTACCGCTGAGGCACGATCAGGCCAAGCCCTCTCCCTTAAATGGCTAAACTGTCTTTGGTTCTCACTGGCTTGCTTAAGATAAGCTTCCCGTGCCAAACCAAGCTGCTCACGCTGCATGAGTAGGTAGTAAGCCCATAAAATTAATAAAATAACCACTAGCCCAAAGCGTAGCCGTGGCTTTTGAGCCAATTCTGATCGAAGAGCTGGAAACATTTTATTTTCCTGAACGAGCTACTTCATGACGATTAAGCATAAAAGCCAAAGATTTATTATCTGGCGCACTTAAGGAAATAACCGATTCAATGAGTTTTTGCTTGCGCAATGCTTCAACTAAGGCGGCTCTAGAAAGCGGGACGTTTTCTTCGCCTTGTACCACAATGCGAATACTGCCATCGTGATACTCCCATTCTTTTAAGGTTGCATTAGCAGGCAAAGCTTGGGCAAGCACCGCCATATAATTAAGCTGCGATGCAGGCGGCTGTAGGGTCTGATATTGGTGAATTTTTGCGATGCCATCTAAGGCTGCTTGCCTTGCCTCTAGCAAGTAGTGTGCTTGCTGTGCCATTTTTTTATTCTGCACTTGTAAGGCAATCACTCCCTGCTTCAATTGATAAATCTGCAATTGCACAGCGAAGGTTAACCATACAAAAATCATTAATAATGTGCCGTAACATAATATTTCTATATTCTGAGCCAGCAATAAATGCACCCCCAGCTCTTGCCCCCAAGGCTTAGGCAGGTGCTTTTCCCTACTTATTTCGTATTCGGCACGCTGCTCTGTAGGTTGAAGACTTAGGCTACGCTGAAAATTAATCCATTCCTGATTATTAGGCGCAGCATGCCACCAACGACTGCCACGTAAAATACCCTCCCGCCAATATTGGCCCTCAAAGCCATCGGCTAAAGCCAAGCAATACAAGCCCTCGCTTTGCTCTAGAAAATATAAAGTCTCTGGAATCGCAGAGCTGGCCCCTTCCCAAGCCCAAATGCAGGCAATGCTTCCCCGCCAAACAATGTGATAGTTAGGCTGAGCTAATTTAAAAAAAAGGGGAAGTTGCAAGTTGAGCGCCTGCATACGCATCCACCAAGACACACCCGTTAAATCTATGAATTGGTAATAGCATTTTGCTCTAGTTAATACGGCCTGCTTGCCCCAACCTTTTTCATCTAAACAATAGGGCTCCCCCCTGGCTGGGTAAAACAGGCGCTTGGCCCGAGGAAGTAGGCTGTAAGAGTAGAGCAGGAAGGGGGATTTCATGATCAGACCGCTCTTTCTTAGGGATTTTATAAGCGTAATTAATATGCCAAGGCGAAAACTCAGACTTTGGTGTAAGCACTATGTCATAACGTAGCACCCAAGGTAGGCTCTTGGCAAATTGATTCACACGCACTGCTGCTGCACTTACAACGCCGTTGCGTAAAGACATCACCCAATCGGCATCTTTGCCTGTGATCGCCGCAACTGCATTAATGGAGAGTAAGGGCTCAATCTCTCTTTGGGCCATAAGGCGACGAGTTTTAGGCTCGTCCATCCCTTCTATTGTCCGTAAAACATCATAGGGTGCGGTATTCAAATTAATTTGCACCTCTTTGCCCAAGCTCATACTTTCCATTAAACGGGTCAATAATTCTGAATTTAAATCCCTCCAGCCTAAGATGCCTTGTAACTCTTCGATACTGCGCAAGGGACGATTAGGTGGCGGCGGAAGACCCACGGCAAGGTAATCAGCAGCCTCAGCCCCATTTAAACGACGCAAATTATCTTCGTCTTGATAATCTTGCAAGGTATCCATTAAGCGCGATATGGTTAGAGAATCAATACCCATTAAACGCAATAGATCCATTAATTGTTGATTTGGAAATTGTGTGGCATTAATTAAGCCTCGCATATCTTGTAATTCTAAATAGCTGCCATGCGTAAAATACAATTGACCATCTAAGCGTACGGCGTTGTTATTATCACCCAAGCCATAAACGCCATTTGGTGCAGTTGCCATCCTAAATAATAACTCAGCTTTAGTATCACTTATTCCAAGTAATGCTGCTGTATGCTCTTCACTTATTTTTGCATCATGGACGGCTTGCACGACTCTTTCCGAAAAAAAGGCCGCCGCCAACATAATGGCCACCAACACCCATAATGTAAGCACTAAAATAAAGCCCTTTTTTTTCATCTTTAACTCAGTACCTTGGCATAAATTATCAAACATTCTTCAATCATGCATTTTTCGTAGGGTGTGAAATAACGAAGTCGTTGCGCGCCAAGATGCCGGTGCGCAAGAAAGGCGCTTGCATACTTTACAAAAATCACTTTATTTTGCATTTAAAAATAGCTTATAACTTATGTCGAACTACTTACCCCACACAAATTGAGGAGTAGTATTGCTTTTACCGCTCACTTTTATACTAAACACTAGAGATTTTCTATCTTGCTTTTCTCCGTATTCAAATATAATCAAAGGCGGAATTTGTATTTGCATTTTATTGAGTAGCAAAGACCATTCATTGAACGCTTCACCCGCGTCATCTATATAGATAAATTTTGATTTATTTCCTTTCCACTTTAATATAGGCATTTTGTTATTTTTATTAACATCTATCCAATATAAATAACTTTGGTCATCACTGGCTTGATAAATAGCTTCCAGTTTAAAGGGTGAAAGAACACCTGGCAGCTTACCTGGCATGGCAAAGCTTAAGCCGCTGAGTGATTTTTCTTCCCCTTTAAAAATATACAGCCCCCCAGTCTCATCTGGAGCTAAGCCAGAAACAAGCTGCAATAGCCAATCTCTATGCAGTAATTCATATTTTCCATCAATTAATACTTTTCCAAACCGTTCATGTAGATGCATCACTTGTTGCAAAGATTGCAGCAGAATGCCACTGATTGCAGAGGTAATTAACAATACGACTAATAACTCAATAATTGTAAACCCACGATTATTGCATGAGCTGGATTGGATTATCATAGAGCCTTACCTTTTTATAGGCCACTAGCGTCATTGTAAAATCAAACCAACTAGGATTATTAGCATCAGAGCCATTAAGTACAACATCATATAATGCGACCTGATATAAACTAAAATCCTTTATATCTACAGGGGCCGCTTTTAAGGTGCTATTCCAGCTTAGATGAAGATCGCCCAAGGTTACTTTTCCATCGGGCGTTAACATAGGATTAATATTTTGCATATATTCAATACTATTTTCTATCGCCATGTGGCGAGCACGTGCCGCTTCTACTCTTTGCAGGGTGATCATATTACTATTAATCCACGCAAATAAGCTTATGCCTATCCCTGAAATAAGGGCCATAGCAACAATTGCCTCTAAAAGACCAAATCCAACAGATTTATTCATCTATGTTAAACCGGCAAAATGGTGGGCTAATCACGTACTCACTCATATATAAATCAGGTCCAAGTAAAGTAATCGTTCCACCAGTACAAAAACCATTAAAATCATAATAAATCCTAGTGTTTACTTTAACTTTCCAGCCACTAGGGATATCGAGTATTTTTTCCCCGTCTTCCGCTAAACTATTATAGTTTTTTTCGTCCAAATAAATACTTGATCCCATGCCATGCGCCCGAATAGGTAGCTCTAATATTGCATTTAATATTTTCTGCTTATCATTAACTGAACGTATGCTTTGTAGCATTTTTTCTAAATTTGGCAATGCAACTGAAACCATTAGCCCCAACAAAACCATCACAACTAATAATTCAATCAATGTAAAACCATTAGATAAATGCGAGGCATTAGGACGCAGCCAGCTTAGTTTTCCCCAATGGCTCCATGTCGGCGCATCCATTATTTCTTTCATTCTTTAACCATGATTTTGCATAAGCCGTTCATGAAATTTATTTTGGATTTATGACAGTCCAATCTATTACTACAATATGGTTGTCGAATAACGCTTCGCTCATCAGGTATAATGTGCCCCTAATTAGCAGCAATCCCGATATCTGCATCATTTTCTTCTCCACCTCTTTTTCCATCCGCGCCAAAAGAAAATAGTAAAAAAGGCCTCCCATTTACGCCTGGAACTTCATATTGATATGCCCCTCCCCAAGGATCTAAAGGCACATTTTCATCCAAATAAGGACCGCGCCATTTTCCTCGTAATCTTTCATCGCTAGGACGATTATCCAATAAACCCAACCCTTCTTCTTTTGTTGGATAACGCCCTAAATCCAGCCTAAGTGTTTCCAGGCCATTTTTCAGCATTTTTATTTGTGTTTTAGCTGTTTCTATTTTAGAGGAGTCTACTTTTCCAAATAATTTAGGCCCCACTAAACCCACTAATAAACCAATAATAACCAGAACGACTAGCATTTCAATCAAGGTGAATCCAGATACTTTAGTGCTCGCATTCATAAGTGCCTTGGCATAAATTATCAAAAATTTTTCAATCATGCATTTTCGTAGGGTGTGAAACGACGAAGTCGTTGCGCACCAAGGGTGCGGTGCGCAAGAAAAGCGCTTGCACACCCTACGAAAACCATTTTTTTTGCATTTAAAAACACCTTATAACTTATATCGAAATATTTAGCATTAATTATAAGCTAACATTACTTAGGCTTGTTATTGCGAGCATAATTGCTATCATAATAAATCCAATCGTCGATCCCATTAGTAAAATAGTTAATGGCTCTAATAAGATTAGAAATCGTTTCATTCTTTCGCGCCCAGCTGTAATATATAACTCTGAAATCGTTTTCAAAGTAGCGGGTAAATCGCCTGATCGCTCTCCTACCGATATCAAATTTATCGCCATGGGTGTAACCGTAGCATGTTTTTCTAATGCTGCAGATAATGAAATTCCTGCCCTAATATCTGAAATAACCAGCCCTAGAGCCCGCTGAAACCCCTGTAAACCAACGCCTGTTTGTGCCAACTCCAAAGCAGAAACTAGCGGCACTTTATTTTCTAATAAGACTTGCAGCATACTCGCCCAGCGGGCAATTTCAGTTTGGCGAATCCAAGAACCCAGTAATGGTAAGCCCTCCGCATAATTAGGTAGTGCTTTTCTAAAATTGGCATTACTAAATAAATACACCAAAAAAAATATCACAAATAAACCCAGTAGACTTAATAAGGGCAAGTTTTGTTTTACAAACAAACCAGATTTCAAAACCCAAATAGAAATATCTGGTAACTGCACTCGGCCATTTTTTAATAAATTAGCAAACTTAGGAACTACCATAATAAAAATGGTAAGCGTCGCTAAAACCCCTGAGCTCAATAAAACAGCAGGATAAATAAGAGCGCTTTTAATTTCGCCGGCAATCTTCTCTTGATAATCCATTTGATCAGCCGCATGAGCCAATGCTTTTGCCAAATGCCCAGTCATCTCACCCGCGCTGGTCAGTTGCAATAAATATGCAGGCCAATTTGCTCCTGATTGCTCCATAGCATGGCTTAATTTACTCCCTGACAATAGTTTATTATTAATTCGCTCTGCCACTTGCCCCGCTTCAGTTATAGAGTGTGTGCGCTGCATAGATGAAATCGCTTCCGCCAGGGGTACACCTGCCTTTAATAAAATAGATAATTCACGTATAAAAATAGCCATTTGAGCACGAGAAAAACCTTTTTGTATTCGGAGCTGACTTTCTACTCGCTTTACCTGCAACTGAGTGGGTATTACTCCCTGCCCTTTTAATACCAGCAATGCATCTGATTGGTTCAGCGCATCAACCTCTCCTTGACTTTTAATTCCAGCCTTATTGCTTGCAATATAAGTGAATTTCATGAGGCATACTCACTATTACGCAAGCCAGTCACCCTACTAACTTCCTCTATAGAAGTAATACCTTTACTCGCCTTAATTAAGCCATCCTCTCGTAACGTCCTATATCCTTCTTTTTTTGCTATCAATTTAAACTCTGCAACACTTGCTTTACGAACTATTGCAGCTTGAATTTCTGAGCTGACTTCCAAAAATTCATAAATCCCCTGCCTTCCTTTGTAACCAGTAAATTGGCAGTGAGAGCAGCCAACGCTTTTTTTCCAGTTTAATGAGCGATTTAATAAAAGTGGATATCGTTGTTGTAAGTCTGATATTTCTTTAGCTAGTCCTGTTGCAAATAAAGACTGGATAATTTCATTGTCCTCTTCAACAGAACAATGCACACACAACTTACGCAGTAAACGCTGTGCTTGCACCGCCCTCACCGCAGAAGAAATTAAAAAAGGCTCTATACCCATATCCATTAAACGCCCAAATGTACTAATTGCATCATTTGTATGCAAAGTAGACAGCACCATATGGCCGGTCATTGCAGATTGAATCGCAATTTCGGCGGTTTCCAAATCGCGAATTTCGCCAATCATTATAATATCTGGATCATGGCGTAATATTGCACGCAAAGCACGGGCAAATGTATAGCCTATTTCTGCGTGCGCCTGTATTTGAACGATTTCTTGTAAACGATATTCAACAGGGTCTTCTACTGTAATCATTTTGTGCTGATGATCATTCGCCTCGGACAAGGCGGTATATAGGGTGGTGCTTTTCCCAGAGCCTGTTGGCCCTGTAACTAAAACAATCCCATGAGGCTCGCCAACCCATTTTCGGAAGATCTGCATATGATCCTCCTCCATCCCTAAGTGGGCTAAAGAAAAATCATGACGCTCTTTGGGTAATAGTCTTAAAACAATAGATTCTCCATACACCGCAGGAATAGATGAAACACGAATATCTATTTCTATACCACTTGCTTTTACTGAAATACGCCCATCTTGAGGAAGCCGTCTTTCTGCTATATCCAAACCTGAAATTAATTTAATTCGCGTAGCAACGGCGTCATAACGTTCTTTAGGCAGTTTAATTTGAGACTTTAAAATACCGTCAACTCTAAATCGAATAGTAAAATGCTTTTCTTCTGGCTCGATATGAATATCTGATGCCCCAGCATCAATGGCTTGTGCCCAAACATTATTCACTAATTCGATAACGGGGGCTTCTTGAGCAAGTTCACGCAAATAGTTTAATTCATCATCCGCAAAATGGCTTTTAACTCCACTATCCAAGGAGGTAGCTAAGCGATCAAATGCTGAGGATTTAATTAATAACCAACTAATTACCTGCCCATCGAGAAAATGCAATAACCACTCTTGAGCATAAGCATTAACTGGGTCCGCAGATGCAATATAAAACTGTTCATCCTTTTCCCAGATAAGCACCTTAACTTCTTGTACCCAATGAGGATCTAGACTCCTGCTAAGTAAAAACTGCCTAACCAACTCAATAACCTCTTCATAATCCACCTCATCAAGCAAAGAAATGCCTAACTGCTTAGCTAAAATAGGATATAGATTATCTTCAGAAATGAGCCCCAATCTCAAAAGCACTTCGCCCAAGCGTGCAGAAAGCTGAGCTTGCAATTTTAGCGCGCGCTCCAAATCTGACTCCGTAATTAAATCAAGCTCTTGGAGAAGCTGCCCAATGGGCAATAGCGTACTGAAGGCTGACATGCTTTTGACCATTTAATAGGTTGAAAACAGTAGTAGCAACACGTTATGAATCAATTACGGAAAAAAAAACCAAGGAAAGTTCAATATAGAAAGAATGGTGCTATGTAGTTCGACATAAGTTATAAGATATTTTTAAATGCAAAAACAAGTAATTTTCGTATGGTGTGCAAGCGCCTTTCTTGCGCACCATCCCTTGGTGCGCAACGACTTCGTTGTTTCACACCCTGCGAAAAGGGCGTGATTGAATAGTATTTGATAATTTATGTCAAGGTACTTATATTTTTATCATAAAAGAATTGAGATCATACGGTGACAATATAGTCTATTTTTTCCTTCTTTCCCCACTTATCTTCCCAGAACACATTGAGCATATCATTTTTAGCTAGATTGCCTATTGTAAAACGATAGGAAGGGTTTGCCGCCATTGCGACACTCATACTTGCAGAAAATAAAACCCCGCCCGCTTTACTAAAATGTAAAGTTTTTATATAAGAGCCAAATTTTATTTTTCCAGTTTTTAAATTAAGCTGATCTTGCTTTTGATAGTCCACCGACACTTGACAATTAACCTCACAAAGACCGCTCTGTAGTCTAATGATATCAATTTTAATCAAAGCGCTTCCTCCTAATGATCTGGCTCAACATAACTTACCGAAATAAGTAGTTCAAAATCCAGTAATCCCCAAGCACTTCAATCAGGGGTATCGTAGGTCGGACACGTGAAACGTTATCCGCCGACCCCACGCTCAAAGCCACCAGTATCTAACAGCCGTTAAATAATGCCTTCGGCTCATTCCGCCTAGACACTATTTACATATCAATCTGTCATTTATAACACGGAAAATCATTCAGATGATCACGAATATCTTGATCTGGCTCAAAACCGGAAACATACCTCATCAAAAGAGTCATAATTTTCTTTATATCATTAGACGTACAGGCTAAAACCAAATCAGCAATTACTTGTTCAAGCTCACTTAAGGGCAAGCAGTGCTCATGTGCCTTCATAATTCGCGGATGCTCAGTACCGCTTACGTTGTCACCAATTAATAACTCTTCATATAGTTTTTCACCTGGCCGCAGCCCCGTAAACTCGATAGCAATATCACCATCTGGATTCGTTTCCCCACGTACAGAATATCCACTTAAGTGAATCATTCGTCGTGCTAAATCCACAATACGAACCGGTTTCCCCATATCAAGTACAAAAACTTCACCGTTACCACCCATTGCCCCCGCTTGAATCACCAATTGAGCAGCTTCAGGAATAGTCATAAAAAATCGATTAATTTCAGGATGAGTTACTCTTACAGGGCCACCAGTAGCAATTTGCTTACGAAACAAGGGAACAACCGAGCCACTCGATCCAAGTACATTGCCAAACCGAACCATACTAAACTGAGTTTTAACGCTAGGATCTAAAGCATAAGCTTGTAAGGCTAACTCCGCCATCCGCTTACTTGCCCCCATCACATTTGTTGGCCTGACTGCTTTATCCGTTGAGATAAGCACAAAGGATTCAACGCCAGCCTTTATGGCTGCAGCAGCGGCATTACGGGTACCCTGTGCATTATTTAATACACCTTCAGTAATATTATATTCAACCAGAGGTACATGTTTATATGCTGCTGCATGATAGACAGTTTGCACATCATAGCGCGTCATTATCGCTTCAATACGTGCTCCATTTTGCACAGAACCCAAAACAGGACATAAGACGATGGATAAACCTTGATCTCGAATTAAATTACGTAACTCTTGCTCAATTGAATACAGTGCATATTCAGACAATTCGTACAATACCAAGCAAATTGGCTTATTCTTAATAATTTGGCGGCATAATTCCGAACCAATGGATCCACCTGCACCAGATACCATCACCGACTTACCCGCTATATTACGCGCTAATAACTGCTGATTCGGGGGGACCGGCTGACGCCCTAATAACTCATCAACGCCTACCTCACGAGCATCCGTCAACCGAACTTCACCATTAACTAAATCTGCCAAGCCAGGCAAAATACGCACCTCCACAACCAGAGGCTCAAGCTGATTTACCAGCTCAATTTGTCGAGAGCGCGAAGCAGACGGCATAGCCAATAAAACCTGATCAACTCTATTTTCCTCAATGCAATTAAGCATTTGATCATTACTCAGTACTTTTAGTCCACCAATCTGTAAGCCCTGCTGATTAGAGGAGTCATCTACAAAGCCTACAAGCTGAAACTCTTGTCCTGTACGCAAACCAACCGCCAGTTGCCGCCCAGCACTACCTGCACCATAAATGAGGACTCTTTTTCTATCCGACTTCGCCAATGTCATTTTGCGCAAAATTGAACGTGCAAAAAAACGACTTGCAATAATAGCTGACATTGCCAGTAGCCAAAAAATAATTAAAGACCCTCTTGGAATCGCCGCTACTTGTAATAATTGAATAGCAGCCATAAAACCAAGTAGTGCAATAGAAACCGCAGCCGCAATGGTTAGCACGGCTCGATCCTCAATATAACGAATTACAGCGCGATACAGACCGAAGCGGATAAAAATAGGTACCGCAATCAGTGATGGCAGAAAAAAAAACCACCAAGAAAATTGGCTAGGATAATGCCAATTGTCCATGCGCAAAGCAATTGCAGACCAAAGAGCCAAAGGTAACAAAACAAAATCAGCCGCTAAAATAATTAAACTTTTAGTGGTTCTACGTAAGCCAATAGTTCTTTTAAACATTCAACGACCTATTTATTTTCCATGAAGAGTCTCTATCTTATAGTTGCACTAAAGCACAACCCATCAATGCGTAATCCCATCTCGCCTAATAACTTTTAGGAAGGTTAAAGAAATAATTTTCAGATCAAACATAAAAGAATGATGCTGTAAATACTCAACATCAAAACCCACTTTAATAGGAATGGGTAACTCATCTCTACCATTAATTTGAGCCCATCCTGTTAGCCCGGGTATTAACTGATGAACACCTTTTTCTGTGCGCAATGCAATTAAATCCTCTTGATTAAAAAGTGCTGGCCGAGGACCAACAAAACTCATATGCCCCGATAAAATACACCAAATTTGTGGCAGCTCATCTAAGCTAGATTTACGTAAGAAGCCACCAATTGAGGTTAAACATGCATTAGGATCTAAGAGCAAATGAGTTGCAACAGCAGGTGTATCAATTAACATCGACCTAAATTTAGGCATTTGAAAAATAATATTATTAACACCTACGCGATCAGACCAATAAAGAGCAGGCCCTTTAGAGGTGAATTTAACTAAAATAGCGACACACGCAATTGGCAATAAAAAAACACATAGCAATAGCAGTGCAAACAAAAAATCAAATAGTCTTTTTAACATATAAATTATTTCTTTATTTTTGAGAAATATTTTGCCATCTCAGACAGTGTATTTTCAATCGAAAAAGGCGCCTTCCAGCCCAATATTTTTTGGGCTTTAGGGAAGGTCTGCACAAACTCACCGCAGATGTATTTTTAATTTAAATACACTACTTTTTTTATTTAAAACGTACAATCCTGCATTAAATTGCATTTTTTTTAAAATTTCAGCGCTACTTCCCTTTTATTTCCATATTTA
>JANYCY010000018.1 GCA_025360045.1 Janthinobacterium sp. | reverse complement strand
CCCCTTGAAGCACGCCGAAGCGAGGAATAAGCGGCTCGGGGTTTCGGAAAAGGGGTAGCGAGGCAGCGAGCGCGCAGCCTTTTTCGCCGAGCCGATTATCCGCAGTGAGGGGCCTTCGTGCTGGTCGGGGCGGCCTTCTTTTGGTTCTTTTCTTGGCCGTTCAAGAAAAGAACGCCCCCCGCGGTGGCTACCGCTCCAAAACACTGTGCCGAAGGCACTAAAAAGATCTTTTTAGGTTTTAGTTAGCGAACACGAAACTTACGAAAATAATCAGAAACGGCGAACTTCACCCGCCTTACGATGAGACTTGCACGTGCGCGGCCATCCGATGAGAAACATCAACTGGATACGCACCCCATAAATCATGAGCTACGCCGCATGCAAAGCAGAAACCAACATGTCCGCTAACACCCTCATCAACGAGCTCTTCGCTGCACCCTATCGCTTTGAGTTTGCTCAAGCGCTAGCGCTGCTGGAGAAATGCTACCCGCGCAAAACGCCGCTGGGCACGGGGCTAGACCCTCGGCAGGAGACGGTGCGTTTAAGCGGGCCGCTTTACCCGCTGTTTTACCCCAGCGCACTGGCCTCGCTCAGCAAAACAAACCATCGCCTCAGCTTTAGGGCCAGCCATAAAACCTTCAAACTCACCCTCAGCAACAAGCCAGTAAAACGGCGCTCGCACGCCAGCCAGCTGGAATTGCAAGCCTGCCACTTTGGCCTAGGTGGCCCCGATGGACCGCTGCCCTATGCTTATCAAGAATGGCTGCAAGGGCGGCGCTTACAAAAAGACCATGCTCCAGCGGCATTTTTAAATTTATTTCATCAGCGCGTCCTCGGCCAGCTGTATCGGGTGCAGGGCAAACATCATATTGCCGCCCCTTTTACCGCGCCGGATCGCAGCGCCGTGCAGCCGCTGCTGCGCGCACTGGCCGGCATCCTGCCCAAGCCCTTACACAATAGGCAGCAGATCAGCGATCAGGCCTTACTGGCCCGCGCACCCATTCTTGCTAATCGCCGCCGCTCGGTAGAAGGCTTTAAAGCGCTGGTCGCCAGCTACTGGGGCGATGCGCTGACGATCAGGCAATTTGACGGCGCATGGAGCAATCTGCCCGCATCTCACCTCAGCCTGCTTGGGGCAAAGAACAATACGCTGGGGCAAAATGCTGTGGCCGGTAAGCGGATTTGGGACGAGCACGCGGGCATTACGCTCACCATCGGCCCGCTGTCTTTAGATAAATATCTGGCTTATCTGCCCACCGGCGCGCTCTACGGCAAGCTAATGGCGCTGGCGGCGTTTTATTTTGGGCCAGAGATGCGTTGCAGGCTGATATTAAAACTCGCCCCCGATGCCAAAACAGCCAGCGACGGCCCTCATTCCACCCCGTTATCCAAAACCGCCACGCCCTTTTTACTCGGCCAAACCACGTGGTTAGGTGGATCAAACAATCTCCCTCGGCAATGCCAAATTGCCCCTAAAACGGCGGCCCTATGAGCTTAGATCTAAGCGCCCTGATTGCCCTGCTGAACACGCCCTGCCGCGAAGCACTGGAGCGCGCCGCCCAGCGCTGCCTGGTGCAAACGCATTTTTATATCGAGATAGAACACCTGCTACTGGAGCTGATCGACATTGAAGCAGGCGATCTGGCCGCCATCTTGCCGCGCTGCGGCATCAGCCGCGATGCACTCAGCGCCGAGATCAACACCGCGCTGGAGCGCTTTAAACGCGGCAATACCCGCACCCCGGCCTTTGCCACGCACACCGTTAAGCTATTAGAAAGCGCCGTGGTCTATGCCACCGTCAGCCACAATCAGCGGGTGCGCTCCGGCATGCTGCTGCTGGCTATTTTAGAAAACGAAGAACTACGCAGCCTGCTGCTCAATGGCGTTTCAACCTTACTCAGCATTAACCGCGATACCCTGCGCAGCGAGCTAAGCAACTGGAGCGCCGCCTCCTGCGAAGCGCCGCCATGTCTTGCCAAAGAAGTGGGTCAGCCCGCCGCTGCCAACCCAAGCATCAGCCCCAATGCGCCAGAAAACAGCGTGCTCAAGCAATACACGCAAGATCTTTGCGCCGATGCACGCGCGGGCAAAATTGATCCGATTGTGGGGCGCGATGGCGAAATCCGACAGGCGATTGATATTCTGCTGCGGCGCAGACAAAACAACCCCATTTTGGTGGGCGCGCCCGGCGTGGGAAAAACTGCCGTGGTTGAAGGTTTGGCGCTCAGAATCGCCGCAGGCGAAGTGCCGCCTGCGCTTAAAAACGTGGCGCTTTTAGTGCTTGATTTAGGTTTATTGCAAGCTGGGGCCAGCCTGAAAGGCGAATTTGAGCAGCGCTTAAAAAGCGTGATCGAAGCGGTTAAAAATTCGGAAATTCCGATTATTTTATTTATTGATGAAGCCCATACGCTGGTGGGCGCAGGCGCAGCCGAAGGGCAAAACGACGCGGCCAATCTGCTCAAACCTGCCCTTGCCCGTGGCGAGCTGCGCACCATCGCCGCCACCACCTGGCTGGAATACAAAAAATACTTTGAAAAAGACCCTGCGCTGGCAAGGCGTTTTCAGCTGGTACAGGTTGAAGAGCCAGACGAGGCCACCGCCATCGAAATGCTGCGCGGCGTGGCGGCCGAGCTGGAGCAGCACCACGGCGTGTATGTGCTGGACGCCGCCATTTGCGATGCGGTCAAACTATCGCACCGCTATATCACCGGCCGCCAATTGCCGGACAAAGCCATCAGCGTGCTCGACACCGCCTGCGCCCGCGTGGCACTGGCCCAGCACGATGTGCCACCGCAGCTGGAAAGCGCCCGCCACCGGCAAAACGCCATTAACGACGAGCTGCACCGGCTAGAGCGCGAGCAACTAACCGGCGCGCCGCATCAAGCTCGCATCGCCGACTTGCAAGCAGAGCATGAACAGCTCAAAGCGCAGATTCAGGAATTAGAAAACCGCTGGCAGGAAGAAAAAGCCGCCGTGGTGGAGCTGCTCAGCGCCCACGCCGCCTTAATCAAATTATCCAAACAGCAGCCGCGCAGTAGCGATGAAGAAGAATTATTTATCGACCTGCCCGCCACCATCAAACGCTTAGAAAGCGGGCTGGACACCATACGCCAGGACGATACCATGGTGCCCGCCCATGTGGATTCACGCACCGTCGCCGCCGTGATAGCAGGCTGGACCGGCATTCCGGTTGGCAAAATGCTGGCCGACGAAGCTTACGCCATCCGCACCCTCGCCAAGCGCATGGGGCAAAGAATAGTCGGCCAGCAAAGCGCACTCGACACCATCGCCAGCCGCATTCAAGCCTATCGCGCGGGCCTGACCGAGCCGAACAAACCGGTAGGTGTATTCCTGCTGCCCGGCCCCACTGGCGTGGGAAAAACCGAAACCGCCTACGCGCTGGCCGACGCGCTCTATGGCGGCGAGCGCAATCTGGTGACCATTAATTTGTCTGAATATCAGGAAGCGCACACCGTCAGCCAGCTCAAAGGCGCACCGCCGGGCTATGTGGGCTACGGCAGCGGCGGCGTGCTCACCGAAGCGGTGCGGCGCAAACCTTACTGCGTGGTGCTCCTCGACGAAATCGAAAAAGCCCACCCCGACGTGCTGGAGGCGTTTTACAACGTATTTGATAAAGGCATGATGGAAGACGGCAGCGGCTTAGTCGTCGATTTTAAAAACACCGTCATCCTCGCCACCAGCAATGTAGGCGCCGAACTGATTATCGACACCCCCCCGCAGGCTTTCGCCAGCAGCCAATTCGCCGACGATCTACGCCACACCCTGCTGCAATCCTTCCGCCCCGCCTTTTTAGCCCGCATGACCGTCGTGCCCTACCGCGCCCTGGACGACGCCATTCTCTGCGAAATCATCAAAACCAAATTAGAAAAATTAAAAAAACGCTATACGGATGCCACGGGTAAAACATTTGAATTTGAAAGTGGCATTGTGGCTGCGGTATTGGCCCGATGCAGAGGGGCGGGTGCGAGAGATGTGGATAATGTATTGATGGGGGAAGTGGTGGGGAAATTGGCGGAGTGGGTATTAGAATAAATTCAGCGCTCAATCAAATAGATAAAGAGGATAAAACAATGAAAGATACCGTAATTACTTATATCGATGCAGATGGCAAAAAAGCCGCCACCGAGCTGCAAAGAAAACACACAGCAATTGCAGATTTAGTTAAGCCAGAAAACCTCGCATGGATGGATAGTTTTGGCTCAATGCTGATTATCGTCGGCCATGGTAAAACCATGGTCGAAATGGGCAGATATGCAGGCATTGATCGAATGCTAGGCCGCTGCGGCAGCCTTTTTATTGTATTGGCTGCATGCGAAGTAGGAGAAGTGCACAGCAATATTGGCGAACTGCAATCTATTGCACAAGGGCTGGCTAATTTACGCAAAGACAGTGTGGTATGGGGAACCACACGAGATTTACCCCAAATTGCCGTCAGCACGGGTACTTGCTTTTACAAAAGCCCAGTTTTTAATTGGCTACAACCTGCAAATGATCATAACCCAGGTCTTTGGAAACAATTCAGAAAGCAGGCCGAAGAGGAAGAGGCATTCTCGATGCTGTCTAATTTGACTGTAGTTTAAATTTCAATGCTTATTCATTTTAATACGTGAGGCCAGGCAATGCCATTCTGGGATAATTTACCTTTTTTCTACGGCCCTGCAACACATACCAGCGTAATACTCGCAGGAGACCTATTACAGCAAAATAATGTGGGAACATCCTATATAGGGCCCAAATATATCTGTGACTATCCCAATGGCCCTTCTTATGTTTTAGACAGCAATATATTCCCTGGATGGCCTGTTGCGCTTGTCTATTGGCTCCCTTGGCAAAACAATACCATTACCGCTGTTAGTTGGTTGCAATTAAATACATCAGGTTGCAATGCTTTTTTAACCTCTG
This sequence comes from Janthinobacterium sp., assembly GCA_025360045.1. Classification (GTDB taxonomy): domain Bacteria; phylum Pseudomonadota; class Gammaproteobacteria; order Burkholderiales; family Chitinibacteraceae; genus Iodobacter. The sequence goes on along the minus strand of JANYCY010000018.1, from coordinate 23,979 downwards.
AATTTTCAGGTTGTCGTTTTGTAATTAACGACTTTGGTTTATCGCATATCGCTTACTGGCAGGCCATAGGCCCAATTGTAGATAATTCAAGTGCAGCAAGAGATTACAAAGAGGCCACTTTACTTGGCCCACCATCTACTCTGCGCCGAAAATTATCATTCACGGGCAGCATCGCACCATTAGGCGCAACGACATCTATATCCAACACCTACGGATGGCACGGCCCCAATAGCCGAGCCATTGTTTGTGGATACAGAAACCTGTTTACAGGAATGTGGCATTTTAAAGTACTACGCTATCAGGCTGGAAATAGTGCAGGCGGATTTTGGTCCGATATGTAATCTCTCTAATGGCAAAATAATCCATGACCCGCCCCACCGACACCGCCACTTCAATCTCTCTATCCGCCTCAGCCCTCGCGGATCTTTACCCCGATGGCGTGTCGGGGGATGAGGGTTTGAATCATTTGGGGGCCATCACACTGGCGGGCTACAGCGGCACCACGCTGACCATGGATGCGGCGATTGCCACACACATTACGGCCACCTTGCGCCACGATACAAAAACGCGGCCGCTGGATCTGTTGTGTGCGGAGATTCGGCAGTTGCCGGGGGACGCTACGGTAGATAAATACAGCCTGACGCTGCGCCCCTGGCTGTGGTGGCTAACTCTAGCAAGTAATAACCGCGTGTTTCAGGCCAAAAGCGTGCCGGATATTGTGAAGGCAGTGTTTGCCGTGCATGGCTTTAGCGATTATTCGCTGAAACTCGATGCCACTTATGATCCGCGCGAATACTGCGTGCAATACGGCGAGAGCGATTTTGATTTTGTTTCCCGCCTGATGGAAGACGAAGGGATTTTCTGGTTTTTCACCCATGAAGACGGCAAGCACACGCTGGTGCTGGCCGACAGCAACGATGCCTTCCCCGCCTGCCCCAATGCCAGCACCATCGCTTGGCTGGGGCAAGATTTGGGCACGAGAGAATTACACGGCATACGCAGTGGCGAGCTATGCCAGCAGGCGGTTTCCACCGCTTACAACACCAGCGATTACGAATTCACCACCGCCAGCACTTCGCTTTATTCGCAGACCAAGGCGGTGGATGGCGCACGCTCGGTGTACGAGCATCCGGGCGGCTATACCGCCAAGGCCAAAGGGGACGCGCTGGGCAAAATCCGCGTGGCCGGTTTACGCAGCCAAGAGACGCGCTTTATTGGCGAGAGCGATTGCCGCTGGCTGATCCCCGGCCACTCTTTTACGCTGAGCGGCCACGATAATGCGGCGGCCAATATTGAATGGGTGGTCACCGCCGTCACGCACGACGCCAACCACGCGCATTATCGCAACCGTTTTAGCGCCATCCCCAAGGCGACCTCATACCATCCGCCAAGACTCACCCCTAAGCCGCGCATGCATACGCAAACCGCGCTGGTAGTGGGCAAATCAGGGGAAGAAATCTGGACCGACGAATATGGCCGCATCAAGATTCAATTCCCTTGGGATCAGGACGGCAAAAAAGACGAAACCAGCTCCTGCTGGGTGCGGGTGATGCAGGCATGGAGCGGCAAGGCCTTTGGCGCGCAGTTTATTCCGCGCATCGGCCAGGAAGTGGTGGTGACCTTTATTGATGGCGATCCAGACAAGCCACTCGTCACTGGCTGCGTTTACAACGGCGACAACAGCCTGCCCTACGCCCTGCCCGCCAATCAGACGCAATCGGGCATCAAAACCAATTCATCCAAAGGTGGTGGCGGCTTTAATGAACTGCGTTTTGAGGATAAAAAAGATGCCGAAGAAGTGTTTCTGCAAGCGCAAAAAGACCTTAAAACCAATATCCTTAACGACGCCACCCACACCATAGGTCACGATGAAATCCGCACCGTCAAAAACGACCGAACCCGCACTGTACAAGAAGGCAACGACGCCACCACGCTCGACAAAGGCAACCGCACGCTCACCGTGAGCAAGGGCGACGAAACCACCGATATCAAAGGCAAACGCAGCGTAAAAGCAGGCGGCGACGAAGCGCGTGAAGTGGGCGGTGATCTCACGCAAAAAGTCACAGGCAATTATTCCATCACTGTGGATGGCAATCTCCGCATTAAAGTCAGCGGCACCATCAGCATAGAAAGCAGCGGCGCTTACACAGCCAAAAGCGACGCCGCCCTTACCAATCAGGCAGGCACATCGCTCACCAACAAAGCGGGCACGGCGCTGACCAATCAAGCAGGCACATCACTAGATAATAAAGCCGGCACCACCCTCACCAACGACGGCGGCGTCAGCCTGATGAACAAAGGCGGCGCCGAGCAAACCGTCGACGGCGGCGGCATGCTGACGATTAAAGGCGGGCTGGTGAAGATTAATTAATGTTTTCTGGTGCGATAAATATAAAACCCAAATCTTGAACCACAGAGAACACTGAGGACACAGAGTTCCACAGAGAAAACCAACCGAAGCTCCTTTGCACAACGCCGCATTTGTAGGGCGGGTGAAACCCCATGCGTGCTAACCAAATTGTTTTTTCATTAGCAAACAGAGAAAAACGCATTGACCACGCTCTTTGCACTGGGCTTTTGAAAGTCCCCTTGAAGCACGCCGAAGCGAGGAACAAGCGGGCGGGGTTTCTTTGATGCCTGTCTGAGCGAAGCGAGTTCCGCAGCCGCCGCTCGATTGTCCGCAGATGAGGGGCCTTCGTGCTGGTCGGGGCGGCCTTCTTTGCTTACTTTCTTGGCCGTTCAAGAAAGTAAGTCCCCTGCGGGGGATTCCCGCACCAAAATCAACGTGCCGAAGGCACTAAAAAGGTCTTTTTGTTTTTTTGCTTAGTGGCAATGTCGCTTCATAGCAAAAGCGGTGCGCAAGAAAAACGACTTGCACACCCTATAAATAGTAAGTATCCACTCAACTATGTTTCAACATTTAACGCAGACAGAGCCTTTGAAAAAAGGGGGCCAGGGGGATTTAGCAAAGGCACTGAAAAACCAATTCAAAAGCGAATCCCCCTCAATCCCCCTTTTACAAAGGGGGAAGCTACAGCGCTGTAGCTGCACCTAAAATTTTGTTGTTAACAAAACACCGAGACCACCATGCCCCAGCCTTTTGAGCTAGAACGCGGCAGCAGCAAGCTGAGCGGCACGATAAATGAAGACGCGCTGGATGGGCTGTTTAAGGTGCTGGATGCAAAAAAGCCCCTCGCCTCCATGCAGTATAAAAAGGGCGAGTTGCATGGGCCGATGCTGATGATGCACCCCAATGGCAAGGTTTCGGCACAACTCCATTTTCAAAAAGGCGTCTTACACGGCCCTGCCAAATTTTTTTCATCACAAGGCGCTTTGCAGCGGGAATGCGTCTACCAGCAGGGGCAATTGCAAGGCGTATGTAAAAATTACTTCAATAATGGCAAAGTCGCCCAACTGGAACACTACCAGGCAGGGCTGCTGCACGGTGAGCAGCTGCGCTTTCACCCCAATGGGCAAGTGGCCGAGCGCCAGCAGTTTAAAAATGGGCTAAGCGATGAAGAAGCTCAGCAGTTTGCAAGCGATGGCAAGCTGCTTGGGGAGGATGGCAAGCCCATCTCCAAAATAAAAACATGGCTAAAAACATAGGCACGGCGCGCTTCCATCCTATCTTTAGCTCATGTCATTCCTAGCGTTTTCTTGCTTGGCGGCAGACGCCCAATGGTTTGAAAACGGTGCGCAAGAAAAGCGCCTTGCACACCCTATACAAAAACCAAGCTTTGACCTTGCCTTGATAAGATTGGGCTACACCTACTGATGATTTACACGACCAAAAGCTAAAACAGCTTTTTCAGCAGCCGATAATAGCCCACAGGCGCGGCCGATTGGCGGCCCGTGCTGCGTGTTGCACTGCATTGAATCAGCCACTGGCTGTTGGCGGCAAGGAGCTGCTGATTAATGCCATCAATCACCGCGCTGGGATTGGTGACTTTGGCCTTACTGATTAGCTCAACACTGGTGCATTGGCGCTGTTTTTGCAGCAGCGCGCATACGCGTTGCTCATCAGAATTGAGATTAAGCTGACTAAATGGATTTGTAGTGGACATAAATTAAGTAAGGCTTTTTTTGGGCTGACTATTGTGGCATGGCAATGCAAAGATGCACAGCTATCAGATCAAAGCAGCAAGGGTAAGGCTCGAAATAAATCCCGAAACGGCTCGTTCATTTTAATCGTCATTCCCGAGTGTTTCTGTCGGAAATCCAGTGGCTCTACTGGATCCCCGATAAAACCATTCGGGGATGACGGACATATCAACCATGTGAACCAAAGCCTATACACGCCTCATCAAGGCACCAAATCCTGCATTTGCCCCGCCATCGCAATTTTAATGACCCCGCCCCAAGTACACATCAAAGTACCGCTCGCACTGAGCGCAGGCATTGGTCCGACCAACACCGTCGGCGCGCCGCCGGGTAGCCACGGAGCAACCGTCATCGGAATGCAAGGCATAGGCGTCAACACGCCCAAAGCCGCGGCCGTTGCGGCGATCACCATCGGGTTGGCCATGCTCATGCAAGTGCCAAAAGGGGCGACATTTACAATGGGAATGTAATCCATCAAATTAGCCGCAGGCATACCGCCTACCATGATGCGATTCATAGGCAACACCATCAAGGTGCCAGGCGCTGCGCCAAAGCTGCATTGCAAAGAGGCACCACTACAAACCTGAGGGCTTCCCATTTTTGCTCCTGCTAAGCCAATGCCATGAAAAACATTTTTGTAAGATGGACGCAACTACATAGCGCTAAGCAAATTGTTTTTTTAGCAAACAACGAAAAACACAATAACCACGCTCTACGCATAGGGCTTTAAAATCCCCTTGAAACACGCCGTAGCGAGGAACAAGCGGGGCGGGGGATCGCTTGGGAGCGAAGGATCCAGCCAATCCCGCCCGCCGCCACCTCGATTGGACCGCAGTAGGGGCTTTCGTGTTTTGCTGTTGTCGCTTGGCTTCGTTTCTTGGCGAAGCAAGAAAGGAAGGCCCCGCGGTGGCTACCGCTCCAAAATCAACGTGCCGAAGGCACTAAAAAGATCTTTTTGACTTTGCTTAGCGCGTACGGGGCAAACCCCGCGTATTTTTCAATATTGCTCGCGGGTTTACCCCGCCCTACACTTCTTTATTATCGACAAATGAAAGCAAAAAGTCAGATTTAAAAATATAAAAACCGCCACAAACAATCGCGTGTGGCGGTTTTTATACATGCAAAAAAACTTACTCTGCGCTTAATACACCACGGCGGATTTGATCGTCTTCGATCGATTCAAACAGGGCTTTAAAGTTGCCTTCGCCAAAACCTTCATTGCCTTTGCGTTGAATAATTTCAAAGAAAATCGGCCCAATCACGGTTTCAGTAAAGATTTGCAGCAGGATGCCGCCGCCTTCAGTAGGCGCACCGTCGATCAAGATACGATTCTTACGCATACGTTCTAAATCTTCACCATGGCCTGGCAAGCGAGCATCGGTGCGATCGTAATAGCTGTCTGGTGTATCCAAGAAGCGGGTGCCGCTGGCTTTCAGGGCTTCAACGGTGGCGAAAATATCATTCGATGCCATCGCGATATGTTGAATGCCTTCGCCTTGGTATTGGCGCAGGAATTCTTCAATCTGGCTTTTATCATCAGACGATTCATTAATTGGAATACGAATCTTGCCGCAAGGGCTGGTCATGGCGCGGGAAACAAGGCCAGTCAATTTACCTTCGATATCGAAATAACGAATTTCACGGAAATTAGCAATATTTTCATAGAAGCCCGACCAAATATCCATATTGCCGCGCATCACATTATGGGTAAGGTGATCGACTTCGTATAAGCCTACGCCAACCGGATATTGATCCACGCCTTCAAGCGGCACGAAATCAACGTCATAGATGTTTTGGTCCTGACCATAGCGGTCAACAAAATATAGCGCTGAGCCACCAATGCCTTCCACCGCAGGGATATTGAGCTCCATAAAGCCAATTGGGCGGTTATAAGGCTTAGCACCGTGCTCAATGGCGTATTGATAAGCGCGATCTGCATCAGCCACGCGCCAAGCCATGGCACAAGCGGATGGGCCGTGAACGGCGGCAAATTGGCTAGCAGGTTGTGTTGGCTCGCCATTCACGATGAAATTGATTTCACCTTGGCGGAATAAACTGGCGTTTTTGCTTCTGTGTCGCGCAATTTCCACAAAACCCAATGAGGTAAACAAGCCCTTCAGATTATCTAATGCTTCCTGAGTATTGCCTGTGTATTCAACAAACTCAAAACCATTAGTTTCAAGTGGGTTAATGCTTGGTTTTTCCATTTTCATCTATCTCTCCAGTAGGTGAAACCCAGATACAAAAAAACCATGATTCTATTTATAAAAATATCACCACGGCATTGCCATATCAGGTTAATTTAAACCGTGCTTAGCGGTCCATTTTGAAAAATCGTCTTCCAATGCATCAAAGCTTTCAATTACAAATAAATCTTCCTGCATATGCCAAATGTCATATGCCGTTGCTGCCACTACCTCAATATCAAACGCATGCTTCTTGGTTTGATCAGACAAACTAAACATCACTTCCTTGGGGGACGATGCAATACCCGCACCAAAGATATGCAGGCCATTGGCTTCTTGAATCAGGCCAAATTCAACCGTGTACCAATAAAGGCGCGGCAACCATACTTTCGCGGGGTGATCCAACTCAAAAGCACGCACACCGGCTTTGCCAAATGCTTCAAAAAAAGCTGCAAATCGGGGGTGAACTAAAAGCGGCGCATGCCCCAATAAATCGTGAAACATATCGGGCGCAGGGGTATAGCCAATTTCATCCGGCTTACGAATAAAATCGGTGGAGGGAAAAATACGTTGAGCTAATAATTTAAAAAAATCTTCGTCAGGCACAATGCCTGACACACGGGTCAGCTTCCAGCCAGAAAGCGCTTCTATTTTGTCGCTAATTTCGACTAGGCTTGGAATGCGATCACAAGGGAAACCTACTTGCTCAATACCATCCAAAAAAGCATGGCACAGACGGCCCGGCAAAACCGCTTGTTGATTGGCAATCAAGGTCGCCCATGTCTGGTGTTCGACATCGGTGTACTGCGGAATAGGGTAAGAACGGATATCAAGCACCGCCTCTGGTGCAGACAATTGCATATCAGGTCTGAGGGTTGCTGCTTCATCGGTATACACAAGACTTCTCCTAAATGGTATTTTTCACAGCAACTGCTCTACACTAGCTTTTTCATTTTACAAAAAGTAGCGAGCAATTTTGTTTCTAAAATGCCAATAAAATAAATATTTATGCAATTTAACACCAAATAAACATAAAACAAGGGGAGAAAACACCATGGAACTAGATAGGACTGATATTAAAATTCTGAACGAGCTTCAGTTGCATGGCCGTTTAAGCAATGTGGAGCTAGCAGAAATGATCGCTTTATCGCCTTCACCTTGCTTGCGCAGGCTCAAACAACTCGAAGATAGTGGTGTTATTCGCAAATATGTTGCACTTTTGGATCCACTTTTAATTGGCCTTGGATTGCAGGCTTTTATCCGTGTTTCGCTGGAAAAACGCGGCCACAGCCATCTACAAGAATTTGTCGCCGCCATCCAAGATTGGTCTGAAGTCGTCAACTGCTACGCCATGACCGGCGAGATGGATTACCTGCTACAGGTCTACTTTGAAGACATGACGCACTTTTCTAAATTTGTAATGGGGCAGCTACTCCAGCACCCCGGCATTGCCGACATCAAATCGAGCTTTGTACTCAAAGAATTCAAAAACACCACCAACCTACCTTTAAGCCATCTAAATCCGTAAGCTGCAGGGAGTGAAAGTCCGAGATTGAGGCGTGGCGATCCCTCGCTCAATCTCGGAATTCCTTACAAAACTTCACAGACCCCGCGTCAATATTTCCCCGCATACTGTCTGTTTTCCATCAACAAACTGATGGAAGTCTTCCTTGCTGCTTGCCAGAGCCTAGGTATTTCAGCTATACCAAAGCAGATATTCATATCAAAAGATACCGTGTGATGAGTTTACAAACCCTCTGGCTGCTTGCTGCATTGCTGCTTGCCGGTTTAGAAATGCTGACAGGCACTTTTTACTTACTCGCTGTAGCAATTGGTTTAGCCAGTGCCGCTTTAGCAGCATGGCTGGGCTTTAGCTTTACCGTGCAAGCCCTTAGCGCTGGCCTGATCGGCCTTGTGTCCGTTGCGGCCTTACGTCGCTGGCATCGCCAGCACAACAGCCTTCCAGCAGAAATCAGCAGCGACATTGGCCAACACGTAGAAATTGTGGAATGGCAAGACGCGCGTCGCGCCCGAGTTCGCTATCGCGGCACACTATGGGATGCGGAGCTAGCGGCCGACACTGAAACGGGTCTAAACGATTACCTGATTATTGCCACCCGTGGCAACTCGCTTATTCTTAACCACTCACCACTAAGGCACTCCTAATGGAATTCGGATTTCCGCTTTTTTTCTTAGTTATCGCCGTTATTTTTATCGCTAAAACATTCAAAGTGGTGCCGCAGCAACACGCCCTTATTATTGAGCGCCTTGGCAAGTTTCATGCTGTCTTACAACCCGGACTGAGCTTTATCGTGCCCTTTATCGACCGCGTTGCTTACAACTTATCGCTCAAAGAAATCCCGCTCGATGTGCCATCCCAAATTTGTATTACACGAGACAATACCCAGCTGCAAGTCGATGGCCTTTTGTATTATCAGGTCACTGATCCTAAGCTTGCTTCTTATGGCACCTCAGATTACGTCATGGCGATTATGCAATTAGCCCAAACCACACTGCGCTCGGTGATTGGCAAGCTCGAACTCGACAAAACCTTTGAAGAACGGGACGACATCAATGCCGCAGTGGTCAATGCGCTGGATGAAGCCGCACGTAGCTGGGGCGTAAAAGTTTTACGCTACGAGATTAAAGACTTAACCCCGCCCAAAGAAATCTTGCACTCCATGCAGCAGCAAATCACCGCCGAGCGTGAAAAACGTGGCCGTATTGCGCAATCTGAAGGGGTAAAACAAGAACAAATTAACTTAGCCACCGGCCAGCGCGAAGCCTCGATCCAGCGCTCCGAAGGCGAGCGCCAAGCGGCGATTAATGCCTCTGAAGGCCAAAAACAGTCGGCCATTAACCAAGCCGAAGGTGAAGCCGAAGCGCTGCGCTTAGTCGCCCGCGCCACCGCCGAAGCGATTCATATGGTGGCACAAACCATTAAGCAACCCGGCGGCTTAGAAGCAGTTAATTTAAAAGTAGCTGAGCAATATGTGGCGGCCTTTGCCAATATTGCTAAAGAAGGCAACACCATGCTGCTGCCCGCCAATGCCAGCGATGTAGCAGGCATGGTGGCTACAGCGATGTCCGTGATTAAACCACCCGTACAGTCTTAATTCACGTAAGGAAATAGCGCCATGTCAGAACCCAAATACCGCCTCGTCACCCGCAGTGATTTCGATGGTTTAGTCTGCGCGGTGCTATTAACTGAACTCGATATGATCGATGACATCTTATTTGTCCATCCTAAAGATATGCAGGATGGCAAGATCGCCATTACCGCCAACGACATCACCACCAATCTGCCTTATGTGGCGGGTGCATTTATTTCTTTCGACCATCATTCATCCGAAACAATACGCACAGTTGGCGAAAAGACTAATCATATTATCGACGCAAAAGCTCCTTCTGCCGCACGCGTGGTTTATGACTATTACGGCGGGAAAAACGCATTTCCTAAAATTAGCGATGAAATGATGATTGCGGTGGATAAAGCTGATTCGGCCGAATTTACCCGCGAAGAAATCCTCTCGCCTAGAGATTGGGTACTCCTCAATTACCTGATGGATTCACGCACAGGCTTAGGGCGCTTTAAGAATTTTAGAATTTCTAATTACCAGCTCATGATGGATTTAATTAAATACTGCGGCAGCCATGGTATTGACGACATTCTTGGCCTACCGGATATTCAAGAACGCATTGAAGTCTATTTTGAGCACGCGCCGCAGGCTAAAGAACAACTGATTAATTGCAGCCGTATTTACGATAATTTAGTGGTGCTTGATTTACGCAATGAAGAAACAATTTATGCCACCAATCGTTTTATGATTTATGCGCTCTACCCCCAATGCAATATCTCGATTCATATGCTGTGGGGCCTGCATCAACAAAACACCGTTTATGCCACCGGCAAATCAATTATTAATCGCAGCTCGCAAACCAATATTGGCGAACTCATGCTGGAATACGGCGGCGGCGGGCACGAAAACGCAGGCACTTGCCAAGTGGCCAACGAAGACGCCAATAAAGTATTGCGCGAATTGGTGCTTAAAATTACGGCCGATGGTTGATTTTTAAGCATACGCAGCCGTCATAAAAGGTGTGCGAAGTCAGTACGTTTGTCATAACACTGCGCTCGTAGGGCGGGAGCAACCCGCCAAGCTTTGTGATGAAACACGAAAAACGGCGGGTTGCTCCCTCCCTACGATGCTTCAATGTTTACCCCATATAAATACCACCATTACCCACAGAGACATTACACATACAGCCAGATGGAGTAAGTGTGGACATTCCCGGCTACAGTCTAAAAAACACACTGTATCAAGACGTGACAGGGAGCATGGTCCGTGCCGTTCGTGCTGACGGCGTGGCCTGCATCTTGCGCATCGCCTCACTCCCCCGCGCCAGCATCACTTTAAATAGTGAGCGCGATTTACTCGAACAAATCCATAGTCCCCACACGCCGCAAGTGCTGGATTTATTCAAGCATGGCGCAGCGATGGTGTTGGTTTTAAGCGATTGCCCTGGCCGCACCTTAGAAGATTTAATCAACGAATCGGGCCACAGCCCCAGCACCACCTTGCAACTGGCCATTACCTTGGCCCGCAAACTACAACGCACCACCGCCATTGCCCACGCCCTCTCTGACTTACACGCCAGCGGCAAGCCACACGGCAGGTTGTGGCCCGATCATATTATTATTGCACCCGACCATAGCATCCGCTTTGTAGGCATGGCAGATGGTGGCGAAACCGATCCTCAAAAACACCGCGCCGCGTATTTTTCCCCAGAGCAAACCGGCCGCTTGCGCTCGGATGTCAATCCAAGAAGTGATTTCTATACCTTAGGGGTGATTTGCTATCGTATGTTTACAGGGCAGCTGCCTTTTAATAGCAATGACACGCTGTCTTTAATCCACGCGCATCTGGCCAAAACCCCCACGCCCCCTAGCGAGATCTCAGATACGCCGCCTGCACTCTCCGCCATTATTATGAAATTGCTAGAGAAGATTCCTGAAAAACGCTATCACACCGCGGCAGGACTAGCTCACGATTTACAACGTTGCACCGAACGATTATCCAATGGATTAACCGGCCCTTTCCCTCTCGGCGAAGATGATGAGCCCGGCGTACTCCACCCATCAAACACCCTGTATGGCCGAGATCATCAGCGCATCTGCTTACTCGATGCTTTTGCACGTAGCCAAACGCAAGCCGCCGAAGTAGTACTTATTTCTGGCTACTCTGGCATTGGCAAAAGCTCGTTGGTGCAGTCGCTCAGGCCCGATATTATTATGGCGGGTGGTTTTTTTATTGAAGGGAAATTCGATCAATACCAACGCAACATTCCCTATGCCGCGCTTTCCAGTGCTTTTGACAAACTGGTTCGGCAATGGCTCGCCGAGCCCAATACCGATTACTGGAAAACCCGCATCCTCGCCGCCGTAGGCAGAAACGCACAGGTACTAATTGACGCCATTCCGGCATTGCAATGGCTGCTTGGCCCACAAGCGCCCGCAGCCGAGCTGGGCCCTGCCGAATCACGCCATCGCCACAACAAAACACTGGTCGACTTTATTCAGGGCATTTGCCATCCGCAATCGCCCTTGGTGTTATTTCTGGATGACTTGCAATGGGCCGACCCTGCCAGCTTAGATTTAATCGGCCAGCTGCTGACCAATTCGCATAATAAATACTTGCTTTTAATTGGCGCATATCGAAACACCGACGTCATTTCGGGCCACCCACTCCTGCTTGCCCAAGCAGAATGGCACACCCAAAATGTACGCAGCACCCTGATTGAGCTTGCCCCACTCACCGCGGCTCAAGTGAATGATTTTTTAATCGAAGCCTTACATACCGGTGAAAACACCCTCAGCCTTGCCAACCTGATCCATAAAAAAACGGGGGGTAATCCTTTTTTTATTGGCAAACTATTGCGTGCCTTCGTCGATGAAGCCTTTATCTCTTGGGATAGAAATTCACGCGTCTGGGCGTGGGATATCTCTCGGCTGGCTACGCATAATGTGGCAGAAAATGTAGTTGATCTAGTCATCGAACAACTCCATCGCCTCCCGCCTCATGTACAAGCCTTAGCCAGTGCGGCGGCTTGCTTTGGCAACCAGTGCAATTTGGCCGATTTAGCCGCCATCACCGGCCTCAACCAAGCCCAAACTTACGAGTGCTTGCACACCCTAAGACAAGCGGAGCTGATGACCGAGATTCCGAGTGAAGCGGGCCAGCCCAAGCCGATTCGCTTTATGCACGACAGAGTCCAGCAAGCTGCGTATTCCTTACTGAACGATTTACAGCAGCAAGAAACGCATCTACGTATTGCTCGCCACCTCGCCAGCACGAGGAGTGGCACACACTTTCAAGAGCAATTATTTATTATTGCTCAGCAATTTAGCGCAGGTTTAGATCTGGTTCTAAAAGCCGCAGACCCCGCCGACAAGCACTATCTAGCCGATATTTTTTTACAAACCGCCAGCAAAGCGATTACCACTGCGGCCTATTCCAGCGCCCAGCTTTTTGCCAACAACGCCCAGCTTTTACTCGACAACGACAGTGCGTGGGAGGAAGATTACGCCATACACTTGCGCCTAAATTACACCCAAGCACAGGCTGCCTTTCTTTCTGGCGACTTAGCTGGCTCAGAAGCCATTATTTTGGCCACCGTGCCCCGCTTACACAGTGTAATTGAGCAGGCCGAGTTCAAAAATCTGTTAATTATTGGCAAAACGCTGACAGCAGATTATCAAGGGGCCATCGAAGCAGGGCGTGAAGCGCTGGAGTTACTTGGCTTACTTTGGCCAGAAGACCCTGAAGCGGCATTTCAAGATCTTATGCTGCAAATTGAAAGCAAGATGCAGGGCCGCAATCCGATTGATCTGCTTCAGCAGCCGCTATTAAAAGACCCAAAGCAGCAGCTTATTCAAAAAACGCTGCTGAATTTAGACACCTCCACCTCCTTTGGTCACCCCCGCTACTACCCCTTTATTATTTCGCGCATGGTGCTCACCGCCTTAGAACACGGCAATTCAATCGAAATTTGTAAGGGCTATGGCACTTTTGGGGTATTGCTGGGCAGCTTGTTTGGTCAGCGCCAACGAGGGTTTGAGTTTGCCAGCCTCGGCTATCAGCTGATTACCCCCTTAGATGGTTTGGCACTCAAATGTAAGACCGGCTGGCCTTATGCTGTCGGCTGTCTACCTTGGGTTAAGCCGCTACACGACTCTTTGCCTCTCATTCAAGACAGCATTAATGCCGGCCTAATGACAGGGGATCAGCAGTTCACTGGCTATTTATATTGTGCCGATGTACTGCACCGCTATATCAGTGGCCTGCCCCTTTCTAAACTCAGCGAGCGCATCGAGCAAACCTTGCAATCCTCGATCAGCAATAAAAACCAATGGACCATTGATACCCTTAGCGCCTTACGTTTTTCTGTGGCGGCCTTTACTGCGCCGACATGGGATGGCAACGCCCCCAATGAAACTCAATTTGTTCAAGCGTTTGAGCAAAGCGATAGCCGCTCCTCGCTGTGTTTTTATCATATCTATCGCGCCCAACGCATGCTGTTTGCTGGCCGCTATGAAGAAGTGATTTTGCATGCCCGCCAAGGGCTGGCGCTGTGCCGCTATATTATGGGGTTCATTGCCAACTTTGATGCCCATTGGTGTTTAGCCATGGGCCTCGCCAACCATGCCCCGGCCCCTGATGAGCTGGCTGAAATCCAACAGCATCGTGAACAACTTTTAGCGTGGAGCAATGATTGCCCCACCAATTTCTCCCACAAACTGTATTTACTCGATGCGCAAATTGCCCTCTTAGCAGGCCAACATGAAACCGCACTTGCATGCTGTCACCAATCCATTACTGCGGCACGCAGCCAAGGTTTTACCCAAGACTTAGCCCTAGCAGAAATCCATGCCTGCAAATTATGGGTTGAGCGGGGCTACCCTCTTTACGCGACTCACCACCTCAAAAACGCCATTTCGAACTTACAGCACTGGGGAGCAGTTGGCCTTGCCAAGACTCTGCGCCATGAATTTAGCTCCGTCTGGCAATTTATCCCGCCCGAAGAAGATGTATTTCATGGCCGAGCCCTTTCCTCCACAGGGGTACTGAAAGCCTCACAAGCCATCGCCAGTGAGCTAGCCCTCGACCCGCTCTTGGTTCGCCTCACCGAGCTGATGATCGAAAGCGCCGGAGCCACCATGGGGGCGCTCATTTTGGCGGAGGGAGGCCAGCCACGGCTCAAAACTGTTGGCATTATCGAAAACGACGCCATTACCGTTCGCCCTAGAAACAGTCTAAGCCTGCCTGTGGCCGCGTCGATCTTGCAATATGTTTGGCGCACTTTAGAAACCGTGGCATTGGATGACGCGGGTCTGGATGAGCGTTTTCAGCGCGATGCCTATGTTCACAGCACCCGCGTTAAATCGGTCCTGTGCGGCCCCATTATTAAACAAGGCGTGCTGCTTGGCGTTTACTACCTCGAAAACCCGCTCGCGGCAGGAACCTTTACCACCGATAGGCAAGAAGTCATTCACGCCTTAGCGGCCCAAGCGGCCATATCCATGGAAAACGCTCGCCTTTACGACGAGCTAGAAAGCCGTGTTGAAGTACGCACACAGGAATTAAGCGCAGTTAATCAGCACCTAGAAAACGAGCTGGCAGAAAGAAATCGCATCGAAAAAGCACTCAGAGAAAGTGAATCTCGCTTTCGCGCCATCGTAGAAAGCATGCTCACAGGCTATATAAAAACCGAGCTTGCCAGTGGCAAAATACTCGCCATCAACTCGGCCATGCTCGATATCATTGGCGTAAGCAATGCAGAATCTTTATTAGGTGAAAGCGCACATCATTTCTATGAAAACCAGCAAGAGCACGCGCAACTGCAAGAAATGATCAGAAAGCACGAAAGAGTAAGCCGCTACGCCATCAAAATTCGCCGCCGCAATGGGCAAATACTAGATGTGCTCACCACCAGCCGCCTGCTTTACAACGCAGAAGGCGAGCCCAGTCATATTGAAGCCACCATGATGGACATCACCGAGCTTAATCACGCGAAAGAAGCCGCAGAGGCCGCCACCAAGGCCAAAAGCGCATTTTTGGCCAATATGTCGCATGAAATTCGCACCCCACTCAATGCGATTCATGGCATTGCCCATTTAATGCGGCATACCTCTTTAGATGAAAAACAAGCCGATTACTTACTCAAGCTCACCCAATCGACCAATACCTTAATTGCTTTAATTGATGACATTCTTGATTTTTCTAAAATAGAAGCTGAACGACTTACTTTAGAAAATGAAATATTTTCTTGTAGAGAAATGTCCAATCAAGTGATTTCATTGCTTAAATTTAGAGCCGAAGAAAAAGGGCTTTCTTTAACCATTAGCCTGCCTGAGCAATTTGCCGAATGGCGAAAAGGCGATGCACTGCGCCTCAGCCAAATCCTGATTAATCTCTTAGGTAATGCGATTAAATTTACCCAGCGCGGCAATGTGCATTTAACGCTCAGTACCCCTAGCGAAACGCAGCTGCTTTTTACCATTTCTGATCAAGGGATAGGCATGACACCAGAGCAAATGAGCCGGCTCTTTCAACCCTTTATTCAAGCCGACAACTCCACAACAAGGCAATTTGGCGGCACGGGACTGGGCCTCTCGATCAGCAAAAAATTAGCTTCGCTCATGGGAGGAGATATCACCGTGAGCAGCCAACCGGGCAAAGGCAGCCAATTTTGCCTGTATTTAGATTTAGCCCTTGCGCCAGAAGCACAAAACACTCAACACATTGAAATCATTGAGAAAGCCGTTAATTTTGAGGGCAAACATATTTTGATTGTTGACGATGTGGCCATCAACCGGCTGGTGGCACGCGAGCTGCTGTCTTTACTTAAAATCACGTGCGATGAAGCCAATAACGGCGAAGAAGCCCTGCAAAAACTGAGCAGCCACCACTACGACTTGGTCTTAATGGACTTACAAATGCCTATTTTGGACGGGCTAGACGCCACCCGCCAAATGCGGGCAAGGGGGGACACCACACCCGTGATCGCCTTAACCGCCGACGCCTTAGAATCGCATAAAAAAATCTGCGCAGAAGTCGGCATGGATGACCACCTTGCCAAACCGATTATTCCTTTGCAGCTCAACACCCTACTCAAGAAATGGCTAATCAATAAGCCCTAATAAACCCAAATCTTAAACCACGGAAAAAAAAGAGGACACAGAGGGCCACGGAGAAAAACAAAGCTAAGGCTTTCTCCGTAAAACTCCGTGTTCTCTGTGCCCTCCGTGTTTCAAGATTTGGGTTTTATATTGAAGCTAATGCGCGCAGCGCTCTGGCAGGCTGCGAATGGCGTCGGCATTGGATGGCGAGAACACCATTTCGGCGGCTTGCGACCAGCTTACCCACTTAAAGCGGTGATGCTCGCCGACTGCCAATGTGATCGCCAGCGGGGCAGGGACTTCCAAGCTAAAAACATGCTCAGTATTGTGGGTGGTGCCGGGAGCATAACGGTGACGCCAAATCTCGAAAATCTCAAAATCGTGACTTTGCTGCCAATTGCGTAATTGATATATACCGGTATCGATGCCGGTTTCTTCAAACACCTCTCGGCGAGCCGTTTGCTCCAGCGATTCATCGCCCTCTCGGCTGCCGGTGACCGATTGCCAAGCCTCATTAAAATCAGTCCGCTCCATAAGCAGTACCTGTAGATCAGGCGTATGAATCACAATCAGCGCAGATACCGCTTGCTTGTACGGCTTTGATGCAGTTGGAATAGTCATAACAAATTAAAAAGGCCGTTGAGAAGCAAAGCTTAAACCATGCAGCCGCCCACTCACAACTTCATCACATAAAAAAGCAGCGAATAGAGACAGAGACCAAAGGGAAGTAATTGACCTACTTCGCTTTGAATGCGCCCTGCCATTCTTTCCCATGAGAAAAAACCCTAGTCGCGCTACAATCGCGACCTATATAGATTGTTGAGCCACTATGTTTGATGCCCTCGCCCTTCGCGCCCAGTTTCCTTTATTGCTGCGCGCTCCCGAGTTAATTTACCTCGACAACGCCGCCACCACACAAAAACCTTTGGCGGTGTTGGATGCTGAGCGTCATTTTTATGAAACGGCCAACGCCAATGTACACCGTGGCTCGCACCGCCTTGCCGTGGCCGCCACCGATGCATTTGAAGGGGCAAGGTTGAGTGTGGCGCGCTTTATTAATGCCATATCCAGCAATGAAATCGTTTTTACTCGCGGGGCGACCGAAGCGATCAATTTAGTGGCGCAAAGCTGGGGAGCGGCCAATCTACACGCGGGCGACGAGATTTTACTCAGCACCCTAGAGCACCACGCTAATATCGTGCCTTGGCAAATACTGGCAGCGCGTTGCGGCGCCATCATCAAACCAGTGCGTTTACTGAGCGATGGCAGCTTAGATATTGAACACTTTCATTCCCTGCTTTCAGACAAAACCAAGCTGGTTGGCCTTGCGCATATTTCTAACGCCATCGGCAGCGAGCTACCCATCACAGATTTAATCGCAGCGGCGCATCGTGTTGGTGCCAAAGTATTGATCGACGGCGCACAAGCCGTGGCACATAAAGTCATCGACGTTCAGGCACTTGACGCCGATTTTTATGTGTTCTCCAGCCATAAAGTGTATGGCCCGACCGGCATTGGTGCGCTATGGGCCAGAGCCGACATCCTAGCCGACATGCCGCCATGGCAAGGCGGCGGCGAAATGATAGAGCGCGTTTCTTTTGAAACCACCAGCTACGCTCCAGCACCCGCTCGCTTTGAAGCAGGTACGCCTGCTATTGCCCAAAGCGTTGGCTTTGCTGCCGCTCTAGATTGGCTGTCTGTCCAAGATCGCGCCGCACTTGCCCAGCATGAAGACGCTTTACGCCTGCAATTGGAGCACGGCTTGCGCAAAATCGACGGCCTACGCATCATCGGCAACGCCGCACAAAAAGGCCCTGTCGTCTCGATCGCTTTTAGCGATGCACACCCTTACGATGTCGCTCAATTTTTAGACACCAGAAATATCGCCGTGCGCGTAGGCAGTCACTGCGCTCAGCCGCTGCTCAACAGTCTAGGGCTGAAAGGCACCTTACGTGCATCTTTTGCCGCTTACAACACCAGCGCCGATGTAGAAGCGCTTTTATCTGGCTTAAGTGAAACACTAGAGCTACTGGCTTAACACTCAATCCTAGCAACTTAAGCGAAATGCGCTTTGTAGGGCGGGTGCAACCCGCGAGCCATGTCAAACAATACGCGGGTTTCACTCGCCCTACGATGATGCAATGCTTGCAAGCGCGTGCTTGTGTTATGAGAAACATCTAACAACACACGCCAAGCCATTGGCTTAAAACCCGCCCCAAAAATCAAGCCTTACGGAAAACGGCCATGAACAAAGAAGAAATAGAAATCAAGCTCGCCAGCGCCCATGGCTGGGAAGGCAAAAATCGCTTACTGGTGCAACTCGCAAGGGATTTAGCGCCGCTGCCACACGATGAATTAAATGACACGAACCGCATCGTGGGCTGTGAAAGTACGGCTTGGCTAAAAATAAGCTGGCAAGGTGAATATATCCAATTGGCAGCCGACAGCGAATCACGCATTGTAAAAGGGCTACTGGTTTTACTCATGGCCGCCTATCAAGGCAAAACAAGGCTGGAGATCAGCCAGTTTGATTGTGAGGCTTGGCTTATCTCGCTAGGGCTGACCCGTTTTCTATCCGCTTCGCGCGGCAACGGGGTGAAAGCTGTTATTGGTAAAATTCACAAAGCAATTATTACTGACGCGCATTGACGCCATAGGTCAGCAAAGTATCCTGTACCCCTCGAACATAAGGAAGATTCAATGAAGAACTTACGTCAGCTAGTTGCCGCTTTAATCACCAGCAGCGCCATGATTGTTCCCGCATTTGCAGCAGAACGTGTACTGACCGTAGGTTCAGACGCCACCTTCGCTCCTTTTGAAATCTTAAATAAAAAGCAAGAAGTAGAAGGCTTTGATGCAGATTTGATCCACGCCATTGCCACCAAGGCAGGCATTCAAATCAAAATGATCAACACCCCTTGGGAAGGCCTATTTGCAGGCTTAAACAATGGCGAGCGTGATATTGTGATTGCTGCGGTGACCATCACCCCAGAACGCCAAAAATCAATGGACTTCACCGCACCTTACTTTGAAGCCAAGCAGCTCATCGTGGTTTCTGCCAAAAGCCCCATTGCTAAATTAGACGATCTTAAAGCCAAGAAAATGGCCGTACAAAATGGCACCACTGGCGATATCGTGGCGCAAAAGCATTTTGGCAAAGGCAACACCAATATCCGTCGCTTTGAATCCATCGTACTGGCCTTGCAAGAATTAAAATCCGGCGGCGTAGATGCTGTGATTGGCGATAATGGCGTGGTTAAAAACTACCTGATCAACAATCCTAATGCTGGTTTCAAGCTAATTGATGACACCAGCTTTGATAAAGAGTTCTACGGTATTGCGGTTAAAAAAGGCAATGCCGCGCTGTTAGCCAAGCTGAACAAAGGCTTAGCCGATGTAAAAGCGGACGGCTCTTACCAAAAAATTTACGGCAAGTATTTTGGCAAGTAATTAGCCCGATTGCTGCCATAAAAAAATCGCCTTTCGAGGTGATTTTTTTGCGAGTTTTTTTAGAAACCCCAAACACTCAACAGTTTTGTATGGCGGGTAAAACCCGCCTTTTTTCGTAGCATTTCATGCCAAAATATGGCAGATTTCACCCGCCATACAAAACATTAAATCTCTTCCTTCCCCGATATCCAAATCGATAGCACCAGCCAAATTGTATTCAGCACCGCCAACACAAAACCTAAAAACCCAAGGAGTGGCAAGCCTAAGATCGTTGGCCCTGCTTGCACTGTCATCACAATTGACGAGCCAATAATTAATGCGCCCGTGACAATCCCCATGGTTAAGCGATTAGCACTGCGAGTAATTTGCAAGCCAAACTGATCTAACCGTTTTAAATCTAGATCAATGCGTAAATTACCCCGACGCGCCTGCTTGATGAGTTTTCCAATATCCCGAGGCAGGCCACTGAGCAATTGCACCGCCTCAAATACACCCTCCTTACTTTTTTTGATTAGGGCCTGCGGATGAAAACGCGCCAGAATCACTTCTTTTACAAAGGGCGTTAAATGCGTGACCATTTGGAAGTCTGGATCAAGCTGTCTGCCCAATCCTTCCAAAGTAATCAAGGCTTTAAATAAGAGGGTTAAATCGGATGGCAGGGTAATTTGATGCTCGCGCATCATTTGCACCACATCATTTAATAAATTACCAAAACGAATATCTTTTAAGGCGAGGTTTTCGTAATCAAACATAAAACCAGCAATATCAGCGGTGAGTTTTCCCTCATCCACCACCGTGTCTCCCGTCCACTCCAAGAGCACATTTAAAATACCGTGCTCATCGCGCTGCGCTAATGCGGCTAATAAATCGACGATTTGATCACGGCGCGGATGGGGCAAGCGCCCGACCATGCCAAAATCTAAAAAAGCGATTTGATTGTCTGGCAAATACTTTACATTACCTGGATGCGGGTCAGCATGAAAATAGCCATCGATCAGCACCATTTTAAGCACCGCATCGGCACCGCGTGATGCCAAGATACAGCGATCTAGCCCCGCCACATCCACGCCCAATAAATCATTGCCAGCTACACCGCCAATATAACTTTGCACATTCAGGCTTTCTGATGTCCACTCCCAATACACTTTAGGAATCACGATATCCACATGGGATTTAAAGTTTTGCGCAAAACGCTCGGAGTTTCTAGCCTCGGTCGAAAAATTTAATTCACGGCGTAACGATTTAGAAAACTCTTCGGCAATTTTAACCGGCTGATAGCGGCGAGATTCAGGAAATTCAAATTCCATTAATGAGGCAATATGCCGAAGAATACGTAAATCGGCTTCAATCTTAGGAATAATCCCCGGGCGGCGGATTTTTAATACCACCTCGCTGCCATCTAATAATTTAGCTCTATGCACTTGCGCAATAGAGGCCGCGCCAACGGGCCTAGGGTCTAGCTCAAGGAAAATATCGGCAGGATCCCTACCCAGCAGGGCGGTTAATTCAGGCAAAATCAGCGCAAAATCAACCGGCGGGACATTACTCTGCAATTTTTCAAATTCGGCAATCCATTCTGGCGGAAACATATCCACCCTTGTGGCCAGCACCTGTCCTAGCTTGACAAAAGCAGGCCCCAGCTCTTCGAGGGCACGGCGCACCCGCACTGGGGAATCAAGCATCTCCGCCTCATGATTACCCGGCAAATGCAGCAAATCACTAGCGCGTTCAAGTCCTTTAGAAAGGCCCAGCCTTTGCACCAAATTACCCAAACCATGCCGCACCAGTACAGCCACAATTTCCCGCACCCGTGGCAAATCACGCATCACGGTAAAGGTTTCTTTTAGCATTTATTTATCCGTAAAATCATCAACAAACAGTGCCGCACCGACACAAAGCAAGGAGCTAAAATTAACTATTTCTATCATAAATGCGCATTCAAGTGGGCTTATCCGCGTAAATAATAAAACCAAATCAAGAATCTTCCTCCGCTTAATGACAGCTTGATAAATCAAGCTAAGTACCCCGAAATACAAGCGCTCTGAATTCGCACACAAGTATTCCAATTTTCCTGCCTGAACGAACATGTTAATATTGGCGACTGCTTATAGTTCATTACAATTTAAGCCCAATCCGATGTACAAACCGACTTTAGGCGTGCATACCGCAGCCATTACATTAGGCCGTTTTATATCTGATGCTTAAATCGAACTCCCCAACAACCCAAAGCAGGTCAAGCCCTGCTTTTTTAGAGCCATCATCCCCCACATGAAATGGATTAGATTAATCAGCACATTATTCGTGGGCATTTGTGCACTTCCGGCCTATGCCGATGAACTGCCCCAAACCGATGTCGAACCTGCTGTTGAGCAAGCTGCTCCGGCAACAACGATAACCAACTCCACTCGCTCCCGCAAAGCCAGATCAGAAGCAAAACCCGATTACGCCCCTGCCCAAGATATGCTTTTACAAGCCATGAGCTTGATAGGCGTGAAGTACAAATGGGGAGGAGCCACCCCCGAAGCGGGCCTCGATTGTAGCGGCTTTGTGCGCTATGTCTTTCAAAATTCAATGAATATTGCTCTGCCACACAATGCACTTGGCATGGCTCAATCTGGCTCTAGCATTGATAAAGAAGAGCTTAAACCAGGCGATCTGGTCTTTTTCAACACCTTGGGGCGCACGTTTTCCCATGTCGGCATTTATATGGGCGACAACCGCTTTATTCACTCGCCACGCGCCGGTAAAAGTGTTGAGATCACCAACTTAAACCAAAGCTATTGGAACTCTCGGTTTACTGGTGCCCGACGTTACGATGGCACAGGTGGCGCGCCCGTCAATATGGCCGCTCTTTTAGCCAGCGTTCCAAAAAATACTGCAGCCGGCGCATCCAAAGGTAGCGCAGTAGTAAGCAGCAAGCCGGTATGCAAAACAGTCAAACGCAAAGGCAAAAAGCATCAAGTTTGCGAAGCGCCTAAAACCGTGCGAGAGAGCAGCAGCACCAGCAGCCGCTCTAAAACCAACAAGACCACGACCTACAAAAAGACCAGCAAAACGACGTCTAAGGTCAGCAAAACGAGTAAAAGCACGTCGAGTAAATCGAGCAAAGCTGCGCCTAAAACGAAACACAGCAGCACTGCGACCACCAAGAAAAAGCACAAGTAATCGCGATAACTCCAATCCACACCGCCATTAGCGGTGTGGGTTTTTGCGTCTGTAGCAAGCATGCACAGTCAGCTACGCCCTAGGGCAGGAGCACCTCGCACCCCTTTCCAAATTACTCGTGGGTTGCACCTCAACCCTATCAACTTAAGCTTTTTTCTTAAGATGAATTGGCATTTCTTAGGGTGTACAACGACACAGTCGTTGCGCACCAAGAGCGGTGCGCAAGAAAAACGACTTGCACTTCCTAAGCAAAACCAAGCTTTGCTTTGATCTTAAGGTTGAGAGGATTGGGTTGCACCTGCCCTACGAATAATATTTCACTTAGGCGGATAGGTAAGCCCCCCCCTAAACACTCAAAGACTAAACGCAACTCTCAACCAATTCATATACATAAGTATCCAAGCATAAATGATCCAATCTTTTTCAATCATGCGTTTTTCGTAGGGTGCAAAACGCCGTAGGCGTTACGCACCAAGGGCTGGTGCGCAAGAAAAGCACTTGCACACCCTACGAAAATCACATATTTTTTCTTTTAAAAATGCGTGATAACTTATGTCGAACTACATAGACATCACTAAGCAATGGGGCATGAATCAGGTGAATTAAATATATACGCAGGAAAAGCCTTATTTATATTTATCCTACCGAATAGCCCCCCCCAGTCGAGCAATATGCAGCAAAGCCTACTCAACCATATTTCATAGATCATCTTTTTTAAAGCATAAAACTCGCCAACTTCACCCTGATACATTTTATTAAGGAACCTCTGCTCAAATCACCTGCTAAAATAACATCACATCAAGGGCGCGAGATTAAAAATGAAAAAATCTGGGCAGCTAAGTTTTTCAGATGCGGAGCACGCATTAAAGAAAAAACAAACGCGTCGTGAGCGATTTT
>JANYCY010000014.1 GCA_025360045.1 Janthinobacterium sp. | reverse complement strand
GAAATCGGGGACAGACCACGGTTTCCTCTAGGTTTATCTCCGTTTATGCTTTAAAAACAACCTCACATCCTTACGGGTGTGGGGTTTTTTTCTTGGGCGGTCTGCCACTTGCGGCAGGAGTAACTCTTCTACCTAGGGCTTCGGTGATTTGCTGAACAAATCGGGCGTTACCCAGTACAAAGTTTCCATTGGTCGCTTGTCTGATTTGATCTGCTATTTGGGGATCATGTGCTTGGAAAAGGGCTCTATATGCTTTTTGTTGGGCGGAGCTATCCAAAATACTCTTGGGGTCAGGTCTTTCATTTTGCATAAAATCAAAACAAAAGACCTGACCCTGCACTTCATAAGCTCCGCGTGCGACGTTTACGCCGTTCAGCGATAGGCGCATTGCGCCGTGGCTGCTGATTGGTGCCACATCAACTCCGTATCTGTTATGGATGCGGGGGTTTTTTACGGTGCCTTCACGCTATACTTCTAGAGTAGAAGAGGAGTTAACGTATGCCAACTGTTTTGCTATTACTTGGGTTTCGCTTTTTTTTCTATAGCAACGAAGGCAGCGAACCACCGCATATTCATATTGAACACGGCGAAAAGGTGGCGAAATACTGGATTACACCGGTCGCATTGGCTAGCTCAGAAGGATTTCGTAGTCATGAGCTACGCAAACTAGGCCTAATGGTGATTGAGCACCGTGTTTTATTTCTGGAGAAATGGAATGAATACTTCGGCTGTTAAGATTGATGCCCATGCCATCGAAGTTTTGTTTGATCAAGATGCGGTTCACCTTGTTTTGGCTGATGGCCGTGAAGTGTCTGCGCCATTGGAGTGGTTTCCCCGTTTGCGCGATGCCAGCCCTGCCCAGCAAAGTAATTGGCGGCTAATTGGTAGGGGGCTAGGTGTGCATTGGCCAGATATTGATGAAGATATTTCGGTGCAAGCGTTGCTGAAGACCTGAGCAACGAAACTGGGGAAACAGCAGACAGACCACGGTTTCCTCAAGTTTTCTCTTGGTTTATGCATTAAAAATAACCTCACATCCTTACGGCGGTGAGGTTTTTTCTTGGGCGGTCTGCCACTTGCGGCAGGGGTAACTCTTCTACCGAATGGGGGGGGGGCTGACCCCAGTTTCCGGTTTCTCCGCTTTCCCCTTTGAGTTTCCCTTTTTGTCTAAGTCGTTGTACACTTTAAACGTACAAAGGAGACTTATTATGCAGACTATGCCTTTTTCCTCGGCTCGTGCTCATTTTGCAGAGGTTTTATTGGGTGTTGAAAATGCTCAGGAGCCGGTGCTGATTTCTCGGCGTGGTAAAGCTGCTGGGGTGATTATGTCTTTGGCTCAGTATCAGGCTTTGGCTGGTGCGCCGCAGAGCTTTGCTCAGCGTTTGGCGCAGTGGCGCGTTGATTATGCGGATGAGATCAATGAAGTTGATCCATTTAGCCAAATTCGTGAGCAAAGTGAGGGGCGGGCGTTTTCATGGTAAGTACAGTGAGTTGGCTGCTAGACACCAATATTCTGTCTGAAGCGATGCGCCCTTCGCCTGATGCCGGTGTGATGGCTGGCTTGGAGCGCGGTGAATTAGCCATCCCTGCGCCTGTACTTCATGAGTTGCGATTCGGCTGGTTGCGGATGCCCGATGGCAAGAGAAAAGATGCGATTGGGCATTATATTCAAGAGGTGGTGATCGCCCTTGTGGTATTGCCTTATGACGCGACTGCGGCACGGATTCATGCAGAAATTAGAAATGAAGCGGAACGAAAAGGGCTGGGTCTGCCCTTTGTGGATGGTCAAATTGCAGCGATTGCAATGGCGCATGGGCTGACTTTGGTTACGCGTAATACGAAAGATTTTATGGCGATTGCTGGCTTACGTTTGGCGACTTGGTTTAAATAAAGGGTAATCTTGGTAAGATAATTATAAAAATAGCCCACTAAGTTAGTGGGCTATTGTGTTTAGCTATTCAAATCATCAAGCCTTAAAAATCTCCCTCACATCCCGCGCACCCCATTCTGGGAAGTGTTTGCGTACCAGTGTATTTAAATCCACTTCAAAAGCGCGCCATTTTGCTAATTCGTCCTGCTCGTCGTTGGCTGAATGAGCGGCTGCTTGTTCGATCATGCCTGCGCCTGCGGTGGCGTTGCTTAGGCGGTCGATGATGATGAAGCTGCCGGTGCCTTTGCAGTCTGCGTAGGTGTCGAAGACGACTGGGGCGTTGAGGATGATGCGGCAGAGGCCGATTTCGTTGAGTTTTAGTTCCTTGGCTTCCACATGCTCCATGCTGTTTACATCCACACGATGGGCGATTTGGGCGACTCGGCCGAAGACGTTTTTGCCCGCAAGTTTAAAGCCGTATTCTTTGCCCACGGTGAGAGGTATTTCGTTCATCCATACCAGATGCGCGTCAAAAGACTGGCCGATTTGCGGAGGAAGGTCGCTGGTTTTGACGATCATATCGCCACGGCTGATGTCGATTTCCCGATCTAAGGTCAGTGTAATCGCTTGGCCTGCAAAGGCGGTTTCCAGCTCGCCCTCGTAAGTCACAATCGCTTTAACCTTGGCGGTTTTGCCTGAAGGCAGGGCGATGATTTCGTCGCCAGGGAAGACGTGGCCAGCGGCGATGGTGCCGCAAAAACCACGGAAATCGAGGTTAGGGCGGTTTACGTATTGCATCGGCAGGCGGAAGGATTCTAGGCGGCTATCGCGATTGATTTGCACGGCTTCTAGATGCTGCATAAAGGTGAGGCCGCTATACCAAGGCGCTTGCTCGCTTGGTGTCACCACATTATCGCCGCGCAGTGCAGAAATCGGCACAAATTGAATGTCGGCGATATTGAGGGATTTAGCCAGCGTCAGATATTCTGCGCGAATCTCATTAAAGCGCTGTTCGCTAAAGCCAACCAAATCCATTTTATTAACGGCGATAATCACGTGCTTAATACCCAGCAGGCTGACGATATAGCTGTGGCGGCGAGTCTGGGTTTGCACGCCGTAACGCGCGTCGATCAGGATCACGGCTAGATCACAGGTGGATGCGCCGGTGGCCATATTGCGGGTGTATTGTTCGTGGCCGGGGCAATCGGCGATGATAAATTTACGTTTATCGGTGCTGAAATAGCGGTAGGCCACGTCGATAGTAATGCCTTGCTCGCGCTCAGCTTGCAGGCCGTCTACCAGCAGGGCGAGGTCGATTTCCTGGTCTGTAGTGTTGTATTTTTTGCTGTCTTTTTGGATGGCGGCGAGCTGGTCTTCAAAAATCAGTTTTGAATCATGCAGCAGGCGGCCGATCAGGGTGGATTTACCGTCGTCCACATTGCCACAGGTAATAAAGCGCAGCAGATCTTTGTTTTCGTGCTGCTTTAAATAGGCTTCGATATCGCTGGCGATCAGATCAGATTGGTGTGACATATATTTGAACCTTAAATTCTGTGGACACAGAGATTAGTGAGAACACGGAGCACACAGAGAAAAACAGTATTTTTATTTAAAAAACACAGAGTTATGCCTTGTCACGTCACAGCCTAAACTTTTCATCAATACTCAAAATCGTCATTCCCGAGTGCTTTTGTCGGGAATCCAGTGGCGCTGCTGCTGGACCCCCGATAAAACCACTCGGGGGTGACGACGTTGAAAGTTCAAACTGTTGCATGGCGCGGTATAGTTCAGCGCGGTTTTTCTCAGTGTGCTCTGTGTCTACAGGTTTTTCTGAACTTCTAGAAATACCCTTCCATTTTTTTCTTTTCCATCGAGCCAGATGAATCGTGGTCGATCATGCGGCCTTGCCGCTCGCTAGTCGTGGTAAGCAGCATTTCCTGGATGATTTCTGGCAGCGTTTTTGCGGTGGATTCCACTGCGCCGGTTAGCGGATAACAGCCCAGCGTTCTAAAGCGTACCGATTTCATTTCTGGCACTTCACCCGGCAACAGCGGCATACGGTCGTCATCCACCATGATTAGCGTGCCATTACGCTCAACTACAGGGCGAACGTCGGCGTAGTAGAGCGGCACGATATCGATGTTTTCCATATAGATATATTGCCAGATATCCAGCTCTGTCCAATTAGACAGCGGGAACACGCGGATGCTTTCGCCTTGGTCAATTTTGGAGTTGTAGATATTCCATAGCTCTGGGCGTTGTACTTTTGGATCCCAGCGATGGTTTTTATCGCGGAATGAATACACGCGCTCTTTGGCGCGAGATTTTTCTTCGTCGCGGCGTGCGCCGCCAAAAGCCGCATCAAATTTATATTTATTCAGCGCCTGCTTCAGGCCTTCGGTTTTCATCACGTCGGTGTGCTTGGCCGAGCCTGAGCTAAACGGGTTGATGCCTGCTTTTACGCCTTCTTCATTGATGTGAACAATCAGATCAAAGCCGCACTTTGCCGCCATTTTGTCGCGAAATGTAATCATTTCGCCGAATTTCCATGTGGTATCCACATGCATCAGCGGAAAAGGCATTTTGCCCGGCGCAAAGGCTTTCAGCGCCAGATGCAGCATTACGGCAGAATCTTTGCCGATGGAGTAGAGCATGACCGGATTATCAAACTCGGCGGCCACTTCACGAATAATATGGATGGACTCTGCTTCGAGTTGCTTAAGGTGAGTCAGCCTTGCTTCACTGAGGGTAGTCATACTTTATCCGGGCAAAAAAATAGTGAATCCTGATTAGCAAGATTTTTCAGCTAGCCTTGCTAGAGAGCTACACCTTGAACCACAGAGTAAAACGAGGGCACAGAGTTCCACAGAGAAAAACATCAAATCTATCTTCCCTCTGTGAAACTCTGTGCTCTCTGTGTCCTCTGTGGTTCAAGATTTTGCTCCCTTAGCTTTAAGCTGAAGCACTTTTATAATCAGGTAATGAATTAGGTCAAGCCGTCGGCTGCCCATGCAAAGCTATATCACTGCGAATTTACCGAAGTAATCTGCTTAAGCGAAGGATTTAATCGTTATATCTATATGGATGCTTTGGCGATGATTTCTTTTACTAGTTCGCTATTGGTTTCTATCAAGGCGTATTCGTCTTGGCCGGGGATGCCCATTTGTACATTGGGATTGCAATAACGCATTTGGCTGGCGAAGGGTAAACGAGCCGAGGTGTGGAATTCTGTGCAGCCAGTGCTGGCGACTAATTCAGCAATATTATTGCTACGCACACCAGCGCCAGGCATGACGATTAAGCGTTCACCTGCGGCAGTTTGCAGCGTTTTAAGTAGGGCCGCGCCTTCTAAGGCTGTGGCTGCTTGGCCACTGCTAAGTAGGCGATTGCAACCGGTAGCAATCACGTCTTCCAGCGCTTTGAGCGGGTTTTGGGCCACGTCGAAAGCGCGGTGGAAGGTGACTTGCATGGGGCTGGCTAGCTCAACCAAGGCTTTGCAACGCGGGATATCCACATAACCATTAGCGGTGAGTATGCCGATAACCACGCCGTCTACGCCGAGCTTTTTGCAGGCGATAATATCGCGCTGCATGACTTCGTATTCCAGATCTGTATATAAAAAGTCGCCGCCACGTGGGCGGATAATCACATTTAGACCGATCCAAAGCCGCTCTCTGGCGACTGCGATTTGCCCATAAGATGGCGTGGTGCCGCCTTCCAATAAATTGTCGCAAAACTCAACCCGATGCGCGCCGCCTTCCTGTGCTGCTAAGCACGATGTAACTGATCCGGCACAGATTTCTAGCAAAATATCAGACATAGATGCTTCCAAAAGAGAACGCCGCCAGAAGAAGAGGCGGCGTTGTTTAGACTGGATTAATAAGACCTGTAAGGGCTTAAAAGGTTCTGTGGCCTTAGGCATCAACTTAAGCTGCACATATCGTGCAAATTGTGTAGGGCGGGTGAAACCCGCGAGCGATGTTGAAAAATACGCAGGTTTCACCCCATACGCGCTAGCCAAAGCCAAAAAGACCTCTTTGGTGCCTTCGGCACGTTGATTTTGGAGCGGTTAGCCACCGCGGGGCCTTCCTTTCTTGCTTCGCCAAGAAACGAAGCCAAAGAAGGCGACCCCACGAAACACGAAAGCCCCTGCTGCGGTCCAATCGAGTCGGCGGCGGGCGGGATTGGCTCGCTGCCTCGCTGCCAAGCGATCCCCCGCCCCGCTTGTTCCTCTCTCCGGCGTGTTTCAAGGGGACTTTAAAAAGCCCTATGCAAAGAGCGTGGTTGTTATGCTTTTTCGCTGTTTGCTAATGAAAAAACAATTTGGTTAGCACAAATGGGGTTTCATCCGCCCTAAAATGATTCATAGGGCGTTGCAATTTCTAATCGAATACGCAATTACGCCGCCTTCGCCACAAAAATATCTTCATTCAGTGCGGCATAAATAGCGCGTAAGCGCCCATCTAGATCGGCGAGTTGCGTGGCGAGCTGCCTATCCATTTCTTCTAGCTCTTCGATACGGCCCTCTAGTGTGTCGGTGGCTTTATGGATGCGTTTGATGCTTTCTAGGCGGCGGCGTAATTGCAGCTGGTGTTCGCGCACCTGCGTTTCCATTGGGGCCATCACGGCTTTTAGCCAGTTTTCTACATCACGGTTGGCGACTTCAAATACATAGAGCACGCGGCTGGCGATGGTTTCAAAAAACTTGTGCGAAAGTTTGCCCTTGCTGGTGGTCAGCAGGGTGCTGACGGTATTGAAATGCTCGCGGAAGGATTTTTCTAGGCGAGAAATTTCTTTATGGTATTTCAGCGTTGAGAAGGGCGGCGGGGTGACATTGCCTAGGCCGTGTTCTTCGCTGAATTTTTTATACATTGCCGCCATCATGGCTTGGATTTCCGCTACTTGCGCGGCGGAATGGCTGATATTGCCGTTCACGTCTTTAAAAAACTGATCCATGATGGCGCGCAAGCCGCCTTCGCCAAAGGAGAACATGCTGTTGTCCATTTGGCTGCGCACGGCTTCAATATTGCTTTTTAGCGCATCGATGCCGAGTAGAGACATCAGCTGATTGGTTTGCTGGCTAAAGATGCTCCGCAGTGCTTGAAAGCGCACTAAGCCCTGTTCAAATTTGCGCTTGTCGGCATGGACTTTATCCATCATTTGCCCGACCACATCTTGGTTTTTGCCGCGCAAGGTGGATAGTTCGTTCAGCTGCTCCAGCACGCCGCTACGGCGCACTGTTAGGATGGAGCGCATGCTTTTAACGATGTCTTCTACTTCGGTGATGGTGCTATCGCGAACGATATCTTGCTTGGAAGGCAGTAGCTCGTTGGAAAGCGCTTCTTCTAAGGCGGTAAGGCGCGAGCGGGCAAGTAAATCGACATCTTGGTTTACTTTGGCAACCAGCGCTTTTTGCGCCGAGATAGGGTACACATGGCCAACAGGCACGCCGAGTAGCTCGGAGGTGGTGGCAATTTGGTGATTAATTTCAGCTTCGATTTGTTCTGGGGTTTTTAATTCATCCCACATGCTGTCGATTTTATTCAGCACAGCAAGGCGGCCACGATTGCCACCTTTGGCGATATGCGAGCGCCAGATATCAATATCAGAGCGAGTTACACCGGTGTCGGCGGCCAAAATAAACAGAATAGCGTGGGCATTGGGCAGTAAATTCAGCGTCAGCTCAGGCTCGGTACCAATTGCATTCAGCCCTGGCGTATCCAGAATCACCAAGCCTTGTTTGAGTAGCGGATGCGGAAAGTTAATCACCGCATGTCGCCAACAAGGAATCTCGATGGTGCCCTGAGCATCCACCGCAATCAGCTGATCTGGATCTTCGGCATTATAAAGGCCATAGCTGGCGGCCTCGGCCACTGGGGATCGACGCGTAAGGCCAACATGGCGAAACGATTCAAACATGGCATCTGAATCATTAATATCCAATGGAATGGTTTTCCATTCTTCAGGATAACGGCGATATTCGCTGGTAGTGACATTCTGAGCGCGGGTTTCAATGGGCAATAGCTGAATCGATGGCTCACGCGAGGCGTCATAAAGCAGCTCGGTAGGGCACATCGTGGTGCGGCCCGCCGATGAGGGCAGGATGCGTTTGCCATAATGCGCAAAGAAAATGGCGTTGATTAGCTCTGATTTACCGCGTGAAAACTCGGCCACAAAGGCGATATTGAGTTTATCGTCACGCAGTTTTTCTATGAGCTGAGAAATACGCAAATTGCTTTGGGCATCTTCTAAATCTTGCTCGGTCAGCCAACGGGCAAGTTGGCTAATGGCTTGAGTTAGCTCGGCACGCCAAGTGCTATAGGCTTGGAAATCGCTGACTAAGCGATCACTGCCACTTGGGTCATTCACTGCTAAATCGTTTTGATGCAGATAATTGGTGCTCATTGCGATCTCTCTAAGCCAAGATTTAGTGTAAGTTTAAGGCTGGATAATGCATTATTTAATTAAAATTGAATATTGTATTACTATTAATTTTGGCAATGGGGGCAATAAAACGTGCTGCGTTGCCCTTGGCGTATTTGTCTAATTTCGCCACCACATAGTCGGCATGGCATGCCAGCACGGCCGTAAACAAATGCACTGAGCTGGAAATAGCCTGCCTTACCATCACTATCCACATAATCACGTAGTGTGCTGCCGCCTGCAATGATTGCATCACCCAGTGTTGCTTTGATTGCCACAACTAATTGTGTAGATTCTAAAGAACTTAAGCTATTTGCGGCTCTAGTTGGATTAATTTTGGCTCTGAATAATGATTCGGCGGCATAAATATTGCCGACGCCTACCACGGTATGATTATCCATAATGGCGAGTTTAATCGCTATTTTCCGATTAGAGTTGGCGGATAGAAGATGGTCGGTATTAAATTGCTCAGATAATGGCTCGGGTCCAAGTTTGAGTAATAAAGGGTGAGGGCCATTTTCTAATGCTTGCCATAAACAAGCGCCAAAACGGCGTGGGTCTCTATATCGTAAGCGTTTTCCATTGGCTAAAACAAGATCAAAATGATCATGTTTTTCGGCTGGAAATGCCTCGGTTAATACCCGTAAATTACCTGACATTCCTAGGTGAATCAGCAGGGTGCCGTGTTCAAAACTAAACAGTAAATATTTAGCACGGCGACTGACGCTAAGGATCTTTCGTCCTTCCAATATTTGAGCCAAATCGGCTGGTATCGGCCAGCGTAGTCTTGCTTGGCGAACAATCACCTCGCTCACCATTGCCCCCTCTATATGTGGTGCAATTCCACGCCGAGTTGTTTCAACTTCTGGTAATTCTGGCACTTTATCTTCCTATTGGCAGGGTTTAGAAAATGGCGATTTAGTCGAGTGGATAGAGCGAAAATAGGAACGTAGTGATTTGTTTATTAAGGGAAATGAGCCGTATTTGTTTTGATTTTTGTGTGGCTAAGCTGATTGCTTACTATGCTCTTTAAATATAGTAAGCGTAAGACGAGCTATTACTATCTGAAATATCCGAGTTAATATGGAATGATTAATGACGTTACTGGATTGTGCCATGCCCGTCCCTTTCCGACTTAGCTCTTTTAAACACAGCGCTCTTTGCTTACTTATTAGTAGCTTATTTTTGGGCGGATGCGCCTCTGTGCCCTCTGCATCAACATCTGCTGCTGCCGCAAGCGAGCCCGCCGAGGCTGTCGCTGATGCTGAGACCGTGCGGGATGAAAGCTTTGCGCCAGAAACCTTATCGCGTTTGCCACTGACGAATGACTTGTTGTTGCGCTTTTTAGTCGCCGACATCTCTTTGCAGCGTGGGCGCACCGCCTTGTCTGCACAGACTTGGTACGACCTCGCTAATCGCACCCATGATCCACGTGTGGCACGCCGTGCAACGGAAGTGGCCGTCGGAGCAGGGCAGCTTGGCTTGGCTCAGGAAACGGCGCAGCAATGGATCACCGCCGCCCCTAATTCTGTGGGCGCACGACAAATACTGTTAACGTTATTGATCAGGGCTGATCGAATTGAAGAGGCTCGCCCGCATATCGAAGCACTGCTGGCCGCCAAGCCTGAGGATGCCGCTGCTTTCTTTATGCAGATGCATTTACTCTGGGATAAAACCAGCGATAGGAAAGCCGCTTGGACACTTACCGATGAGCTGACGCAAAAGTATCCACAGCTACCCGAGGCACGCTTTGCCCGAGCCGTGGCCTTGGCGAATCAAGAGCGCTTTAACGATGCGATTGCAGAATTGGATCGTGCCTTGGTGGCTCGGCCTAACTGGGATACGGTGATTCAATACAAGGCGCAGCTTTTGTCGAATCAATCGCCTGCGGCTAGCATTGAATTCTTGCAAAAGTCGGTTAAAGATAATCCGATGTCATTTAGCCTACGCAATAGCTTGGCACGTGAATTGGTCGCTGCTCAGCGTTTGCCTGAGGCGAATCAGATTTATCAAGAAACGCTTAATTTACAAGCAAACAACCTCGATGCGCTGATTGGCACGGGCCTGATTGCATTGCAACAGCGTAATTTAGATACGGCGTATCAGAATTTAGGCGCTGCAATTAAGCAAAACCCGCGCAATGTGGATAACTTGCGCTACTACCTTGGGCAGATTTCGGAAGAGCGTTATCGCTTTGAGGAAGCATTAGGCTGGTATAGCCAAGTGGGCGGGGAGTTTGCCCCATCGGCTAAAAAGCGCTTACCTCGAGTCTATGCTCGCTTAGGCCGTATGGAAGATGCTCGTAAAGCGATCGCTGCATTACCTGCGGACACCGAGCAGTTGCGGATTGAACATATCCAAATGGATGCTCAGTTGTGGCGCGAGGCGCGTGATTATAAAAAGGGTGTGGATACTTTAAGCAAGGGCATTGCGGCTTATCCACAGTCGGTCGATTTAATTTACGACCGCGCTTTAATGGCTGATATGCAAGGTGATTATGCCTTGGCTGAAAGCGATTTGCGTAAGTATGTGGCGCTGTTGCCAAGCAATGCGCAGGGAATGAATGCGCTGGGTTATACCCTGCTGACACGCACCACCAAGCAGGCAGAAGCTGAAAAATGGCTAGAGCAAGCCATCGCCTTAGAGCCAGATAGCCCGGTGATTCTGGATAGCCTAGGCTGGCTGCGTTATAAGCAAGGCAAGCTGCCTGAGGCAAAAGAATTACTAAAGCGGGCTTATACCAAATTGGCCGAGCCTGACGTTGCCGCGCATTTAGCTGAAGTATTGTGGCAGCTTGGCGATAAGGTGGAGGCCAAAAAAGTGGTGGATGCTGCGCTCTTGATTGATGCAAAAAATGAAACGCTGCTTGAGGCTATTACGCGGCTAGGCATTCTTTAATGAGGGCATGGCTGGTTTTGTTGCTGCTGCTTACGCTGGCAGGCTGTGCATCTACACCGCAAGCGCCGCGTGCTGGTTATTCGGCGAGTGGCCGCGTTGCTTTAAAAATGGCGAATGAAAGGCATTATGCGCAGTTTGATTGGCATCAGTTGGGTGAGCAAACTGAGCTGAGCCTTTCTGGCCCACTCGGACAAACTGCGGCGGAGCTGCGATTTAGCCCCGGCAGCGCCAGCTTTCGTGAGGGTAATAAACGTGAAATTACCGCCCATTCTGCCGATGAGCTAATCGTAGAAGCACTAGGCTGGCCTTTGCCTGTGTCAGGCTTGCGTTGGTGGCTACGTGGTGAGGCTGATCCAGAGCTTGCAATAACCAGCCTAAGTAATATAGAAAATGGCCGCCTTCTCTTACAAGCAGGTTGGCGTATAGAAAGTAGTGATTATCGTGGCCAGCCTAGCTTGCCGCATAAATTAACGCTAAGTCGCAGCGATTTAGAAATCAAAGTAGTGATATCAGAATGGCAATGGAATCCTTAATGAGTAGCCCGCACGATTGGCAAGATTTTCCTGCACCGGCCAAACTCAATCTTTTTTTACATATTGTCGGTCGTCGCCCTGATGGCTATCACCTGCTGCAATCCGTTTTTCAGCTGATCGATTTGGCCGATACCATTAGCCTGCGAGTGAATGATGGCGGTGAGGTGCAGCATCTCAACCCAATAGCCGGTGTGCCTGCGGATAGCGATTTAACTGTGCGTGCTGCGTGTTTACTGCAGCAAGCCACAGGATGCAGCAAGGGCGTGGATATTCGCGTGACTAAGCGTCTGCCGATGGGCGGTGGCGTAGGTGGGGGGAGTTCTGATGCGGCCACGGTGATGTTGGCATTAAATCGCCTTTGGCAGCTTAATTTGCCACGTACACGCTTAATGGAGCTGGGTTTAAGCCTCGGTGCAGATGTGCCCTTCTTTATTTTTGGCGAGAATGCTTTTGTAGAAGGCATCGGCGAAATCATGACGCCAGTAGTTACGCCAGCGGCCAATTTTGTGATTTTGCACCCGCAAGTACATGTCTCTACACCACAAATATTTTCCGACCCTAACTTGACAAGGAATACGTCGCCGATTACAGTTCCGCACCTCAGCAGCGCCATCACCCAAAATGATCTGGAAGAAGTGGCGTGTAAGAGTTATCCGGAAATAAGCGAAAGTATTGCGTGGCTTAGCCAGTATGCAAACGCAAGGATGACTGGCTCAGGTAGTTGTGTTTTTGCAAGTTTTTCTTCACCCAACGAAGCAAACCGTGTAATATACGACCTGCCAAAAAAGATGACCGGATATGTAGCAAGGTCATTAAGTAAGCATCCATTACATGAATTTGCCGAGTAGTGTGTAGGCAGTTTCACTAGGGGAGTCGCCAAGTTGGTTAAGGCATCGGATTTTGATTCCGACATGCGAAGGTTCGAATCCTTCTTCCCCTGCCATCATTCGAATAGAAAAGCGTGTAATTTAAAAATTACGCGCTTTTCGTCCTTCTGGAATACAGAAATGGCTTACGATAGTCTCATGGTGTTCACTGGTAACGCTAACCCGAAACTTGCTGATAGCGTAGTTAATCACCTGGACATCTCGATTGGCCGTGCCACGGTTGGTCGATTCTCGGACGGTGAAGTGACCGTTGAGCTGCTAGAAAACGTTCGCGGTCGCGATGTTTTCGTTTTGCAGTCCACTTGCGTTCCGACCAACGATAATCTGATGGAAGTGATGTTAATGGTTGATTCGCTGAAACGCGCATCGGCTGGCCGCATTACTGCAGCAATCCCCTACCTTGGGTATTCCCGTCAAGATCGCCGCCCACGCTCTGCGCGTGTACCGATCTCCGCCAAAGTGGTTGCAAATATGCTGACCGTTGCTGGGGTAGATCGTGTGCTGACGGTCGATGTGCATGCAGATCAAATCCAAGGCTTCTTCGATATCCCTGTAGATAACATCTACTCGACACCTGTTTTGCTGTCGGATATCCGTGAAAAGCGCTATGAAAACCTGATGGTTGTTAGCCCGGACGTAGGCGGCGTATTACGTGCCCGCGCCATGGCTAAGCAACTGGGTGTGGATATGGCGATTATCGATAAACGTCGCCCTAAGGCTGGCGTGGCCGAAGTCATGCACATTATCGGTGATGTTAAAGACCGTACCTGTGTGATTATCGATGACATGATCGATACCGCCAACACCCTGTGCAAAGCGGCGCAAGCCCTGAAGCAACATGGTGCAAAACGTGTATTAGCTTACGCAACTCACGCCGTATTCTCTGGCGCTGCCGTAGAGCGCATTATGCAATCTGACTTGGATGAAGTGGTTGTGACTGACACCATCCCAGTGAGCCAAGCTGCACAAGATAGTGGCCGCGTGCGCGTGGTATCGATTGCTGGCCTCTTGGCTGAAACGATGCGCCGTATCAACAACGATGAATCTGTTTCATCCTTGTTTGTAGACTAATTTGATTTTCGGACTTTTGTCCGCTTGCTGTGCTGTCTGGTCGCGGACAGCACATATTTAAATGCACTTCGGTGCTAATGGAGTTTTATCATGACTTTTGAAATTAATGCAGTAGCACGTGATACGCAAGGTACGGGTGCGAGCCGCCGCCAGCGTCGTGACGGTCGTTTGCCAGCCATCGTTTACGGTGGCGATGTAGCCCCTGTAGCCGTAACACTTGACCACAACAGCATGTACTACGCTTTGCAAAAAGAAGCGTTCCACACTGCTTTGATCACACTGAATGTTGAAGGCGCTGCTGCTGAGCAAGTTCTGGTTCGTGCTGTTCAATACCACCCATTCAAGCAATTGGTTCTGCACGTTGACTTACAACGCGTAAACGAAGCAACTGTTGTTGAATTGAAAATCCCATTGCACTTCATCAACGGCGAAAACAGCCTAGGTGTTAAGTTGCAAGGTGGCACGATCAGCACTGTGCTGAACGAAGTAATGGTTCGTTGCGTAGCTTCTAAGCTGCCAGAATTCGTAACTGTTGATTTGGCTGATTTGTCTGTTCTGAAGACTTCAGTTCACTTGTCCGACATCAAGTTGGCTGATGGTATTGAATTGGTATCGTTGGCGTCTGGTAAAGACTTGGGCGTTGTAAACTTGAACGGTGCAAAATCTGTTTAAGTTTTAGCTCTTTAAAAAACCCGCTACGGCGGGTTTTTTTACGCCCTTAGCTAGCTTGAAACTCGGTGTTTCGCATGGAAACAGCGGTATCATGTAGCCCTTTTCGCCTGTTTTTGAAAGACTATGCCGCAAATTAAACTAATTGTAGGGCTGGGTAATCCTGGTAGCGACTACGCGCAAACCCGCCATAATGCAGGATTTTGGTGGGTGGATGAACTAGCTAAAGATGCTAATGCCTCTTTACGCCACGATAATAAATTTCACGGCTTAGCAGCCAAAGCTCGTTTGCATGGCAGCGATTTTTGGTTGCTAGAGCCGCAAACATTTATGAACCGCAGCGGCTTATCCGTGGTGGCCTTGGCGCAGTTTTATAAAATCTTGCCTACAGAAATCCTCGTGGTGCACGATGAGCTGGATATTCCAGCAGGGCAGATCAAGCTGAAGCAGGGCGGCGGTAATGGCGGGCATAATGGCTTAAAAGATATTCAAGCCCATCTGGGTACGCCGGACTTCTGGCGCTTACGCGTAGGTATCGGCCATCCGGGCAATAAGGCCGAAGTGGCTAATTTTGTGTTGAAGCCACCGCGCAAAGAAGAATTCGAAGGCATTATGGATGTGTTTATCAAAGCCCATCACGTGTTGCCTAAAATGCTGGCAGGCGATATGGGTGGGGCAATGCAAGCTTTGCATGCGGGTGTACAAAGGCCAAATAAACCTAAACCAGAATAAAAAAAGGTCTGTCGACACAGAGCTAAAGAGAGAGCACTCAGACCACTGAGAAAACAATTTTATGCCGCCTCATCGTCGATGCCAAACTACTGCGTCATTCCCGAATGCTTTTATCGGGAATCTAGCGGCACTGCTGGATCCCCGATAAAAACGCTCGGGGATGACGGTAAAGTCATATTGGGATTTATTTCGAGCCACATCTTTAGTTTCTTTGTGTGCTCAGTGTTCTTCCTTTTTCTTTGTGTGCTCAGTGTTCTTCCTTTTTCTCTGTGTCTACAGAAGTTCGAGTTTTTTTGCTTTAGCAATAATGAGTATTTATGAATCGCACTCCGGTAAATCTAATCAGTGGTTTTTTAGGCGTGGGAAAGACTACCGCCATGATGAAGCTGCTTGCCGCCAAGCCCAAGGATGAATACTGGGCGGTAGTGGTGAATGAGTTTGGTGAAGTGGGCATCGATGGCGCCAGCCTGTCGGTGGCGGCGGATGGCTTACAAGTGGCTGAAGTGCCCGGCGGCTGCATCTGCTGCACCACCAGCCCCATGCTGCGAGTTACGCTGACTAAATTACTCAAAGGTAAGCGCCCTGATCGCCTACTGATCGAGCCATCGGGCTTGGGGCATCCAGCGGGGATTA
The DNA here is from genome assembly GCA_025360045.1 of Janthinobacterium sp. GTDB lineage: Bacteria > Pseudomonadota > Gammaproteobacteria > Burkholderiales > Chitinibacteraceae > Iodobacter. Next base: position 10,147 of record JANYCY010000014.1, on the reverse strand, counting down.
TTGATTTACTGCGTGATCCTTTTTTGGCTGCCGCCTTGGATGTACGGGCGGTGCTCACCCTGCTGGATGCGCGGCATTTGCAAGATAGCCGCTATACCAGCCATGAAACCTGGCGCGATCAGCTGCAATTGGCCGATGTGATTGTGCTGAGTAAGGCCGATCTGGCTGATGTCGATCAAATGGCCGCAGCGTGGAAAATGGCACAAGCTATGTTCCCGCCAAAGCTCGCCATTGTAGAGGCGGTGCAGGGCGTGTTTGATCCTGCTTTACTGGATTTAGAGCTGCACCCTGAGCGCTGGCCAGCCGCCAGCACGCCTAATACGCATAGCAATAATCTGCGTAAACGGGTTAAACCCGTGGCTGCCGTGGAAGAAGAGTTGGTTTGGCCGATTAAAAAATCCCATTCCGCCTTAGGCTCACATAGTTGTGGCTGGATTTTTGCCCCAGAAACACTGTTTTTTAGCGCCAAACTCGCCGATTTATTTGATGCGCTATCCAGCCCTCAAAGTTTGGGGTTAGCAGGTTTATCCCGCGCGAAAGGCGTATTTCATACCGAACGCGATTGGTATCGCTTTGATTGGGTAGACGGCATGCCGGGCGCGACCACCACGGCTTATCGCCGAGATTCACGCTTTGAAGTGATCGTCAGCAGCGATACCGTGCCTGATTGGGCGGCGATAGAGGCCGCCATTTTGGCTGCGATGATGTGAGTTTATAAACCCAAACCTTTAACCACGGAGTTTAGGAGGACACGGAGGATCACGGAGAAAACCAAAGAAAGTATTTCTCCGTGACCCTCCGTGTTCTCTGTGTCCTCTGTGGTTCAAGATTTGGGTTTTTAGTTTTTATTTCGACGTAGTTCAATCGCATGGGCGTATTTGATGTAGGAGGCGATGGCTTTGCCTAGCGATATTGCTAATCCATCGTGCCCAGCCAGAAAGCCAAGTTTAATCACATAATGTTTTAAAAATGAAAACAGGCAGTGAAAGCCTGGTGTGAGCGGGCCGATTTTTTTATTGGTTTTTGCGATAGTTTGCGCCTGCCAAGTGCCGTAAAGGCAGGCTCGCTTAAAGATATCCGGATAATCTTTATAAGAATAATGGGTAATATGCGCGGGTATTTGTTTTAATGAATTGCTTTGAATTTTGGTGTGAGCGCTGACTGGCGAGAAATCCACCCGTGTTTTATTAAATATGCGCCGTACATAATCCGGATATTGCCCGGCAAAGCGGGTAGTTTGATTGCCGATATAATTGCGGCGGCGCGTTTCAATGGCGCTGACATTTTGCTGGCTTAAATCGGTATTCTTTAAATAAGCGACTAAATCGTCTTCTAGGCGCTCATCTGCGTCTAAATTCAGCACCCAGTCGTGGCGGCAGTGGGGTAAGCCGACGCTGCGCTGTGGGCCATCGCCTAAGAATGCTTGTGAAATCACCGTTGCGCCTTCTTGCCTCGCTAATTCTATGGTGTTATCACTACTGCAAGAATCGACTACCACAATGTCATCGCAAACTTGTTTCATGGAGCGCAAGCATGCAACGATATTGTGCGCTTCATTAAACGTAATAATCAGACCACTTATTTTTAACATGTTTTGCAAGCGTGTAGACGCAAGATAGCTGTATTGAGGCTGCTATAATCTCCCGATTGGCTAGCTACTTGCAAGCTTGCATTTTACGGATTCCCTATGAAAGTTAGCGGCTTTACCTTCCTACGCAATGGCACTCTGCTTGGCTATCCCTATATTGAAAGTTTAAAAAGCTTACTTAGCGTTTGCGATGAAGTGGTCGTGGCGGTGGGTAAAAGCGATGACGATACTTTGGAGCGCGTGCGCACCATTGGCGATGCACGGATTCGGGTGATTGAAACCACTTGGAATGAGGATATGAAAGACCGTGGTTATGTCTACGCTCAGCAAAAAATGATTGCTCAGTTTAATTGCAGCGGTGATTGGGCGTTTTATCTGGAAGGCGATGAAATCATTCATGAAGAAGATGCGCCCAAGATTCGCGCCGCAATGGAAAAGCATTTAACCAATCCTGAAGTTGAAGCGCTGGTGTTTGATTATCACCATTTTTATGGTTGCCCAGATTTAGTCGCAAAAAGTCCTGCTTGGTATCGCCGCGCCCCTAGAATTATTAGAAACACCATTCGCAGCTGGGCACCGGATGGCTTGTTCTGGGTAGTAATGCATCAGAATAAACGGGGCCGCTATCCGAATGCTGCTTTGGTGGGCTGCCCGATTTATCATTACGGCCATGTGCGATCCAGCGAAAAAATGAATGAAAAAATTCGCCAAGTTTCCCGCTATTGGAATCACACCCCAAAGGCACACGATTACAGCCAGATTGATGCCAGCATTTTGCAGCCCTTTAAAGGCAAGCATCCGGCGATTGTTCAGCCTTGGTTTCAGGAGTATGCCGAATTAGTATTCACGGCGGATCCGCAATATCGTCTATCTAAACGCGAAAAACGTCATCGCTGGCAAATGAAAGTAGAGACTTTGCTTAAGCGTGATTTAACTAAAAAACATTACAAACTGGTACAGGTATGAATTTAAGCTTCTCTCGGCAGCCCTTACTCTGGTTTGCTTTCTTGGCCGGTTTTGCCATTCCTGTTTCAACTGCCATGCAAAACATCAGCGCAGCTGTACTGGTTTTATTTGCCATTTTTAGCCCAGAAATCCGTGCACATATTGCACATGCACTGCGCCAGCCGCTGATTCAAGCAAGCCTGTTGATGTATGGCTTATTTGTATTGGGCGTATTGTGGACCGATGCTTCAATCAATGACGCGCTGGGCATGTTGCTTAAAATGCGGGCTTATTTATTAGCACCTTTATTTTTTGCCGTGTGTACCTTAGCCCCTGTTCGCCAGTATTTATTAGCCGGATTTGGCCTTGGGGCGGTGATTACTCTTGTGCTTTCAATTGGCAGTGGCCTGAGTGGCATCCCGATTATTCAAGGCGCAATCGGCGATTACTCCGTTTTTAGAACCCATACCTATCACAGCACCTTTGTGAGTTTTCTTGTCTGCGGTATTGCCGCTTATTGGATGGCAGGACGCTTACCTAAAGAATGGCGCTGGCCAGCGGCAATCACCATTGCCCTGTGTATTTTTGATGTATTTTTTATGGTGAAAGGGCGCACGGCGCAAGTATTGCTGCTGTTACTTTTAGGCTTATTAGTGGTGCTATGGCAGGGTAGGCGGGGTTTCTTTATAGCGCTGATTGCTGCTGCGGTAATGGGCCCCTTGCTCTATTTAGGATCTAGTTCATTGCGCACCGGAATGAGCACCGTGCAAAGCGATGTGCAAAGCTACGATAAAGGCGATATCGATACCTCAGTAGGCCTGCGATTATTTTTTCATAAAGTAGCTAAAGATTTAATTAAAGAAGCGCCTATTCTTGGGCACGGCACGGGCAGTTATGCCAAAAACTATTTAAAGAATGCTGGGGATTCTGAAGTGCGCCGCTCTTTTGCTAATCCGCATAATGATTATTTATGGCTGGGTGTAGAGCTGGGTATTGTGGGGATGTTGTCCTTGGTTTTAGTATTACTCGCCACAGCAAAACAAGCATGCAATACCATTTCGGCTGAGCGCTGGTTGGGCTTGGTTTTAGTTTGCTCTTACGGCATATCGACTTTAGCTAACTCCTTTTTTACCGATAATATTACCGGTTTGGCCTATGTTTTATTGGCTTGTGCTTTATTGGCAGGCCCCAGTTTTCAGCGTAAGGTTTCTCTATGATTAGCATTATTACCGCCATCCATAATCAATTAGCAGTCAATCAATTATTCTGGGAAAACCTGCAGCGCTATACTCATCACCCTTTTGAGCTGATTATTATTGATAATGGCTCGAATGATGGCAGCGCGGAATTTTTTGATTCAGTAGGGGTAACGGTGATTCGTAATCATGCGAATTACGCTTATCCGCATAGCCAGAATCAAGGTATTGCCATTGCAAAATATGACTGGCTTGCGTTTCTGAATAATGACATTATCGTATCCCCCCAATGGGACCTGAAGCTGATTGAATCGATGACGGCGAATGGCTTAGAAGTGGCGACGGTTTGTGGAATTGAGCAAATTGAAAATGCTCAAGAGACTAAAAAGCTGAAGCATCGCTGGCAAAAAATTAAAAACTTTCTTGGCTTATTTGGTTTTAATCGCAGCACGCTCAGCTGGATGCATAAGCTGATGTACCGTAATTGGGAAGGTTTTTGCCTTGATCGGCAAACACGATTTAAGCAGCAGATTAAAGAAGGTTTTGTGGGTAATACGGTGATGATTGCCCGTAGTGCTTTGGCTAAAATTGGCGAGTGGGATGAGCGCATTCAGGCCGCCGATTTCGATTTATATCTGCGTACTAAAAAGCGTGAACAGGAAGTGGGCGATATGCGCGCTATGCATGTTTGCCTAGATGTATTTATTCACCATTATATTCGCCTGACCATGAAAGCGGGCTATCCGCCTTTTGCGGACAGAGATCAGCTGATTGGTCTGGAAGATAAATGGTCGGAAGCAGAGCGGGCGCAATTACAGCAATTAAATAAATAAGGGTATAAAAATTCTGTAGACACAGAGGTCAGTGAGAACACAGAGCACACTAAGAACAGCATAATGGTTTTCTTGGTTTTCTCAGTGGGCTGTTTTTTATCTCCGTGTGCTCTGTGTCTACAGATTTTTTTGTATTGCCATATTTTTGGAAATGGAAAAACAATGCAGCTATCTCGCAGCGTTGGTTTAGTCACCGCTCAAAAGGCGGTTTTTGACGAGCCAATTACTTTATCTTCCGGCGCTATCCTGCCGTATTACGAGTTGGTTTATGAAACCTATGGCACGCTGAATGCTGATGCGTCGAATGCCATTTTGGTTTGCCATGCCCTGTCGGGTAATCATCACGTAGCTGGCCGCTATACCGTCGATGATAAAAATCCGGGCTGGTGGGATACGATGATAGGGCCGGGTAAGCCGATTGATACCGATCAATTCTTTGTAATTGGTTTAAATAATCTGGGTGGCTGTCATGGCTCAACTGGGCCATCTTCGATTAATCCGGCCACGGGCCAGCCTTATGGTTCGACTTTCCCGCTGGTATTGGTACGGGATTGGGTAGAAACGCAAAGGCGATTAGCCGATCGTTTAGGTATTACTCAATTTGCAGCGGTGATTGGCGGCAGCTTGGGTGGCATGCAAGCGCTGCGTTGGTCCATTACCCATCCAGAGCGAATTCGCCATTGCCTCGTTATTGCCTCTGCGCCAAAATTAACCGCGCAAAATATTGCCTTTAATGATGTGGCCCGCCAAGCGATTTTGACTGATCCTGATTTTCATGGCGGCGATTATTATCAGCACAATACCCTGCCTCGGCGTGGCCTGAGATTGGCCCGCATGCTGGGGCATATCACCTATTTAAGCGACGATGGTATGGGCGAGAAATTTGGCCGCCTATTGCGCTCGGGTGAATATAAATATGGCTTTGAAGTGGAATTCGAAATTGAATCTTATTTGCGCTATCAAGGCGATAAATTTGCCGAAATATTTGACGCTAATACTTATTTATTGATGACCAAGGCGCTCGATTACTTTGATCCGGCCCGTCATTACAATAATGATTTAGTCGCGGCTTTAAGTGAAGCCAAGGCGCAATTCCTAGTCGTTTCATTTACCACCGATTGGCGCTTTTCCCCTGCTCGTTCTAAAGAAATTGTAAAAGCTTTACTCGCGGCTAAGCGCCAAGTTTCTTATGCAGAAATTGAATCAGAACACGGCCATGATGCATTTTTGATGGAAGACGCTCCTTATCATTCTATTATGCGCAACTATTTATTGCGGATTGCTAAGGAAATTTCATTATGATGGCTTGGATAAATTTGAATAGCGTGCTTAGCGCTATAATTATTGAAGATGCTCCTTATCACGAAACTATTAGCAATGATATGCAGCGGATTGCTAAGGAGATTGCCCAATGAGCGAGTTAAAAGCTTTACGCCCCGATTTGCAATATATTGCCGATTGGATCGCCCCTCAATCCAGAGTATTAGATTTAGGTTGTGGCGATGGCGAATTGCTGGCTTGGCTGGCGGCAAAAAAAGAAGTCAGCGGCTATGGTGTTGAAATTGATGTGAATGGTGTAGTGGGCTGTGTGGCCAATGGCGTGAATGTCATTCAAAGCGATATGGAAAGTGGCTTATCGACTTTTGAAGACCATTCCTTTGATTATGTGGTGCTTTCACTCACCATTCAGGCCATGCACAATATTGAGGGCATTTTGCAGGAAATGGTTAGGGTGGGTAAAACCGGCATCGTAACCTTTCCAAATTTTGGTTTTTGGGAAAACCGCTGGCAAATCCTCATGGGCAGAATGCCGGTATCGGAAACGATTCCGTTCGAGTGGTATAACACGCCCAATATCCATTTTTGCACCGTGCATGATTTTGCTAAATTATTGAATAAATTAGGTTTAAAGATTGATTGCCAGCTGGTATTGAATCAGGGTGAAAAAGTAGAGTTCCTACCTAATCTGTTAGGTAGCTTGGCTTTGGTGCGATTTAATAAAGTTTAATAGTATTTAAAGAAAACCTAGTTCTTGAAACACGGAGGGCACAGAGAACACGGAGTTTCACGGAGAAAAACATGACTCTAATTAAGTTGTTTCGTAGGTTTTAAGTATTTCAAAACTTGTCTAATTAGAATTTGTATCGCAGTTAGTGGCACGGGGCTTAAATCTCCCCTTGAAACACGCCGGAGCGAGGAACAAGCGGGTCGGGGGATCGCTTGGGAGCGAGGCAGCGAGCCAATCCCGCCCGCCGCCGACTCGATTGTCCGCAGCGCAGGGCCTTCGTGTTTTTGAGTTTGTGGCTTGGCTTCGTTTCTTGGCCACACAAGAAAGGAAGGTCCAGCGGGACGCCCGCACCAAATTCAGCGTGCCGAAGGCACTAAAAAGATAAGAACTGTGTAACACCAGTTACTACATCCAAAGGCGCTCAATGACTATTCGTTTTGGGATTATCGGCACTGGCCATATCGCCAATCGCTTTGCTCAGGGCTTGGCTTTGATTCCTGAGCAGGCCCAGCTTGCTGCCGTGTGGAACCGCAATCAGGCTAAGGCCAGCGCTTTTGTGGAGCAGTATGGTGGGGTAGTGCATCAAAGCGTGGATGATTTGCTCGCCAGTGATATCGACGCGGTGTATATCGCCACGCCCCATACCAGCCATGCCCAGTACAGCATAGCTGCCATGAAGGTGGGCAAGGCAGTGCTGTGTGAAAAGCCTGCGGCAACCAGCCTTGCCGAGTTGGAACGCGTGCTGGATGTGGCGACTCAAACTGGCCAATTATTTATGGAAGCGATGAAGCCGGGGTTTTATCCGCTGTATCAGGCGCTGCGTGAGCACTTATCCACAGATCCAATTGGCCCGATTGCTTTTGTGCGTTGTGGCTTTGCCAACCCCAATGTGGCACCAGACCATGCCGTACTAAAGCCTGAAATGGCGGGCGGTGGCCTATTGGATATTGGTATTTATGGCGCGTTTTTAGCGGTGGATTGGCTGGGTGGCGTGCAGAATGTGCAGGCTTTGGGGCGGCTGAATGGCGGTGTGGATACTTTTGCCAGCATCAACAGCCAGCACAGCGGCGGCATCAGCCAGCTTTACTGTGGTCTGGATTTAGCCGGATCGGGCGAGGCGATGCTGGCAGGCCCAGATGGCCATGTGGTGTTGGATGAAAAATGGTGGAACCCAACTGCCGCGACTATTTTTTATAAAGATGGCCGAAAAGTCAGGCTGGAAATGCCGCCTGTGGGCTCTGGCCTGCAATACGAAGCCGCGCATTTTTGCCATTTATTGACTACAGGCCAAAGCGAAAGCCCGCTCATGCCCTACGCTCATTCCAGAGCGATGATTGCCATGATGGATGCGGCAAGAGCAGAGCTGGGTTTGGTTTATCCATTTGAGGCGAGCTAAATACTCTGCTTAGGATGTGGCTCACATTAACTTCCTATTTTCAAAACAGCGTCATTCCCGCGCGTTTCTGGCGGGAATCCAGTTGCGCTGCTGGATTCCCGATAAAAACATTCGGGAATGACGAGCTCTATGTACGGAAGTTATTTCGGTCCATATCCTTAATAGCCTAATTAATCGATAGCGTTTCTTTAGCAAACCAAGCGTTCAAAAAATCAATCAACACTCGCAGCTTGGCCGGTTGGGGCAGGCGTTGTGGGTAGACTAGATACAGCGATTGGGTGGGCAGGCTAAATTCGGGCAGCAATTGCTGGAGTTGCCCGTTGGCTAAATCGCCAGCAATTAAGTAATAAGGTAAACACACCGCCCCCGCGCCATCTAAGGCCAGATTCCTCAGCAAACCATAATCGCTGATTCTTAACTCCGCCTTGATATCCACCGCGTGTAATTCCTTGCCGCGATTAAATACCCAGTGACAAGGATCGCGAAAATGAGAGTTGGCAAGGCAGGGCCAAGTTAGCAAATCACTGGGTGAGGCTAGTACTGGCAAGCCCGCGATACAAGCCGGGGATGCAACAAGGCAAAGTTGCACCGATACCAAGGGCTTAGACACCAGCCGCTCATGCCCCAAATAGCCTGACCGCACCGCAAGATCATAGCCATCGGCCTCTAAATCTCGCGGCTCGCGGCTGACATCTAGCTCGACTTCCAAAAGTGGATATTGCTCGCGCAGCGTCATTAAAATCTGCGACATAAATACCCCGCCAAAACTGGTTGGCACAGTGATACGCAATAAGCCTGCCACTTCTTCACGCAATGCGAGTACGGCCTGCTGGGCGGCCGAAACCTGCGCTTGCCACGATAAACAATGCGCCAAATATACCTTGCCCGCCTCGGTGAGATTGAGTTTGCGTGTGCTGCGAAAAAACAGCGCAACTTTTAGCAGATTTTCTAGTTGCGATACCTGTTTGCTGGCATAGGATTTAGAACAGCCCAAAATTTCTGCTGCCCGAGTAAAGCTCCCTTGCTCTGCCACACAGGCAAAGGTATTGGCCCAAATCACTTGCTGACTGATTGTTTCCATAGCGGCAACACTCGATTGATTATTAAGCTAATTATCATTGATTAAAGATTGTTTATGCTAGTGGCTATACACAATCAAGGCTAATCAAAGGCCGATAGCCTACTTAGCAAACCCATCATTAGAGAGAAAAACTATGAAAATCCTTGTTATCGGTGCCAATGGCACGATCGGCAAAGCCGTTGTTGCAGAGCTAGCCGCACGCCACGAAATCATCACCGCAGGCAGAAGTAGCGGCGAGTATCGAGTTGATCTAAAAGACGCAGCCAGCATCACGGCTTTGTTTAAAGAAGTAGGCAAGGTAGATGCGGTGATCTCTGCAGCGGGGAATGTACACTTTGCCCCGCTGGCCGAATTTAGTGCCGACCATTACGCCATCGGTATCAACGATAAACTAATGGGGCAAGTGAATCTGGCGCTGGCCGCGCAGGGGGCATTGAATGACGGCGGGTCTATCACCTTAACCAGCGGTATTTTAAGCAGCGATCCGATTCGTTTTGGCAGCAGCGCCAGCATGGTAAACGCCGCCATCGACGGCTTTGTCCGCGCCGCAGCCATCGAATTACCGCGTGGCCTGCGCATCAACAGCATCAGCCCCACCGTATTACAAGAAGCCCTCGAAAGCTACGGCCCCTACTTCCGAGGCTTTGACGCCGTACCCGCCGCCAAAGTAGCGCTGGCCTACAGCAAAAGCGTAGAAGGCGCACAGACTGGGCAGGTTTATACGGTGAATAACTGACCATGTTTGCATAGTGGGCACTGGGTCGTGCTCACTATGCATATCAATTTAAAGCCATGAGATGTATTGCTTCTTTTATAGGATGGGTGAAACCCGGGATGGATAAATATTCGGGTTTCACCTGTGTGCGTTAACCAAGTTAAAAAAGACCTTTTAGTACCTTCGGCACGTCGATTTAGGTGCGGCATCCCCGCGGGGACTCACTTTCTTGTACGGCCAAGAAAGTAAGCAAAGAAGGCCGCCCCGACCAGCACGAAGGCCCCTCACTGCGGATAATCGGCTCGGCGAAAAAGGCTGCTCGCTCGCTGCCTCGCTACCCCTTTTCCGAAACCCCGAGCCGCTTATTCCTCGCTTCGGCGTGCTT
>JANYCY010000073.1 GCA_025360045.1 Janthinobacterium sp. | reverse complement strand
AATCGCTCACGACGCGTTTGTTTTTTCTTTAATGCGTGCTCCGCATCTGAAAAACTTAGCTGCCCAGATTTTTTCATTTTTAATCTCGCGCCCTTGATGTGATGTTATTTTAGCAGGTGATTTGAGCAGAGGTTCCTTAAGGCTTGAAGCATTTGGCATGTTACGGCCTTTTTTTAATCATTGTAAAATTGTATTGCTCGCTTTAATCGATGCTAATAGGCAGCTTAGGATGGCTATCTAGTTTTTTTTGTAATGGGCTATCTGCTGTTTCAAATTCAGTGAGGATTTGTTGTTCCATGGCACTTGGCTCACCTAGCCATTTAGGATGGCCTGTTTCGGGCTTATATTGGGCGACTGCCCGTTTTTGCTCAGGTGAATAAAGAACACTGACGGAGTGGGGGCAATTATGGGGCTGGCACACCGATCCTAGTAAGTAGGTTTTTTGCGCCAAGATAATTGGAGTCATCGGCGTGGATGTGCCTTTTCCTAGCCAGCGTGGCGCGGGAATGCTCGCTGTTTTAAATGCTTTGTTTAGCTGTTGGCGCAGCTGTTTGTCACCAGCATAGACATCAAAGAAATAGGCGCATTTTGATGATTCCACGCAGGCCAAGGCATCTTTAGTGCTGATGTTTTTTGCCTGTGCGCTGAGGGGAATGAATAGTGCGGCGACGAGAGTACTGCTGATTGAAATACGGCTAATCCATTGCATGTTGGTTCCTTGTTGCGGGCACTGCGTTGCTAATGCGGTGCCCGTTTTATCACTTATGGAATAACGGTCACAAATAAATAGACTGCAAAAATCACTAAGAGCACTACACCTGGCAAGACCGTTGTTTTACCGGTGGCTAAAGCCAGTACGGTGGTAAAGAGTGAGAGCAGTAACAATACGGTGGATTTGATATCAATTCCCAGCGTAAGTGTTAAGCCGCTGATGAGTGCTACGACGGCCACGGCAGGGATGGTGAGACCAATGCTGGCGAGTGCGGATCCTAATGCGAGATTCAAGCTGTTTTGTAAGCGATTGGCTTGAGCAGCACGTAATGCCGCAAGGCCCTCTGGTAGTAGCACAACACCCGCGATAATCACGCCGACTACGGCCTTAGGTGCACCCATATTAGCGACTCCTAGCTCGATACTTGGCGCTAATGCTTTGGCGAGTAAGACGACGGCAGCAAGGCAAATCAGCAATAAAACTGAGCTGATTGACGTTTCAAGTAAAGAGGGAGGTGCGGCATGTGTTTCTTCATCGCTTTCGGCGTTGCTGGGTAAAAAGTAATCACGATGCCTGACCGTTTGCACTAAAACAAAGGTGCCATAGAGGACGAGGGTGACGACAGAGATAAAAATGAGCTGGCTCGAGGTGTAAAAAGGACCTAGAGCGCTGGTGGTAAAGTTTGGCAAAATGAGCGTTAAGACCGCAATGGCAGCAAGGGTTGTGAGTGCAGCACTTACGCCGTGTAGGCTAAAAGTTTGTTCTTTATATTTTATGCCACCTGCTAATAAGCAGATACCGACAATCCCATTTAGAATAATCATTACGGCCGCAAAGACTGTATCACGAGCCAGCGCAGTGGTTTCAGGTCCACCTGCCATCATTAAAGAAACAATGAGTGCCACTTCAATAATAGTAATGGCCACAGCTAAAACGAGCGTGCCATAAGGCTCGCCTACTCGGTGAGCAACGACTTCGGCATGGTGAACAGCGGCTAAAACACCGCCGAATAAGGCCACTGTTAGTAGTGCAAGATAGATAGCACCCAAGTTTTGCCCAGGAGCAAGATAAAGTGCCCAAGCGATGATGGGGGCGGCAATTGTCCAGATGGGTAGTGTTACTTTCATCGCAGCTCCAGAGTAAGAGAAATTAACATTGTATGCTTCCGTAATAAGCGAAATCTTTAGGAATGCATATATCGCTCAGGGTCCCTTATTGGGGAGTGAGCTGTGTGTGGCTAGTGTGATATTAAGCTTGTTTCAATGTTACAGGTATGGTCAATTATTGTTGACGATATCACGAACATGAGTAAGGCTTACACAGATGGTTGGCTTATCTGATGGTGCCCAGGCACTGATAGGCAGAGGGGATACGACAGATTTGCTCACAAACATTAATTATTATATTGCTGATGAAGGCAGTGTGATGATGTGTGAATGAATGCAATGAGCGGCACGAAGAATCTCTGCTTGGATAAACGCAGGGGTAAAAAGTTCAATTTTTTTGATATTTTTTGTGGCTAAAGTGGCACGAGTCGCTTGTTAGCGTTAAGTTGGCTTTGCTAATGGCTATGGCATTTTCTTGCTTCCAGCCCTTTGTACGTTTTAAATAAAACGACTCAGGGCTTTAAGCAGGATATATTTTTTTGGGTCAGTCGTGGCAAAACAATGGTGCTTGGTGAGGTCGCTCGTTTATTGTCATTAAAAATGAAAAATACATTTAAAGCGCTTTGCGAGTGACCGTCACAATTTGATAAACTCCGCCAAATATCGTGCGTTTTTGCCAATGATATTGATCGGCGTGGCTGGCGTAATGGCTGATTTCATTTTGCCATAGCGCTTCGGCAAAGGGTTCTAATTTGGCATTCACCCATTTTAATATCCAGCGTATGGGCTGCCAGAGTGCAGGGCGATGGTAATCCACAAAGAGCACTTTGCCTCCTTCTGGCATTTTGCTCAGCATATGATCGACAATTTCATGCTTTTTATCGTCTGGTACTTCATGCAATAAAAAGAAGCTGCAAATCAGATCAAATGACTTATCGCATTGGTAATTGGCCGCATCTGCGCGGATGACTTTAGACCAAGGGTAGATGGCTAATTTGGCTTGGCCATGCTCGATTTGTGCAGGAGTAATGTCGGTCAGATGAAAGCAGCCATCTGTCCCCACTTTTTGTGCGACTTTACGCACTAAATCGCCATAAACATGCGCCACTTGCCAGACTTTCATTCCTGGCTGAATTTCATTTAAATAAGCACGCATTAGGCGCTGATCATTGCCAAATAGCAGCACTTTTACTACGAGATTATGGTCCAGCTGATTAACACGCCGTGGGTTGACGTAAGCCCAGTCATACACCTCGGTCATATAGTCAGGAACACCTTCGTAATAAGGGTTCTCAGGCAGTTTTGGATGATTTTTTGTCATGGCAGGGCTTCCTGAATAATGGATTTAGCTTAAATCTATTCAGCAGGAGGCGTTTTGAGTTGGGCCAAGATTTGCGTACGACATATTCACAAACAGAGTGATTTTATCATTGCAGGTTTATTCATTCTGTAGGCATAAAAAAACGGCGCATAGAGCGCCGTTTTGGATGAAGCGATTAAATCCGCTTAGTGATGACGACCGCCAGAGCGCTTGATCGGTGCAAATAGCGCTGCAACGGGGGTGTTTTCATTACTGGTCGGTTGTTGATCGCCGCGTGGCTTGGCCGCCGGGCGTGGCGCGCTGCTGCGAGCATCGCTACGTGGCGCACGATCAGAAAAACTACGATCTTGCAGAGCACGGCCTTGGGGCGCACGTGAATCTGTGCGGCCTTCGGTGCGCGGCGCACGGGCATCGCTTGGTGAGCGAGGTGCATCACCGCGTGGATTGCTGCTAAAACGGCCTTCGCCTGCTGGGCGAGGTGCTGAGCGTGTTTCGCCGCGAGGGTTGCTGTTGAAGCTGCCTTCGCTAGCAGGACGACCGCGTGCTTCGCCACGTGGGTTGTTGTTATGACGACCTTCCGTAGCAGGGCGAGCATCGGGGTTAAAGCGAGCGGCTGGGCGAGGTGCGCGTTCTTCATTGCTGCGCGGCGCACGCTCTTCTGGGCTGCGTGCGGGACGTGGTGCATCACCTGCCGGAGCACGGTCAGTACGATTATGCCCGCGTGGCGGACGGCCGCTATTTGGGTTGCGCGGATCATGCTTGCGCTGTGCACCATTGCGGCCATTTAAGATTGGCTCGGCTTTGATGCTTGGATCAACGGCAAAACCTTCCACGCTTTCACGGGTGATATCGCGTTTGATCAGGCGCTCGATATCGTTCAACAGCTTGTGTTCATCCACACAAACTAATGAAATCGCTTCGCCTTCTGAACCTGCACGGCCAGTACGGCCAATACGGTGTACATAATCTTCGGCGACGTTAGGTAGCTCGAAGTTCACCACATGTGGCAATTCTTCGATATCAATCCCGCGCGCAGCAATATCGGTCGCGCACAGCACTTGCAACGTGCCAGATTTAAATTCAGCTAGCGCACGGGTACGAGCGGCTTGGCTCTTATTACCGTGAATCGCCAGCGAGTTAATGCCATCTTTACTTAGCTGTTCGGCTAAGCGATTCGCGCCGTGCTTGGTGCGAGTAAACACCAGCACTTGGAACCAATTTTTTTCTTTGATCAGCTGGGTAAGCAGCTCACGTTTACGCTCACGATCAACAAAGTAAACCTTTTGCGTAATCATTTCGGCGGTCGCGTTACGGCGAGCCACTTCGATCAGCGCTGGGTTATCTAAGAGGCCATCGGCCAGTGTTTTGATTTCGTCAGAAAAAGTAGCGGAGAACAGTAAGTTCTGACGCTTAGCAGGCAACAGAGCCAGCACTTTTTTGATGTCGCGAATAAAGCCCATATCCAGCATGCGATCGGCTTCGTCCAAAATCAGCACTTCAACGCCGCTTAAATCAACGGTTTTTTGTGAGATATGGTCGAGTAGGCGGCCAGGAGTGGCGACCAGAATATCCACATGGCCGCGCAGCTGTTTAATTTGCGGATTAATACTCACGCCGCCAAACATCATCATGGATTTTAGCGGTAAGTATTTACCATAGTCGCGCACGCTTTCTTCAACCTGAGCGGCCAATTCACGCGTCGGGGTCAGAATCAGTGCACGAATTTTTTTGCTAGCAGCAGGGGTGCTGCTCAGAATGTGCAGCAGTGGCAGGGTAAAGCCGGCGGTTTTGCCGGTGCCGGTTTGTGCGCCAGCGAGTAAATCACCGCCAGATAGCACAGCAGGAATAGCCTGCAGCTGAATAGGGGTTGGTGTGGTGTAGCCAAGTTCAGTAACGGCGCGGACGATATCGTCCGCAAGCCCTAGGGCGGAAAAACTCATTCAAACTCCAGAGGAGAGTATCGGCCTGTCGCCAAGAATGGCGCCAGTCAAAGGCAGATGGGGTAGGTGTTTAGAAACCTTAGCCAAATATGGCATCAAGATAGATCACTCAGGCGCATTCTGCCGAGTTTGGCTAGGGAATGAGCTTTAACAGTTTGAGGATGATGTGCTTGATGGCGTATTTGGATGGTGTAGCGCGGAGACTGGGTAACGCACTCACCGGCGGCATTATACCCGTGTACTTGCTGTGCTGTGTGAAGCAATCGTCAATTAGTTCGCAATACCGCCGTTAGTCGGCGGGGATGGGGCTTATTGCGATGCCGAATAGGCATCAAGTTTGGCTTTTGCATATTTTGTAGGATGGGTGGAGCCATGTTTTTTGGCGATACCCATCAAGGCAGCAACGTTGATGGGTATCGCTCTACGTGCGAAATTTTTTTCGCCCAGTGAAAGCTCCACCGCATCCTACATGAGCATCCTAAACTTGATGCACTAGGACTTTCGATAGCCTACTCTTGATGACTGGGCTAAATTATTCGCCCAAAAGGCGCATCTTAAAGCTGCGGCCTTTGATATTGCCTTGGCTCAGGCTATTAAAAGCTTTGCTGGCTACGCGTCTGTCGATTGCGACATAAGTTAAAAATTCAAACACATTGATTTTGCCGACCTGCTCTTTAGTCAGGCCCGCGTCACCGGTCAGTGCGCCGAGTAAATCACCAGGGCGCAGCTTGTCTTTCTTACCGCCCATAATGCACAGCGTGACCATCGGCGGGCGCAAAGGGCCGCTGGCTTCTGGCTCGAGTGTTTCCAAGTCAAACCAGCGTACCGGCCCGCCTTGATATTCTTCGATTAGCGTCACCCATTTCTTTTCATTGGGCGCGGCCAGGCTAAGTGCCAAGCCTTTATCGTGGCCACGGCCAGTGCGGCCGATGCGGTGGATATGCACTTCGGTGTCTTTGGACACGTCGACATTAATCACCGCACCCAAGCTTTGAATATCCAAACCACGCGCGGCCACATCGGTGGCGACCAGAATCGAGCAGCTTTGATTAGAAAACTGCACGAGGATCTCGTCGCGCTCGCGTTGCTCTAGTTCGCCGTAGAGCGCCAAGGCGCTAAAACCTTGATCTCGCAGCTCGGCTGCAAGCTCGCGGCAGTGGATCTTAGTATTGCAGAAGGCCAGTGTTTGAACGGGCTTGTAGTGATTGAGTAACTGCGCCACGGCGGCGTTACGTTCTTCGTGCTCAACCGTGTAGAAACGTTGTTCGATTTGGCTGTCAGCATGTTGTGCCTCTACTTTCACTTCGGCAGGCAACTTCAGAAACTTTGCGCTGTCTTTGCGAATATTGTCGGGATAGGTGGCAGAAAACAGCAGGGTTTGGCGGCGCGTTGGGCAAGCGCTCACAATACCGGCGATCTCGTCGTAAAAGCCCATATCAACCATACGGTCGGCTTCGTCCAGCACCAGCGTTTGCACTGTGGATAAATCTATCGAAGCGCGGCCAAGGTGATCGCGTAAGCGGCCCGGCGTGCCCACAATAATGTGCGCCCCGTGTACCAGAGAGGCGATTTGCGGGCCCATCGGCGAGCCACCGCATAGCGTTAAAATCTTGATATTGTCAGTAAAGCGGGCCAAACGGCGCAGCTCTTTAGCCACTTGATCGGCCAGCTCGCGCGTTGGACAAATCACCAGGCCTTGAATCGCAAAATAGCTAGGGTTGAGCTTATGCAGCATGCCAATCCCAAAGGCCGCGGTCTTGCCGCTACCGGTCTTAGCTTGGGCAATTAAATCGCGTCGCGCCAGAATCAGCGGCAGGCTTTGCGCCTGAATTTCCGTCATCTCGACGTAACCCAAGCTATCCAAGTTTTGCAGCATGGCCGGCGAGAGGGGGAGATTGGCAAAAGATGTAGTGTTCACAATGACTTAACTCGCTGGCCAAAAGGGGCAGTAGTCTAACAGGGGAAGCGCTTTAGAGCCAGCCATCACGAGCAACGGTTTCAGCCCATGTACGCTACGGGAGCCATCTTTCAAGCTGATGACAGTGGTTGTATGGCTAAGTATTTGCGGGGGCGGATGATGATGTAGCGAAACCTAAATACTGAAGCACGGCGTTTCACTGAGTAGAGTATGTTTATCAAAACAAGCCATTTAATATTGTGTGTTTTCAAGCCCACAGCTGCTTAGCGGTCAATAAAAGAAGGTTTCGCAGGGTAGCTGTATCAAAATCTACGTGCTGAAGAGGTCTTTTCGAGTTTGTGCAGCACATGCACAAGCTTACATCTATTCTAGCAAACGCACCGAGGGCTATGCTCTGATAAAGGAAAATGATTGATGTGGATAGACACCCATTGCCATCTAGATGCCCCTGAATTTGCTGCCGACCGAGATGATGTTGTGGCGACAGCAAGGCAGGTGGGGATTGAGCAGATTGTGGTGCCTGCCGTGAGCGAGGCAACTTTTGCCGATGCGCTCACCATGCGCGAGCGCTATGGCTGCTTTCCGGCTTTTGGCCTGCACCCGATTTATACGGCGGTGCACAGAGACGAGCATTTACTGACTTTGCAGCACTATTTAGAGCAGCATCGGCCGGTAGCGCTAGGGGAAATTGGTCTGGATTTTTATGTGCCAAATTTAGATGCCACAAGGCAGGTCGAGCTACTTGAAGCCCAGCTTAGGTTGGCGCGGGATTTTGATTTGCCGGTGCTGCTGCATTTGCGCCGCGCACAGGATCCGCTGCTTAAGTATTTACGCAAATGGCGAGTCAAAGGCGGCATCGCCCATGCCTTTAATGGCAGCGTGCAGCAGGCCGAGGTGTTTATATCGCTAGGGTTTAAGCTGGGTTTTGGCGGGGCGATGACCTATACAGGCTCGCAGCGGATACGTAAATTAGCCCGTGATTTGCCCTTGGAAACGCTGGTAATGGAAACCGACGCCCCAGATATCCCGCCTGCATGGCTAGATCGCCAACGCAACCAACCCGCCGAACTCGTCAAAATAGCCGAGGTGCTGGCAGAGTTACGCGGGATTAGCCTAGAAGAATTAGCCGCTGCCACGAGCGCCAATGCAAGAGCGGTGCTGCCTAGTTTGCTGTAGGCGGTAGTATAAAAAACCCAAGTCTTAAAACACTAAGGACACAGAGAACACGGAGTTTCACGGAGAAAACCTTATTCGCTTATGTTTTTCTCCGTGATCCTCCGTGTCCTCCTAAACTCCGTGTTTCAAGACTTGGGTTTTTTTAAGCGGGCGATATCTTTGTTGCTATTAGCTTGTGAAGTTGCTGAGTTAGCTAAAATAGTCCAACTCCAGTGCCGACTTTACTTCGGCAAGGGTTGCCGCCGCCACGGTGCGAGCATGGGCTGTGCCGGTTTTTAAGATTTGCATCACGTGTGCCGGATTTTTAGCCAGCTCCAAGCGGCGAGTGCGTATCGGCTCGATCAACTCTTGCAGGCGCACTTCTAAATGCTGTTTGATCACCGAATCAGCCAAGCCACCCTTGCGATATTTGGCTTTTAAATCGTCCACAAAGCTGATGTCCGGCTCAAATGCATCCAAAAAGGTAAATACGGCATTGCCAGCCACTTGGCCAGGGTCGTTAATTTTTAGGTGCTTAGCATCGGTGTACATGCTTTTTACAAACTGAGTAATTTCATCGGGGCTGGCTGATAAATGCAATGCATTGCCCTGAGATTTGCTCATTTTAGATTTGCCATCTGGCCCCGGTAGGCGGCCTGTTTGCGGGATGATGGCGCGCGTTTCCAGCAGAATATCTTTTCCCGCTATGGCATTAAAGCGGCGAACAATTTCATTGGTCTGCTCAATCATCGGCGCTTGATCGGCCCCAACAGGTACAGCTGTGGCTTTAAAGGCGGTAATGTCCGCAGCTTGACTAACTGGGTAAGTTAAAAAGCCTGCGGGTATATCACGCTGGAAGTTCTTTTGGCGGATTTCTTCTTTTACCGTTGGGTTGCGCTCTAAACGCGCTACGGTGACCAGATTCATAAAGTAGTAAGTCAGCTCAGATAATTCCGGCACTTGCGACTGAATAAACATGGTGTTTTTAGCGGGATCAAGGCCAACAGCAAGGTAGTCGAGCGCGACTTCCAATACATTGCGATGCACTACATCGTGATCGGTATCGCTAAGGGCTTGGGCGTCAGCCAGCATTAAGAATTGTGTGTGCTTGTCTTGAAAGGCGAGGCGGTTTTGTAATGAGCCTACGAAGTGGCCTAAATGCAGTGGCCCAGTAGTACGGTCGCCCGTCAGAATAATATGTGAAGTCATGTTCTCGATCCTTGTCTGGATAAAGCCGCCGAGCCCATGGGGAGTGTAGATACAACAATGCCGCCTGGATCGGCGGCATTGATCAAATTAAATGAGTCTAAGCCGCCAGTAAGATATACGGGCGGTAGCACCAGCTCGGGGCTGGAGAGGTAGCAAAAAGGGAGTGTTGCATTGCGTTCATGGGCGCCACTATTGCAGCTTTTATGCCGCTTGTCTACGTGAAAGATCCGCTTAAGTTGCATCCATCGCTAAGGGCGAGCACACAGGACAGGCAGGATCCGGCTTATAGCGCATTTCTCGCCACTGCATATTTCGTGCATCAAGTAGCTGTAAACGCCCAAGTAACGGGCGACCTAGGCCAATGATGAGTTTGAGCGCTTCTGCCGCTTGCGCCGCCCCTATCATCCCAACGAGTGGGGCAAATACGCCGAAAGTGGCGCATGGGCCATCGCTTGCTTCACCTTCCTCACCAAACAGGCAGTGATAGCAGGGGGCATTGTCTTGCCGTGAATCAAATGTGGTGAGTTGCCCATCAAACCGCACCGCCGCGCCAGAAACGAGGGGCACTTTATGCGCCACACAGGCGCGGTTTACCGCGTGGCGAGTCGCAAAGTTGTCGCAGCAATCGAGCACGATATCAGCAGCTGCAACAAGTTGGGCCAACTCTTCCCCAACCGCCCGAGTCGTGACCGCGTTGACCTTGATCTCTGGATTCAGTGCGTAAATGGTTTGAGCTGCAGATTGGGCTTTATTTTGCCCAATACTCGCGGTGTGGTGAATGATTTGGCGCTGTAGATTAGATAAATCAACCTGATCATCATCCACAATCGTTAGTGTGCCTACACCGGCAGATGCCAAGTACAGCGCGGCAGGCGATCCTAAACCGCCAGCACCGATCAGCAATACATGGGCAAGGTTGATTTTCTCTTGGCCTTCAATGCCGATCTCATCGAGCAAAATATGCCGGCTATAGCGCAGTAGTGCTTGGTCATCAAGGGCGTCTTCGGTATTGCTAGGGAGATTAGGGCAGAAGCTCATGGCAGAAGATCGCAATAAAGAGGGTGGGATTATACGAGATGGGCGATAAAGGGGCGCTATGCTTCACTTCAAACCCTGTTTTTCTCCGTGAAACTCCGCGTTCTCCGTGTCCTCTGTGTTTCAAGATCTGGGTTTTCCAATAACACCGTACTTACAAATAGCGTCGTAATTCTTCTGGCGTTTCATCATGATCGCCGTGTGGGTGATTGTCCCAGACCTTGACGTACACATCGCGGTTTTTGATGTTGTGCTCGGGGATGTCTAAATTGCTGCAGGCGATATCTTCGCAATAGTGGGCGAGGGCGCGTTTGATTTTGCTCAGGATGCTTTCATCTAAATGAAAACCAGCTTGTTTGAGATGATCTTCTATCCAGAGCAAGCGGCATTCGGGTAGGCGATAATGCACGCTAATGCAGGGCGTGTCGCCGTGGGCTTGCGCGCTTACGCCGTCTAAAGTGCTTAGATAGAGCGCCGCATGAGCGGCTTGGTCATGGTCATGCGGGAGTGGATAGAGTTGAATCAGTTGGTGCTTGGCGCTTTGCTCAGGGTTGGGTTTCATGGCGATTCTCCAAGCGAGTATTCTCAGTTTAGGCCGATGAAGCTTGCAACGCAAAACAGCTCCCGAAGGAGCTGCGTTGATTTAATGCAGATGGCTTACTTTGCAGGTACGGCTACAGGTGCAGCTTTATTTTGCAAAATTTGCTGAACTTTAAGAATATTCAGCGCTTGTTGCAATTGGTAGTCGTTTTTAGAAGCCAGCTCGCGCGGGTTTTCTTCCGCAGTTTCGCTGGCGACAGATTTCAGTTTTTTAATCTCAGCTTTGATTTCCGTCTTGGTTTCAGATGCCGTTTTTTTGCTGCCAGCTTCTTTATCAGTCGGGTTATCTAAGCGATGGCCTAAATCGGCTTCACGAATGCGGAAGGCACTTTGTTCCTTGCCATTCAGTACTGCTTCTTCGACTTCGATATCTGGTGTAATGCCTTTCAACTGAATCGAGCGGCCAAGCGGTGTGAAGTAACGCGCCGTGGTGAGCTTGAGCGCTGTTTTGTTGTCGATAGGCATAATCGTTTGCACAGACGCCTTACCAAAAGTCTGGGTGCCGACCACGATGGCCCGTTTGTAGTCTTGCAACGCGCCCGCCACAATTTCAGAAGCAGAAGCGGAGCCGCCATTGACCAGTACAACCAGCGGGACGTTTTTCACATCTTTAGGCGTGTTCTTAAAGTAGTCATCACGGCCACTTTCGCGCAGGTAGTTTTCCTTGCTGGCGGTGAGCTTGATCTTGGAGTCAGGTGTACGGCCTTCGGTGTAAACCACTAAGGCGTCTTTGGCTAAGAATGAAGCTGAAACGCCCACCGCGCCATTTAATAAGCCGCCTGGGTTGTTACGCAAATCAAGCACGAGGCCTTTCAGCGGCACTTTGTTTTCTTTGTAAAGTGTTTCAAGGGCTTGGGCCACGTTCTCGGTGGTGTGCTCTTGGAATTGGGCAATACGGATGTAGCCATAGCCTGGTTCGGCCATCTTAGACTTCACGCTTTGCACTTTAATCACTGCGCGTTTTAGCGTCACAATAATCGGCTTGCCTTCACCTTTACGTAGCATGGTGAGGGTGACGGATGTGCCAATTTTGCCGCGCATTTTAGTAACGGCGTCATTGAGCGACATGCCTTGCACGGGTGTTTCGTCAATTTTGGCAATAAAGTCGCCAGGCTTGACCCCAGCACGATAGGCTGGGGTGTCTTCAATCGGGGAGACCACACGCACCAAACCGTCTTCCATGCTGACTTCTATTCCGAGGCCACCAAACTCGCCTTGAGTTTGAATTTGCATGTCTTTAAAGGCTTCGGCATCCAGATAACTGGAGTGCGGATCTAAGCCAGATACCATGCCTTTAATGGCCTCGGTAATCAGCTTTTTATCTTCAACAGGCTCTACATAGCTTTGTTTGATCAGACCAAAAACAGTCGAAAATGCGCGTAGCTCTTCAACCGGCAGCGGGTTGCCACCGGCATCTTTATCGGCAACGGCATTAAAGGAAAGACTCAGGGCAACGCCCAGACCTGCACCGGCTAGGAGCAAGGCGATTTTTTGGAGCTTGGGTTTTTTTTGGCTCGAGGACATCCGTGTTTTCCTATTAATTGCTCTTAGAGCCTAGCCTGCCCACGCCTGCGGGTCGATTGGGCGGCCGTTTTGTCTGAGTTCAAAGTATAAGCCGGAATCAGCCATTCCACCGCTATTCCCACTGGTGGCAATGCTGTCTCCAGCCTTAATCGTATCACCTACTTGCTTAAGCAGGCTTTCATTTGCTGCGTAAATACTCATGTATCCACCGCCGTGATCCACAATCAGCATATTGCCAAAACCACGCAGCCATTCAGCGAATACGACTCGGCCACTGGCAATGGCTTTTACACTCTGGCCAGAGGCGGCACGGATAAAGACGCCTTTCCATTGCCCACCTTCACCACGCGCCGTGCCGTAGCGGCCGGTTATTTCACCTTTAATGGGTAAGCGCAGCTTACCTTTGAGCGATGCAAAAGCTTGGCCAGATTGGCTAGCATCGGGGAGGGCCGTGTTGACTTCGGGTTCAGGCTCGGCCTTGGGTGTGGGTTTGCCTGCTGCTTTTGCTTTCGTTTTGGCTGCAGCATTTCTTGCCGCGCGTTCACGGGCGTTCTTCTCGGCAAGGGCTTTCGCTTGTGCTGCTTTTTGGGCGCGCTCTAGTTCTTGCCGCTTAATAATGGCGTTTAGTTTATCTACCAGCCCCGTTAAGCGTTTTTCATCGGCGGCTAATTTTTGGAGTTGATTGCGCTGGCTGCTGATTTCTTGAGACAGCTTGCTGACAATTTCTTGCTTTTCTTCTTGCTCAGAAACCAGCATTTCTTTTTGTTGTTTTTTTCGTAACGCCAGTTGTTGTAAGGCTTCATTCTTTTGGCGGATATCTTCAGATAGGCGAGATAGCTCACCCAGCTGTGCTTCTAATTTATTGGCTAATTGCAATTGGGAGCGGCTGATATAGCGATAGTAAGTGAGCTCGCGGCTGACTTGATTAGGGTCTTGCTGGTTGAGCAGCAAGCGCCAAGCTTCAATTTGCCCAGCCTTGTAGCGTGTTTTTAAAATTTTGCCAAGGCGAAGCTGGCTGGCTTGAATGCCGCTACGGGTATGACTGATGTCATTTTCTAAGCGGGAAATCTCGGCCCTGCTGAGGGCTTGTTCTTGTTGCATGGAGTTGAGCACGCGATTAGCGTCAGAAATAGCTGTTTCTGAATCTTTTAAAGCATCGCTGGCTTCACTGCGCTGCGATTCATTGGCGGCCAAGTCTTTTTTAAGCTCTTGTAGCTGACCGCGTAAATCTTTTAGTTCGGCCTGTTTGCTGGCTGATTCTTGCTTAGGGGCGGGCGCAGCAAAAACCGGTGTAGTCACTACACCGGTTGTAAGCATTAAAAGAAAAAGCGGTTTAAGCATTCTTATAAATTTACCAAGGATTTACCGGTCATTTCGCTCGGTTGATCTAAGCCCATCAAGGCCAGCATGGTGGGTGCAATATCGCGTAAAGCACCGCTGCCGCGCGCCATCATGGTTGCTGGGCGGCCAATATACACAAATGGGACTTGGTCGGTTGTGTGCTGAGTGTGTGGCTGATGTGCCGTGTGGTCAAACATCAATTCACAATTCCCATGATCGGCCGTAATCAGAATTTCTCCACCTGCTGCAAGCATTGCGTCAACACATTGTGCTACACACTCATCCAAAGCTTCAACTGCTTTAACTGCGGCGTCAAAAATACCTGAGTGTCCGACCATATCGCCATTGGCATAGTTACAGATAATGGCTGAATATTGCTTGGATTCGATGGCCGCTACAATTTGGCGTGTCACTTCCGGCGCGCTCATTTCTGGTTGCAAATCGTAAGTGGCCACTTTCGGAGAAGGCACTAAGATGCGGTCTTCACCCGCAAATTCTTTTTCTTCGCCACCGGAGAAAAAATAAGTCACATGTGGATATTTTTCGGTTTCAGCGATGCGCAGCTGCTTTAAGCCCTGGTTGGCAATATATTCACCAAAGCTATTTTGCACCTTAGGCTTGTCATAAGCCACCCGCAATGTTGGGTAGGCTGAGCCGTAATTAGTTGCGGTGCTAAATGAAGCAAATTTAGGCTGACGCGCCGTAAAGCCATCAAAGCTGGCATCGGTCAGGGCGGTGGTAATTTGGCGTGCACGGTCGGCGCGGAAATTCATAAAGATCACGACATCGCCGTCTTGCATCAATGATTTTTCACCAATCGCGGTGGCGGCAACGAATTCATCGTTCTCATCACGGGCATAGGCCGCAGCGAGCGCATCGGCCGCATTTTCGGCGTGAAATAAGCCTTCGCCTTCAACCATTACCTTGTAGGCAGGCTCTACGCGCTCCCAACGTTTATCTCTATCCATTGCCCAGTAGCGCCCAGTTACTGACACGATACGTGCTGTAGGATGTATGTCACAGACAGCTTGTAGTTTGGCTAGGTAAACTGCGGCACTGCGCGGAGGGGTATCTCGGCCATCAAGGAAGGCGTGGATATGAATTTGGCTAACGCCTGCTGTCGCCGCTGCGGCAATCAGTGCATTCACATGGGCTTCATGGCAATGCACGCCGCCATCAGAGATCAAGCCTAAGATATGAAGCGTTTTACCGCTGCTACGTGCTTGCTCGATGGCCGCAGCAAACACAGGATTTTGGCCAATAGAGCCATCTGCAACGTCGCAATCGATTCGGCTGATGTCTTGCTGCAACACACGGCCTGCACCAATATTGAGGTGACCCACTTCAGAATTACCAAACTGGCCTTTAGGCAAGCCTACATATTCTTCTGAAGCATTAATCGTGGTCCACGGGTAGGTGGCAAACAAGCGATCTAGGTGTGGTTTTTTTGCAGCGGCGATGGCGTTATCAGTCGTCTCTTCACGGTAACCGAAGCCGTCTAAAATCAGTAAAAGGACAGGCTTGACGTTATGGCTCATATTTATTTATCCCTGTGATGGATGCTGCTGTGGTGCTGTTGTATTTTGCAAAAATAAGCAATGCTTGCTCAGCAGACAAACAAATTTTAAATATCACTAGTATTCTAACTCATTGCATAATAGCCTCTATGACGTTTGGCAATATTTCTACCATATTTACCAAGAAATAATTAGAATATCCCCTTAAACCTTTTTAATTTTAGATAGCGATTATGGCCAATTCCATTGAGCATATGGACGACCCCCACATTGATCAGGCTTCGCGTGCAATGAAAGCGATGTCTCACCCATTACGCTTAAAAATTCTCTGCGTTTTGGGTGATAAAGAAGTAAGCGTGCAAGATATTGTTGAGCAGGTTGGCACGACTCAATCGAATATTTCTCAGCATTTAGCTTTGATGCGGGAAAAAGGAGTGTTGCGCACACGCAAAGATGCCAATCGAGTTTATTACCGTGTGGGTGATTTGCGTACGCTTGAAGTGATTGTCATGCTAAGAAACGTATTCTGCGGTTTCTAGCTGTGCACATCGCGTACGTCGTACGCGACGTTGCCGCTTAAAGTGTTTCTGATTACCGAGTTAATTCTTTTAAGTAATTTTCTAGTTTTTCTTTCTTGAGCCGCCCAAGCTCAATGGCAATACGCTCTCCTTTTGCATTGTATATTGCAGTAAAAGGCAACCCGCCTAGCTGATTTCCTTCTTTACGCATTAATTCCATTGCATTGGCTTCGCCGATTAAAGTTGGATAATTAATTGCATATTGCTTGGCAAAGGCAGCAACATCTTTAACTTCATCAATCGCAATGCCCACAAATTGGACTTTTCCTGAATATTGTTTTTGCAAGGCAATAAATTCAGGGATTTCTTCTCGGCAAGGGCCGCACCATGTGGCCCAGAAATTAATAATCAGGGGTTTTCCCTGCCATTGAGAAAAACGCTGAGATTTACTTTGTAAATCAGGAAGTTGCGCTGAGAATATGGCGCTTTCTGCTTGCGCTAAACTACTCAGTAAACTCAATACGATTAGCCAGTATTTCATTGTTTTTCCTGTTTAATGCGTTGTAAGGTGGCTTTAAATAATATGGGGCTTTGATAGCCAATCACGCGCTCATTTAAAAATTGGCCGTTACTAGCAGTAAATAAAATAGCCGGAGGCCCAAATAATTTAAAGCGTTTTAATAGAGCTTGATCGGCTGCGTTATTCTGTGTGACATCGGCGCGCAGTAGCACCATGCTTGAGAGTGTTTTTTGAATTTCTGGATCACTCAAAGTATCGCGCTCGAATTCTTTGCAAGCAATACACCAATCTGCATAAAAATCTAACATCACCATTTTGCCATTGGCATTGCTAATTGCTTGATCTAATTCTTGCTCCGAAGTAATGGAGGCAAATTGTGGCCCAGTGTGAGCGCCTGCTTGCTCCCACAGTGGCCGAGCGACCCATATCGCCATGCCAAGTAACAGCACGCCAAATACTATTTTTATGCCGCGCATGATCTTGCCTGAGAGCTTGGGCAAGATGCTGCCGCCAAACGCGCCAATGGCCAGCAGAGGTAAGCCTAGCCCTAGTGCCAACATATAGAGCGAACTCCCTCCTAATAGCAGATCGCCCGTTTGGCCTAAATAGGCCAAGGCTGCGGCCAGCGGCGGGGCGATGCAAGGGCCAACAATGAGGGCGGAAAGCGCGCCCATGGCAAACACAGAGGTGAATTGGCCACCAGGGAGGCGATTTGACCATTCATTCATTTTGCTTTGAATACTGCCGGATAATTGCAAATCAAACAGGCCAAACATAGCGAGCGCCATGATGACAAAAAACAAAGAAAACAGTGCAATAACAAAAGGTTGTTGTAAGGCTACAACAAGCAATGTGCCGGTGGCAGCCGCAGCAATGCCGATGAGGGTGTAGCTTAGCGCCAAGCCTTGTACATAGGTAAAGGTGAGCGCCACCGCACGCATTTTTCCTTTTTGGCCATTACCTAGCACGATGCTCGAGACAATTGGGATCAAGGGGTACATGCAAGAGGTGAGTGCGAGTGCCAGCCCCGCTAAAAAAAATACTCCCAGTGTTGCAAGGAATCCGCCACTGAAATAAACATCGGCCCCACTGGGGCCGACGGTCACAGGCGTGGCGTTTTTTCCAAATAGCTGATCAAGCGCATCCTTGGGTGTATCTCCCAGCTTTAGGACTTGTGTCTGCGGTGGATAGCACACGCCGACTTCTGCACAGCCTTGGAATTTGGTCGTGATGGCCGCATCTAAGGGAAATGGGGCGGTGGATTTTATCGGTACCGAGGTGTCATGTTTATAAACTTGCACCTTGCCAAAGCTAGGGTCATTTTTCTCGGTGCCCACGGGCAGCTGGGGTTGGATGGCTTGGGCTGATTTAAAGGTAATTCGCTCGCGGTACAAGTAATAACTCGGAGCCACTTTAAAACGCACTTCCAAGGTATGGTCATCCATCTGTACCATGTAAGCTTGAAACGCTTTTTCTGGGGGCAGTAAGTCGCTCGCAGCTTGGGCGCTGCTAAAAAGCAGCAGTAAAAGACAAAGGGAGCGGAATAAGCTCATCATGCTTGCACCTCTTTACTGACCCAATTTAGATAGGCAGGCAGACCTGCGCTGGGGCTTAGAGCAATAATTTCAGCGACCTCGTAAGGGTGGTTTTCCTGCAACCAAGCCTCTAAAGCAGGATAGACGGCGGCGGTCGTTTTTATCAAAAGGGGAACTTCTTGCGCGATTTCGATTCTCTCATTCCATCGGTATGTAGATTGTACTGGTGCTAATTGGTTCACACAGGCAGCCAGCCGAGCCTCAATAACACCGATGGCTAAACGATTTGCTACATCTTCGTCTGGGCAATTGCACAGGACGATCAAAATATTCTCTGGAGTTGTCATGCCTTACCTGTTGTTATTACTTTTTGTGGCGTACCCAATTGCTGAAATTATCACGATTGTTTTACTGGCAAAAGCCATTGGTACTTTTTGGGTCGTGTTATGGCTGATTGGCGCTTTCTTCGGTGGACTACTGATGCTGCGTCATCACAAACTAGCGGTAGGTGCTGCTTTGTTTGGTGATCTGCGCTCTGGGCGCTTAACGATTCATAGCTTGTTTGCCGTGGCTCGTTACTATATTGCTGCCGTTTTGCTTTTACTCCCCGGTATTTTGGGCGATGTAGTGGCATTGGTTTTATTGTTGCCCTGGGGCAAGTTGGCCGGAAAAAATGCAGCCCCAGCCGCTGCAGGTCCATATTCATCACCTAATCATGCAAGTGGTGATGTGATTGATGGTGAGTATCGCCAAGTAAAGCCGGATGCGGATCGTTTGCAAGGTTAATTAAAAATCGCCGTGGGTAAGCTAGCCACGGCGATTTTTTTACTTCAGCATAATCATGCTAACGCCCTGCAAGATCATTTGTTCTAAGCTTGGCACCACCACATTTAGCACTAATTGAATCGCCAGTATCAACACCAGCGGTGTGATATCTACGCCACCAATCGGTGGAATAAAGCGATGTAATGGGCGCAGAAAAGGCGCGGTGAGTGCGGTTAGAATCGGCATTAACGGGTTATACGGCGCTAGCCACGACATCAGTGCTTGGCCGATGACGGTGGCAAACAGCAGATATAAAGACATCTTGCAGATTTCTAGCAAGGCGGCCAGCGCTAAAGAAAACAGCGAGAACGGTGCAGTAAAATCAAATGGCCATGGGGACAGTGCGAGCAATACCGCATGCATTAACAGGGCGACTAGCCATGCCAGCATCAGGCTGGCGCTATCTAGCCCACGAAATGGCGGCAAGATACGCCGTACTGGAATCACAACCCAGTTGGTGAGAGATAAAACAAACTGGGTGAGCGGGTGCTTAAATGGAATCCGTGCGGCTTGTAAAAAGAAGCGGGCCAAAAGTAGCAGGATAAAAAATTCGGATAAATTACGAATTAAAAAATTGAATGTGTTTGCAAGCATCGTCAATCCTCAGACCTCAAGATTGCGGGTGGACTCTTCCCCCAACTCGCGTGAGCGAGCGGCAGCGGCAGAGGCAGCAGCAATGATGGTAGTACGGACTTGGCTGGTTTCGAGTGCATTAATGGCGCGCTCGGTAGTGCCGCCCTTAGACGTCACTTTTTGCCTTAAGGTGGCGGCGTCGTCTTCACTTTGCAAGGCCAGCTTCACGGCACCAGCAAAGGTTTGGTAAGCCAGCTTACGGGCGATCTCGGGGCCAAATCCCTGAGCGCGTGCCGCAGCTTGTAAGGCTTCCATAAAATAAAATACATAGGCTGGGCCAGAGCCTGAAATCGCAGTAATCCCATCCATCTCGCTTTCTTTTTCTACCCATACCATTTCACCGATCGCCGCCAGCATACACTCGGTTAGTTCCCGATCGGTATCTGTCACCGCAGCAGTAGCGTAAGCACCTGACATACCGGCTTGCACCAGAGCAGGGGTATTGGGCATGACGCGCACAATACGCGGGTAAGCCCCCAGCCATTGCGCTAGGGTATCTGCCTTGATGCCCGCTGCAATGGAGATGACCAGTGCGCCATCAAGCTGCTGCAGCAAAGATTTTGCGACGGTTTGTAATTGCTGTGGCTTCACGGCAAATAAAATGGCGTCACTTTTAGGAATTGCTGTGTCAGTTGCGCCGGTGCTTACACCAAAGTCGTGGCTCAGTTGTTCGCGTTTGGCAGCATCAGGCTCTACCACATGGATTTGGTCGGCAGCAAAGCCCTGCTTAATCATGCCGCCTATCATCGCGATGGCCATATTGCCGCCACCGATAAAAGTGATTTTCATATATTCCTTACAGGTAAGTACGAGTGCCGAATAAAGCCGTGCCAACTCGTACGAGGGTAGAGCCCTCGCTAATGGCGATTTCTAAATCGCTCGACATGCCCATTGATAAAGTATCAAGGGGGATGCCCTCTGCAATAAGCTGGTTTTGTAAGTCTTGCAGTAGCTTAAATTGCTGCGCTAACTGCGTTAAATCGTGCGTGGCTTCAGGAATACACATTAAGCCGCGTAATTGTATACGAGGTAATTGACAGATTTTTGTTGCTAGCACCAAGCATTCATCGGGAGTTACGCCTGACTTAGAGGCTTCATCCGATACATTCACTTGGATACAGACATTCAAATCGGCCAGATGTTCCGGACGCTGTGCAGAAAGTCGTTCCGCTACTTTTAAACGGTCAATTGAATGCACCCAGTCTGCTAACTCTGCCACAGATCGGGTTTTATTGCTTTGTAGCGGCCCGATAAAGTGCCAAATCAGCTCATTACAATCTTTTAAAGCTGCGTGTTTCTCTATGAGCTCTTGCACATAATTTTCACCAAAGGCCCGTTGGCCTATTGAATACAGCTCTCTTATTGCTGTGCTAGGGAAGGTCTTACTTACCGCCAACAGCGAAACGCAGTTTAATTCTCTTTGGCTTCTTGCCGTGGCTTTTGCAATGCGCGCGCTCACACCTTGCCATGCTGTAAATATCGTTGCCATAATGGGTTATCAACTCTAGTTTGGTGCTCTCTCATCAGAGATGAATGGAATGTCATTCTTTCTACCTAGCCTGTCGGACTGAAGCGATGTCTGATAGCTTGCTTGGGCATTATTACGCGAAAACCTAGTATGCGGACAGGATTAAACCATGGAAATTTCTGAATTATTAGCCTTCACCGTGAAGAACAAAGCATCAGACTTACATCTTTCGTCTGGTTTGCCGCCGATGATTCGCGTTGATGGTGATATTCGCCGGATTAATACACCTGCTCTTTCGCATAAAGACGTGCACGATATGGTGTACGACATCATGAACGACGGCCAGCGTAAGATTTACGAAGATACGTTGGAATGCGATTTTTCTTTCGAAATACCGCGCTTAGCCCGTTTTCGGGTGAATGCCTTTGTGCAAAATCGCGGGGCGAGTGCCGTTTTTCGAGTGATTCCATCCGATATCAAAACGCTGGAAGAGCTGGGTTGCCCACGTATTTTCCAAGACATTGCCGAAACACCACGCGGCTTGGTGCTGGTTACAGGCCCAACGGGCTCGGGTAAGTCGACCACGTTGGCGGCGATGATCAACTATATTAATGCTAATGAGTATGGTCATATCTTAACGGTGGAAGATCCGATTGAATTTGTCCACACCTCGCAAAAGTGTCTGATTAACCAGCGTGAAGTTGGCCCGCACACAATGAGCTTCTCTAATGCGCTGCGCTCCGCTTTGCGTGAAGACCCTGATGTGATTTTGGTGGGGGAAATGCGCGATCTTGAAACCATTCGTTTGGCGTTGACTGCCGCTGAAACCGGCCACTTGGTGTTTGGTACTTTGCATACCTCATCCGCAGCTAAAACCATTGACCGCGTGGTAGACGTTTTTCCTGCTGCAGAAAAAGAAATGGTGCGCTCGATGTTGTCCGAATCATTACGCGCGGTAATTTCGCAGACGCTATTAAAGAAGAAAGAGGGCGGTCGGGTAGCTGCACATGAAGTGATGATTGGCATTCCTGCGATTCGTAACTTAATTCGTGAAAATAAAATTGCGCAAATGTATTCAGCGATTCAAACCGGCTCGCAATTTGGCATGCAAACCTTGGATCAGTGTTTGCAAGGCTTATTGCAACGCAATATTATTTCTTTGCCAGAAGCCAGAATGAAAGCGGCAATTCCTGACAATTTTAGAGGTTAATTAAAGAGTGGGTCATTGTGTTTTGAGATCACTACTGAGCACAATGGTCTCTTTTAAAGTCATAAGTACCCAAGCATAAATTATCCAATCTTTTTAAATCATGCATTTTTCGTAGGGTGCAAAACGCCGTAGGCGTTACGCACCAAGGGCTGGTGCGTAAGAAAGGCACTTGCACACCCTACGAAAATCACATATTTTTTCCTTTAAAAATACGTGATAACTTATGTCGAACTACTTAAACAAGTGATTGAATTGAATGAGTTTGTATTTTAAATTACACGCTAGATAAGATTTTTAATAGACTAGCTTATTAGTAAAGTAAAATAGCGCTAGCTTAAATAAGAGTGCTTACAGATTTTTAACTAACGCATAGCGGAAAAAGAAAAATGGAAAAAGAACAAGCCGCAAAATTTATGCATGATCTTTTGCGGCATATGCGTGGTAAAGGGGCTTCAGATTTATTTATCACGGCTGATTTTCCGCCAGCTATGAAAATCGATGGGAAAGTGACGCCTGTTTCTAATCAGATTCTAACGGCTCAGCACAGCAAAGAATTAGCGCGGGCGATTATGAATGATCGCCAAGCTGAAGATTTTGAAGGCAGTAAGGAATGTAATTTCGCAATTAGCCCCGGCCAGCTTGGGCGCTTTCGTGTGAATGCCTTTATGCAGCAAGGCCATGTTGGTATGGTGTTGCGCACGATTAATTCAGAGATTCCTACGCTGAGTGAGCTAGGCTTGCCGCCGGTGCTGAATGATATCGCCATGGCGAAACGCGGCTTGGTGATTTTCGTGGGCGGTACGGGCTCGGGTAAATCGACCTCGCTGGCAGCAATGATAGGGCATAGAAATGAGCATGGTTATGATCACATCATTACCATCGAAGACCCGATTGAATACGTGCATGCACATAAAAACTGCATTGTGACCCAGCGCGAAGTGGGGGTGGACACCGATAGCTGGCAGGCCGCACTTAAAAACACCCTGCGCCAAGCACCTGATGTGATTTTGATTGGCGAGATTCGTGATCGCGAAACCATGGATTATGCAATTGCGTTTTCTGAAACGGGCCATCTTTGCATGGCTACTTTGCATGCCAACTCGGCCAATCAAGCGCTCGATCGAATTATTAACTTTTTCCCTGAAGAGCGCCGTCAGCAACTCTTAATGGATTTGTCCTTAAATCTGCGCTCTTTTGTTTCACAACGTTTGGTTCCGCATCGCACCGGTAAAGGCCGTGTGGCTGCCGTGGAAGTCATGCTCAATAGCCCCTTGATTTCAGAATTGATTTTTAAAGGCGAAGTGCACGAAATCAAAGAAATTATGAAGAAATCTCGTGAATTAGGGATGCAGACTTTTGATCAGGCGCTATTTGATCATTATGAAGCCGGCAAAATTACTTACGAAGATGCCTTGCGAAATGCAGACTCGGTGAATGATTTGCGCTTGAGCATTAAGCTGCAGGGCTCAGAGGCAAAACACACGGATATTCTTTCTGGTCTTGATCATTTGGATATTGTTTAAACGTGCCTATGCGATTAATTCGGTTTTTAATTTGCTCCAGCTTGTTTGTGCAGCCCTTGCATGCCGCTGTCTTGGGGGATATCCAAGTTCGGTCTGCTTTGGGCGAGCGATTTAATGCCCGAATTAATGTGATTGCCAATGAAAATGAAGAGCTGGCTAGCTCCTGTTTTCGTCTGATTTCAATTCAAGATGGAAGTAACGTGCGCTTAAATGCACGTTTGTCATTTGAAGCCAATGAAAATGGGGGTGTGCTGACGCTGAGAGGTGAAGAGCCTTTGCAAGAGCCATTGCTAGGGTTTTCGATTCGCATGCGTTGCCCTAGTGAAAAAAGCGCTAGTTTTCAGCGTGATTACAATGTGCTGCTTGATCCGCGTGAGTACCATGCCAAGCCGAGTAGTGATACTTCCCTTGTTGCGCCGTTAACTCGGCGTAAATTACCTGCGTTTGCAAGTGTTTGGCAAAGCCAAGAAGGGGATTCGGTAGAGCGAATCGCTCGTGCTTATTTTCCGCAAGATCGAGCGAGTCGCGGGCGGATGGTCGATGAAATTTATCGCCTGAATCCAGATTTAGCACAAAACACCCATGCTCGACTTACGCTCAATACCGAGGTGAGATTGCCCGATCGTAAGCGCTTACTGCCTAGTGTGGTGACTCAATCAAAGAACACCACGGCTCCAGAAGAGCAAGCGCAAGTCGTTGGCTCTCAAGCAATTAAAGAGTCTTTACAAATTACGCCAGTTCAAGTTAGCGTGCCTCAGGCTGGCTTTCATTTGCGGATGTCTGAGTACAGTATTGCTTCAACTAGAAATACACAACTTAGCCCAGAAGAAAGCTTGCGTGCCCGTGAGCGTTTGCAGCTATTGGAAACGGATGATCAAACGGCACAGTTATTACAATTTAAGTATCAAATTACGCAGTTAGAAAAGCAGCTGCTTGCACTGCAGATGGCAGGGCTGCCGCCAGCGCCACAAGAGGCCGCGCCTAGCTTGATTAGCATCAATAAAGAACGCCTACCGAGTGTATGGTGGCTATCACTGCTGGTATTACTCTTGCCTCTAGTGTATTGGTCGCGCTGGCAGCGTCGGCGAGGGGATGATACTGAGCAGGATTTTCCATTGGGGCAGAGTATTTTTGCAGCAAGTACTGTCTCAGCGCCTTTGGGGGAGCGATTACGGGGCGCTATTCCAGATCGCAGCCAAGTGATGGGGGTGGTTAATAATTTTTCTCAGGCCGCCTCTGATTGGGGGAGCGACGATGTGGATGTGGTGCAGCCTAAAAACGTTTCTGAAGAAGCTCAGATGTTGCTTGAACATGGCTTAATTACTCAGGCTATTAATTTACTGAAGAGTGAAATTGAACAATACCCAGGTGCTTTGGTGTTGTGGATGAAGTTGTTTGAGGTCTACGTTCACCAAGGGATGCGCCAAGAGTTTCAAAATAGAGCGGTTGGTTTTCGTTTGCAGTTTTCGAGTGATGGCCTGTGGCAGCAGGTGCAAAGTATGGGGAGGGGATTGGACGCGGAGAATCCACTCTATCTTTCTTTGGATGAAAATCTAGATGACTCCTTAATGTTTCCGCAATCGGCGCTTGTGTTGACCAAGCCTGATCACCGTATTGAGCATGTTGATTTTACAACAGGGAAACGGGTAGAGCCTAAGAATGAGGATTGGAATGTTGAGTCCAATACCATCGAATTTACTTTGCCAATCGATGAGATTGGTGCTCGTTCAGAGCCGTCTGTGCAGGTCAACGGGGTAAGGCTTGATTTGGGGGATTTCTTAACAGAAGATCCGCAGTTAGCCCAGGTTGTTCAGCGTTTAGAAGAAAATAATATTCAAGCGGCGTGCCAAGAGTTAGAGCAGTTGCTTTATCGCGGCAGTATGGAGCAGCGCCAAGTCGCGATAAAGTGGCTGGATATTTTGATTCCACTGCAGATGTAATGGGTAAAAAAGAAGCCAGCGCGATGCTGGCTTCTTTATCGGGCATTCACCAATTAAACAGTTTTATGTGCCGCTAAAGTTTTAGCCAAATACTGCCCTGTATGGCTGGTCGTGCAGGCTGCCAATTCTTCGGGTGTGCCGCTCATTAAGATCCGCCCACCACCCGCGCCGCCTTCTGGCCCCAGATCAATCACCCAGTCCGCAGTCTTCACTACATCCAGATTGTGCTCAATCACCACCACGGTATTACCGTGCTCACGCAGACGATGCAAGACCGCCAGCAGCTGGTCGATATCATGGAAATGCAAACCTGTGGTTGGCTCATCCAAGATATACAGGGTGCGGCCAGTATCGCGTTTGGATAGCTCCAGTGCCAGCTTCACACGCTGCGCTTCACCGCCAGACAGGGTGGTGGCGCTTTGGCCTAAGCGGATGTAATCCAGCCCCACATCGGTCAGTGTTTTCAGCTTACGCGCCACCGTCGGCACGGCCTCAAAAAACGCCAGCGCCTGCTCAACAGTCATCCCCAATACTTCGGTGATGTTTTTGCCTTTGTAGAGCACTTCAAGCGTTTCGCGGTTGTAGCGTTTACCATGGCAAACATCGCAAGGCACGTAGACATCCGGCAGAAAGTGCATCTCTACCTTAAGAACGCCGTCACCTTGGCAAGCTTCGCAGCGACCACCTTTCACATTAAAGCTAAAACGCCCAGGCCCATAACCACGTTCGCGGCTGGTTGGCACGCCGGCAAACAGCTCACGAATCGGCGTAAACATGCCGGTATAGGTGGCAGGATTAGAGCGCGGGGTGCGGCCAATTGGCGATTGATCGACGTTAATCACCTTATCAAAGTGATCCAGTCCAGTAATGCTTTCAAACGGCGCTGGCTCGCCCGATGCGCCGTTAAGTTCTTTCGCGGCGATGGTATACAGCGTGTCGTTAATCAGGGTGGATTTACCCGAGCCTGATACGCCAGTAATGCAGACAAATAAGCCTACCGGCAGCCTTAGCTCAACTTGCTTCAGGTTATTGCCCGTTGCGCCTTTCAGCGATAGCCATTTTTCTGGATCAGGCTGGCGGCGTACTTCTGGAATAGCAATGCGCCGCGCGCCAGATAAAAACTGCCCGGTGATCGAGCGCGGCTCGTTCATGATGTCTTCGGGTGTACCCGCAGCCACCACTTCACCGCCATGCACACCCGCGCCCGGCCCCATATCCACCAGATAATCGGCCATGCGGATGGCGTCTTCATCGTGCTCAACCACGATCACGGTGTTGTCTAGGTCGCGCAGATGGCGCAGCGTGCCTAGCAGGCGATCATTATCGCGTTGATGCAGGCCAATCGATGGCTCGTCCAGCACATACATCACGCCGGTCAGGCCAGAGCCAATTTGGCTGGCAAGGCGAATTCGCTGTGCTTCACCTCCCGATAGGGTATCGGCGCTGCGATCTAGGCTCAGGTAATCCAAGCCAACGTTAACCAAAAAGCCGAGGCGCTCGCGGATTTCTTTGACGATTTTTTCTGCGATCTGGGCTTTTGCGCCAGTCAGCGTTAAGCCTGCAAAATAAACCGCGGTGTCTTTCAATGCCATACGGCTGACTTCGTGCAGATTGCATTCGCCAACGCGCACATTACGTGCCTCAACACGCAATCTTGCGCCGCCGCAATGCGGGCAGGGCTGGTTGTTCTGGTATTTGGCTAATTCTTCACGCACGGCCATGGAATCGGTTTCAACATAGCGGCGCTCCAGATTGGGGATAATCCCTTCAAAAGCGTGCGAGCGGGAAACCTTATTACCGCGCTCATTCATATAGGTGAAGGCAATTTCTTCGGTGCCCGAGCCATGCAATACGGCTTGCTGTACTTCTTCAGTCAGCCCAGTCCATGCATCACTGACATCAAAGCCATAGTGCTCAGAAATACTGGTCAGCATCTGGAAGTAAAACTGATTGCGCTTATCCCAGCCCTTAATCGCACCTGCCGCTAGGCTTAAATCTGGGTGAGCCACAACGCGCTTAGGATCAAAGAAAGTGATCTGGCCTAGACCTTCACACTTAGGGCAAGCGCCCATCGGGTTGTTAAACGAGAACAGACGAGGTTCTAGTTCTGGCAGGCTGTAGCTACAAATTGGGCAAGCAAACTTGGCAGAGAACCAATGCTCTTTACCGCTATCCATTTCTAAAGCAATGGCGCGGCCTTCTGCGTGACGCAGGGCGGTTTCAAAGGATTCGGCGAGGCGCTGCTTCACGTCTTCGCGTACTTTTAGCCGATCGACTACCACTTCGATGGTGTGTTTTTTGTTTTTATCTAGCTTAGGCGTCTCATCCAGCTCGTAGATTTCGCCATCGACGCGAACACGCACAAAGCCTTGCGCGCGTAGCTCGTCAAATAGATCAACGTTCTCGCCTTTTTTGCCGACTACGATTGGCGCCAGCACCATTAACTTGGTTTCTTCTGGCAGCGCTAAAACGTGATCAACCATCTGGCTAACGGTTTGCGATTGCAAAGGCTGCTTGTGCTCGGGGCAAAACGGCGTGCCGACGCGGGCAAATAACAGGCGCAGATAATCGTGGATTTCCGTTACCGTGCCAACGGTGGAGCGCGGATTATGACTGGTGGCTTTTTGCTCGATGGAGATCGCTGGGCTGAGGCCTTCGATCAGATCGACATCGGGCTTTTCCATCAATTGTAAAAATTGCCGCGCATAAGCAGACAGTGATTCTACATAGCGACGCTGGCCCTCGGCATACAAGGTATCAAACGCCAAAGACGATTTGCCTGAGCCGGAAAGCCCCGTAATCACAACTAAGCTGCCGCGTGGCAGGTCGAGATTGACGTTTTTTAAATTGTGCGTGCGAGCGCCGCGAATGCGAATTTGCGGGGCTTCGGATGATTCGATACGACGGTACGACATAAAGGCCGGTATCTGCAGTAAAGAGGAATCGGATAATATACCGGACTTTCCTGTCGAAAGTGTGTTGGAAGCATTTACTTGACCATTACATTTGTATTGGAACCTATTGGGTGGGTATGGTTTTATGCTTACTGACTAGGATGGAAATGCCTACCAAACACACCAGACACCACTTCAAATTGCTGCCATGACTCCTATAGAACTGCGTGCCTCGCTCGGCCTAGCTGGGCTTTATGCCCTGCGTATGCTGGGAATGTTTCTTATTCTGCCTGTGTTCGCTGTGTACGCAGGCAAACTACCCGGTGGAGATAATCATACGATGGTCGGGCTGGCGTTTGGCGCTTACGGCCTGACGCAAGCCTTATTGCAACTGCCTTTCGGTATGTGGTCGGATCGGGTTGGCCGCAAAAAAGTCATCTATATCGGCCTCTCCCTATTTGCAGTGGGCAGCGTGATGTGTGCCATGGCCGATCATGTGGCATGGCTGATTGTGGGCCGTGCCGTGCAGGGGGCGGGGGCGATCTCGGCGGCGATTACCGCACTGCTGGCCGATTTAACTCGCGAAGAAAACCGCACCAAGGCGATGGCGATGATTGGCGGCAGTATCGCCAGCACCTTCGCAATTTCTTTGGTGGCCGCTCCCACTTTGGCAGCATGGATTGGTTTACCCGGCATCTTTTTACTGACCGCCGTACTGGCCATTGCCGCCATCATCGGCGTGCGACAAATTATTCCTGATCCGATTATTTCGCGTTTCCACTCCGATGCTGAAATCAGCACGACGCGTTTGCCCGCTGTATTGCGCCACCCGCAGCTATTACGCATGAACTACGGGGTATTTGCCCTGCACGCGGCGCAAATGGCTATGTTTACCGTGATGCCATTGTTGCTAACTAAGCTAGGTGGAATTAGCTTGGAGCACCATTGGTGGGTGTATTTACCCGTGGTGCTGGTTAGTTTTGTGCTGATGGTGCCCGCTGTTATTTATGGTGAAAAAAAACAACACTTAAAAGAAGTGTTTATTTTTGCCATCAGCCTGATGCTGCTCGCTCAGTTGGGTATGGCCTTATATATGCCTAATCTGACGATGATTGTGGTGTGGTTGTCGGTGTACTTTATTGCCTTTAATATTTTGGAAGCCACGCAACCTAGCCTTATTTCTAAAATTGCCCCAAGTGATGCCAAGGGCACGGCGATGGGTGTTTACAATACCTGCCAATCCTTAAGTATGTTTTTAGGCTCGGCTATTGCAGGCTGGTTATATCAGCAGCATGGTAGCGTGACGGTGATCTTTTTGCTTTGTGCGGCGCTGATGGTGATCTGGCTATTTTTTGCCGCAGGCATGCAGCCACCGTTGCCGGTTAAAACACAAATGTTCCACATCGGCGATAATTGGGCAGGCGACGGGCAGGCACTGTCTGTTAAACTTGCGGCTATTGACGGCGTAAAAGAAGCCGTCGTTTTAATTGATGAACGCGTGGCGTTGCTGAAAGTCTTGCAAACAGGCTGGAACGAAGCCGCGGCGCGGCAACTTATTGAAGAGACGGCTGGTTTGACCACTCCGTCTGTCCCGTAAAAGATAAAAGAAGAGATAAGCAAATGGCTTCATTGAATAAAGTAATTTTGATCGGCAACTTAGGTAAAGATCCTGAGAATCGCTTTCTGCCATCGGGTGGCGCAGTGTGTAACTTCAGCATTGCCACCACCGAAAGCTGGAAAGACAAAGCCACCGGTCAAAAGCAGGAAAAAACCGAATGGCACAACATCACTATGTACAACCGCCTAGCTGAAATCGCTGCGCAGTACCTGAAGAAAGGCTCATCGGTTTATATCGAAGGCCGTCTGCAAACGCGTAAATGGCAAGATAAAACCACTGGTCAAGATCGCTACACTACAGAAATCATCGCCGACCAGATGCAAATGCTAGGTGGGCGTTCCGGCGGCAGCAGCGCACCAGCAGATAGTGGTTTTGACGATGGCGGGTTTAATCAGCAGCAAAGCGGCGGCTATCAACAACAGCAAGCTGCAGCCGCCCCAGCTCGCCGCCCAGCACCTGCTCCAGCTGCCGCAGCACCGAAGAGCTTTGATGATTTTGAGGACGACATTCCTTTCTAAATAGCTGTTGCTTGTTTAACTCGATAAAATGGACGTCTAAGTAAAGATTAAGCCCACAGCACTGTGGGCTTTTTTCTTTTAGAGTGTTTGATTCGCAATAATATAATGTATGGTTGTCCTTCTTATATAAATCAACCGCTTACCCTGTTTAATCCACTTTGTTGCTACATAGGGGTTGACCGAAGCGGCCAAGGCCCGTATATTTCGGCCTCTCGCTGCAGCACACACAGCAACACGGTGATGTCACAGCGAGACGATCTTTAACAAAATACAGTCGATGAGTGTGAGTGCTTGGTTCGGAAGCGAAACAAGTGCTTACATGAGTGAAGCGTAATCAGCGATGATTGCGCTAAATAAAGTAAGCCAGTAA
>JANYCY010000055.1 GCA_025360045.1 Janthinobacterium sp. | reverse complement strand
TGCGACAGTGGTGTTATACAGTTTAGCCAAGGCAGTTGCCGACAGCGTTGAGGCCTGCATTTCAGCTCGTACACGCGGTGTGGTGCGGGCTTGGGGATGGATCTGGTGTGGCTGCCTTGGTCGTAGTGGATTGAATCAAGTCGCGCAGAATATCCCTGGCACGGAATAAAGGCCAGCTGCGA
Source organism: Janthinobacterium sp. (assembly GCA_025360045.1). Lineage (GTDB taxonomy): Bacteria > Pseudomonadota > Gammaproteobacteria > Burkholderiales > Chitinibacteraceae > Iodobacter. The sequence goes on along the minus strand of JANYCY010000055.1, from coordinate 3,043 downwards.
ATAGGGATATGATCACCCGAAACATGACACCCAGCATTTTCCAGCAAAGCCTTTTTCCACAGCCCAACTTGGGTGGGGTGAACCCCAAATTCAACGGCAATTTCATTGATGGTTTTATGCCCCTTGGCCGCCTCTAATGCCACTTTAGCCGTCTGCGCACCGGTCATAACTTTACGATTTTTTTCACTCATCTTGGCCTACCTTTTCATGGCAGACACCATCTTAAATTATTGTCTGTTTTGGTGGGGCCACTATACCCGGCGTCCTCTGGGTTTCAGTTTCTTGGCGGAAAAGGGAGCCGGATGCTACTGCAACTCAGCCCCAACCCGCGAATTGATTGAATCCACCCGCTTCGTTTTGGAATCCTCCCCTTATTTCTTTTCCCCCGATTTAAGTTGGCTTTATTTCAAAAGTTAAACTGTCGGCTTTAGCTATTACCTGTGCAAGCCATTCGCTGGGTGCTTGGCCGGTGATGTGTTTGAATTCGCGGTTAAAGTTAGATTTTGTGTTGAAGCCGCTGGCAAGCATTGCGGTCGTGACGCTGTCGCCTGCTTGTAGCCGCTCGCAGGCGTGACGAATACGGTGTCGGTTGATATAGCGCGACACGTTTTCATTGCAGCTACGATTAATGGCTGCAGAAAGGAGCTTGGGTGGGATGCCTAGTCGCCGTGATAAACGATCTAAGGTAAGCCCTGGCTCAAGGTAGAGTGGCTGCTGTGCCAAGAATTGTTCTAATTTTTCCATATACTCGGCGTCTCTGGCGCTGCACTCTATTGCGGCAACCGCTGTTTCAATTGCTGGCTCTGTACTCTGCTCAATACGCCCAACTCTGGGCACGATCCCTAGTAATCCTATGCTCAGTAAAGCGAATCCAAACAGTGAGCTAATGACCCATGGTTTGATCCAGAGCACCTCATAGTGTGCAGCTAAGGCGATAAGAAGATCGCTGGCGGCCATGAGCAGGAGCGCGTAAGCCACTGCTTTCCATATTCGGTTGGGCAATTCTTCGTTTTGAAGTGGCACAAGCGGCAGCTCATCTAGGCCTAAACGTAGGCGATGCAATAGCAGTATTCCGTAGAGTAAAAATGTAGCCGACACGACAAGATCAATGGCTGGATGAGCAAAGAGCACGCAGTACCCTGCAAGGGTTGGCGGGAGCAGATGTACGGCATCGCGCCGGATCTCTAGTGGCCTGATTGCCGTGGCTTGCAGCGTGATCCAGATTAGGGGAGGAAGCACGGCGGCGCTTATTGACTGAATGGCTCGTAAGCTCATAAAGCCGTAATGCTGAGCGAGCGAAATAATGACTGCCTGCACAGCGCAGCACGCCAGTAATACCGAAATTAATTTAGGTTGTCGCTGGTTTAGCCTTGTTTTCAGGCTAAAAAATCCAAGTAGCAGGGCGACGATCATGGGGATGGGCAGGGCAAGCATGATCCTTGGCGTTGAAATGGCGAAGATCAATATGATACTTGATCCAATTTATGAGCGCGTAAAACTTGTCTGGAAGATTTCAATTTACTTATTGATTTGGTAAAAAATGACTGGCGTGGGAGTTTGGGTGGCTCATTGCATGGGGGCCTAGGTGCTAGATCCGGTTCGAGGACGCATTTAGGCTGCAAGAATGCGATAAATGCGGCGTTACTCATGAACAAGGATGAATGGTATGAAACGCTTTTCTATCGCAATGCTTGCTGCGTTGCAATTTTCTGTGGCGAGTGCCGCTGAGTCTCTGCCCGGCTATGAACATTTTGATCTAGCAAGTAAGCACCGGGCTCGACCGATTGCCGCATCGGTCTGGTATCCCGCCGCTGCACCTACTTACCGCGGGCTGGTTGGTGATTCCGCTATTTTTATGGGTACATCAGTGTATTCAGGCGCTAAGCCTGCCAAAGGGCGTTACCCGCTAATGCTGTTGTCGCATGGTTCGGGTGGCAATATGAATAATATATCTTGGCTTGCTAGCGCTTTGGCGCAGCGTGGCATCTTGGTGCTGGCCGTTAATCACCCTGGCAGTATGTCGGGGGATTCATCGCCGCGTCAGTCATTGCTGCTGGATAAGCGTGCTGCCGACCTAGTGGCCGCATTAGATTATTTGCTGGCGGATTCGACTTTTTCAGCCTTGATCGACCCCGCTCACATTAGCGTCGCTGGTTTTTCATTGGGCGGGGCTACGGCATTGGGACTGGCAGGCGCTCGCTTCGACCGTAGTAAGTATCGCGACTACTGCCTCAGCGTGGGGAAACAGGCACAGGATTGTGCGTTCTTGGCGAAGGGAGGCGTGGATCTTACTCAGCTTCCCGCGGGCTTTGCGGCGGATGTTTACGACAAGCGCATCAGCAAGATTGTTGCCATCGACCCAGGGTGGACTTATGCCATAAGTAATGAAAGCGCCGCAGCGATGAAGCGACCGATCCTGTTGATTAACTTAGGGGACAAAGATCGCTGGAAAACGGTCGATGTAGGCCCTAATGGCTCAAACCTGCTAGGGCGCGTGTCTAGTGCTCGTTATGCGGTTGTTGCGCCAGCGAGCCATTTCACCTTTTTGGCTCAGTGCAAACCCGCAGCTAAACGTCTCCTAGAAGAAGAGCATGATGATGCGGTTTGTGATGATCCAGAAGGCGCAGAGCGCGCAAGTGTCCATGCCGAGATTGTTGAGCTGATGGCGAAATTTTTACGGTGAGTTGAAAGGGGTACCAGTTGGCCCTTTGAAAGTGCTTGGGTAATGGCCCTTTTGAATAAGCGTTTTTTCTGATAGGGCGCGGTAGCTTGCTTTGTGCGCAGAATCTGGATTTTCTGTAAAAGCAGAGCCAAGGAGTAATAATGTAATCTTTAAATATGATTGGAGACGTTGCTTGTAATAGGAGAGATCATTAATAGTGAAATAGCGTATCATTTTTTGTTAGGGAACCTCTGCTCAAATCACCTGCTAAAATAACATCACATCAAGGGCGCGAGATTAAAAATGAAAAAATCTGGGCAGCTAAGTTTTTCAGATGCGGAGCACGCATTAAAGAAAAAACAAACGCGTCGTGAGCGATTT
>JANYCY010000052.1 GCA_025360045.1 Janthinobacterium sp. | reverse complement strand
AAATCGCTCACGACGCGTTTGTTTTTTCTTTAATGCGTGCTCCGCATCTGAAAAACTTAGCTGCCCAGATTTTTTCATTTTTAATCTCGCGCCCTTGATGTGATGTTATTTTAGCAGGTGATTTGAGCAGAGGTTCCTTAGGGCAATTGTTTAGTAATACAGAAGAAGGTTTTCGCTTGATTGCTCTTGGCGAAGCAAATGCTTTTGCTGTAGTAGATTCAGATGAAATGAGTATTTTTCTTGCTAGCTTGGAGTAGCCAAAATGATTGATAAAGCAAAGCTTAAGCCCTCAAGTTATCAATGCGCTTTAGAAATGCAGCGTATTGGCAGTGATGCTGCCCATAAAGCACAAAAGCGGAATCGTGCAAAAGGGATTCCTAATTATTATTCGGTAGGCGGGCGAATTATTAGTGATATGCCTAGTGTTGAGTCAGTTGAATCTGAGCTGGCACCGATAGGGACTAAATCAGAAGATTAATTGATTGTGACTTAGGGCGAGTGAAACCCAAACCGATCAACTTAAGGTCAAAAGCATTGTTGGTTTTTATGGGGCTTACAAGTCGTTTTTCTTGCGCATCGCCCGTGGTGCGCAACGACTTCGTCGTTGTACATCCTATAAACTGCCGCACAATGACAAGTATTAAATCATCGTAGGGCGGGTGCAACCCGAGTGTTTTCAGTATAGCTCGCGGGTTGCACCCGAACTACAATTTAAATCAGGGAAGTTAATACGAGCAAAGTCCTTCGCTCAATAACGCCCTTATTCCGTTTTAATTGGCAGCATTACCCGCACAATCAAGCCATGTGGCACGGCATCGAGTAATTGAATGCTGCCGCGATGCCTTTCGGTAATTTCTTTGACAATGGCCATACCTAAGCCGCAGCCATTGCCCGTTTGTTCGCGGCGGTAAAAGCGCTCGAATACGCGCTCTTTATCTGAATCCGGAATTCCTGCGCCATCGTCCTCCACTTCCACCACATAGTGCTCGCCTTCGATGCTGAGGCGGACGGTGATATTACAGCCACGCGGGATGTATTTAATGGCGTTTTCAACCAGATTGGTAAATAGCTCGCGCAGTAAGGCAGAATTACCATGCATAGGGGCTTCGGAAATATCGGTGTCGCAGCCCAAATCCATGCCTGCGGCAAGGGCGCGTGGCACACATTCTGCGGTTAGCTCACGAATGATTTTGGCTAAATCTAAAGCAATGCGTGGCATGCCTTTGGCGCTATCTGGCTCAGATCTGGCCAAGGTAAGTAGCTGATTAACAAGGTGAATGCTGCGATTGGCGCTGGTATGCACCATAGATAGGCGGTTGCTGAGGCCTTCTGGCGTGGTTTCGCGCATAGCCAGCTCGGTTTGCGATTTTAATCCAGCCAGTGGTGTTCTGAGCTGATGCGCTGCATCGGCAATAAAACGGCGCTGTCTGGCAACGCTTTCATTGGTGCTGCTGAGTAAATGGTTGAGTGCTGAGGTGAGCGCGCCGACTTCCTCTGGCTCGTTGTCGAGCTGGAGCGGAGAAGTATCTTGGCCAGAATGCGCTTCAATTTGGTGCTGCAAGCGGGCTAAGGGGCGTAAGCCACGGTTAATCCCCCACCAGACTAAGAAACTCATCACAAAAATTAAGATGGCGAGCGGGGCGGCGATGTCGATTAATATTTTGCGGGATAATTGATTGCGTGCCTCGGTGCTTTTGCCGACCTGAACATGTAGCCATTTTTTTTGCTGGGTGATTTCTACGGGGAAATACAGTGAAACAATGCGGAGCGACTCGTTTTGAACGTTCGCATCATAAAAAATAATTTGATTGTCGGGCTTTTGATGGGTTGCGAGCGTGGGCAAATCGCTATTGCTAAAGATCACGCCGCCAGTGTTGAGCGAGACCATATAAAAAAGGCGCTCATCTGCATCATCATTAAGTAAAAGCTGGAGTGCGTGGGGGAAATCAATAATCAGCCCATTGTCTTGCGGCTTGATTTGTCGGCCTATCGAGCGAGCAGTTTGCATTAAACTGTCATCAATAGCCATGTTGGTATAATGCTTGGCGACATTATAGCTTAAGAATGCACCGGCAAGCCAAAGCACCCCCTGCGGTATGAGTAACCACAGGAGGAGCTGTCGCTTGATAGAGAAATTACCCCTCAACATCCTGCGCTTGAGGAGGTTGCTTCTCGAGTAAATAGCCAAGACCACGGATGGTACGAATCACTACGCCGCAAGGATCAAGCTTCTTGCGTAGGCGGTGAACATACACTTCGATGGCATTGAGGCCAACTTCAGCGTTTTCTGAACCCAGCTCGCTCACGATCTGCTCTTTAGTGACTACACGATCAATATTGGACATCAAGATTTCCAATACGGTGAGTTCACGGGCAGATAGATCCAGCGGAGTGTCGTTGCACCAAGCACGTTGGCCAGCGCGATCTAAGCGCAGATTGCCGAGTTGCTGTACGGACTGCGGTAAGATTTTGCTGCGACGGAGCAAGGCACGCAAACGCGCTTCAAGTTCAGAGAACTCAAAAGGCTTAGCGAGATAATCATCGGCACCTGCATCTAAACCGGCTACGCGATCTTCCAAGCCATCAAGAGCCGTCAGGATCAAGATAGGAAGGGAAGGCTTGTGCTGACGGACGTTCTTTAATACTTGCAAGCCATCCATGTTTGGCAAGCCAACGTCCAACACCACAACTTCGTAGTCGTTGTGCAGTAAAATTTGTAAGGCAAGTGCGCCATCGTTCACGCAATCAACTTGAAAGTCAGCCTGAGACAGGCTGGTTTTCAGAGCGTCAGCGAGAATTAGGTCGTCTTCAGCGAGAAAGAGCTTTGTGCTCATGTTCTGAACCCTCGTTTTGTAAGAATAAGCTTACCGGCAGTTTAACTGTAATTTCTTTAATACCCAAGTTAATTTTGTGCACCTAAAGCTTGGGCCCTGCTTAATGTGCATTGTTGTGTATTGTCTATAGCAGTGTTGTCAGTAAGTAGCCAGCCAGAAAGTTCTTTTTTTGTCAGCGCGGTTAAAGCATCGATCCAAAGAGGACTGTCATTCAGGCAGGGAATGAAGTGGTAGTCCTTACCGCCGGCCTGTAAATAGTCCTGTTTTCCTTCGATGGCTATTTCTTCTAGTGTTTCTAAGCAGTCAGCTACAAACCCTGGGCAGATTACATCGAGCCGACCGGTGTTCGCCTTTGCGAGGTTTTTTAAGGTCGCGGCCACATAGGGTTGCAGCCATTCTGCTTTGCCAAAGCGAGATTGAAAGGCGACGGTGTATTCTGATTCGGCAAGGTCCAGTTCTTCCGCTAAAAGGCGGCCGGTTTTGCGGCAATAGCAGTGATAAGGGTCGCCCTTATCCAAGGTATAGCGCGGCACGCCGTGAAAACTCATGAGTAAATGATCCCCTCGTCCCTTGGCCTGCCAGTACTCACGTACCCGCCCAGCTAGCGCTTTAATATACCCTTCGTCGTCATGAAAACTGCGTACGCTGCGAATGGCGGGCTGGTTGCGGTAGGTGGCGAGCACTCGGCCGACTTCATCAATCACGGTAGCGCTGGTGCTGGCCGAATATTGTGGATACAGCGGTAGGATCAGTAATTTTTCACAACCAGCAGCTTTCAGCTTATCCATCTGTGCTGCAATCGAAGGCTGGCCATAACGCATGGCATAGTCGACTAAAACTTCTTGATGACCTTGCTCACCTAGCCAGCCTTTTAAAAGCTTAGCCTGTTTCATTGTCCAGACTTTTAGGGGGGAACCTTCACTCATCCATACACTTGCATATTTAGCCGCCGTTTTTTTGGGGCGAAAAGGCAAGATAAAGGCGTTTAGAATGACCCACCAAATTGCTTTGGGTATTTCTACCACTCTAGGGTCGGAGAGAAATTGACGCAGATAGGGGCGGATTGCTTTGGGCGTAGGGGCCGTAGGCGTGCCTAAATTAACTAGCAAAACGCCGATTTTGCTGCGTTGATCGTGGCTAAATGGGGGCTCAGGCAGAAATGAGGACATAGGGGCAGGCTCAGATGGGGTGCCTGAATCATAACAGGCTGCGTTTGATTTGATTACACGAGAAATAACGTACTGCTTTCTGAAGCTTTAAAAGTGCCGTGGAATCCTTTCCATAGCGGCTAGCGATGTACTGCTGAGTAATGTAATGAATCGCGTCATGATGTTGAGGGAATTGCAAGCTGGCGCGCAGGCTAAACGTAAGCGGGCCTTCATAAACAGGCTGGCTACAGCCTTTGCGTGCCAGCTTGCGGGTGAATCGCTGCCAAGCTAGGCGGGCAGGATCGCATTTGGCGGGGGCGTTGCGCATGGCGAGTAAAAACAACAGGGCGAGCACCAAGCTGATGGCTAAAATCATGCGCACAATAAATTCAGCGGAAAGAATTTCTGAAATGCCTAGTTTTTTGAACAGCTGCATCTGCTTGTGCGTGTCGTAGCCCATGACCCATTGATTCCAGCCATTGATCAAGCTATCCCAATTTAAGCGCAGCTCATGAATCCATGCGGGTGGCGCGCCCTCCATAAAGGGTAGGGTGTCGGTTTGCCCGAGGTTGATGGCTAAGCCGTTATCGATGCGGGATGGCGCAATTACGGCGGTAGGATCGACTCTTTGCCAGCCAGTTTGAGCAAGCCACACTTCGGTCCAAGCGTGGGCATTGGCTTGGCGGACCATTAAATATTTGCCCCGATTATTCCATTCCCCGCCTTGATAGCCGCCGACCACGCGGCTCGGCACGCCTGCGGCACGCATTAAAAAGGCAAAGCTACTGGCGTAGTGCTCGCAAAATCCTTGTTTATGAATAAAGAGAAAATCATCGATGCCATTGCGGCCGTTCGATAAAGGGGGCTGCAAGGTATAGCTAAAGCCGCCGCTCTTTAAAAACTGCAGCCCCTTGTTGATGCGCTCGAGTGGTGGCAGTGTTTGCCAGCTGGCGGCAAGTTTTCTGGCTTGTGGATTGCCAAACTTGGGGAGTTGCAGGGCGCTACTCACCGTGTCGTCGTTGCTGGTCTGCCAAGCGGTAAAACTGCTTAAGTGATAGCGCTGCCGCTGGGTGATAGGCGAGCTATTGACGGCCTGAAGGCGATTGCTGATCAGCGCGGTGTCGGGTAATTCGCTAGGAATATCCATCGCCAGCAACCAGTTGCGATTGTGCGGCTCCATGGTGATGGTGTAGCCGATGGTGGGGCCACTCGGCGTAACGTTTGGGCCGCCCGCTTGATCGAGCGGCACTTGCAGCCATGCATCGCCATCAAAAAGATCGAATACGGGGCCGCGCCAGTATCTTGCCGATGGCTTGGGAATGCGGTTATCAAACTCCACCCTAAAAGCCATCGACTCATCGCGAGCCAAATGGCTAAAGTTGCCAGGGCGCATTTCATCGCTTAGGCCTGTGCGTGCGCCGACTTGCTCGTCTGGCATACTCCAAAGCGGCTGCATTCTAGGAAAAAAAACAAAGAGGAGTAGCGCCAAAGGTAGGGCTTCACACAACATAAAAATAAGTTGCTTACCCAATAAGCGCCAAGGCTGCGGGCTTTGCCAAAGCATAAGTTGCCCAGTGATAGCCAACATAGCGAGCAAGGACCATAGCAGCATCCATTGTGAAGGCACGCTTAAAAAGCCCGCCCCAACTAAGAAGTAAGCGAGCAGGCTAATGACTTTTACATCTCGCTGGCTACGGGTTTCAAATAGCTTGAGCGTAGCAAGGCTTGCCAGTGCTGCAACCCCGCCTTGTCGGCCAATCAGGCTTTGGTATTCCAGCCAAATAAGTACAAACAAACCAATGGCGAGCAAGAGGCTGAAGGAGGTGGAGGGCAATACCTTGCCCTTATAGCTAATCCACGATCGCCAAAGTAAAAGTGACGCCAGAGCCAAGATGAGCCAAGGGCTAAAGCGCAAGCAATGAGGGGCCAGCACCAATGCAAAGGTGGCGATTAAATAGTGCATGGGCATGCGGGCGAGTGGTGGGTTCATTCAAACAGAGCCAGAGCATTCAAACAGTTGATTTGGTGGGCTTCGCCAAGCGCGGCATCGATTTGTCGCTGTGGGAGCGATAAACCATAGGGCGTGCCCATAAGTTGGGCGGCAAGGATCCATGCACATAATCTAGATAAACGCGCTTCGGTATCGAGCTTGCTCAGCTGATCCCAGCTAAATATCTGCGATGCGCTGCCTTGCGCTTCAAAAAACTTAACCGGCAAGGTATCGCTGTGTGCGGCTTGCTTCCAAGCAATTCTGCGTAAGGAGTCCCCCGCTTGATAGGGGCGTAAGCCTGCAAAGTCTTCTTCCCCTCGGCCATGGGCTTGGCCCTGATCGCCCGATTGCGGCCAGGGTGGCGGGTCGATTTCTGGATTGGGCCAAACTAAGCAACGTGCGCTGCTATTCAGATAGCTCCATGCATGACACCAGCCGACGGGGTAATCGCTCGATAAATGAAGCGTGGGCGCAGAGAGCCAGCCGCGTTGTAATGTTTGTAGAGGGATGGCGAGCTGAATCTCGCTATCAATCAGCCCACTGGCAACGAGGGGCTGATGCTTGAAGTGAAAAAAAATAGCGTGCCGTGCAAGCTTGCTGCTGTGGCTGATCTGCAATGGAAACACCGCCGCCTCGCCTGCAAAAACGGCGGGGGCATCAAATAGCTGTAGGCGAAGGCTGAGTAAATTTCTAAAGGTGCGCAGCAGTGCTGCATGGGCGAGGCCGAGGAGGGTAAAGATAAACAAATAGCCCAAACTGAGCTGGTAATTAATCGCCCCAATCAAAATAAGCAAAGCGGTAAAACCCAGCGCATAGCCAAAGCTGCTGGGCAAGATATAGATACGATCGTACTTAAGCGTCGTTGCACCGCTTTGCACTGGGTGGCGCTGGTTAAACCAGTCTTGCCGGATGTGTTTTAACTTAGAAAGAGCATTGAGTTGCGCCATTTAAGCCTCGAGCAAGGGGGAGTTGGGTCTGCAAATAAAAAAAATCAAAAAGACCTTTTTAGTGCCTTCGGCACGTTGGTTTCGGTGCGGGCGTCCCGCTGGACCTTCCTTTCTTGTGTGGACAAGAAACGAAGCCAAGCTACAACATCAAAAACACGAAGGCCCCTGCTGCGGTCCAATCGAGTCGGCGGCGGGCGGGATTGGCTCGCTGCCTCGCTCCCAAGCGATCCCCCGCCCCGCTTGTTCGGAGCTTGCGTGTTTCAAGGGGAGATTTAAATCCCGTGCAACTAGCGGCGATACGAACTCCAATTGCTGGATTTTTAAATACAGATAATGACTACGTTCTCGATACTTAAAACCTAGAAAATAACTTAATTCAAGCCTTGGTTTTCTCCGTGAAACTCCGTGTCCTCTGTGCTCTCTGTGGCTCAAGGGTGGGTTTAGCTATGTGACATCAGTCACTTCTTCGATGCCACTTACGGAATACTGGTTTCTAAAATAAGTGCTTTCACCATATCCACAGCCGCTTTGCCGCTGCCTGGCATCACCAGTCGGTGTTGGGTGACTGGCACAAAGATCGCTTGAATGTCTTCGGGTAAAACTAAGTCGCGGCCGTCTAGCCATGCCCATGCTTGTGCTGCGTGCAGTAGGCCTAAGGCGGCGCGGGGCGATAGGCCACACATAAAACGCCCCGGTTGGCGCGAGGCGGCAATCAGCGCTTGTACATAATCAAGTAGAGCGGGGGCGATATGGACTTCGCGAACCGTTTTTTGGCTGGCTTGTAAATCTGTACTGCTGATGGCTTCTGCCAAGGCTTCAATTAAGTGGCGTCGATCAGAGCCTGCTAGCATGGCGCGTTCGGCTTGTGTATCTGGGTAGCCTAGTTCAATGCGCATTAAAAATCGGTCGAGTTGCGATTCGGGTAGTAAAAATGTGCCGATTTGGTGAGATGGATTTTGCGTAGCAATCACAAAAAAAGGTTCAGGCAGGGGCCAAGTTGTGCCGTCTGCCGTGACTTGGCCTTCTTCCATTGCTTCGAGCAGGGCCGACTGCGTTTTGGGTGAGGCGCGGTTAATCTCGTCGGCTAGCAAAAGTTGAGTAAACAGCGGGCCATGGTGAAACTGAAAACGCTGGTTTTCTCGATCAAAAATCGATACGCCAGTGAGATCCGCAGGGAGTAGGTCACTGGTGAACTGAACGCGCTGGAACTTTAGCCCCAGCGTGCGGGCCAAAGCATGGGCGAGCGTGGTTTTGCCGACTCCGGGCAAATCTTCAATCAACAAATGGCCTTGCGCCAGCAGGCAAGATAAGGCTTGGCGAATTTGAATCGGCTTGCCAAGGATGATGGCTTCGAGTTGTTTGAGTACCGCGGGCAAGCGTGGTGCCATGAGATGGCTTCCTGTTTATTGATCACTTCAGTGTTGACCATGAATGGCAAACTGTCTATTCGCTTTCGTTGCCAGTGTATTTGCCTAAGGCGTAAACTAGCAGTCAGAATGAAGCAGAGTTCGCTTTTTTCTGGCTGAATTTGATCGTTTAAATAGCTGCTTGTCTTTAAAGGGGTCGTGCCTGTGAGTTGTGGTCCTAGCGCTTATATTAGTCACCCTGCCTGTGCGATGCACGATATGGGCAAGGGGCATCCTGAATGCCCTGAGCGGCTAGAGGCGATTAAAGATCGCCTTATGGCGGCAGGGATTTGGGACTTTCTTTTACATCTTGATGCGCCTGCTGCCACGCGTGAGCAATTGGCGCGTGTGCATGGCTTGGCGTATTTAGATCGCTTGGCGATGATTTCACCCACGCATGGCTTTGTGCATGCCGACCCAGACACCGCAATGAATCCCTTTACCTTGCGAGCCGCTTACCATGCGGCGGGTGCAGGCATTGCTGCGGTGGATGCGGTGATGCAAGGCAAGGCGGCGAATGCTTTTTGCGGTGTGCGCCCACCTGGTCACCATGCAGAAAAAAACAATGCGATGGGCTTTTGTTTTTTTAATAATGTGGCGGTCGCAGCACGTTATGCCATCGATCAATATGGCTTAGAGCGGGTGGTGATCGTCGATTTTGACGTACACCACGGCAATGGCACCGAAGATATCTTCTGTGAAGAAGATCGTGTGATGATGGTGAGTTTCTTTCAGCATCCTTTTTTCCCTTATTCAGGGGATACGCCACGTGGCGCGAATATGCGCAACTTCCCCATGCCGCGCGGCACAACGGGTGCCCATTTTCGTGACTTGGTGCTAGAGAAATGGTTGCCGATTTTAAATGAGTTTGCCCCGCAATTGATCTTGATTTCTGCCGGCTTTGACGCCCATTTAGAGGACGAAATGTCGACTATGGGCTTGGTGGAGGCGGATTATGCTTGGGTTACCAAGCAGCTCATGAAAGTAGCTAGTCAGTATGCAGAGGGGCGAATTGTGTCTTTTTTAGAGGGCGGCTACGATCTTTCGGCCTTGGGGCGGAGTGTGGCGGCGCATATTAAAGAATTGTCTGAAGACTAAGAGGCATCAATCGGCTGAATTGATCTATATTGTTTGTTTTGATTAAGGTTGCAGCTGCATGCCTATGTTTGGTTTTGGAATCTGCCGAAAAGCCAATAAACGGATCAGCTTATTGGCTTTTCTCTATGAAACGCTGTGTCCTTCGTGGTTCGAGACTTGGGTTTTCCGTTGCGTAGCATGAGTCAGGATAATCCTTTATTAATCGCTTGCGATAATCTGACAAGCTTCTACGCCCTACCTTTGCTATAAATGCCACTGAGATGACAATAAGTGGACAAAGCGATGCGGGGCGTTCTCATTATTTTGCTGTTTGCAGTGCTGGCGGCCTGTGGCGGCGGGGCGAGTGATGTCAAAAGTGGCACCGCCAGCGCTGTAGCTGTTGCCAGTGGTGCTGCGCAATTGGCCGTTTCTTTACAAGATGCGGCAGGGCAGGTTTCCACCACGGTTTATGCCAATTCGATTGCCACCCTTGTGGTGAATCTAAGTGATGCCAAGGGCCTGCCTCTGAGTAATCGCGTCGTCAAACTCGGCGTAAGCACCTCTACCCTTAGCAAAATCAGCCCCGATACGGTGCTAACCGATGCGTCAGGTCGGGCGCAGTCACAGCTGATTACCAACGACAATACCGGCGCAGACGCCATCAACGCCACTATTGATATCGAAGGTAAATCGTATAGCACCGCCTTTAATTACAGCGTTAGATCGCTGAATTTTGCCTTGAGCGCCCCAAAGCTTGATTTAAGTACGCTGTCGGCTGGCGGCAGCGTGGGCGTGTCGGTCACCCTCAGTAATAGCGAAACAGGCTTGGCCCTAGAAACGCCCGTGAGTGTCAGCTTTAGTTCGCCTTGCGCAGAAGCGGGCAAGGCGCTGTTGTCATCCCCTGTATTATCGATTGTGAATAGCGTGAATGGCGTCAAAACGGCCAGCGCATCCACAACGTATCAAGATAAATCTTGCGCGGGCTCGGATGAAATCACCGCAACAGCCACCTTGGGCGGTGTGAGTCGCTCGTCTAAAGCTACGCTTTCTGTGCTGGCCGCTGCGGCAGGAAATATTGAGTTTGTGAGCGCCGTGCCCGAGTTAATTGCCCTGCCGGGAACAGGGGGCAATACCAGTGCCATAGTGCAATTTAAAGTGAAAGATTTGCAGGGCAGCCCCTTGGGTGGGCAATGGGTTGATTTCACTTTGAATACCACGGTGGGCGGGATTTCCTTGGTGCAGAGCGCGGGGCAAAGCCAGCCAGGAACCGGCTTGGTGCAGGTGGTCGTGAATGCAGGGGCGGTCAGTACGGTGGTGCGCGTTACGGCGGTGCTGCGCGGCGCGTCGCCCCTGATTAGCAGCCAGTCTAATGCCTTGACGATTTCAACCGGCTTGCCGCATCAAAATGGTTTTAGCTTATCTGCGGATATTTCGAATCCAGAGTTTTATACGGTGGATGGCAATAGTGTGGTGCTAACGGCAAGGGCATCGGATCGCTTTGGTAACCCTGTGCCCGATGGCTCTGCGGTGAGCTTTATGACCGAAGGCGGCATAGGCACGATTACACCACGCTGCAGCATGGTGAATGGGGCGTGCAACGTTACGTTAGTTAGCTCGGGTAATCGGCAGAAGCTAGTCGGAGCGGGGCGAATGACGGTGCTGGCGCATATGGTGGGGGAAGAGAGCTTTAATGATCTAAATGGTAACGGAGTGTTTGATACGGGGGAAAGCTGGTCGGATCAGGGAGAGGCATTCTTAAATGCCGATGAAAGCGCACACGCCGCGCCCATGTCCCTATTAGCGGTTGATGGCAGTGCCTATGTTGAGCCTTTTATCGATTTTAATGGTGATGGCATCTACAACGGGCCGGATGGGCAATATAACGGCGTATTGAGGTCGGCAAGTATTCCTGCCTCGGTGGCTAAAACCATTCATGTGTCCAGTAGCCGAGTGATTATTTGGTCTGCAAGCGCCTTGGGTAGCAATGTACTTACTTACCCTTTGAGTACCGGCAAGCTGTGTGCCTCGGGTAGCTTGCTCAGCCAATTTGCCTTTGCTGCGCGGGATACTAATGGCAATGTGCTACCGGCTAAAACACAGGTCGATTTAGAAATCACCCAAACCGTCTTGGTCGATGCGCTGGGCAATGCGATTAATAATCCTGCGCAATTATCGGGCCTAGCTAGCTTTACGGTGCCCAGTACGGCGGTGGTTTCGCAATTTACCGGCACTTTATCGGCGGTGGCTTGCCCGATCCCCGCTGACGCGCAGCTGGTGGTGAAAGTGAAATTTCCAAGTGGTGTGGAAACCTCGCAAAGTGTGCCGTTGAACTAATTGCGTAGCAGGCAGCCTGCGAAAAATGTGAACAAAATATCATTGAGTAAGGAAATAGAGCGCTAAACCTTAAACCACAGAGTAAAACGAGGGCACAGAGAACACAGCGCAAATCATCTTGGTTTTTCCTCTGGGACTCTGTGATCTCTGTGGTTCAATGTTTGGATCTGTGTCGCAGATAAATAAAAAAAGGCCATGTCACACGACATGGCCTTTGGTTTTATGACAATGAATGGTTACTTCATCCAATGACTAGCCGCAATAAACAAGCCGCCAGCGAGCGCCATCGATACCGGCAGGGTGAGCGCCCAAGCCAATAAGATGTTTTTCACTGTTTGGCTTTGTAGACCGCTGCGGTTGGCCACCATCGTTCCTGCTACGGCAGAGGATAAAACGTGGGTGGTGGAAACAGGCATGCCGGTCAGGCTGGCAAGGCCGATGGCGGTGGCCGCAGTCATTTGCGCGGCCATCCCTTGGCTATAGGTCATGCCTTTATTGCCAATCTTTTCGCCAACGGTGAGTACAATTCGCTTCCAGCCGATCATGGTTCCGAGGCCCAGCGCGAGGGCTATTGCCACAATCACCCACTGCGGGGCGTATTCGGTGGTGGCGGATAGGTCTTTGCGTAGGCGATCTAAGTCTGCTTTTTCTGCTGAGGTGATGCTCGGTAATTTACTGACTTTCTTGGCAGTGTCATCAAGGCAAAGCAGCAGACGGCGCACGCGAATACGTTCTACTTCAGCTAGCTGATCATAGCTACGAATGCCCGTTAATTTGGTGACTAACTCATCGCTGGCAGGCATGGTTTGCTGCGTGTCGCATTTAAACTGCGGTGGCAATGGATCTTGTGCTTTTGGGTCGATATAAGCGTTTAGGCGATAGCTATTGCGGCTGTAAAACTGCTGCAAATGCAGGGCTGCATCGTGGGTGCGCTCAATTTGATAGGTGGTGCTGGCCATATCCACCACAAACTTGCCTGGCACAATACCGATCAGTACCAGCATTAACAGGCCAATGCCTTTTTGCCCGTCGTTGGAGCCGTGCGCAAAGCTGATGCCCAGTGCAGATAAAATCAGGGCCACGCGGGTCCAAAATGGCGGGTGTTTCTTGCCATCCAGTGCTTTCCGCTCGTCCGGCGTATTGTGCATGCGTGAATCGGTGCGGAATTTTTTCAGAAGCAGTAACACGCCGCCCGCAACCAGAAAACCCACAGTAGGGGAGATCAGTAGGGAGAGCATAATATCGATGGCTTTCTGGGTGTTAATCCCTTCTAGCAGGGGGATATGCGTCATCCATGCATTAGCAATACCCACCCCAAGGATCGATCCAATCAGGGTGTGCGAGCTTGATGCGGGTAGGCCCAAATACCATGTGCCTAAGTTCCAGATAATGGCGGCGGCCAAGAGGGCAAACACCATCACCAACCCTTGCCCAGACCCTACATTCAATAAAAGCTCAACGGGCAAAAGATGGACAATGGCATAGGCAACGCCTAAGCCACTGAGTAGTACGCCAAAGAAATTACAGATACCTGATGCAACCACGGCAAGGTGTGGAGGCATGGCTTTGGTGTAAATCACGGTGGCAACTGCATTGGCCGTATCGTGAAAGCCATTAATAAATTCGTAGGTCAGTACAAAGCCAAGGGCCAGAACCAAGCTGATGGCAACGCCATAGTCAAGGCCACTAAAAATATCGGGCATGGTAGGGGATAAGTGAGTGATGACGGCGCGATTATGCCCCAAAACCGCCATACCCTGTTTTGATTTCATCCGTATTGCAGACAATATGCTTTAGAAAATATTTACTGCCTTTAGGACGAGCAAGACACGCCAATCTGTGCTGCCCATGTCGGTGGCAGCGCGGCGTAATGCTCGAAGGCGGGCTGCTCGTCAAAGGGGCGTATTAGGCATTGTTGTAAGGCGTTGATTTCGTTGAAATCATCGCTTTCTTGCGCTTTTCGGATGGCGATCTCCGCTAAATAGTTGCGTAAAACATATTTAGGATTCACACCGTCCATGGCTGCTTTTCGCTCATTGGCGTCTCTTGCTTCGCTGCTGAGTCGAAGCTGATAATCGGCAAACCATGCATCAAATGCACTACGATCTTGGAAGTGATTTCGCAGTGTTTCATCCATTTTGGCTAAATTACGCCAGAAATAAGTCCAATCTGTGCGACTGCGATGCATTAGCTCAAACAGCGTGGTGATCAATGTCCAATCACTGTCTTGCCAATGAAGTAGCCCCAGCTTTTGCCGCAGTAAATCGGCAAAGTGGCTTTCAAAATGCGTTTGATATTGCTGCAAGGCGTGCAGTGCAGAGGCTTTGTCCATCAGCGGCAGCAGCGCTTCTGCTAAGACGTGTAAGTTCCACAGGCCAATTTCTGGCTGTTGTTGGTAGGCATAGCGGCCACTGTCGTCAGAATGATTACAGATATGCCCTGCATCAAAGCCATCCATAAAGCCGAAGGGGCCGTAATCCAGCGTTAGCCCTAAAATACTCATATTGTCAGAATTCATCACCCCATGGCAAAAGCCCACGGCTTGCCACTGTGCAATCATGATGGCGGTACGCTCAATCACGTTTTCAAGCAAAGCCACGTAGGGATTGCTGGCGGTGGCGCAAGCTGGGTAATGATGCTGAATCACCCAATCGGCGAGTGTTTGCAGCGAATCAATATCATGGCGGTAGTGCTCAAAATGGCCAAAGCGCACAAAGCTAGGGGCAAGGCGCAAGACCACCGCTGCGGTTTCCAAACTTTCTCGCCACACCCCTTGCTTGGACCCCGCCATGCCGAGCGCCCGAGTGGTGGCAATGCCAAGGCCGTGCATGGCTTCGGAGCATAAATATTCACGAATCGATGATCTAAGCACGGCTCGGCCATCTGCTCTGCGAGAATAAGGCGTTGGCCCCGCACCCTTGAGCTGCATTTCCCAGTGTTGGCCATTGTTTGCTAGATATTCGCCAATCAAAATAGCCCGCCCATCGCCTAGCTGGCCCGCGTTGACGCCAAACTGATGGCCAGAATACACGCTAGCAATCGGCTCGCTACCCTGTGGTAAGAGATTGCCGCAGAGGTAATCGGCTAAGCTGGCTGGCTGATCGCTAGCGCTGGCGAGGCCCATCTCATTGGCTAAATCAGCATTCCAAGCCATCAGATAAGGGGAGGGCAAAGGCGTAGGTTGGATACGAGTGTAAAAATGTCCGGGTAGACGGCCAAAACGCGGTGTGAGTAAAATTTGAGCAAAAGTGAGTTTTGGCATGGTCATAACCGCGCTAAGCTTGAGTAATTTAGTCGGGTATTGTAACCCTTACGCCTTGTTTTGGGGCGAGAAATAAGTGAAAAACGTCAGTCAGCTTGATGATTTGCTTAGACATAAAAATATTGGAGAAAACCAAAATGCGACATTTTCCTGAAACCCCTGCAACCCTGTTTTTAAAGCAACAGGCGGCGGTTTTTTCTGGCCATCTCTATGCCTATGAAGAGCATGGCGGCACCAAGGTATCTGCACGCGAACTCGGTGTTGAAGAAAACTGCGTAGTCAAAACCCTGATTATGGAAGACGAAGCAGGCAAGCCCTTGATTGTGCTTATGCACGGCGATTGCAAGGTTTCTACTAAAGAATTGGCGCGTCAGGTGGGCTGCAAAAAGATTGAGCCATGCAAACCAGAGGTGGCGAATCGCCATACAGGTTTTCTGGTTGGCGGGACCAGCCCATTTGGGACTAAGAAAAAAATGCCGATTTATATTGAGAAAACCATTCTTGATTTGCCGTTGATTTATATCAATGGTGGGCGTCGAGGTTATTTGGTTTCGCTTGATCCTGCGGAATTAATGCGAATACTCACAGCGCAAGTCGTTGAGGCAGCACTTCGGTGAATTGAATTAGGGTACACCTATTAATGTAAGCGATCTTATCAATAAGCTTCACTCTAAATAGTGATACCCTTCAATTCAATCAATTTTTCGATTAAGCCAATGACATCATCTAATCATCTCTACCAAGCCATAGAAAGCGCCGAAATTGCACTTAAACGTCAAAAATTAAAGCAAGCCAAGCTCTTGCCACTGGCATTGCTGCTGTTTTTTGCCGTGGTCTTTGTGTTTGCTACGATTTACAAATCGCGCTATCCGGCGCTGGCGTATATCACGGCGTTTTCAGAGGCGGCTATGGTAGGGGCATTGGCGGATTGGTTTGCGGTGGTGGCATTATTTCGCCGCCCCTTAGGCCTGCCCATTCCACACACGGCGATTGTACCGAGAAATAAATTACGAATTGCCGATAGCATGGGGAGCTTTATTCAAAGTAATTTTTTATCGCCAGAGCGAATTATTGGCAAAATTCGCGAATTTAATCCGGCGCTTAAAATTGCCACATGGCTAACGCAAAACTCGCGGCCTTTTTCTAATTTATTAATTAGAGTGCTCAGCTATAGCCTTAATTCCCTGCATGATGGGCGATTACTGGCTTTTTTAAAAAGCACCTTAATTGCCGAATTACAGCGCGTGGATATCAGCCAGTTTAGCGGGCATATTTTAGATTCACTCACTCAAAATGGCCGTCATCATCATGTATTAAGCGAAGTATTGCACGAATTACAAAAAATACTTGGGCGCGCCGAAACACAAGAAGCAATGGCCCATGTGGCCGCAGAAGAAATCTCATTTCTAAAATATATGGTGCTAGATAAAGTCGCCGGTAAATATCTCGCTGAAAAAATGCTAGGCGCGGTGCAAAAAGAATTAAAAGCTATGCAAGACAATCCAGACCATCATCTGCGCCTGCAATTTGATCGCTATATCGCCCAATTTGTGGATAAATTAAAACACGATGCCGAATTTAAACAAAGAGGCGAAAAACTTAAAAATGAACTGCTTGCCCATCCGGCAGTAGGTGAATACATCGAAACACTCTGGTCGCAATTATTACGCTGGCTGCATAGCGATTTGCACCGCGTTGATTCCACCATCCGCGCCAATATCATGCTATTGGCCGCCGATATGGGTAAAAAGCTCAATGAAAATACCGAAATGCAAGAATGGATTAACACCCAATGCGAGCGCGCTATTCCGCCTATCATTGAAGAATATCGCGAAACAATCGGCATCTTTATCTCCGACCAAGTCAAAACATGGGACGAGCAATATATGGTGGAGCGCATCGAATTAAACATCGGTACCGACCTGCAATTTATTCGCGTGAGCGGGACTTTGGTGGGTGGATTGGTGGGATTGATTATTTATGTGGTGGCGGGGTATTTGGGGTAGCACTGTAGGGCGGGTTTCACCCCAATCCTATCAACTTAATAGGGAAAAGCTTGGTTTTTTATAGGGTGTGCAAGTTGTTTTTCTTGCGCACCGTTTTCTGCGCTCCGACTACGTCGTTGTACACCCTATAAGTACCAACTCACCTAATGCAATAAGCTTAAGTTGACAGGATTGGGGTGAAACCCCATGTGCGCTAACCAAATCGTTTTTTCATTAGCAAACAGCGAAAAAACGCGATGCCCACGCTCTCGGCATGGGGCTTAAGTCCCCTGAAGCCGCGACACGAGGAATAAGCGGGGTGGGGCCGTCGTTGTGTCGTGTTGAGGACCCGAGTTGACACAACGCCACTGTCCGCAGTGAGGGGCCTTCGTGCTTTTGATGTTGTGGCTTGGCTTCGTTTCTTGTCCACGCAAGAAAGGAAGGCCCTCGCGGTGGCCAACCGCTCCAAAATCAACGTGCCGAAGGCACTAAAAAGGTATTTTTTGATTTTGGTTAGCGCGTATGGGGTGCAACCCGCGTATTTTTCAGCATTGCTCGCGGGTTGCACCCGCCCTACGAAAACCACGTCCTTAAGTTGATAGCATTAGGTCTGTACCCAGCCTCCTCAGCTCTCTTAATTCAAGCCTTGTTTTTCTCCGTGTCCTCCGTGGTTCAAGATCTGGGTTTTCGTTGAGTGTCATTAGTTAATCAACCACCTTCAAAACCTCATAACACGCGCCCATGGTGTGGTAGTCGGTTTTGCCGGCGGGGGATTTGTGTTGGTCGATTTTCTGGTTGTCGGGGCTGGGAAAACTGGGGACAGACCACGGTTTTTCCCAAAAAACCAGCATTAAATGCCTGATCTCTGTCTTCAAATGTCATTGAAAATGGGGGGGGCGAATGGCGAATAGAGAGGGTGATAAACAAAAATGGCGACCATTTGGCCGCCATTTTCTTATGCGCAAATTACGCCGCAGGTGTGGCGTTTAATTTAATGCCTAGCCCATGCAAGAGTTTCATAATTGTTTCGTAACGAGGCTTGCTGCCCGGTGCAAGTGCTTTGTATAAGCTTTCTCTACCTAATCCAGAATCTTTAGCGAGTTGCGTCATGCCACGGGCGCGAGCTACGTCTTTGATGGCAAGTAAAAACATGGCTGGATCAGGGTCTGCAAGCGCTTCAGATAAGTAAGCACTGATGGTTTCTTCATCGTCAAGATGATCTGCCACATCAAAGGGGGCAAAAGTAGTCATGATTTATTCCTCAAGGCTTGCAGCCATAAACTTGGCACGCTCAATGTCGCGTGATTGTGTGGATTTATCACCACCTAGTAGCAATAAATAAATCACTGCACCACGCCGGGTAAAGTAAACACGGAAGCCTGGGCCATAATCGATTTTCATTTCGGATACCCCGCCACCAACCGACTCACAGTCACCAAAGTTGCCATTCGTGGCGCGGCGTATGCGTTGCAATATTTTGGCTTTGCCCAATTTGTCTTTTACAGAGGCCAGCCAAGTATTGAATTCATCAGAGCTGTGGAATGTGTTCATTGATTGAGTGTATTCGATTGGATACGGATCGGCAAGCTAAGCAGATCGATGGAAGACGTAAATACGCAAGCCGAATACTTGAATCATAAGGAATCTGTGTCTAAACGGCGCAATGCCTGCGGCGATTGCGCCCTAAGTTTAATTACGAATCCCCTAATCAACCACCTTCAAAACCTCATAACACGCGCCCATGGTGTGGTAGTCGGTTTTGCCGGCGGGGGATTTGTGTTGGTCGATTTTCTGGTTGTCGGGGCTGAGGACGCGGTACCACGCGCCGTGTTGGTGGTCTACAAAGTGCTCCCAGCTGTAGGCCCAGATTTTGTCGTAGGCTTGCCAGTATTTTTCATCTTGGGTTTGGTTCGCCAGCAGGGCGGCGGCGGCGAGGGATTCGGCTTGTACCCAGAAGTATTTATCCTGATCGTAAGGCTCGCCGTCTAGATCGTAGCCGTAGATCAGCCCGCCGTGTGCTTCGTCCCAACCGGATGACATGGCGGTCTCAAATAGCTCACGGGCGCGGGCTAGGTGCCAAGGTTGTGGGTCGTGGCGATCTAAAATCAGCAGCAGTTTGGCCCATTCGGTTTGGTGGCCGGTTTGGATGCCCCAAGGGCGGAAGATATTGGTCTTGTTGCCCTTGTTGTATTGCAAATTGGGCGTCCAATCGGTGCGAAAGTGCTCCCAGATTGCCCCGCCCGTTAAGGCTGCTTGGCGCTGGGTAAAGTTGGCAGCCAGTAGTTTGGCGCGGTCTAAATAGCGGGTTTCGCCGGTGGCTTCAAAGGCGGCGAGCATGGCTTCGCAGCCGTGCATATTGTCGTTTTGGCCGCGATAATCATCCAGCACCCAATCACTGCTGGCTTCGCTGGCGTAAACGCCGTATTCGGGCAGCCAGAAATGCTGCTCCATGGTGTCGTAAGTTTCACTCAGCCAAGTGTTGGCTTCATCCATGCCGCAGCGGATAGCGCAGGCGTAAGCCAGCATCACAAAGGCGAGGCCGTAGCATTGGTTGGTGGCATCCGTTACTTCGCCGTTTTTAACTTCCCAAGCGTAGCCGCCGGAAAGCGGGTTGAAGTGCACCTTACGGATAAAATGAATGCCGTGCTGGACGCGTGCCTGATATTCCTTATCGCCAAATTCCAGCCACGCCATGGCGTTATTAAACACAAAGCGGGTGGAGGAGACGAGGTGGCGGCTTTCCTTATCGTAAACGCTGCCGTCATCCATATAGTAATGATAAAAACCACCCGCCGGATCGACCGATATCGGGTCGTAAAACGCCATGGTATGGCGAATATGTTGAAGTAGAAATTCTCTAGTGCGAAACATGGCGATCCTTGGCAGAGAGTAAATGGGGGCGTTCTTGGGCGATCTTGCTGATCAGTTCACCGAGTAAGGTGTTGGCCCATGCAAACCAGCTGCGAGTAAATTGCTGCGGCTGATGGGCGTTAAATGATTCGTGCATAAAGTAAGTTTCGGCGTGGCTGCTTTTAAGCATGTGCAAGCAGAGGCTGATTTCGTCGTCTTGATCGCTGGTCATGGCCCGCATGATGATAGACATCGGCCAAATCATCGGCGCAAGCGTGTGCGGGCTGCCATTGCCTTCAAACTGGTCCCCTTTAAAAAACCACGGGTTGTTTGTGGAGAGCGCAAAGCGGCGGGTGTTTTGACAGACCTCTTCATTCTGCGCTACTGCCCCCAGATAGGGTAAGGACAACAGGCTGGGAATATTAGCATCGTCCATCAGCAGGGCACTGCCGTAGCCGTCCACTTCATAGGCATAGATGGGGCCGTGTTCAGGATGCTGAACAATGGCGTGGGCTTGCAGTGCGGCGGCAACTTCGTCAGCCAGAGCGGTGCATTCGGCGGCAAAGGCGGTCTCATTAAAGAGGTCGACCACCATGCTGGCGAGCTGGCGCAGGCTGATCACGGCAAAAAAGTTGGATGGCACTAGAAACGGCAAAACGGTGGCGTCATCTGATGGCCTGAACATCGAGGCGATCAGCCCTACGGGACGAGCAGGGTTGCCCCAGCCATCGCAAGCTAAGGTATCGGCTTGCCAGCTGCCGTTGCGGGTAAAGGAGTAAGGCCCGCGATTCTCTTTGCGTTGTTGCGCTTTCATGGTGGCGACAGCCAGCTTCATGGCCGCCAGCCATTGTGCATCAAAAGGTCTGCAGTCGGAGCTGCGCTGCCAATAGCCATGTGCCAGTCGGATGGCGTAGCACAGTGAATCCAGCTCCCATTTGCGCTCGTGTAATTCGGGCAGCATGGTGGTGTTGTCATTCTGCCATTCGCTATCGGCAGGGCCGTCGTTAAAGGCGTTGGCGTAAGGATCGATCAGGATGCAGGCGCTATGGCGGCGGATCAGCCCAGCAATCATGTCGGCAAGCCTAGGGTCTTCTTGCATCTGCGCTAAATAAGGCCAAACCTGCGCCGCGCTGTCCCGCAGCCACATGGCATGAATATCGCCAGTAATCACAAACGTATCCGGCAGGCCATTCACCATCTGAAAAGCCACGGTGGTATCGAGTGTATTGGGATAACACGGGCGAAATAAGCGCTCTAAGGCGGGATCAGCGATGTGTTGACTGATGTTTTCGATATGGTCGTTGACGGCGGGGCTGTGGAATTTTTGTGGCTGCAAGGGATGGCTCGGTTGTGGGAAGGGTGTTGGGGGCTATTAATAGGAATTAATGGATTTTCCAGAAGTTTTATAGGGTGTACCGCGACGAAGTCGGAGTGCAGAGAATCGGTGCGCAAGAAAAACACCTTGCACACCCTATAAAAACGCCTTCATCCACCTTCTAGCTTGTACCTGACGGCTGATTCACCTTGTGCTTCCTCAATCTTGCCGTCACTTTGCCTTCCTTGTCCGTAGCAAATAAGACTGCTCGCTCGCTGGCGATGGTGAGTGAGTAGGTGATGCCGCTGGCTTTGTCTTCAAAGCTGATGGCTTCTTCCTGGCCTGATTCGTTCACCAAAATCCATAATGCGCCAAGTTCAAAGCTGAGTTTTTGGGCGAATACGCCCGGCTGCTCGCCGGATAGCCAATTTAAAGGTGAGCTTAGGCCTGCCCAATCCATCGCAGTTTTATAGAGCGCAAGCAGCGGCTCGGTGCGATCGTTCATTTCCAGGGGCAGCGGGCACCAAAGGATATTGCCCGTGGTTTGTAAGCTACCCAAAGCATTGCCCTTGCTGAGCCTGGCGATTTTGTCGCCGCCAAAGCTGGCGCGGTATTTATGGTTGCCAATATGGATCGCTTCTTCACGCTGCAGATTACGCGTGTCTGATTCGCTCATCAGGGCTTGGCAGGGCTGCCAGTAAGCGTCTAAGTCGCAGGGGCCGGTTAGTAAGATCGGCGTTTTGCACTGGCTGATCCAATCGCGGGCGGCTTGCGGTAGGGCGTGTGGGCTGGGGATGATAATCAGCTTGGCGGGCGCGTGGTCTAGGTCGGCAAGATGATATTCACTGATGGCACGTACTGGTACTTTCAGCTCGTATTGCATCACGCGCACCAGGCGCTGCGTGGCTTCTAGCGCAAAGCGGCGGTTGCCGTAATCGTTGCTGAAGGGGTAAATCACCGCCACGTCTTCCAGCTGCCTGCCTTGCATCATCGGGGCAACGGCTTTAAAAAAGCTACCGAAATCTTCGCTGACCATGGCTTCAGGCTTACGCGTGCCATCGGCCCGGCATGCGCCGATATGTGATTCGTTGATGTTGTCCATGTGGTAGTTGATATTCCACAACCACTGCACCGCACCCGCGCCGCCATTTATAAAGGCGTAAGCATATTTACGCTCTAGCATATGGGCCAGTTCCGTTTCGCTACGCTTACTGCGCCCATTCGGGCTTTCGATATGCATAATGCCGGTTTCTTGCACGAGGCTTGGCTTATTGGGCGTTTTGCTGAAGATGGTATCCCAGGCCAGATCGTCATTCAGCCACCAGCTGTGCACATTGGTGTAATCCACGGCCTCTGCAAAAAACATCGGCGATGGGCGCTGCATCCCCAGTGCCTCGTCTTGGCCGACGGTGATTAAGCGGTTCGGGGCAATGGCACGGATGGTGGCGCTTAGCTCGCTAATCCAGCGGTTGAGCATGGCTTGGCTAAACAGGCTGTAATCCAGCCAAATGCCGTGTTGCTTGGGCAGGATTTCGGTGGGGTTATGGCCCACATCCTGATGCAGCGGTGGCAGTACCGCATTCCAATCAGGCAGATCGGCAGGGCTGCGGTTCCAGCGCTGCTGCCAGCTGGCGATATCTGCGTCTTGCTCTTGTAACCATGTTCTAAATGCGGCGATTTCGATCGGGTCTTGCACGCTGCGTGGCCCAAGGAAAATCTGTTCCGGATTAAATAGTGATGGCTCGTTGATTAAATCCCAGTGCACATGGCTGCTGTCTTTGTGGCGGCTGATAATGGCAGAAATGAAACGCTTTTGTGCGGCGATGGCGCGCGGGTCCAGATAGGGATTTTGGCCTTCCCATGTTTCTGGGGTAAAGGTAAAAAAGGTAAAGCAAGTTTCCAGATTGTGGCGTTTGGCGCAGTGTAAGAAGGCATCGATAGCGCGTAAGGCGGTTTCTTGCGCGTGGCCATCGGCAAACATCACTTGCCGCCATGCTGTCCAGATGCCGGTGCGAATATAGTTGATGCCCATGCGGGCAAATTCGGCCATATCCCTATCCCATGCCGCAGGGTTGGGTAATTGTAAAAATTTGCGATGCACATCGCTGGCCATATAGGTCATGCCGACAATCGGCACCGGTTTGCCGCCACGAGTAAAGTAATCGCGGCCCGCACACAGCGGCTGGCCTTCATCGAGTAAGCGGTGATCTCGCCCCCAAAAACCCTGCTGTAATTCACGCACTTCGCCAAAGGCTGAGACGGCGCGGCAGTGGATGGCGTAGTAGCCGTGTACCACCACCATGGGTAGCGTGGTGCGGTGAAATACGGGGCCGTGCGCGGTGGTGGTGAGTGCCATTGTTTCTTGAATCAGCATCTTGCCGGCTTGCATGATTTTGATTTCAAATTGCCACTGGCATGCAGAATGACTGCGTAAAGCTTCGATTTGTAAGTTAAACGTAGGTACTTCGCTAGGGTAGTAGCAGGCAAAGTCAGATTTAATCCAGATTTCAGTTACGCCTCGGGCGCAGAATTTGGCCCATTCAAGCAGCGCTTCGCTGCCGCCTTGCTCCCAAAATAGGGCGCTGGCATCTACATTCACAAAGATCCAGCGGCTACCGGCAAAGCGGCCGCGATGATTCTCGATGAGTACGACGGGTGCGGCAATGGCGCGGCCTGCGGCGTCAATGCTGCTAATGAGTGGGTAAATGCGTGCATCCATTGGCCCGCTAGAGCCTGATTCACTGGGGCAATCTTTATGTTTGGTTGGCATGAGTACAAAGCCACAGCTAGCGTCTTGTGGTGTAAATAAATGGGTTTTATCCGTGAGAAGTGGATATTTCTGGCTGGCTTCTATGCTAAGCGCCGCCGTGGCATCGACAGCTAGCATTTCATGGATGTTTAAATCTCTAAACAAAGTGCTAGGGGCAGAAAAAGGCATGTTACCCATGCTCAGCAAATTGCCGCCATTTTGTAAAAAGCGCAGCAAGGCCGGCCATGCCTCACTCGGAAAATAAGGGCCATGGCTAGCAACCAAGCAGCTACCCGCAGAGGCGCTGTTTAGTGCATTAATCAAAGTATTGCAATCGGCTAAGGTGCCGTGCTCCTGCCAAAGCGCCAAGTCCTCTGGTCGGGGCCGATCGCCATGATAAGCCAGTTGGTGGTCATAAAATAGAATGGCGCTCATGCGGTTTCCTTTGCTTTGGATAGGTCTTTGGCGGGCGTATTTGCACAGCCATCTTGGTTGTTCATTGCTACGGAGCGTTATATTAGGGGGCTTGAGTTTGTGATTTCAGATGCCCTACAGTATCGATTACATTTGCGCTATTTGTTTGAGTAAGTTGCTTTCGGCCTTCTTTTGTCGCTTGTAAACTATTATTCCCTTGTGTATAGAGAATGCGGGGATTCCCCGCTCAGTAGTTAAGCGAATAGAGTGCATTTGAAATAAGGAGTAAGGTTTGCCTGAAAGATGGACGATTTTTCTTGCGGAAAGTTTCATTTTTTTTGATGGGGTTTATTTATTTTTGATAATGCACATTGTTAATATGTATTTTATGCGCACTGATTGTTTTTATTCTATTTTGAAAAATAGATATGATAAAATTATTTATTGATTTGGCATTGATTGATGTATGGGCTATTTAAATCAGCCTACATTTACAAGGCAAATTTATTTCGACTTCAATGTGGATTGTGTTGCTTCATAAAACGAAGGATATTTGACTATGAAAATAGTGATTTTTTTAAGCTTACTTCTCATTGGCGCGGCACATGCGGAGATTTACAAATGGAAAGATGCAGACGGCATGATGCATTACTCTGACCAGCCGCCTAAAGGCAATAAAGCAGAAGTCGTTAAAACAAAAGATTTGCCTGTTAGCTCGATGTCTGGGGGGCGAAAAGACGCGTCAATGGCCAGTGGAGTAGCGGTAAAGGCCAGCGCACCGGTGGCTAGCTTACCTGCCGCTGTAAAAAGTGAAAAAGATGAAAAAGCCTGTAAAGAGGCAACAGCGCGCTTGGGTTATTTGCAAGGTTCAAAAAAGTTTTCGAGTGTGAATGAAAAAGGCAAATTAGAGTTTATGGAGGCGGCTCAGCGCAAAGCAGAAACGACAAGTGTTGAAGCAAGCATAAAACGCTTTTGTCCGTAAGATAAGCTACATTTTATGTGAGCAAAGCCGCCAGCGTATGGCGGCTTTTTTTTTGAGTTTCTTTGTAAGTAGGCTTACGTTTCGCTATTTTACGGGGCAGTACCTTTCTTTTTGCTGACTTTGTCTCGTCAGATTTCTTTGAGTCTGGAAAGTTTGAGTTTATATATTGCTAAAGTTCTTTCGCCTAGCTATCTAGAAAGACAGCAATGTTTTGTTGCGAAGCTTTCAAGGGGGTCTTGGGGGTAATTCATCATGGTTTTTATAAGGCCATGATTTTTTGTCAGCTTAAGGTAATGTGAGGGGAATGAAGATGCATGAGCATACCAATCAAACATCATTTAAGGATGTCATGCGTTTGCATGATATTGATGATGCTGATCTTGAGGTGGTGCGTAAATATGGTGCTTTGGTGGTGCCAAAAATGGGTGAATATTTAACTCATTTTTACGATTGGATGCGAGAGCTGCCTGAGTATCAATCTTTAATGGCGAATGATGAGGTTAAAAAACGGGCTCAATCTGCCCAAATCACTTATTGGAAGCGTTTCTTTGCAGGCGTATTGGATGACTCATATATTGAGGATCGGCGGCGTTTGGGCGAAACGCATGCGCGAATTGGCTTGTCTTTACCTAGCTATTTTGCGGGGATGAATTACTCCTTTGTATTGTTTACTAAAAAGCTGTACGACGGCGGTTTGTTTAGCGAAGAATATGGCAAAGCCGTAGCCTCTATTACTAAACTCCTGCATCTAGATACCTCGATTGTGGTGGAAACCTACACGCGTTTGATTAATGAGCGGATTAATGAGCAAAGTCGCGCATTAATGGAGATGTCCACCCCAGTCACCATGATTTGGCAGGATATTTTAATGCTGCCCGTGGTGGGAATTATTGATTCCAAGCGTGCTCAAGATATTATGGCTGCCATTCTGAATAAAATTGCTGAAACGCGCTCTCGCGTCTTTATTATGGATATTTCAGGCGTGGCGATTGTGGACTCGGGCGTCGCTAATCACTTAATTAAAATCACGAAGGCCACCCGCTTAATGGGCTGTACCAGTCTGATTTCGGGTGTTTCTCCCTCTATTGCCCAAACGATTGTGCATTTAGGGATTGATATTGAAGGGATGACGACTCATGCCACTTTGCGCGATGCGCTAGAGCAGGCATTTAAGAGCGTGGGCATCAGAATGAAAAGAGTGGATGAGGTATAGGGGGGGATGTAATGGATGAGCGTGATTCTGGAGGGGGGGTGGCGATTTCTGTTGTTGAAGATGCATTACTTGCCTGCGTGCAGAGTGATTTGCGGCCCTCTACGATGATCGCTTTGCAAAGCAAGCTGTTGCAACAGGTCACCAAAGTGGCGGCAAAAGGGGTAATGCTGGACTTGTCGGAGGTGGACTCGCTGGATGTGGATGGATTTTCAGCGTTGGTCGATCTTACTCAGATGTTAAAAATTATGGGGGCAAAAACCGTTTTTATTGGGTTCAGGCCCGGTGTTGTTGCTGGGCTGGCGGCGCTAGATAGTGATTTATCTGCGTTACGTGGTTGTCAAACGATTAGACAAGCTTTGGATTTATTACATGAAGCCTAGTATGGAAATGGCAACGGTTTGGAGAAAAATACGCAATGAAGCGGATGTAGCCATGCTGGTGGCCTATACGTTTTCATTGGCTAAACAATGCGGGTTTTCTACTGTAGCGGTCACAGAAATAACAACAGGGGCTTCTGAGCTGGCCACCAATATTGTGAAGTATGCCGGCGAGGGCATGATGTCCTTTTCTTGGGTGGTGGTAAAAAATCATGAGGGGCTGGAGGTGATGGCGGAAGATCGAGGCCCAGGGATTAAAGATATGGCACTGGCGATGTCCGAGCATTACAGCACCAAAGGGACATTAGGGCTGGGATTGCCGGGGACGCGTCGTTTAGCGGATGAATTTGAAATCACTTCAGAGCCAGAAATGGGTACACGCGTCCTGTTTCGTAAGTGGAAAATTTAGCTTATGTATTTTGAATATGCGCGTTGTTTACGCCCTTGTTTTGGTGAGGTGGTGTGCGGTGATGGCACTTTTATCAAGAAAATGGAGCATGGCGTATTGGTCGGTATTTTGGATGTACTGGGGCATGGGCCAGAGGCACATGAGTTGGCTAGGCTGTGTGAGCAGTGGTTAGAAGAAAATAGCAGTGAAGATCTTGAATTGATGCTCAAGGCCTTGCATGAGCATATCCGTGGTTCCCGAGGAACGGCCATTACGATGGCTTTTTTGGGTGATGATGGCAATGCACGCTGTATTACTATCGGTAATACGGTGATGCGCAAGCTGGGGCAGGATTGCTATACCTTTCCTGCTCAGGCGGGCACCTTAGGGATTATTTTGCGCAGCATTCGTATCGAAACATTTAGCTTTAAGAGTGATGATGTTTTTATTTTGGCGACGGATGGCATACAGGAGCATATTGCTGCGGATCAAATGCTGTTGGAGCGCAGAAATACCCTGAATCAAATGGTAGCGAATTTGCTCAGCCGTTTTGGGAAGTTGTACGACGATGCCACTTGTTTGGCGATAAAGTGCACATTATGACTGAACTAGGCCTATTGGATTTGCGCTCAGAAGAAAGTGTTTACATCGCTCGTGATAAATTGCGCCGAGCGCTAGAGTGCTTGCAGCTGAGCCGTATGCGTAGTGACTATATGCTTACGGGGTTTTATTCTCTTTGTCAGCTTGTTCGGCAGTCAACCGTTCATCACGCGTTGCCGGTGGGGTTTGATAATGAGGCACTTTGTTTTGTGGTGCATGTGGAAGGGGGCTGGGCAAAGCAATCTTTATCGGCCTTTTTTGATGTGCAACAGGTTTTGCCCGATGGTGCAGTGCAGCTTGAGTTTCGGGTCGGCCATCAAGAAGTCGATTGTATTTTGCAGGTAAAAAACATTTTCAATGAACAAACACGGGATGAATTAATGTCCGTGTTAACGGTGAGTAATGCCGAGCTGGCGGCGCATAAGCAGGGGCTGGAGCAAGAGGTGGATCGCCGAGCCATGGCTTTGCAGCAAAGTGAAATGCAATCAAAAGCCGTGATTGAAGGCGCGCCCATTGCAGTGATCTTGCTTGACCAAGATTGTTGCGTTACGGATTGGAACCGGGCTGCAGAGCTCACTTTTGGTTTTGCCGCTGCAGAAGTGGTTGGATTAAAATTACAAAGCTTGATTCATATTGAAGGCGATGGGGATTTGCCTTTGGTATTAGATCGAGGCTTAAGTGAAGTTACCTCGCGAATTACCACGGCTCGATTTTGGGA
The DNA here is from genome assembly GCA_025360045.1 of Janthinobacterium sp. GTDB lineage: Bacteria > Pseudomonadota > Gammaproteobacteria > Burkholderiales > Chitinibacteraceae > Iodobacter. The sequence continues at coordinate 149,599 of JANYCY010000052.1, read as the reverse complement.
ATTACTGGCACGCAATCGCTCTGGTAGTTTATTGCCGATCGAAGTCGGCATGACGGTATTAAATATGGATGGGCATTGCAGCGGCACTTTATTTGCGCGTGATATTAGCCAGCGTAAAATAGTTGAGCAAGAGTTGCAATTAGCCAAAACCCGCGCAGAAGAAGCCGCCTCAGTAAAATCTAGTTTTTTAGCTAATATGAGCCATGAAATCCGCACGCCAATGAATGCGGTCATTGGTTTATCACATTTGGCATTAAAAGCAGAAATGCCGCCTAAGCAAAGAGACTATTTATCTAAAATCCATCATGCGGGCACATCTTTGCTGGGTATCATTAATGATATTTTAGATTTTTCCAAAATTGAAGCCGGTAAACTGAATATCGAATTAGCCCCATTTGAATTAGAAACAGTACTTAATAATGTATGTACAGTAACGACACAAAAGGTATTTGAAAAGGGATTAGAGTTTGTTATTCATCATCCAGAAGATATTCCGCCTTGCCTAGTGGGGGATTCTTTACGGTTAAGCCAAATTATGATTAATTTGGTGAATAATGCGGTGAAGTTTACCGAAGCGGGGGATGTGGAAATCACCATTACCTGCTTGGAAAGAAATCAAGAGCAGGTGCAATTAGAATTTAGAGTGAGGGATACCGGTATTGGTATGACGCCCGAGCAAATTGGCAAATTATTTATGCCCTTTACTCAGGCCGATAGCAGTACCACGCGTAAATTCGGCGGTACGGGCCTAGGGCTTTCAATTAGTAAGCGTTTAGTTGAATTAATGGGTGGACGGATTTGGGCGGAAAGTCAAAGTGGAGTAGGGAGTCATTTTGTATTTACGGCTTGGTTTGGTGTAGAAGAAAAAGAAATTAGAAAGCGGGCCGTGCCCAATGAAATTAATAATATGCGTGTGTTAGTGGTTGATGATCATGAACATGCGCGTCTCGCTATTATCGAAGTATTAAAACGGTTTGATGTGCGAATTGAAAATGTAGGCTCGGGGCAAGGCGCCGTGGAGTTATCTATTGCGGCTCAGCAGCGCGGTGACCCATTTGGTTTGATTTTGCTCGATTGGCAAATGCCGCATATGGATGGGGCTCAGGCCGCACAAAAAATCCAAGAAGCGTTGCCGCAGGGTGGGCCAAAAATTGTGATTGTCACTGCATTTGATCGTGAAGATATTTATGTGCAGGCTCAGACTCTGAATATTAGCGCAGTGTTGACTAAGCCCGTGAATGCGTCGTCCTTAACGGATTGCCTGATATCCCTATTTGCACGTGATGATGATGAGGCATTGAGTAATAAAGAGCCTCAAGACGAAGAAGGCGCAGGGCTGAAGGGGATGCGGGTCTTGCTAACAGAAGACAACCCGATTAATCAGCAAATTGCCACTGAACTGCTGGCGATGGTTGGGGTAGAAGTCGTGGTGGCCAATCACGGACAAGAAGCATTAGATCGATTGGAAGAATTTGGCCCTACTTACTTTGAAACAATCCTAATGGATATGCAGATGCCGGTGATGGATGGCTATGAGGCATCCAAACGTATTCGTGCCGATGCGCGCTATAGCCATATTCCACTAGTTGCCATGACGGCGCATGCCATGGTGGAAGAGCGGGCGCGCTGCTTAGACTTGGGGATGAATGACCATGTCTCTAAGCCTATCGACCCCATGCAGCTATTTAGCTGCTTAAAACACTGGCGGATCACCTCACCATCGGGCGTGACTACGCCATTGCTGGTGGAGGCGGTAGTTGAATGCGTGGATGTATTAGCACGGCCCACGGCAGAAAAAAATTTAGAAATGCCGGTCGCTGTGGCATTGCAAACGACGCCTGCCGTAGTCGCACCCGCGCCCGTCGCAGAGGCACCAGCTGCCCCTGCTGCGCAAGCCACCTTTGTTGAGCTAGAGGTGACGGTGGGTTTAGGGTTTGTGATGAATAATCCCTCGCTCTATTTGCGAATGCTCAAGCAATTTAGTGGTAGTGAGGGTGATTGCGTAATGCGGATTAATCAAGCCTTGCTCAATAATGAATTAGAGCCTGCGCTGCGCTTTGCTCATACCCTAAAAGGGCTGAGTGCCACTTTGGGCGGGGTGAAGGTGGCTGCAATTGCTGGGCGTATTGAGTCGGCAATTTCTCACGGTGGCGGAATCAATGAGGTCAAAGAAGATTTGTTGATTTTGGATACACACTTAAATGTGTTAATGCATGAAGTGATGGTTTATATCAATGGCGAAGATGCCTTTGCCAATGCCCCTAAGCCATCAGGAAAAATGCCGATTAAAGAATTGCAAAATTTATTAACTTGGCTAGAGCGTTTGCTCAACGATATGGATGCAGAAGCCTTAACCGTGATGGGTAAATACGGCGATGCGATGAGTGATTTTTTTGATCCGGCCGAGTTTGCCGCTTTTAGAATTGCCTTGGAAAGGTTCAACTTTGGCGAAGCCCTGCCTATTTTGCAGAAAATGAATGCGGGGCTGAAGGTGGTTTGAAAATCCCCCTCAATCCCCCTTTTACAAAGGGGGAGGCTACCATTTCGTAGGGTGTGCAAGTCGTTTTTCTTGCGCACCGCTCTTTGCGCTCCGACTACGTCGTTGTGAACCCTAAGAAATGTCGATTCATCTTGAGACAAAAGCTTAGTTTGATAGGTTTGGGTTTAGCTAAATACCGCCGCCTTTTTTGGTGACTTTACCTTCTAAAGCCCGCTGCCTGCGGATTTCCTTCGGGTCGGCCAGTAGGGCGCGGTAGATTTCTACCCGATCTTTTTCCCGTAAGACGGTGTCGAGTTTGCAAGCCTTTGAAAAAATACCAATCTTATTGCTGGATAAATCAATTTCGGGAAAAAAATCTAAAATGCCCGATTGGGTAATTGCTTCTTCCGCACTCGTCCCTGCCGCCACTTTTAGGGTAATGAGCTTTTGTAGGGCTGGCGTGGCGTAGACCACTTCAATATGAATGAGTGTGCTCATGATGACCTGCAGATGTCGGCTTATGGATGGATTTTATCGGCTTGTTTAATAAATGCATCCACAAAAGTGCGGGTGATTTTATTAAATACCGGGCCAATAATCATTTCTAAGCTGCGGCTAGAAAACTCATAATCTAACTCAAATTCTACTTTGCACGCGTCTTCCATTAGCGGGGTAAAGCGCCACACACCATGCAAGGCTTTAAACGGGCCATCCACAAATTGCATATCAATTAAATGCTTCGACTTAATATCTCGGGTACGGAAAAAAGTTTTTACTTTTAAAAATTCAATTTGCACGGTGACATCCAGCACGGTGTCAGTCCGCTCGTGCACTTCTACACCGCCGCACCAAGGTAGGAATTTTGGATAGTTTTCAACATGATCGACTAAATCAAACATGCGATCAGCAGAGTGGGTGACTAATACTGTTTTACGAATAGACTGCATAGTTTGTCTTTATGATAATAAGGCGACTTGGGTAGTGATAAGGATTAGCTTCCTGCTCATTTCCATGTTTAAAATTGTAGGGCGGGTGCAACCCGCCATTTTCGTAACATTTCTATTGCAAATTCTGGCGGGTTTCACCCCAATCCTATCAACTTAAGGTCAAAACATGGTTGGTTTTATATAGGGTGTGCCAGTCGTTTTTCTTGCGCACCGTTCTTTGCGCTCCGACTACGTCGTTGTACACCCTATAAATGCCAACGCACCCAATGCAATAAGCTTAAGTTGATAGGATTGGGTTTCACCCGCCCTACAGCGACGAACTGCTGTGTTTTAGGGGGATGGGTTTAGCACTTATCCGCCGCATTCGATAGTTTGTAGCGTAAAATGCCGAGCTTCCAAAGAAGCACACTAGATGTAAAAAAATGACCGAGCATCGTAACCCCGACTACTCCATGACGCAACTTGAAAACATCCGCATGCCACCGCATTCGGTTGAGGCTGAGCAATCTGTGCTTGGTGGCCTGATGCTGGATAACAGCTCATTCGACAAAATTGCCGATACCTTATTTGAAGCCGATTTCTACCGTGATGATCACCGCCGCATCTTTGCCGTGATTGCTAAGCTGGTAGAGCTGGGCCGCCCCGCCGACGTGATTACCGTGGCCGAAGCGCTCGATACCCACGAAGAGCTTACTTATGTGGGCGGCTTGGCGTATTTGGGCTCTTTGGTGCAAAACACCCCATCGGCGGCCAATATTCGTCGATATGGTGAAATTGTCCGCGAAAAATCAGTCATGCGCCAGTTGGCGTCGGTTGCCACCGATATTGCTGATGCGGCGTATAGCCCCAGCGGGCGAGAAGCATCCGAGCTACTCGATCAGGCCGAATCGGCCGTGTTCCAAATTGCCGAGCAATCGTCTCGCGGCCAAAAAGGCTTTATCGGCATGCCGCCGATTTTAAAAGAAATTGTTGAGCGTATCGATCATCTATTCCAGCAGGACAATCCATCCGAAGTCACCGGCGTTGCGACAGGTTTTTTAGACCTGGATCGCATGACTTCGGGCATGCAGGCGGGCGATTTGATTATCGTGGCGGGCCGTCCTTCCATGGGTAAAACGGCGTTTTCGGTGAATATTGCCGAGCATGTGGGCATTGAGCTGAAGTTGCCGGTGGCGATTTTCTCTATGGAAATGGGCGCAACCCAGCTGGGGATGCGTATGGTCGGCTCGATTGGTCGCATCGATCTGCACAAGCTTAAAACGGGTCGTTTTGAAGATGAGGATTGGGTGCGCCTGACCCACGCTGTTGGCAAAATGAACGAAGCGCCGATTTTTATTGAAGAAACCGGCTCTTTGACTGCCTTAGATATTCGCACCAAAGCGCGTCGCTTGGCGCGGCAATGCGGCGGCCAGCTGGGGCTTATCGTGATCGATTACTTGCAGTTGATGGCAGGGCGAGCGGGGGCAAAAGATCAAAACCGAGCGACCGAGCTGGGCGAAATTTCCCGTGGTTTAAAATCACTGGCTAAAGAGCTAAAAGTGCCGATTATCGCGCTCTCGCAGCTTTCCCGTTCGGTAGAGCAGCGCACGGATAAACGCCCGATGATGTCGGATTTGCGTGAATCTGGCGCGATTGAGCAGGATGCGGATTTGATTTTATTTATGTACCGCGATGAATACTACAACCCAGATACCCAATTCAAAGGCCTTGCCGAGTGCATTATCGGTAAACACCGTAACGGCCCAGTGGGTAAGATACCGCTGGTGTTTGTGGGCCAGCATTCCCGCTTCGAAAACGCCTTGGTTCGCCCAGATGGCTGGTCGAGTGATATTGAATAAGCGCTGAGTTGCGTGGGCAAAATTCTATCTTGTCCACGCGCATCGCTAAAGCCAAAATCATGTGATGCATCTTTTGTAGGGCGGGTGCAACCCGCCGAGTTTGGGATGAAATACGATGAAAACGGCGGATTACACCCCTTATGCGCTAAGCAATTTGTTTTTTCATTAGCAAGCAGCGAAAAAACATAATAACCACGCTCTCCGCGTAGGGCTTTTTAATGTCCCCTTGAAACACGCCGGAGCGAGGAACAAGCGGGGCGGGGTTTCGGCCAGAGGCAGCGAGGTACGAGCGAGTCTCGACTGCCGCCGACTCGATTGTCCGCAGAGCAGGGGCTTTCGTGTTATTGGTGTTGTGGCTTGGCTTCGTTTCTTGGCCACACAAGAAAGGAAGGTCCAGCGGGACGCCCGCACCAAAATCAACGTGCCGAAGGCACTGATCTTTTTGACTTTGCTTAGCGCGTATGGGGCGGTAGCGCCCTAAGCCGCTACACCCCCAGTCCCAAATGCCTCAGCATGAATCCGCTCTGCACTAATTCCCATGGTTTGTAATGATTTGATCTGGGCTTGCATAAAGGCCAGTGGCCCACAGAGGTAGTAATCGGCGTCGGGCAAAATCACGCGGTCGGCGATTTTAGCCAAGTCCACATAGCCTAGATAGTCGTGGCTGTGGTTTGGGCAGGCTTCTCCATAAAACATTGTCTTTTCAAAGCTGGATTCTTTAACCGCTAGCTGATTGACCACGTCTTTAAAAGCATGCACGTCGCTATTGCGGCAGCCGTGTACAAAGCGCACGGCTCTATCGCTGCCGGTTTTTGCCAAGTGCTTTAGCATCGCCATCATCGGGGTAATGCCCACGCCGCCGCTGATTAAAACCACTGGGCCTGTGCGATCCTGATGCAGTACAAAATCACCCGCTGGCGGGGCGAGGTCGATCACATCGCCGACTCCCATCGTGTTATGCAGCAGATTAGACACTTGGCCGATGATATTGTCAGCTTGTTCGCGCTTTACTGAGATGCGTAGGTAATCGTTGCCCGGGGCATCAGACAAACTGTATTGGCGCGGCTGCATCAGATTCCATTCCGGCACAAACATTCTTACCGAAATATATTGGCCTGGTGCGTAATCGGGTACGCTGCCACCGTCGGCGGGGCGTAAATAGAAGGAGGTGATTTCACTGCTTTCCTGTTCTTTTTTTGCCACCACAAAACCACGCCAGCCTGTCCAGCCGCCTTGCTTAAACGCGGCAGCGGCATAGAGCTGCGCTTCTTCGGCAATCAATACATCGGCAAGCTGGCCATAGGCGGCGGCCCATGCTGCAATTAACTCATCTGTGGCAGCGGCGCCCAATACTTCACGGATAGATGCCAGCAAGTGATGGCCCACAATCGGGTAGTGTTCTGGGCGGATGCCAAGGCTGATGTGCTTATTGGCGATATGGGTGAGCACAGGGGCCAGCACGCTAGGGTTGTCGATATGTTCGGCGTAAGCCGCCACGGCCATGGCGAGTGCTTGTTGCTGCGCGCCGGACTGCTGATTGCCTTCGTTGAAAATTTGTTTTAGTTCTGGATTGTATTGAAACATCCGCGCATAAAAATGGGTGGTGAGCGCAACGCCGTGTTGTTTGAGGACGGGAGCGGTAGCGCGGACTAGATCGCGTTGGGCGGCATTAAGCATGTGTATCTCTGTGTTTTTTAAATGTGCATTTAATTTACCTATTAAAGGGCGGGGTGTATAGGTAAAATTACACGTTTAAAAAACTAAGTGATTAGATTTTGATTTATGCGCTTGCGTGTTTCTGACAAAAGTGGGGGGTTAAGCAGGCCGAGCTTGCGACGCCTACACCGCTTATCGCTGAAAAGGCGGTAAGTCTTATTGTCAGCTGAGGTTTGCCCTCCACAATCCATAAAGCTTATTGCTGCATGAAATTTATGGGAGATGGATGATGGATCAGCGCTTAAAAATTTGGACAGTGGCCTTGGTGGCAAGTGTGGGGCTTTATGCCTGCGGTGGTGGGAGTGGCGGCTCGTCGTCTGAAACCACGCCGGTGGCAACAAACCCAACATCCGTGCCGACAACGGTGCCAACAGCCGTTCCAACGCCAACTCCCGCCCCAAGCGGTGGCGCTTATGCCCAAGGCACGGTCACCGGCTTTGGTAGTGTGATCATTGATGGCGTTACGCTGGACGACAGCAGTGCCAGCTTTAAGGTGGAGCAAGATCCGTCGCTGAGCAGTACCGGTACCAGTAATGACATTAAGCTGGGTATGAAGGTGGAGTCCGATCAGGGTAGCGATGACAAAATCAAAACGCTGACTGCCTTGCCTGAGGTTTACGGAAAAATCTCAGAGTTAGTTGCGGGCACAGGCTTCAAACTGGCAGGACAAACCGTCAGAGTATCCACCGATGCGGCCGCTCCCACCGTATTTGAAGGCGCTAGCGTGCTGGCTGATTTGCTGGTTGGCGATATCGTAGAAGTGCACGGCAGCCGCGACGCCACGGGCGTGATTGTAGCAACCCGAATCGAGCGCAAAGACCCAGCAAGTGCCGTGATGGTGCGGGTAGTTGGCGTGGTGAGCGCCTTAGACAATACAGCTAAAACGCTGGTGGTGAGTGGTTTAACCGTTAATTTTAGTGGCGCAAAACTTCGCCCAGAAGGTGTGGTGCTAGAAAATGGTCAGTTGGTCGCAGCATGGAGCGATCAAGCGATTAGCGCCGCCAATGTGATGACGGCCAAAGCGCTAAAAGTTAAAAAACCACAGGCCGGTGATGGGCTAAAAATGCAAATTGGCGGGCTGATTGCCAGCTTGGATGCCAAGGCGGTCAGCTTCAAAATAGGCGAAGTGCTGGTTGATGCCAGCAAGGCCAAATTTGAAAGCGGTGTGGTGGCCGATCTGGCCAATGGTAAGGCGGTGCGGGTGGGCGGCGTGTGGCAGACCGATAAGTTGGTGGCCGCAGGTGTGAAGTTTGTAAAAGACAGCGCAGACGCCAAAATATCACTCAGTGGCGTGATTACTGATTACATCTCCCTCGCTAGCTTTAAGGTGCGTGGCGCTTTGGTTGATGGCAGCGCGGCGACGTTTGATGGCGGTGCTGCAAGCAATCTTGCTAATGGCGTGCAAGTCAAAATAGAAGGGAGTGTTAGTAATGGTACGGTGCAGGCTAAAACGGTGAAAATCGATACGCCAGTTGCGACAACACCGCCTCCCAATGCCAGTGCGCCGACCAATGCCAGCCAAACCGCCAGTGCGGGTATACGCACCATTACCGGCGAGGTGAAAGATTACGACACGAAAACGGGTAAGTTCACCCTAAGTGGTGTGAAGCTCAGCTTGCAAATCAATGACAAAACAGAGTACGGCACGGTAGGCTCGGATGTGGTTACTAGCAAGGCTGACTTCGTTAATGGCGCTAAGGTGCTGCTGCGTGGAGAGATGCTGGCCGATGTATTGGTGGTCAAAGAAGTGCGCTTCCCACCTAAAGTTGAGCCGCCCGTGAAGTTGGGCGGGGTGATTAGCGGGGTGACGGCTAGCCAGTTCAAACTCAATGGCGTGACGATTCTTTGGAGTGCGACGACACCTGTCGATGGAGGGAAGACGGCGGATGTGGTCAATGGGGTCAACGTCAATGTGACCATTTTGAAGAGTGGCGATAAATTACAAGCGCAGCAAATTGAAATCAAAGGCCGTGTTGCAACTACGCTGGAAGTAAAAGGAGCGGTAAGTGATTTTGTGTCGCTGAGTAATTTTAAAGTAGCGGGCCAAAAGGTTGACGCCAGCAAGGCTGAAATTAAGGAAGGAAAAAGCGGAAGTTTGGCGAATGGCCGTGTCGTTAACGTGAAAGGCGTGCTAACAAACGGCGTGCTGATCGCTAGCCAAGTGTCTTTTGCTGATTAAGGGCGTGCCGAGTGATGGCTAAGTAAAGCCTCGGAGTTTTAGAGTAAGAAAAGCCACTCATGGATTGAGTGGCTTTTCTTGTGTCGGGTAGGACGGGTGAAACCCAACCCTAACAACTTAAGCAGAATTCGTAGGTTGGGTTGCGCTGGTTTATCCGCCCAAAATGGGCGAATAAACCAGCTAACCTACGAAATTGCTAGGCTTTACCCGCAATACAAATAATGCAAGGTTCGGAGGCTTTATTCCGCCAACAATGCCGCCAAAGCTGCGCTGACATCTGTCGCTGCAACGCCTTCACTTAAGCTTACTGGCGTATTGCCCTCAATTGCGGCTACACCTTCTTTTTTAAGCTTGGCGATCCATTGTCCTGCTTCCTTGCCTTGGGCAAAGCCTGTGCTTTGCAGTAGCAGGCGGCCATCGGCGGTGCTGAAATTAAAGTAAAACAAGCCGTCTTCTAAGCGAAACTGTTTAAACAGCGGTAGCGCAGCTTTTTTCTCGGCTTTTGCAATGGGCGCGGCAACCGCCTGCATGGTACGCAGACCCAGCGATTCACGGACTTTCTTTAGCAAAGGCGCGGCGGTGGCACGGGCTTTGACCGCACCGGCTTGCAGCAGCACTTCAATTTCTTCTGGATGCGCCATCAGCGCTTGGTAGCGCTCACGCATCGGGGCAATATCGCGCTCGATTAAATCCAGCAGGCGTTTTTTTGCATCACCCCAGCCGAGTCCCGCCCGCAGCTCGTCTTTAAATTGCTGGGTTTGCTCTTTTGAGGCAAAGGCCTCAAAAATCGTCACAAGGTGCGAGTTGTCTGGATCTTTGGCGTCCCCAGGCAAGAGGCTATTGGTCACAATTTTAGCGATCGCTTCTTTCATCGCCTTGTGGCCGCCTTCAAATAGCGGAATGGTATTGTCGTAGCTTTTGCTCATCTTGCGGCCATCAAGGCCAGGTAGGGTGGCAACGTGCTCTTCGATATGTGCTTCTGGCAATACAAATAAATCGCTGCCTTGGCCAAATAAATGGTTAAAGCGGGCGGCTACATCGCGCGTCATTTCAATATGCTGAATTTGATCGCGGCCCACCGGTACTTTGTGCGGGTTAAACAGCAGAATATCGGCGGCCATTAAAATAGGGTAGCAAAACAAGCCCATGGTAATGCCTGCGTCGGCATCTTCACCGGCGGCCTCATTCACATCGGTGCTGGCTTTGTAAGCATGGGCGCGGTTCATCTGGCCCTTGGCGGTGACGCAGGTCAGCAGCCAATTCAGCTCGGTGACTTCAGGTACATCGCTTTGGCGATAAAAAGTCACGCGTTCAGGGTCTAGGCCAGCAGCTAGCCAAGTGGCGGCAATTTCTAAGCGCGAGCGCTCGATTCGGGCCGGATCATCGCACTTAATCAGCGCATGATAATCGGCCATAAAAAAGAAACAATCACTATCAGGGCTTTGGCTAGCAACAATCGCTGGGCGGATGGCCCCTACATAGTTGCCCAAGTGGGGCGTACCCGAGGTGGTAATGCCGGTAAGAACACGCAAACTCATCACTTTTTCCTATATTGCACGCTGCAAGAATGGCAGCAAGTCTAGCAGGCGAGGCGTGCTTGTGTAAGCACAATATGGGCGAATAAATGTTTGATTAGCTACAAAATGGCGCTCGCTAGCTTGGTACAAGCTTTATACAAATATAGGTAGATATCAATAAATGAAGAATGTATCTTGATGGAAAATAGGTAATTAATATAATTCAGCATTTAAGGGAAATATAATGACACGGAGAATGGCTATCAATGACTGGTGCGTGCACGGATGAAGCGGGTGGTTTGGGCTAATCAGTAATCGCGGCCTTGTTTGAAAAATCACTGTCTTTTTAGACAGGCATTTTTTCGTTATAAATAAGATGTTTTAGCTTTAAATAGATTAAATAGGGAGAGCTTAATGGAAACCAAGCAAGGAAGTTGTCATTGTGGTGCTGTCGTTTTTGAGGTGGATTTAGCGCAGGGTTTAGAGAATTTACGTCGTTGTAATTGCTCGCTATGCAGCCGCAAGGGCTCGATTATTGCCAGCGTATCGGTTGATGGATTACGCCTTATTCAGGGGGAGGATATGCTCACTCTTTATCAATGGAATACAAAAACGGCTAAACATTATTTCTGTAAAGTGTGTGGTATTTATACGCATCATCAACGGCGTAGTAATCCATCGCAATTTGGTTTTAATGTGGCCTGTATTGCCGGAGTAAATCCATTTAATTTGGGTGAAATTGGCGTGGGCGATGGGGCTTCTCAGGTTTTATTGCCTTAGTGATTTATTTTTTGATAAGCAAGGCGCGGGCAATCCTATCAACTTAAGCCTAATTCATTAGGTAAGTCGGTGTTTATAGGGTGTACAACGACGCAGTCGTTGTACACCCTACGAAATGCCGATTCATTTTAAGACATAAGCTTAAGTTGATAAGATTGGGTTTCACCCGCCCTACGATATTTTTAATAAAATTGAGCAAGAGACATAATCAGGTCAATGTATTTAATTAATTTAGCTGTAATTCATAGCAAACCTCATGCAATGGCTGCCCCGTTAGCGTAGAGGTGCTGCGTATTTCGCCCGTATTTTTAAAACCGCAGCGCTCATAAAGCCCCCGTGCCGCGTGGTTTTCGCTGATGCACCACAGCAAAATGCGCTGGTAAGCAAAGTGCGTCGCCTTGGTGATGGCGTCTTGCATCAATTCAAACCCAAGCCCACTGCGCCATGCTCTTGGTGCAACGTTAAGCGCCCATAGCTCGACGGTATGCTCCTTGCTTGCAAAGCGTGGCGTGCCCAGTGCATAAAAGCCTAAAGATTGCTTCTGCTGATCGGCTATCGCCAGATAATAATTCCGCGATGGTGCCGCTAGCTTGGCTTGTAGCGATTCAATATGGGCCGTTGGGTCAAGCGCTTTTAAGAAATCCTCGGGCATAAACGGCGTATAAGCCGCTTGCCATGCGGCCACGCGGATTTGGCTGATGGCAAGTGCATCGGCGGCTTGAGCTGGGCGAATGAGGATGCCCGCCTGATCAATCGCACTCAGTACCTGATCGTTGGATAAGGGATCTGAAAGGGCTATCTGTGCTTCGGGCAGGCTCGATGTAATGTGTGTAGTCATGGATGTTGCCTGAGTAATTAAATATATCCAGTTAATAAAGCCTTGGCCCATTCTGGCCGCTGCCTTGCTTGCGCCAACTTGGCCATCGCCTTGTGTTTGTAAGGAATGGCAATAAGTGAGCCAGACCAGTTGCCTTTGCTTTGTTCCACAATGGCGTAACGGGCGTCGGGGCTGCCGTTTTCTACCTTATGCGGATAGGGGTGAATATCGTCGTAAGCGGGCAGGCCCACGCTGCCGGGGTTGATAATCAGCTGGCCTAAGCTGCTACGCATCATCCTCGGGAGGTGGGTATGACCACAGGCGACTATGCCCGCCCGTATATCGCCAAGGCGTTGCTGGATTTCAGCTTGCGTTGCCACACGTAGCTGCGTGGGCTCTAGCGTTTCCATAAAGTACTCAACATCGCTGCGCGGCGTGCCGTGGCAGAGTAATACATCGGAATTAAGCGATACGCAGCTTTGCAATGTTGCCAGCCAAGCCCATTCTTTCGTCCCAAGCTGGCTATGCGCAAACGCATCTGACGCATTCATTTTATTTGCCGCCAAAAGCTGGCGCTCATGATTGCCCGCCAGATGCACCCAGTCTTGCGCCATTAAAAACTGCGCCGTTTCAAGCGGCATTAAGGGGCCAGAAAGGCTATCGCCCAAATTGATCACCGCATCCACGCCTCGGCGGGCCATATCTTTAACCACGGCTTCTAAGGCGGGCAAATTGCCGTGAATATCTGAAACAAGGGCGAGGCGCATGGGGTGTCCTGTGTTTGAGGTGGATTTAGAAAGTTGCCTGATTATGTTTATCTTTAGGGGGCCTTTGGCCCGTCAATGTGCGTAATACAGGCGCTGCTATATTTGGACCGCGTATCCACCGTAGCGCCTGCACGTTTTGAATTACTGTAGGGCGGGTGCAACCCGCCGTTTTTAGTCGTCTTTCATCCCGACCCTATTGGCGTAACCAAATGTCATGGCCTTGCCCTACGATGACAAGCATTGAATCATCGTAGGGCGGGTGCAACCCGCGTATTTTTCAGCATGGCTCGCGGGTTTCACCCGCCCTACAAAAGATGTAATGCATATTATTGGCTTTAGTGCTGTGCATAACGGGCATTAGTGTGACCCACCCTAATGCTTCACTGATTCAACTCTTTCAACTCCGCCTCACAGCAATGTTGCTCATCCACGGGAATTTGCGCCAAGCATGCAATGGCCGCCGTGCGGTGTTTTGCAAAGGCGCCGGCTTGGTCTTTTTGAGCTATCGCCAGCACGGCATGGGCGAAAAATAGCTCGAAGGCGGGGGCGTTATTTTGCGTACAGATATCTAAGCAGCGCTCGGCCGCTTGTACCGCCTCATCCCGCAGTCCAGCTTGCAAGGCACTACGGCACAAGCGATATTCGGCGCGCTCAGTTTCTAGCCAAGTACCCGCTAGCTTCCAGAATTTTAGTGCGCTTTGGGCGGCCAGCAGCATAGCGTCGGTTTCGGCGTCGCTGCGAAGGCTTTGTTCTTCAAGTGTGCCAGCCAGATTGTTCCCAGCAACGGCAAGCGCACGATGAACTGGCGCTTGCTCTGGCTGAATTTCTAATTGTGCATAAGCCGCAAGCGCTTCGGCGTAACTTTCAATGGCGAAGGTGCCTTTTTGCTGCGCTGCAAACAGGCTGCTGGCGCCTGCCAATACGGTGATTTGCTCGAGAGGCAGCAGCGAAGCCAGCGCATCCACATCGCCACGGCCATAGCGCAAGGTGGCGATGCTGACCGTGATCGCACTTTGTGCGATCAGCTCCTTATCTATACAGGGAAGCGATTGCAGCAGGGCAATGCCCGCATCCCAATCTGCCAAATGCTCGCCATAGACATGGGTAATTAAGCGGGCAAAAGCGGGGATTTGGCTGGCGGTCTGTACAAGATGGCACGAGCTACTCAGCCGCTCTGCAACGATTAAAGGCTGATCGCCATGATCTGCCCACGCTGTTTTAATAAAATCATCAAAGCTCATGGTCCATCTTGCTGTAATTGTAAGTACCAAGAGATTAAAGGACGTTTATGACATAAGCAAGCTTGGTGTGAAACTTGCTAGGAACGATGCTGCCATTCCATCACAATGGCATCATCCAGAAAGCCTGCTGCGGGTTTTCTGAGCAGCTCAATAAAGCCTTCTTGCTGCCAAAATGCTAAGGCGGCTGTATTGTTGGCAATCACCGATATTTTGATACGCTGACAATGCCATGTAAGTGCAAGCCTGCGTAAATGCTGCATCGCGGTTTTGCCATAACCTTGGCCCTGAAATGGCTCGGCAAAAAGCAGTAAGCCAATAAACGCCGTGCCTGCCTCTGGATAACCACGGCACATATCTGCACAGCCAATCAGATTGCCATTAAGGAAAAACCCCAGCATCCATTTGTCGTCCGCATCTAGATGAGGGGGCCTCGCCAACATAGCTTCCTGCGCCGCCGTCGGGCTAGGCAAATGCCCCTCTGTGAGTAGGCTAAAAGTTGCGGCGTTTTCCATTACTGATTGCAGGGCGGCGATGTCGTCTTCAGATAGTAGTTGGCGAGATTGGAGAGTGGGGGCATGGGTTTTGTGCCGTGTGATGATAAGGTGAGGGTGCTGAATCAGGTTTGATGATGAACTGTCTCACCAATAGGCTCATTGGCTTGGATATAAAAACGCATATCGTTCTGGTAATTGCTCCCAATTTTTCCCTGTAAATAAGGCCAAGGCACTGCTGAGTTTTAATTGGAAATGTGCAGAAGCTGGGCAAATAATGGCGGCGGGTAGCCTTTCTGCGGTTCCTAATTCAAATAACCAATAGTCTTCGTCTCGATCGCGGATGGCATTGCTGCCTGATTGCTCAAGACATATTGTGCTACGTTTTACCTTTTTTAGTGATTTAACTGGATAAGCATATTCAAATTGATTGCCCCCAGTGATTACGCAATAAGTAATTTCTTGCATGGCGCGTGTGGATAATTGGCGGGAGCGAGTGGTTTTAACTGGCATGTGATAATACGCTGCTTGCCCTAATGCAAATTTCTCTTGATAGCTTTGGCTTCGTTTTGGGCCGAGTTGGGCTAATAAAGCTAAATCAGCATAACGGCTTAAATGCATGCCGCTAGGTGCAATACGCACCGAATCTTGGGCTAAATGCTCATCTGGGGCATGAAGACGATAGCTGGTTTCCCGCTGCAAATGTTGCTGCAAAAATGTTTTTAGCCATTGATTTTCTTGTCCTGGTAGAGCAGCAAAGGCACCAATCCCAACCGCCTCAATGGCGTCTTTATAAGGATTGTTATCAATAGTTTGGTCAAAAAAACCTGGATATAAAATATAAGCGCCAATAATTGGGCGGGTTTTTTCCACGATATCTGCATGAGGGTTTAAATGAATTAAAGCATCGCGATAGCGGTGCATTTGGTTGATTGCATCTTCGGGGGCAAAGTCAATCTGTGTTTTACCATCATGCTCAATGCGATATTTTGCATCAAAAAGAAAAGTAATTTTCTCGCCTTTAGGAAAACAAACCTCAAGCAAAATATCGGGTTCTTGTTTGGCATTCCAAGAATAAATACCAGGCTTATCCTTAGGTTTTGAAAAGCTGGGCTCATGTGCCAATCTAAGCGAAAATCCATCGTCACGTTTAAAGCAAAAAGCCGCACCCTGCTGATCTTTAAGCTGTTTCTCTAGGTTTTTAATTTGCAGCGATGCTTTACTTGATTCCACTTCCACAAAGCCCAGTTCAATGAGTTGCCGCCTTACTTCCAATAAGCACCAAACCTCATACAATTGAGCAATGGATTTAACTGAAATAGCTGCATCTTGGCCAAATACATCTAAATACATTTTTAATTGTTGCCAAACACGATAAACCCCAGAGTAGCCTGTTCTTTGATGTAAAACCAAAGATTCACTTTCCTGTCCATCAAAATGGCCCACCTCAGCAAAAAAGGGTTGGGCAAGTGCTTGGCTTAATGGCGCTTTCCATTGGCCGATTTCAGTGAAAAAAGCCGCAGAAATACGATCTTGTTCCAAGCTTTTATTGAGTTTGTGTGCGCCCTGCACAAATTGATTGAGTTCACGTTGGCAGCGTTGCAATACCATTTTAATAAAACGATTTTCAGGTGTATTAACCGAAAGCTGTTGTGATTTAACTTTAAAACGGCGTTGTGTTTCCTGCATATGCAAGGTAAGCGCTACTTGTTCTTCTAAGCGAGGCGATAATCGCCCACGTAAACGTGCCAATGGAATCGCACGCTGTGTAGCGAGTAAACGGTGGTGAGGTGCTTGGATAATATAACGCAGTTGCTGTGCTAATTCGGTACGTAGCTTGCTAAATTGTGCCAACCAAAGTAATGGAAAATGCTCATGCGCTTTATTAGATTGAGCGAGACTTTGTTCGGTTTTTTTTGCAAAAGAAAAGCGCCAGAGTGGATAGGTTTGATCAATCTCGTGATGAATTTGGCTTAAATCACCGGCCATATCCATTTTGCTTGGCCAAACTTCAAAGGAAATCGCCTGCTCATGCCATTTGCCATGGCTTTGATAGTGTAAATTGAGGTGAAACCAGCCAATATCATTACCAAAATTAATATTGCCCCTTAATGACTTTCCTGTGAAATGGAAGTTATCTTGCACCGCTTTATTAATGTGAAAAACTTCAGCATCCTCGATCTCGCCATTAAAAGTGAAGTCAAATTCATAGCTGCGATTTTCAAAGAACAGAGGAAAAGGGAAGCTAAAACCATGATGATGGATGCAATGCAGGGGGGCGCATTCTATGGCATTGAATGGGTGTAGCTGAATAAATTGCTGTGGCATTGCCAAGCCGCGTGTGGCTAAGGTCTGTGCTAATTGTGCCTGTGGTTGGCGAATATCTCGATTCCAAACATAAAGCTGCCAATGCTTGCTGGTTAATTCGATTAAATTAGAGGTGGTTTTCATGGGCAGCTTATTCGAGTGGCTTGATGAAACGCTCTCGTAGGGCGGGTTGCACCCGCCCTACGAATAACATCTTTCTTGATTGGAGCGTATTTGCTATTGAATATGAAGAAATTAAGGCCAAAAGCTCGTAAAGCTATTTGCAACTAAACGATCATGCATCCATTCGAGCTTGCCATTACTGCGGCATTTGATAGGAATCTCTTTGCCATCGGTCGTACTGCGCAATAAATCAATGCGCTGGGTGTTCCAAATCAAAGGCATTTGAGTTGCTAGGATGGCTTGCAATTCAGTGAGTAGCGAAGGTTCTTTTTTTATTGTCGTGTCATAATCCGAATTGGTATCTAGCGGCTTTAATTTATCTCTATCGCCGTCAATACGCGGTAATAGCTTGCTCATCAAAAAATCATCCCATACCGCTTGTAATTCTGCTTCGCTTTTAGGTGCAAAGCAAATAACGGCTAATAATAATTCATTCAGCGCACGATAGGCCAATTCAAACGGTGTGTCCGCCAAGCGTTGATTAATTGCTTTAATAAAGCTGATGGTTTTTTGTCCATCGGCATCAATTTCGATCGCCGCTAAATCTTCAAGCGTGGCGCTGGATAATGTTGGGAAGCTCAGTGCTTTATTGATGGTTTTCGGTGCAAAAAAATCATCAAGCACGTTGGGGAAAAATTTACCGAAATCAATGGTAAATGCACGATCAATCACTTTTCTTGAAAAACCGTGTGTGGTTTCATCCATGTTTACCGTTCCGGCAACAATAAGATTTGGGGGCAATGGGATGCCATTGGCTAAAAAGTATTGCCATAGACCTTCATCGGCGGATAAAAATCCGAGTTGAGTACGTAGTTCTGCATTGTTTTTTAGTCGCTGTAATAAGCCACTTTGTATTAAGGTATTACGTGCGGAGCAAATATATTGCCCATCTTGCCATTGGCGATTTTCAGATACAGATAGATAGTCAGCAAAATATTGCTCCACCGGCGCTAAATTCATTTCATCGAGGCAGCACCAAAATGTATGAATCTCATTGAGTGGTTTTAGCTCAAAACGAGTGGCATCTGCAAATGAAATGGCTGCACGCCATGCTGCAACAATAAAGGTCAGAAAATCAGTGGCAATATATCTTTTGCCATTGATTTGTGAAACATAGCCAAGTAAATCAGAAGGCTCATGCCAATCGGGGCGAACAGGGATGTTGAGGTAATTACTTAAATCTGGCCTTTCTAATCGTGCTTGCTCTTGTACAAAACGTGATTTCCCTGTGCCGGAGATTCCAGCGAGAAGGAGGAAGGGTTTAGGGAGGTCAGTAGGTGAATTTAAGAATTGTCTATATTTACGGAGTGAAGCTTGATACATCCCTTTGCCAATTTCATTTTTTTCTTTCCATTCACTGGTTTTTTCTAATTTTTCTATTAATTGGTCTAGTTTGTATGACGAGGTGATGCTGTATATGTTTGGAGCATTGAGCGGCGCTTCTTTAATAAGTTTATCTATTAAATTAATCGCAGTTTGAGAATAATTCGTTATTGTTTTCTCAGAGTCGCCATTTTTCTTCATCCATACAATGAATGATTTTTTTAAATTTACGCTTGTTGAGGATTGATTGTCAGTAGTTATTGCACGACTTAAAGTGGGTTTAATTGGGTGTGGGTCATTCATTCTTTTTTTACCTGTACCGTAGTTTTGTTCAAGTCGTTTTTCAAAGCACCCAAGCTGGGCGAGTGAATTTATGCTGCATGTGAGTCTATTTAATGGTGATTGTACGTTTTTGTGCCTATAGCGTAAATATGCATGTTTTTTTGTTTGTAAAGAAGCGCAGAGAGAGCCTGGAGCTTGGCGGATATATATATTCTGGATTAAGCCTTTAATTGGGTTTTGAGTCGTTTCAATCTCAGTGAAATGGATGTCTGTAGCTACTTTCCGCAAGGGGCTTAAAAATCCCCTTGAAGCACGCCGAAGCGAGGAATAAGCGACTCGGGGTTTCGGAAAAGGGGTAGCGAGGCAGCGAGCGAGCAGCCTTTTTCGCCGAGGCGATTATCCGCAGTGAGGGGCTTTCGTGCTGGTTGGGGCGGCCTTCTTTGCTTACTTTCTTGGCCGTTCAAGAAAGTGAGTCCCATGCGGGGGATTCCCGCACCTAAATACTGTGCCGGAGGCACTAAAAAGGGCAATTAACGGGTTTTAACTTCTGGTTCGTAAGCAGGCTCTAAAAAGATCTATTTAGTGCCTTCGGCACGTTGATTTTGGAGCGGTTGGCCACCGCAGGGGCCTTCCTTTCTTGAACGGCCAAGAAACGAAGCCAAAGAAGGCCGCCCCACGAAACACGAAGGCCCCTGCGCTGCGGACAATCGAGTCGGCGGCAGGCGGGATTGGCTCGCTGCCTCGCTCCCTGGCCGAAATCCCGCCCCGCTTGTTCCTCGCTCCGGCGTGTTTCAAGGGGATTTTAAAAAGCCCTATGCAAAGAGCGTGGTTGTTACGATTTTTCGCTGATTGCTAATGAAAAACAATTTAGTTGGCGCGTATGGGATGTACAACGACGCGTTTCTTGCGTACTGAAAGCGGTGCGCAAGAAACGCAACTTGCACACCCTACAAAAAACAAGCTTTTTCCGGAACTCCGAGCTGTTTATCTTCGTGTTGCGGCTTCAAGGGGGGCTTTAAGTCCTGCGGAAGGTGTTGCGATATAAATCTATTTTTCTGAGGTTGATACGACTCAAAACTCAATAAACGGCTCAGTTTAAAATGTTTTTCTCCGTGAAACTCCGTGCCCTCCGTGTTTCAAGATTTGGGTTTTCCCACTTCAAGGCAAAAAAAAAGCGACTCTAATCAAGAGTCGCTTTTTTAATGACTACATCACCGGCTTACAGCTTTGTTTCAAGCCATGCCGGAACGCTTTCTAAGGCGCTAGGCAGGTTTTCTGGCTCTGTACCACCGGCTTGGGCTAGGTCGGGTTTGCCGCCGCCTTTGCCGCCAACTTGCTGGGCGACGAAGTTGACTAGCTCGCCGGCTTTTACTTTGCCGGTTAGGTCTTTGCTGACGCGGGCGACTAGGCTGACTTTGCCCTCACTTACGTTGGCGAGGAGGGCGATGCCGCTTTGTAGGCGGTCCATGAGTTTGTCGCTCATTTCACGCAATACGGTGCCTTCTGCGCCTTCAACTACGGCGGCCATGCATTTGATGCCGTTGATGCTGCGCAAGGCCCCGCCAACTAGGCTGTCTAGCTGGGCAAAGGCCATTTGGCCTTTTAGGTTTTGTACTTCTTTCTGGGCGAGCTTTAGCTCGGCTTGCAGTTTTTCAAGCTTAGCGATTAATTCGCCAGGTTTGGATTGCGTCATCGCGGCCAGGGCTTTGATTTCGCTATCTTGTGCTTGCACCAAGGCTAAAGCAGCCTCGCCGGTGATGGCTTCAATGCGGCGTATCCCTGCCGCAATGCCGCTTTCGGCCACGATTTTAAACAGGCCAATATCGCCAGTGCGGCCAATGTGTGTGCCGCCGCATAGCTCGGTAGAGAATTCGCCCATTTTCAATACGCGTACATCGTCGCCGTATTTTTCGCCAAATAGTGCCATGGCACCAGCGGCAATCGCGTCGTCAAAGCTCATTTGGGCGGCAGAAACAGCGTCGTTACGCATGATTTCTTCGTTCACCAAGGCTTCAATCTGGGCGATTTCAGCGGGGGTGACGGGTTTAGGCTGGCTAAAGTCAAAACGCGTGCGCTCAAAGGTGACCAGCGAGCCTTTTTGCTCTACATGCGTGCCAAGTACGGTGCGTAGTGCGGCGTGTAGCAAGTGGGTTGCGCTGTGGTTGCGCTGGCTGGCTTGGCGTTTGGCCAGATCAATGCTGGCAGTCACGGCATCGCCTACTTTTAGCTTGCCGTTGCTCACTGTGCCTTGATGACCAAATACATCAGATTTCACTTTTTGCGTGTCAGTCACGTCAAACAAGATGTCGCCCGCAGCACGAATGCTGCCTACGTCACCGGCTTGGCCGCCTGATTCGGCGTAGAACGGCGTGTGATCCAGTACAACTACGCCTGTTTCACCGGCGTTTAAGACTTTGACCGGCTCGTTGCCACGGTAGAGCGCCAATACTTTGGCGGTTTGGGTGCTTTCGGTGTAGCCGTGGAAGCAGCTGGCCTCACCGTCGTAGACAAGGCCGGTTACGGCTTTAAACTGACCGGCTGCTTTAGATTGTGCGCGTTGGGTGTTCAGCGCCACTTCAAAGCCTTCCATATCTACGCTGACATTGCGCTCGCGGCAAACGTCAGCGGTTAAGTCGATTGGGAAGCCGTAAGTGTCAGAGAGTTTGAAGGCGGTTGCGCCATCCAAGATGGTTTTGCCACCCGCTAAGGCGGTATCGAGCAGGGCCATGCCGTTTTCTAGCGTTTTGGCAAATAGCTCTTCTTCGTATTTCAGCGTTTCTTCGATTAGAGGTTGTTTTTGCGCTAGCTCTGGATAGGCGTGGCCCATTTCGGCCACCAGTGCCGCAACCAGCGTAAAGAAGAAGGATTTTTTCTGGCCCAATTTATAGCCATGACGCACGGCGCGGCGAATAATGCGGCGCAATACATAGCCACGGCCTTCATTACTTGGCAATACACCGTCAGCAATCAGGAAGGAACACGCGCGGATATGGTCAGCAATGACCTTGAGTGAAGGTGTGGTCTGATTGTAAGGTACGCCGGTGGCGCCCGCTGCGGCTTGCAGTAGGGTTACAAAGGCATCTGTTTCGTAGTTGGTATGCACTTTTTGCAATACGGCAGACAGGCGTTCTAGCCCCATGCCGGTATCAACCGATGGCTTAGGCAGCGGGTGCATTACGCCGTCTGCATCGCGGTTGAATTGCATAAATACGTTGTTCCAGATTTCTACAAAGCGATCGCCGTCCTCTTCCGGGCTACCCGGAGGGCCGCCCCAGATATGATCGCCGTGATCGTAGAAAATCTCCGTACAAGGGCCACAAGGGCCGGTGTCGCCCATGGCCCAGAAATTATCTGAGGCAAAAGCACCGCCTTTGTTGTCGCCAATGCGGATGATTTTGTCCGCAGGCACACCCATTTGCTGGTTCCAGATTTCAAACGCTTCGTCATCCGAGGCGTAAACCGTAACCAACAGTTTTTCCTTAGGAATGGCCAGCCACTCAGGGCCGGTCAGAAATTCCCAAGCGTAATGAATCGCGTCACGTTTGAAATAATCGCCAAAGCTGAAGTTGCCGAGCATTTCAAAGAAAGTGTGGTGACGAGCGGTGTAGCCGACGTTTTCTAAGTCGTTGTGCTTGCCGCCAGCGCGTAAGCATTTTTGGCTGGTGGTAGCTCGGGTGTAATTGCGCTTATCAAAGCCCAGAAACACATCTTTAAATTGCACCATACCGGCCACGGTAAACATGATCGTTGGATCATTACCTGGCACCAGTGGGCTGGAATTAACGACTTGGTGGCCTTTAGAGGCGAAAAAGTCGAGGAATTTCTGGCGGATTTCGTTTGATTTCATAGTGTGTAGGGTCGGTATTCGGTGAATACGAAAGTATTGATTCTAAATGAAAGCCCACCATCAGGGTAGCGCCCTGTTAATAAGGGGGTGAGCTTGCAGCTTAGGAGGGGGAACTGACGGTGTGCTGGCGGGGATTGGATAGCTTGTGTGCAAGCCGCTTGTGTAGGGCGGGTGAAACCCGCGAGTCATGCTGAAAAATACGCGGGTTTCACCCGCCCTACGATGATTCAATACTTGTCATTGTGCGGCAGAGGCGGTGCGCAAGAAAAACGACTTGCACACCCTATGAAATCAGCTTTTTTGTTACGTTTTTGGCTTAAATTGTGCGTATAGAGCACGATAAATGTGCCCACCCTACAAACATCAGCTATTCACCACGACCAAACTAGGATGCCCTACACGATTAAGCAGCCACGCTCCGCCACCACAAATGGCCAAGAGGGTGAGTAGCGGCAGTGGCGTGCCGTCGTGCCATACACCGATCATCAGCCCTGCTAGGGTGGCGCAACCAAATTGCAGCGTGCCCATCAGTGCGGAGGCTAGCCCAGCTTGTTTACCATGGTTTTTCATCGCCATTGCGCCGGTATTGGGCGTAATAAAGCCGGTGCTGGCAATAAACACAAATAAGCCAATTAAGAGCAGTGGGAAATTCAGCAGGCCGGTGATTTGTAACAGTAATAGCCCCAAGCCAGAAAGTGCGGGCAGCCAAAGGGCGTGTTTGACAATGGCTTCGGTGCGGTTGTTTTTAAGTAATCGCGCATTGAGCTGACCACTGATAATAAAACCTGCTGCATTGGAGCCAAATACCCAGCCATAGTTTTCAGGCGCTACACCAAATAACTCGATAATAATAAAGGGCGATCCGGCGATATAGCCAAAAAAGCCGCTCATGATAAAAGCGCCGGTCATAGTGTGGTGCATATATTCTTTATCGAGCAAAAGCTTGCCATAGCCTTTTAATACCTTACCCAATTCCAGTGCGCTGCTGTGCTGAGTGTCGTGACTTTCTTTAAAGCTAAAATGTAGACTCAGTAAGCAGCCTGCAGCAAATAAGGCTTGAAAGGCAAAAATAGCGCGCCAGCCAAGGGCGCCAAGCATCCAGCCACCCGCAAGTGGGGCCAGAATTGGTGCTAAGCCCATAATGAGCATCAGGGTAGAAAAAGCCTTGGCAGAATCCTGCACATTGCAGCGATCACGCACCACAGCACGGGCAATGACCATGCCTGAGCAGCCACCTAGGGCTTGTAAGAATCGCAATGCGATCAGTTGATTGACATCGCTAGCGATGGCGCAGCCGATGCTGGCCAAAATATACACAATCAGACCGAAGTAAAGTGGGGGTTTACGGCCAAAGCGATCGCTAAATGGCCCGTAAATGGCCTGCCCTAAAGCAAGTCCTGTAAAAAAACTAGCAAGGGTAAGCTGAACCGAGCCGGTGTTACTGCCTAAGCTGTGCGCAATAGCAGGGAAGCTTGGCAAATACATATCAATAGAAAGTGGCCCAAGCGCAGTCAGTGCGCCAAGTAAAATGAGCCAAGGGGGGAAATAGCGCATGCTTTAGGCTTTTTTAAAAGAAGGTAAGGGTGGGTGATTGTACGCTGAGTTAAGTGCGTACAAATAGCGGGATATTTAGCGATTTATAAGATTAATGTCCGCTATCGCTTATTGTTTGAATTTTTATACTTCACTCTGTGGATGGCGTGGTAGTAAATAGCAAGCCGAATTGGCTACTCACCCGTTGGGATGAGCAGCCAATTGCTTAGGTCAGCTGGGTAGGCTGAAGCACTAGCTTAGTAGCCTACGGTAAAGCGTTGACGGCTGTGCTGGGCGTTTTCTGCTTCATTGAGCATCGCTACAGCAAAGTCTTCTACCGAAATACGGCTTTCACCTTGAGCGTCTACAAGCAGCTGATCGCCACCTAAACGGAATTCACCTGTGCGTGCGCCTGGCTCTAAATGGGCAGATGGGCTGAGCAGTGTCCAGTCCAGCGCGCTTTCTTTGCGCAGTAATTCTAGTGCGGTGCGTGCACCGAGTGCCGAGCCTTTCCATTCGGCAGGAAAGCTGGGGGTGTCTACTACTTGCACGCCAGGGGCGACTTCTAAGCTGCCAGCGCCGCCAACGACGAGAAAACGTGGCACGCCCGAAGCTTTTACGCTGTTTAGAATGTGCTGAAAGCCATCAACAAAGTATTGGTAAACATCACCAGCCGCATGGCCGCTAAATGCGCTAATGACCAAATCGTGGCCCGCTAATTGGGCAGTCAGTGTGGCTTCGTCGTTGACATCTGCTTTGACGGCAGTAAGCGCTGCGTGAGCAGGCAGTTTGGCAATGTTTTGTACCAAGGCGCTGACTTGATGGCCGCGCTCAAGTGCTTCGTTTAAGAGTTTAGAGCCGACATAACCTGTTGCGCCGATGATTGCGATTTTCATGGTGATTCCTTGTTTAAATATCAGTGTATGAAGCGGATTTATTACTGCTTTGCTACAAAATCAATTAAATCTTGTGGGTCTTGGTACATCAAAGAGCTAGGAACGACAGAGAGTTGATCGCCCTTTTGTAATAGCAGCGTGGGTACGCCGCGCAAGCCATTTTCTTGCATTAAAGTTTGAGCGTTCTGTGTTATAGCGCGTAATTCTTTTGGCCAGCCTGCGGCAAAGTCTTGGGCAAACTGCTCGGCATCTAGACCAAATTCCACTGCTAGCTCAATAAAGGCCGCCGCTTCTTGCGTGCCTTTGGCGTAGCGTAGTTGCTGCACACGGTGTAGCACATCAATCGCTTGCTCGGGCACAGCTAGACTAATCAGGTAATAGGCCAAGGTAGATGGCGTTGAATCAAAGGGAGTATCTAAGTCAGCTAAAACATGGTCTTTGTACGCTTGGCTAAATTCTTGGCCAGTCATTTTGGCGATACGCTGATCGTTGCTCCAAAAGTAGCTTGCCATCTCTGCATTCATCGCTTGCGGATGGGAAAAAAGTCCCGTTGGGTGCAACTGCCATTTCAGGTTTGTGTGTGCTTTTAAAGCAGAAAGCGCCGGCGCTGCGCCGTAACACCAACCACAAAGAGGATCAAATAAGAGATGAAGCATGTTGTGTGTCCTAAAGAATATGTTGCTATCTTGCCTGTGTTGATTGATTAGATAAATACGCCAATTAAGAATTGAATGTTTATAAATATGGAACAATGTAGGGTAGGGGGGCTAAAATTCAAAAAGATCTTTTTAGTGCCTTCGGCACGTTAATTTAGGAGCGGTAGCCACCGCGGGGGCGTTCTTTTCTTGAACGGCCAAGAAAAGAACCAAAGCCGCAACCCCAAACGCACGAAACCCCTCACTGCGGACAATCGAGCGGCGGCTGCGGAACTCGCTTCGCTCAGACAGGCATCAAAGAAACCCCGCCCGCTTGTTCCTCGCTTCGGCGTGCTTCAAGGGGAGGGTAAAAGCCCCATGCAGAGAGCGTAGTCATTGTGTTTTAGCTTGGTTAGTTCATACGGGACCAATGCCCTATTTCATAAAC
Organism: Janthinobacterium sp.; assembly: GCA_025360045.1. Classification (GTDB taxonomy): domain Bacteria; phylum Pseudomonadota; class Gammaproteobacteria; order Burkholderiales; family Chitinibacteraceae; genus Iodobacter. Next base: position 123,373 of record JANYCY010000052.1, on the reverse strand, counting down.
CAATAAACGGAACAGCCTTATGTTGGATTTAAATCGCCTCGCCACTTTTGTGGCCGTGGTGGAGTCGGGTGGGTTTACGGCGGCTGGCGATAGGCTGGGGATGGCTAAATCCTTGGTGAGTCAGCAAATCAGTAAGTTGGAGTCACAGCTTGGGGTGGCGCTGCTGACGCGCAGTACGCGCAAAGTGCTGCTTACCGAAATTGGCGAGCAGCTTTATGCCGATATTGCTCCGCTGTTGCTGGCAGCGAATGAGGCGCTTGATCGGCTTGGGCAGGTGAAAGCATCGGGCCTGCTGCGCATTACTGTGCCAGTGGATTACGCAGGCGCGGTGTTGGCCCCGCTATTGGCGGAGTTTGCTGCTTTGCATCCTCAGCTTGAAATTGAATTACTCGCCACAGATGAGGTGCTCGATCTTTTGGCCGAGCGGATTGATGTGGCGTTTCGCTTGGGGCGATTGCAGGATTCTGCCCTGCACGCCATCAAGCTAGCCCAATTTGCCGAATGCGTGGTGGCGTCTCCCTTGTGTGTGGCGAAGTACCCCGCGCTGACTCACCCCCAAGATTTTTCCGTGCTGCCTTGGGTGGCGATGACGCGGCTGCAAGCGCCGCTGACTTGGAAATTTAATCATGGTGATGAATCGTGCACGGTCAGAATGCGGGCAGTGATGCGGGCCAGCGCGCCGTCTTCTGTATTGGCGCTGGTTAGAAACGGAGCGGGCTTGTCGGTTTTGCCGGATTTTATGGTGGCCGAAGATCTGGCGGCGGGGCGTTTGGTGCATCTTTTGCCCGAATGGACCATGCCTGCGGGCGGCATCTATGCCGTTTATCCGAGCGCGCGCTATTTACCCGCCAAAGTAAGAATCCTGCTTGATTTTATGCGTGCAAGGCCGATGACTTGATAGGGGGCGTTGATGAGTAAGCTTACAAGGTTGCGTATTTAGCTGGCGATGTATCCCTTGGTCTGATTTTGCTACTCACCTTATTTATCAGGCATAAGCTCGTAGACTTGCTTGTGTGTCTTGTAAGTTGTCGCGTGTAAGTAGGTGCGCTGGGTGCCTTTTAGGAGGGTTTATGCTGTTTAGTCTGGTGTTTGCTGCGGCAATAAGCCTTGCTCCCGTTCCTAATGTGGGTGAAGCCCCCGTCATCAAAGACAGCCTGTCCACTGCAGCCAAACTTGAATCTGCGGATGCATGGGAGGCCGCAGCGCTCTATTGTGCCGCAGCAAGAAAAGGCTCTACCGAAGCGCAGTATCGTTTGGGGATGTTGTATGCCTTTGGTGAAGGCGTACCAGAAAATAGAAAAATGGCCGCCACGCTTTTTTCTAGTGCGGCAGAGCAGGGGCATGTGCGTGCGCAAGTGATGCTAGAAACGATCAGATTAGGCGCAAGCGTTTTGCCGCCTTGTATTCTGGCCGATGTAAAGCCAGAGAAATTACCTCCGTTGCCTGTGCCCACCTTACCCGCCTTGAATGCCAGTCAGCAGAAAATTGCTCGTATCGTGCAGCAAATTGCCTTGTGGCACGATGTTGATCCACAATTTGCCTTGAGTATTGCAAGGGTGGAATCTCAGCTCAACCCGCAGGCTTTATCGCTTAAATCGGCGCAAGGCGTGATGCAGCTGATTCCTGAAACTGCCGAGCGTTTTAATGTGAAGGATGCGTTTAATGTCAGCCAAAATATCAGAGGCGGCGTACGCTATTTGCGCTGGCTGCTCGATCGCTACCAAGGCAATGTGGTGCTGGTGGCGGCAAGCTATAACGCAGGGGAAAAAGCGGTAGACCGCTACCGTGGCGTGCCACCCTATCCTGAAACACGAGAATATGTGGAAAAGGTCATGAAGCTTTACCCCTATGCTCAGCACAAGATGAAGCAGCACTATATTAGCAAGGCGCAGATGCGGCCGATTTTGTAAGCGGGCGTTTGTTTGCGGAGGTTACTAAGCGCTTGTGGTTGCAGTAAGTAGCAAGGCAATGGCATTGACAATCATTACCAATTGACATGATAATGATTATCATTAATTTATTGGAATGTACTTGCTCCCGTGACTGATTCTTTCTTATCCCCCCGCCGCACATCGCCGTCTTCCCTTCTTAACGCTCACACGCCGCTGATGTTGCTGCTGGCTTCATCCTTTGCTCTTGCTGATGTCACACTTGACACGGTGGTGGTCACGGCGACGCGCACCGAAAGGCGATTGGAAGATACGCCGGTGCGTACCGAAGTGATCAGCCATGTAGAAATCGAAAAGACCCACGCGCGTACGCTCAAAGACGCCATCGAGAATATTCCCGGCTTACAGCTCAGAGAAGTGCACGGTAAATCAGGCTACGAGTTGTCTTTACAAGGCTTAAGCAGCGATCAGGTTTTGGTTTTGATCGATGGCCTGCCGATTGCGGCCAGTACCGGCTCGACTGTTAATTTAAGCCAATACTTACTCGCTGACGTGGACCATATCGAGGTGATTAAAGGCGCGGCCTCCGCGCAATACGGTAGCTCGGCGATGGGCGGGGTGATTAATGTGATTACTCGCCGCGTGAAAGCGGGTTTCTCTGGCCGCGTAGAGGGCGATCTGGGCAGCTACGGCAGGCAAAACGATTCAGGAAAATCTTGGGATGCAGGCGTTAGGCATGGCCAATTTCAGCTAGAAGGCGGTAGCGAGCAATGGCGAGCGCGGTTGAGTGGCGATTTACTCGATGACGCAGGTTTTGCTGTAAAGCCTAAGGATTGGTCACGTCAGGGGGACGCGTCTAAACGTCAGCAATATGGGGCAAAGCTAAGCTGGTTGCCGCAGGGAGGAGAAGAGCTTTGGCTGGAAGGGAGCCGTTACCGTGAAGACGATGTGCAGCGCTATCAACGTTTTTTAGCGCCTAAATTGCTGCGGCAGGAAAAAACCGAGGGCATTGTGCGCGATCGTTGGGTGGCGGGCACCAAGAAAAGTTTTGAAAATGGCGTGCGTGTGCAGGCGCAGCTTTTGGATGAGGCCTATCAGAGCGACGGTAAAGAATACTCGCAGGGTGATTTGATGTCGGTGCGCCGTTTTGAGCAGCACTTAAACCATCTGACTGCTCAGGTCGATTTACCTGCTTGGTATAGTCAGCTTTGGCAGTTTGGCGTGGATTGGCGTAAAGAGGATGTCAGTCAGTCGGTTGATGGCGTTTCTGAATTTTTTGGCGCAACACGAGTAAGCAAAGAAAGCCGCGAACTATTTGCGCAAAACGATATTTTCTTGGGCGACGATTGGGAGGTCGTGTTGGGCCTACGCATCCAAGATGATTCTGATTTTGGTACGCATGCCGCGCCTAAAATTGCACTACGCGGCAATGTTTGGGAAAGCGGAGACTGGAAGGGCGTATTACGAGCCAGCTTTGGCCAAGGCTATCGTGTGCCTAATTTAAAAGAACGGCATTTCTTATTTGACCATAGCTCGCTGGGCTATATGGTACTGGGCAATCCTAATTTAAAACCTGAATCGTCAAATAGCTGGCAATTAGGCGGAAATTTAGCCTTTGCCAATGATCTATCTCTGGATATCAATGCGTATTTAAATCAGGTGAAAGATTTAATTCAGGTCGACGAAGAAAATGCTCAACACGTTTCAGGCATTTCAAAATATACCTATAAAAATATTGCCCGCACTGAAACATGGGGTATTGAAACCGCGCTAGATTGGCGGATTGCTGATCCAGTAAAGGTAAATGCCTCTTATACCTATAGCCAGAGTAAAGATTTAGATTTGGGTAAAGCTCTCACGCGTCGACCAGAAAATATCGCCCGTATAGGTGTGGATTGGGATGTGCTAGCGGGTAGTACTTTGACTTTACGTAGTCGCTACCAAAGCAGTGAATTAATTAGCTCAGAAAAAAATAGTCGATCAGATGCATGGATGACGACAGATATTAAATTTAATCAACAAATTAATAAAAATATAACGGCCTATATCGGTATTGATAATGTGCAAGATATACAGCGTGATTTTAGCAATCCAAATGATTTTGGTCCTATTGCAGGGCGATTTATTTATCTAGGTGGCCGTTTTGCTTGGGGTGTTTGAGTTAGTTCGTTGTTATTTAAAAATAAACAGGGGAGTTTAAAAAATGATTATTAAGCCATCTTTAGCATTAGCAGGTTCTCTATTTGCGGTGACTTTATTGTTGAGCGCTTGCGGGGGTAGCGATGACGCGGCCGTTGCACCCACGCCTACCCCGTCACCTACGCCCACTCCTGCGCCTGTTTCCAGCTTTACTAAAAATGCGACGTGGGATGTGGCTTTTGATGTGAAAGGAGGGGAGTTGTGTTTTGATATCGACACTCAAAAAGCCGCAGATTGCGCTGGCGAAACTTGGGATTTCAAAGCAAAAAATGATGGCCGTAGTACTAGCTTTTTTAGTAACAGCGGCACCAGCGGCGCAGGCAAAGGCGGTGCTCTAGGTAGCCCTTTTGATAGTAAATGGGCAGATTTGCAAAAATGGCTCAATGGGATGACAGATCCTATAAACGGTGCGCTGGATACCAATTCCTATATCAAAGATTATGCGGAAGGCGTATTTACCGGCAGCAATGGCATTAAATCGGCAGCCTTTGAGTATGATTTAGCTGGGGATCATAAACTCAGCCCTAATTTTAATGTGTTTGTTATTTCTGAAGACAGCACTAATCCTGCGGCTAGAAAATTTGCTTTGCAAGTGACGGGTTATTACGGTGGCAAGGGTGGTGCTGAATCTGGCTTTCCTTCGATTCGCTGGGTAGATCGCGCCACAAATAATGAATTAAATGCAACGATTGATGCGACTAAAGATTGGGCATATTTTGATTTAGCAAAAAATGCGTTGAGTACAGAAACAGGCCCATGGCATATCGCATTTAATCGCAATAGCATGAAATTAAATAGCAGCATTGCAGCTAAGCCGCTAGGTGGCTTTGTGGCGGCAATGCCGGATGGTTTCTATACCGCAGATGGCAAAGTGATTGCTGCCAAATTTACGGATATAAAGAATCTAGAACAAACCCGTGTATTACTGACTACGGCAGATACAGTGCCAGCAAAACCAAAAAAATGGCTAAGCGATAAAAGTGCTTCACCACTGAGCCCTGCGACTAAAGGTAATTACCCCGTATTAGATTACGGCTGGTATACCTATTATGGCGAAGCGACTGCAGCGACTAAGGCAGGTTTAGCTGCAGCACATATGCAAAAAGCCAACCCAGAGGCGGCAACAATGATTCGCTCTGCGGAAGGAAATAGTTTTGCCCGTGTGCATTTAATGGATATTAAATATGCAGATCCAAGTAATGCAAAGAGCGTAGCAACTTGGACATTCAAGTTTGATATTCAGCCTAAGCCTTAAAAATAAGTAATTCCGCATCATATCGATGCATTTTTTAATGTAAAAACAGGCGATTTTATAGGGTGTGCAAATGCTTTTCTTGCGCACCGCCCTTGGTGCGCAACAACTTCGTCGTTGTACACCCTATAAAAAAGCATTTTTTATAAAATGTAAGATCATTTATGCCTAAGCACTTATTCAGGATGGACTCATTAAATCGTCATTCCCGCCAAAGACACGCGGGAATGACGAGGTTTCGTAGCGGGATTTGATTAATGATTCGCAACACAACTCACCCGCAGCATCGCATCTAAAAACTCAATTTTTCCATCTGCGTCGCACAGCGACGCTAGCTCAAGTAAATACTCGTCATGAAATTGCTGGCGCTGCTCGCTGGCTAAAAATGCCAAGTCATAACAGCCCTCAAACCATGCCCAAATCTCAGCAGGCGTGTAGCGGCGGCTAAGGGTTATTTTCTCAATATTAATCTGGGAAAAATAAGGCGATAGCGCGCTGATTATGCCCTCTTCCTTGCCAAGGCGATGATCGCCAAAGCGCAGTGCTTTTGAACTTTCGTGCTTATAAAGGGTCCGCAGCCGTGCTATATAACCATCCATCACCGCGCTGGCTGGCGCTGCCGTGCCAATGATAAAAGAGAGTCGGCCCTCAGGTTTAAGCGCGCGATGAATTTCGCCCAGCACATCATCAAGCTGATCCATTAGCATCAAGGCCATATGGCACAACACTTCATCACAACTATGATTTTCTAAAGGCAGAGATTGCGCCTTGCCGTGGTGCAAAGTGGCGCGATTGCCTAGTCTTTGCTGAGCGGCAGCCAGCTCGCCTTCGCTCATGTCGACGCCGATGAGGGTGTGAGCACTTAAAAGAGAAAGCAAAAAACCATCGCCACAAGCTAAATCAAGCACGGTGGCATCGGTCGCCACATCTTTTGCGAGGCATTCGTAAGACGAAGCATAATGCTGCCCGCCCATAGTCGCGCTCAGCGCTTGGTAAGCATGCGATGTAATGCCGGGGTGTTGGTTGTGAAAATCAATTAAAAATTGCTCGGACGTGTTGATATTCATGGGGTTTTCTCTGGGTGTGCGATGCAGGCTTGTGCTGCTTTTAAGCAGTTTGCATTGTTTTCAAAGCTAAGCATTTCAAGCGCGGCTTCAAAGGGATACCAGCCCCAGTGTTTATGCTCGGCCGAAAGTGTGGGCTCGGCATTGATTTGGGCACAGAAAATATGCTCGGTTACATCATTTGGCTCTGCGCCGTAAGCGGCTCTCCACTCTGGCTTGATTGGGTAGTGGTGACTAAAGCCAGTGTCGGTGATGTTCGGTAGACGCAGGCCCGTTTCTTCCCATACTTCACGCAAGGCAGCATCACAGCTGCTTTCGCCCGCTTCCATTGCACCAGAAACGCCTTGCCAGAAATCTGGCAAAGCTAAATCAGGTCTTGCATGGCGCTGAAGCAGTAGCCAATGTCGCTGACCGTGATCTTCTCGATATAAAAAAACCTGCACAGAATGGGGTAAGCGTGCAGGAAGCGGGGCGAGCTTACAGAGCATCAGGTGATAGTCTCTCCTTTGCCCCGCTTTCTGAAAACCACAACGCTCATAAAGAGATTTCGCTGGGTTTTGTGGGTGAACCGTTAGCGATACCTGCCGATATCCTGCTGCACGAGCGGCATCTAGCGTGCTACGCAGCAGGCTTTCGCCATAGCCTTGCTGCTGAAAATCAGCAAAAAGAGCGATAGCGAGTTGGGGCGTTGCTTCATTAATCCATGCTAAGCCTTGTTGCTTGGGCAACAGCCGCATCCAGCAAGCGCCAATGGCTTGAGTGCCAAGCAAAGCCATGACACCCACGTCGCCATCCTTACCCCAATCTGCCGCATAAATACGCACGCGCTCATCGTCCAGCACTTCTTTAGGCCGTAAACCAGCGGGTGGCGGATCCCACAAGGCGATGTGGAGTAAATCCCAGATAAGGGCTTGATCGCTGCTTTGAATGGGGCGGTGGTGGTGCATTTGATTTGCTAAGGTCATGGCTTTATATGATTTACTTTATAGGCAGAAAGATCAATTTGTAAGTGTCGTCAAGTATCCCGTTATTGATTTACTTACGCAATTATTAATAATTTATATGGTATTAAAGTAAAAATAAGGAGGCGGAGTCAATCCGCTCTCCTCTGCATGCTTTCTGTAATATATTTGTTAAGCGATTACTCGTGGATACAGCTTAAAACCGGCCATTCACGGCAAAGCCAAAGAAGGGGATTTTCTTGGCTTTTTCATTATTTAATTCATTGCCATTTTTATCCAAAATGGTGAACTTACCGCCTGCGGCTAGGCCTGTGTAAGCATCGAGTCGCCAGTTAGGCTGGATTTTATAAGCGGCATGCAAAAAGACCGGTACGTATTGCTCTTCTAATACGCCATCTGGGGCGAGAGGGTTGTTTTTGGCTAGGCGATATTGAAACTGACGCATAGCCGCACCGACGCCAATCTCAAATTGTGGCGTAAAGCCCCAGCTTAGTTCTAACCCAGCAGGGCCAACGGGGCCAACCGTGAATGGATTAGCCAGGGTCAGGTTGGGGGTGATTTTCCAGTTAACAATTAAGAAAGGAAAACCCGATGTTTTTTCTAATTGGCGATACACGCCAGCGCCCACACCGAGCAATAACGTAGGTGAAAAAGCGTGCGCTACAGAGGCGTTCATACCGTAAATCCAGCTCTCTTTGGCTTCGGCATTCTTCTCTTTGCTATTGCTGGCGTCAGCCGTCACAGAGTAAAACCAGCCACTTTGGCTGGTATAACGGTAGGGCATAGAAAAAGTCACTCTTTCTAATTGCTGCCAAGGCTCGGCTATTTTCCATGGGCTTTGTTCAAAGTACCATTTCTCACGGGCAAGCTGAATATTCAAGCCAAGATTATGCTGCTGATTCAAGTCGTGATTGACGCCAAAGTTAGCTTGCAGGCTTTCTAAGCGGGCTTGGCCCCCATTATCAAAATCAAATTGAGGGGTGCCAAGTGGCGTTAGGGTCATGTCGATCTGGGTGGCAGCGTGGGCAAAGCTAATCGATGCAAGTAATAGCGTGAACAGCGATAATTTAAACATTATGGCTCCTGAATATTGGGCTGAGCGAATAGGCGGTTTACGCTCGCTATCTTAAAGAGCTGTCATGATATTTTGTGAATTTGCGACAGAAAGCCGTCAGAGAAGATTAAGCGTCTAATTTAAGGCGCCAGTGGCTTGTGTCCGTTTTATGAACGTATTTTGCCGAAGCAGCGGACGTTATAAAGGAAGCATGATGGCCCCTTCTCTTGAGTGTAGCTTGCGTCAGTAAGGCTTAGCCTTGATCAATTCATGGTTTGACGTAGCTCTACTAAAACTTGATCCGCAGCGTTGATATTAATGAGGCCAAGGCGTGGAAACTCTAGATCGATGATGACATAGAGAGCAAGCGACATAATGGCGGCAAAGGCGAGGGTGTGCAGCAGGCTGCGCTCTTTGTTTGCGGACATGTCATAGCCCACCAAGAGCGCGCCCACTAGGCTTAGGCCGATAAGCAATAAAACACCACAAAGGGAGGATGATTTTGCGTGGCCATTGCACGGGTGGTGGTGATATCAATCATGTCGTTTAATGCGGGAATAAGTAGTGTGGCACTGGAAACAGGCTCATTAGGCTTACGGCTGGCGGTGAGTGTTTTACGCCATATTTCTGCTTGTAAGGCTGCCGTATTGTCTAGTTTGGTCTTGAGGGCAGCGGTGTTTTCTGCATTTTGGTAGCTGGCCGTGCGTAAGTCCAGATAGCGGCGAAAGAGCGCACGTATTTCTGGCTGTGCGTCACTGGCCAGTAAGTCGATGCGCAGGTAGGCGGTGCCGATGGCATTGGCTTCTTGGGTGATTAAATGGCGGCGATCTTCAAAGCGAGACGCCGCGCCAGAAAAAGTAAAGGCAATGACGAGGCCGAGCAAACCAAATACCGCGCTTTCCGCTGCACCCACGCCACTGGCTAGGCCATTTGCATCGTGTTTTAATTGTTTTAAGCCAAGACGCCGGCCTATTTCTGAGAATAGCAACATCCCAAAAAATATACCTGCGCTAGAGAGTAAGGCGATGAGGGTAAAGTTCATTCGTATTTCTCCGTAACCGTGAGTAAATTAATCATGATGATTTATTTAGTTTTGCATATCTAATTGATGGTGCTTTTCGTATTGAAGAATAGATTCTTTTGTGGCCATTAATAAAATATTTAACTCCGTAAGCTGAAGCTCAGTGAAAACCCCTTGCATCTCTTCAATTTTCTCTAGTGCAATGACAAGTCGTTCAGCACCAATTTGCAAAGCAATACCTTTGCCCGCGTGGGCTAAAATAAAGTCAGCATCGCCGCCTTTTTGGCCTAGCTCTTGTAGAATTTCTGCAATTCTTGCCATGCCTTTGTGGCTTAATATTGAAAACCGATGGGGGCTAAGGCCAAGAAATTTTTGTGCTTCAGGATTAAATAAACTGTTAACAATGTGGGCGGTGCTGGGGGTGTGTACTCTTTCAGAGATAGGTAAATCATTTAATCCTTGGCTTTTGTAAACCCTTGCGATGGAGTTGATTAAATCCTGAGCGCTAAAGGGCTTGCTTAACCATGCCTTGAGGCCGACCTTTTGCATTTGTTCTTCGCTGGGTTGTAATCCGGCACTGACCATCAGTGTAGGTAAGAAAAATCCATTTTTTCTCATTAATTCAATGGTGAGTAAGCCATCTAATTCAGGCATATTTCGATCAATAATTAAAGCATTAATGAGTGGATTTATTGCAAGCAAATCAAGTGCGATATGGCCGTTTTCTGCTTCGATAATGTTTGCGCCTGCCGTACTGAGAATATTGCGCATTAATTCACGATTAATCGCCTGATCTTCAACAAGTAAAATATTTAGATTAGATAAATCTGCGTGTTTAAATTCTGGGTGGGTATGTTGCATTTGTCCCACTCTTGCGGCCACAATCGCTGTGAATTCGCTGCCGATACCCAGCTGACTACTAAAAGATAAGCTGCCTCCCATATGCTGTGCATATTCTTTGCTAAGCACTAGCCCCAATCCCGTGCCGCCTTTTTTTAAGCCGCTTTGTGTTTGAACAAAAGGCTTAAATACCATGGCTGCTTCTGTGGCATCAATGCCCATTCCTTGATCTTGGACGGTGGCGTGCAGGTAGAGGGCGCCATTTGCGGCTTGTTGACAAGAAAGACGAACATTTATTTGGCCACAATCAGAAAACTTAATCGCATTACTAAGCAAATTAAGCATAATTTGTCGCCATTTTCCGCCATCAAAAAAAAGACACTCAGGAATATTGGGCTCAACGCTGATCTGTAAAGACAGCCCTTTTTGCTGAGCAAGCGGCTTGAAGATGGCTTCTAATTCAGCAATTAAAGTGCTGATGCATATATCTTCTTCATAATGAGAAATATGGCCCGCTTCAATTTTACTCATATCTAGCACATTGCCTAATAGATTCTGTAAGTGGCGGCTAGAATTAATAGTGTGGTTTAAATATTGATTTTCTAATGGCGGCAATAGTCCTGCATTTTTGATAAGCTCGGTATAGCCTAAAATAGTGGTCAGGGGGGTACGCATTTCATGACTAATGCTGGCGAGAAAAAGACTTTTTGCTTCGCTGGCGGCAAGTGCTTGCTGTTCTGCTTTTTTTAATTGATCTAAACTCTTTTCATTGCGCCAAATAGTACGTAACGCTAATAAGGCAAAGCCTAACATTAAACAAAATAAGGTGGTGTTGAGAAAGACTCTAGATTGAATCAGCGATAAAAACTGGTTTTTCTTTTTTTCTAGTATTTCATTGTTTCTATCGTCGAGTGCATTGATCACTTTACGTAAGTGAGGCGCTGCTTCTTTCATGGAAAGCTGCATGGTATTGATATTAATAGAATCAATTGATTTAAAATGAATTTTGTATTCTTCTACCCAAGTAAGTAGCGGTGGTAATTGTTCTGCAAATAGGGCATTGTTGGTAGATAAGCTGGCGTAATCGCCGTTTTTATATTTATCAACACGTTGAGCAAAAATCGTAAATTGTGTTTTTATATTTTGTAAATTGTCAGCGTTCGGCATTGTTTCATAGTCTTGGATCGCTTTTTCTATAAAATTGAATTCCTTGTTTCCCGCTCGTACTTCTTTTAGCATTTTTTGTTGGGTGGGTGAGTTGAATTCTTTGATTAATAGCTGTGCTTTATGTTCGAAATTTAATATCAATAGAAAAACGGCAAGCAGTATGGTCACAATACAAATGCAGGATGTGCGGAATTTGATATTTTTCAAGATCTGTGGCCCGCAAAACGAACAAGCTAACATCCTAATGGTTTTTTATTTAGCTGGCACATTTCCTACTTCAATAGCGGCAATGTGTTGTAGGAGTGCTATCAATTCTGGGTGTGTTTCTCAACTAATGGCTAAGACATTGTATGTGCAAACATTGTAATGCATTCTTCCTTACTGTCGAGTAATACACTCATCCAGCGTTCTGCTTCGGCTTCCATGCCTTGTTTGATGGCAAAGCTGAGAAATTCTGTTTTGGCTGTCATGTTTATTTTCTTGGATTGATTTTTTTAAAAGCTTACGGCAGAACTTTGATCTCCCTTAATATTTAAAGAAAGAAACAAGAATAAAATTTGTATATACAAATTTTTGTAATGCTTTTGTAAATAGGTGGTCGCACTTCCACATTTCAAAGGTGAAGTCATGGTGTGATTGCGGCTTGGGAATAAGGTAGAGATGCTAAAGACTGGCGATGCCTTTCAAAGAGGTGTCAAAAAAGTGCAGAAGCTGGGTTTTCTGATGGATAGGGGGTGTTTCGTGTTTTCAGAAAAATTTGAACTGGTCGTGTCCTTGGTGGTGGTTGTGCTTTGGATGGTGATCACTTGCCATTTGTTTTTCCCCTTGGCCTTACCGGCCTCCGCGTCAGCGGCGCTGCAGTTGCTAGCAGGGGCGGGCGTCTAGAATTCACCGCCCCCTACTAAAAAAGCCAGCAATGCTGGCTTTTTTGTGGTCTTAAATTGCCGGTGCGCGGCTCAAACAGGTTTGATAGCGGCCATCGACGCGTTTAGCAAACCATTCGGTGGTGAGCTTGCGGGTGATTTTGGGGCTGTGTAAATCAATTTGCGGCATGACTTCACGGCTAGGATTGCCCGCTAAGTTAAATACTCGCTGATAAAGTGCTGTTTGGCTAAATCCTGTGACTTTTTCTAATAAAAGATCGCGGCGGATTTCTTCATGACTTAGATTTAAGCGCTTCGCTAGCTTTTGCAGGGCTTGTTCGGTGCCGCTGCTTTGGCTTATGGGGTAGCCTTTTTCATAGCGCAATAAATCGCCATCTAGATCCATGGAATCTCCTGCTAATTTATTAAGCGCTGCTTGAAAGGCTGCATTGCGGCTGGCATAGCGCCCCGCATTAAAGTCAGCAAAGCGGTAGGCCATCTTACTGTAAGGTGCAGGGTATTGCAGCAGGATGGCGGTGCCAAAATACACGCCCCCTTTGCGGGTAAATACTTCATTTCTTACACTGCTGCGGCGGGCATAGGGGTAAGGCCAAGCGCGCACATGCCCTTCGGCGAATTCCACACTGACTTGCATGGGGCCGCCCGTGCGGATGGGGTTGCTCATATTAAAAGGCAGGCTTAATCGCTTGGCGTCGTTAGCAAGGTCTTCAAATACCGCATTCATTTGCCCTTCCGTTTGTAGCTTGTCAATACGCTCCTTATAGCTGCGCCCATCGGGGGAGCTTTTGAGCAGGGCAGTTTGCACGGCAATGAGTGGGATGTGATATTTGCCCGCTTTTTCTTCGACTTGCTTCCAGACGATTTTACCCAAGCCCGGTACGGGCGGATCGCCTTGCCAGCTGGATTCTTGCTCAATCACGGCCATGACGGCGCAAAAATATTCTGGGGTGTAAGGGATTTTAAGCGCGGTAAAGGCATCGACTAAATCGTTTTTCCAGCCATTACGTTCCTTGATCTTTAGGGGGAGCAATTTATCGACCAGTACTTGCGCTTCTAGTTGGCTGATTGACTTCGCCGCAGGTAGAGGCGGTGCCACGATGACAGGGGGCGGAGCCACGGGGGCGGGTATTGGGATGGGCGTGGGCAACAAAGAGGCGGTCATTGCGACGGGCGCACTGGCCGCTGCTGTAGTAATGGCCGCAGGTGGAATAGGGGCGCTGGCACACGCTGCAAGCAGGGTGCAAAGTAACACGGGGCTGAGTTTACGGGGCAACACGATTTGGGCCAATTCATGCAAAAGGGCGAGCTTAGGACAAAATCCTCTCGCTCGCCAATTGTTTTAGGCTTCAGGATAGAATTTTTTGCTAAGACGCTCGCAGTAGCTCACCAAATTAGGCTTACTCAGTGCATATTGATGCGTGGCCGAATCAAACAGGGGGCAAAGCGCGCTGCGCATAAAGGCATACACCGTGGCATCGGCTGCACATAGGTGATCGCCCATTAAATAGGGCTTGTCGGCAAGAAAATCAGCCAGCGCATCTAAATCTTTTTTAGCCAATTGAATAATGTCCGCTTCCGTGTGCAGCGCAATGCCCTGAAAGCGCAATTTAGCATTCATTTTGCGCCGCACTTTCCAAATGACCAGCCCACGGATCAATGCAGGAATACGCTTAAATATTTTTTTTGGGCCTTTATCAAAATTGGCATCATTCGCCCAGCGATCTCTTAGCGAAATATAGTAGAGATGCTCTTCTAGCATTTTTTCAAATGCCCAAGCAATGCCGCGTTCGGCAGGGCTGAGGGCGGCGTCAAAATGATGCTGATGTTTTTGTTCTAAATAAAAACGGATCAGCGTGGAGTCATCAATGATGCCTTCGTCCGTTTGCAGATAAGGCATCTTGGCCTTAGGGGCTTTGGCATAGCCTCCCGTTTGGCATTGATAATCGCAGCCAGCCATTTTAAGGAGGACTTCAGCCTTGGTGACAAAGGGGCTCATGTCCGGCAAGCCAAAAGCAGGGCCAAATGTGTAAAGAGTCATCATTGCGTCAGTACCACGGGAGGGGGGAGGATATTTTGCCTGCATTCTGATTTCGCTTACGCAAAGGGCCGGTGCGCAAGAAAGGCACTTGCACACCCTACGGAAACCACTTGTTTTTGCATTTAAAAATACCTTATAACTTATGTCGAACTACTTATGCAAATCAACAGTGCCCTGTTTATTTAATTCCAATCTCCCCTAGCCAAGGGCTTTGCGCGATGCTTTGCTCGTTGGCTAATAGCGTTAAATACTCGCGGGCACGGGTGATGGCTACATAAAAGTGCCTGCGCTCATTGGCCGAATCTGCACCTTCCCTGAGTACCCAATCGCCTAGCTGCGGCAAAATGACATGCGCCCATTCCCGCCCCTTGGCTTGTTGCACACTGCTGACCACGACACGTTGTTTATTAAATTGCTGATAGCGCTGGCGGCGTTTGAGCCAGTCTTTGCTGAGTGCATCGGGGCCGACTTTGCCTAGCTCTGCGATAAGCGTTTTAAGTAGCTGCAAACGCGCTTTGGCGGCGCGGGCGGTCGGCGCGCTGAGGGCGACGAGGGGTTTTAAGTTGAGCTGATCGATCAGCTCTTCTAGGCGCATAGATAAAGGTGTTTTTTCATCTTTAATTCTAACAAAAGCCAGATGCGCCATGGAGGCGGGGATCAGCCCTTTTAAAATGGCGTAAGCATCAGGCAGCCAGTCTAGGCGGTAGAGGGGTTTGTTTTCATGATCTGTGCTGATGAGCTCTTTATGGAAATTGCCGATCTGCTCTTCGCTGATTTCCCACGCTGGGGACTGGATTAGCGCAAGGAATGCGTCAACATCGCTGCTGTCGTGAACGGCGGGTTTGTTGCTGGCAAGATAGCTAATGGCTTGGCAAAGTAGCGCCGCTTGGCGCAAGAAATAGGGGCGGCTGCCTTCCATGCGATAGCTGATGCCTGCTTTAAATAGCGCGTCTTCGATGGGCTTGGATGCGTCGGCTTCGCGTACCAAGATGGCGCATTCGCTGAGGCTGCGGCCGGTGGCTTGCCAGTCTTCCAAAATGGCGCTGGTGTCGGCTTCTATGGCGACTTTACGTAATTTAGGGCGCGTGTAATGGCTGGCTTTGGAGCGCACTTCAATGCTGCTGCCCAAGGGCTTAATTAGACGGGTGGCGATTTGATCGAGGGGGCGACCAAAGCGGAAAGAGCGCGATAGGCCAAATGGCGTGGATTGTGCCTCCCATGCTTTAAACGCCGAAAACGTAGTCAGTCCGCGCCATTCGTAAATATCCTGCGCATCATCGCCCACGGCCAGCATGCGTACACCGGCCGCTTGCATATGCCGCAAAATTTGCTCATGCACGGGTTTGGTATCGTGAAACTCGTCGACCAATACCCAGCGGATGCCAAGTTGTTTTAAATCTTTGCCGATCATTTCTGGCTCACGCAGTAAATCAAAGGCCGCGTCCCCAGGGGCTAAAAATTCTAATCGCTCGCGGGCGTTTTCAAAGCGTTTAAATAAGCGGTAGCGCTGACGACTAAGGCCTAAGCGCATCAGCGCGTCGTCTACATCGCATTCGTCTTCTTCCTCGTCCAGCTCGCCCCATAGGGCAAATGGTGGCGTATTAAAGGACAGGCTGACTTTGGCATCGTCAATAAACTGGTGCAAAGTCGCAAGGGATTGGCTGTCGCGAGGGATGCGTATTTCATCTTCGGAGAGGCTATCGTTAAGGATGTCGATGGCCTCGTTCATGGCCGTGTCAATTAAATTGGCGAGCACATCGGGCCGCTGTCGACGCGGTCTTAGTCGAGATCTACCCGAATATTGTGCAAACGCACGTAGGGCGTATCCGTCAAAGGTGTAAGATTGCGGCGGCGGTAATTCTGGGAAGTGGCTGCGGCAGCGCTTAATAAAGGTGTCTCGCCCACTATTGGAAAACGTGAGTACCAGCGGGCTATGGCCTTGGCTGCGTAGCTGCTTATAGGCGGCGACCAAGGTGGTGGTTTTTCCTGTGCCTGCGCGGGCGCAAATAAGGCCGGACTGGTGGTGGTCAGGGTGTTCTAGCCAATTAAAAATGGCCTGATGTTCACTATCCCATTCCAACTCGTGCATGATTTTCTTCTGTAAGTAATAACGCCAGACGCGCAAGGATGGGTATTTTAATCGCTTTGCACGGCCAGTGTTGTGTTAGCTCAAGCTGCGTCGTGGTTTGGCTTCTTCGTTTTCGCAATGAACAGGATAGATATGCGTGATTGGATCAAATTTTCTCTAGTCTCTGCCGCATTTTGTGCCCCAATGGCACAGGCAGATAATTTATCCGTGTTGGCAGGGGCGATGAATAGTACCAAGGAAGAGCAAAGCTCCTATGCCTGGACCTTGTCCTATATGCATGATTTTGATGAAAACTTGGCAGTGAGTTTTTCTTGGCTGAATGAAGGGCATGTGGATGGTCACCATCGGGATGGACATACCTTTCAGCTTTGGGGGAAAACGCAAGCTTTGCACCCCAATTTAACATTGGCTGCTGGGGTGGGGCCCTATCGCTATTTTGATACCACACCTCGTTTTGTGAATGGGCGTGGTTATTTGAATGATCATGGCTGGGGTGGTATTTTTAGTGTGCAGGCCACTTGGCAGGGCGAGCGTAATTGGCAATATCAATTGCGCCTCAATCACATCAGTACACCCGAGAGCATCGACACCAATTCAATAATGTTTGGGATGGGCTATCAGCTGTCTCCGATGGCATTTAATGATGCGAATTGGCCAGGGGCAAGAGGCCGGCAAGAAGTGGTGGTGTATCTAGGGCAAACCATAGTGAATAGCTTAGGCTCAGAAGTGGCCGATGCAGGGGCGCTAGAGTATCGCTATGCCTTTGCGCCGGGGCTAAAAGCATCAGCTGAGTTTATTCAAGAAGGCGAGACTAATCGTTTGCGCCGCAGCGGCGTTGCCCTGCAAGCATGGTATGAGCCTAGCTTTTTTGACGATAAATTTAGCGTGGGCTTGGGTGTCGGGCCGTATTTCTCGGTAGGGAAACGCTATCGAAATCATCAGCCAGATTTGGATAAAAAAACCGTATCAGGACTGATTACTTTGGCAACTAGCTACCGTTTTAGTGATAACTGGCGCGCTCGTGTCGCTTGGAATAGAACCGTTACATCGTACGATAAAGATACTGATGTAATTTTGTTGGGTTTGGGGTATTTGTTTTAGCTTGAGATTGGGCGGGGGTGGGGCGGCTCAGCACTTAGGACTTGGCGCACATTACCTCCCAAGTTGATATATCCGTCATCCCCGAAGGTATTTACCGGGGATCCAGCAGAGCCACTGGATTCCCGACAAAAGCACTCGGGAATGACGATCAAAGTAGGTGAGCCATTTTGGGGAGTTATTTCGCCCCCCATTCTTAAGGTAAAAAGGGGGAAGGGTTGATCGCTTTGCCTTTGAAGCGCAATTCAAAATGCAGCTTTACTTTATCCGTGCCGGAGCTGCCCATCTCGGCCACATTTTGCCCCTGCTTTACGGTGTCGCCTTCTTTAACCAAGATGCGCTGATTATGGGCATAGGCCGTAAGGTAATCTTTGTCGTGCTTAATAATCAGCAGATTGCCGTAGCTGCGTATGCCATTGCCCACATAAGCCACCTTGCCGCTAGCTGCCGCAAAAATAGGCGAGCCTGCTGCGCCCACGATATCGATCCCCTTATTACTCGTGCCGTTATAACGCTGTAAAACCGTGCCCTTGCTGGGCCAAGCAAGCTCGAGGGCGGGGGCGACTGGCGCGGGTGGCGGAGTGGGTTTCGGTGTGGGTGTGTTGGGGCGAGCTGGAGCAGGAGGTGTAGGAGGTGCAGGGGGTGTAGGAGGTGCAGGGGGGGCGACCGAATTTGCGCCTACCTTAAGAATCTGCCCGATCTGAATCGTATTGTCACTCAGCTGATTTAAGCGCTGGATCTCGCTCACGCTACGGCCCGTACTGCGAGCAATGCTATACAGCGTGTCGCCCGATTTGACTTGATACAAACCATCCCCCAAAGGCGCAGTGCCGCAGGCGCTGACGATGGAAAGCAGCAGTGCGCAAAGCAGGCGGCGAGAATTGGGGAATGGGCAGATAAGCATGTGGCGGATTTTAACACGCTGTGTAAGCAGATCTAGGGGTATTAGTTGTATTGGTTAGTATAAAAGAGCGTTTTATCGATCCTTTACGGTAAGGTACATGAACAAAACCCCGCAATCCGTCGCGGGGTTTTGTGTTTTAAAGTCGGCCTATTTAATCTGGGCTAAGAATGGTGCTCTTCGCCTCGCTTAACATGCCGGGGTAATCTCGGCTGTAGTGCAGGCCGCGGCTTTCTTTTCTATCCATGGCGCAGCGCACGATTAGTTCGGCAGATTGCACGAGGTTGCGCAGTTCGATTAAATCGTTAGAGACGCGGAAGTTGCTGTAGTAGTCGTCGATTTCATGTTGCAGCAATTCGATGCGGTGCAGGGCGCGTTCTAGGCGTTTGTTGGTGCGCACAATGCCGACGTAATCCCACATAAAGCGGCGTAATTCGTCCCAGTTATGCGAGATCACCACTTCTTCGTCGGGGTCGGTGACTTGGCTTTCATCCCATTCTGGGATGTGAGGGCGTTCGCTTGCGGCCGTTTGCAGAATATCGGTCGCTGCGGCCTTGCCGAGCACCATGCATTCTAATAATGAATTGGAAGCAAGGCGGTTAGCACCGTGCAGGCCGGTGCAGGCGACTTCACCTACGGCGTAGAGATTGGCTACGTCGGTGCGCCCCGCTGTATCGCTGACCACGCCGCCGCAGGTGTAGTGTGCGGCAGGCACGACAGGGATGGGCTCTTTGGTGATGTCGATGCCCAGCTCTAGGCAGCGCAGGTAGATATTTGGGAAGTGCTCTTTAATAAAGGCGGCGGGCTTGTAAGAAATATCCAGATAAACGCAGTCAAAGCCGCCTTTTTTCATTTCAAAGTCGATGGCGCGGGCCACGATATCACGCGGGGCCAATTCAGCGCGCTCGTCGTGCTGGGGCATAAAGCGTGTGCCATCGGGTAGCTTTAAGATGCCGCCTTCACCGCGTACGGCTTCGGTAATCAAAAATGATTTGGCGTGCGGATGATAAAGGCAGGTCGGGTGGAATTGGATGAATTCCATATTGGCTACGCGGCAACCTGCACGCCAGCCCATGGCTATGCCGTCGCCGGTCGCCACATCGGGGTTGGTGGTGTACAAATACACTTTGCCCGCGCCGCCGCTTGCGAGTACGGTGGATTTGGCCACGATGGTTTCTACGCGGTCGGTTTCTTTATCGTAAACATAAGCACCGTAGCAATGGTGGCCGGAGCGGCCCAGTTTTTGATCGGTGATTAAATCAACGGCAATATGCGATTCAAGTACGGTGATATTAGGGTGGGCCGCTACTTTATGCGCTAGTGTGTCGATTACCGCCGCGCCAGTGGCATCGGCGGCGTGGATGATGCGCCGATGGCTATGCCCACCTTCGCGGGTAAGGTGGTAGCCTTGATAAGCGCTATCTCCCTCGGTGTCTTTAGTGAAAGGCACGCCCATCTGGATGAGCCAGTCGATGGCTTCTTTGGAGTGCTCAATAATAAAACGCGTACTGTCATGATCACATAGGCCAGCACCCGCAACATGAGTGTCGCGAATATGCAGTTCTACACTATCGGTGCCATCGAGCACCGCGGCAATGCCGCCCTGTGCCCAGCCGCTGCCGCCATCTCTTAGTTCGCGTTTGGTAACGAGGCCTACTTTTATATGATCCGCTAAATGCAGTGCCATGGTCATTCCGCCAAGGCCGCTGCCAATGATTAATGCATCAAATTCCCGCATTGCCGGTGTTCCATTGCCAGAAAAATGGAATATTAACAGACGCTAGGGTCTCTTCGCCGTGTATAAAGCCAAATCTGGCTGTACAAGTGCAGATTGACTTGATAAATATCATGGTTAACCCCATGTCATTAGAAAATGGCCCTAGGTTTAGAAATTCCTTTTGGAGGTATCCTTGATTCAGCGTACCGATCGTGACATCGATCAGGAGCTTGTAGTACGGGCGCAGGCGGGAGATAAGCGTGCATTTGAGCTGCTGGTGTTGAAATACCAGCGTCGCGTGGCACGTTTGCTGTCGCGCTTAATTCGTGATCAGAATGAAATTGAAGATGTGTCGCAAGAGTCTTTTATTAAGGCTTATCGCGCCTTGCCGTCTTTTCGGGGTGAAAGTGCTTTTTATACTTGGCTTTACCGTATTGCGATTAATACAGCCAAAAATCACTTGTCCACACTGGGGCGTCGGCCACAATTATTGGGTGATTTTGAGGATGAAGATGGTGATGTCTTAGATGCGGCTGCACAAATACCAGATTACCATACGCCAGAAACTGAACTCTCTAACCGGCAGATTGTCTCTACAGTGAATGCCGTGGTTGATGAGCTGCCTTCTGAGTTGCGCACTGCGATTACGCTGCGTGAAATGGATGGCTTGAGCTACGAAGAAATTGCTGCCTTGATGGATTGCCCCATTGGCACTGTGCGTTCACGCATTTTTCGCGCCCGAGAGGCAATAGCGACCAAGCTGAGGCCCTTATTGGATGTTATTGGTAAAGATAAGCGCTGGTAGGCTTTGCAAGGAATAGAAGAGGGTTATGTGATGAAAGAAAAACTTTCCGCCTTGATGGATGGCGAGCTGGACACAAGCGATTTGGATGCCTTAATGGCTGAAATGCGGCGTAATCCAGAACTCATTAATGATTGGCAATGTTGGCATCAGGCGAGTGATAGCTTGCAAGAGCACCCCCTGTTGTCTCCGCAGTTTATGACGCGTTTCTCTGCTCGCTTGGCGGCAGAGCCGACGGTTGTGGCTCCGCAGCGCTTAAAGCGTAGCTCCGTCATTAAAAAATTATTAGTGCCTTTGACGGCCGTCGCATCGATTGCTTTTGTTGGTGTGGCCGTGTGGCAATCCAATACCGCCTTTAATGCGCAGCCTGCCATGGTGGCCGTGCAGTCTGTGAAGACGCTCAATAAAGAGCCAGTCGTGCGCGCTTATTTGGCGGCGCATAGCCAAGAGTCGGGCAATGTATTGGCTGAGCGAGATATCGTCTATGCGGATTTTGGCGTGGAGAGCGTGCGCTAAATGGCCGATTTGCTAAATAGACTAAAGCCGCTGGTGTTATGCGTCAGCTTGTTCTTGCCGGTGAGTGTCTGGGCGGGGAGTGAGTTGAATAACGCCGATGCGGCGATTGTTCTGAATAAGATGGTCGCTGCAGCCAAGCAAAATGATTTTCAGGGTTTATTTACCCACCAGCATGGGGACTCTACAGAGACGTTTCGCATTGTGCATGTAGGGAGCGAGCCGGTAGAGATAGAACGTCGTGAATCCTTAGATGGGCCGAGACGCGAGTATTTTCGCAAAGGCGATCAAATAAGCATCTATCTGCCTTCTAAACGGATAGTCTCTTTGGATCGGCGCTTTAGTTCAAAATTATTTCCTCAGCATTTGCCAGAAAATGCAGAATCGGTACTTCTCAATTATAAGCTGAAGCGAATTGGCATGGAGCGAGTCGCTGGCTTAAATGCGCAAATGTATGAGCTGCAGCCTCGAGATGCTTTTCGCTTCCCTCTTCGTTTATGGATGCATGTAGATAGTGGCTTGATTCTGAAGTCAGAGCGCTTAGGGCCTTCTTCTCAGCCGGTTGAGCTATTTGTATTTTCTTCTTTACTGATGGGAAAAGTGGATCGTGCCTTGCTCGAGCCGATTAATCCATTGCGTCCTGTTGTGATTGAAACAAATCAAGGGGTGGCGAGTGCACCGCTTGAGCCTGCTTGGCAAATTGAGCATCTCCCTTATGGCTTTCGTTTTCTAAAAAGCATAAAGCGCACCTTGATTGCTAAGGAAATGCCAGTCGTTCAGCATTTATATAGTGATGGTTTGGTAACAGTCTCTGTGTTCTTAGAGCCTGCAGTTGCCGAGGTAAAAGAAGGTGCTTCTCATCAAGGTGCGATGCATATGTATGTGCGGCAAATGAATGGGAAAATGGTGACCGTCTTGGGTGAAGTGCCTTCAGAGGCCGTCAAAGCATTTGCTCTTGCCTTTAATCCTATTAAGTAGGCCCAAATGATAGAAACCGAGGCGCAGGTGGTGCGCTTAGATGGCGTGCATGCTTGGGTAAAAATTAAGCCGCACACCCCTTGTGGGCAATGCGACCCTAAAACAGGCTGCAAGGCTGCTGCGGTGAGTCGTCTATTTGCTCAGGCTCAGCAAGGATTTCGAGTTAAAAACCCCTTGGCTTCACAGGTTGGTGATTTGGTGACGGTTGCGGTAGAAGAGCAATCGCTCCTTAAAAGTGCCGTCTGGGCTTATGGCGTGCCTCTGCTGCTGTTGATTGCGGGTGCGGCTGCTGGCCAATGGTTTGCACCACAAAATGCTGAATACTCTTTGTTGGGTGGTTTTTTGGGGTTTGTAGTGGGTTTCGTGTTGCTAAAACAGCAGCACAAGCTGGCGGCGTCCGCTGAGCCAGTCATTGTGGCGAGTCAAGTATCATCAAACGACTCGCCGTTTCTTAGTCCTTGTCAGATGAAAAAACGTAAACCATGATGAAAAAATTATTGATATGCCTCACCTTGGGTTTTGTTTCGGCGTCAGTCAGCGCGGCTGCCAATCTGCCCGATTTCACCCAGTTGGTTGAAAAAGAAGGTCGAGCCGTGGTGAATATCTCAACCACCTCCACGATTAAAGAGCAGCCGCAGCAGGTGGGTGACGAAGACGGGATGGATATTTTTCGCCGTTTTGGTTTTCCTGTGCCACGGATGTTGCCTAGAAATGGACAGCCACAGCAGCCACGCGAGCGTCAGGCTCAATCTTTAGGCTCTGGTTTTATCATGGCAGCGGACGGCTATATCTTGACCAATGCGCATGTGATTGCTCAAGCGGATGAAATCACCGTCAAGCTGACGGATAAGCGCACCTTTAAAGCCAAGGTGATCGGTGCGGATGCACGTACTGACGTGGCCTTGCTTAAAATCGAAGCGACTGGCCTACCTAAAGTAACGCTAGGCGACGCTAATAAATTAAAAGTCGGCGAATGGGTGGTAGCGATTGGTTCCCCCTTTGGTTTTGAAAATACCGTAACTGCAGGGATTGTTTCGGCCAAGGGCCGCAGCTTGCCCGATGAAACCTTTGTGCCATTTATTCAAACAGATGTGGCGATTAACCCAGGCAATTCGGGCGGGCCACTCTTTAATATGGCCGGTGAAGTGGTGGGGATTAACTCACAAATTTATAGCCGCTCGGGTGGCTTTATGGGCTTGTCGTTCTCGATTCCGGTGGATGTGGTGGTGAAAGTGGCCGAAGAGCTAAAAGCGAGTGGTAAGGTTACGCGTGGCCGAATTGGTGTGGCGATTCAAGAGTTAAATGAAGATTTAGCCAAGAGCTTTGGCCTGAGTAAAATCAACGGCACACTTTTGGCAAGTGTAGAGAAAGATGGCCCTGCGGATAAAGCGGGCTTAAAGCCGGGTGATGTGATTCTCAAATTTAATGGCCAAGCAATTAGTACGGCGAGCGATTTGCCTAAGTATGTGGCGGCGGTGCGCCCAGGTACTAAAGTGCCAGTACAAATCTGGCGCGACAAAGCCTTGCGTGATGTGAGTGTGACCATCGGCATGCTTGAGCAATCTGATCGCAGTACGGCGGAGCGTGAATATCGTGGTAATCAGTCGGATGAAGGCGGCCGCTTTGGCTTGACCTTGCAGCCAGTAGAGGCTGCTCAGCTCAAAGGAATGGGGCTGAAGTTTGCCGTGCTGGTGCAAGCTGCACGTGGCCCCGCCGCTAAGGCTGGTCTACAAGGTGGCGATTTGATTGTGGGGGTAGCCAATCAAGAATTAACCAGTCTTGCCCAGCTCAAGCAAGCGTTGTCAGTCTTGAAGCCCAATGAAGCCACGGCTTTGCGTGTTATTCGTGGTGATGCTTCAACTTTTCTGACTTTGCGTGCACCCGCTAAATGATCCAGCTGAAAATATACGGTAGGGAATACTGCGGTTTGTGCCTGGTGATGCGAGATCTTTTGCAGCAGCAAGTGCAGGCCGCAGGCTTTGAACTGGCGTGGATTGATATCGACGATATCGAGCCATTAGAAGAAAAATATGGCGAATGGGTGCCGGTTTTGGAGGGGCCGGATGGGGTGGAAATTTGCCATTACCATCTTGATCAAGCGGCTCTTGATGCCTATCTGCTCAATTTCCGTTAAAATCAGGCAATATTAATATTTGGGGTGCGATCGCGTACCCCTTTTTCGTGAAATATCTGGCAGGCAAATGGATCATATTCGTAATTTCTCGATCATCGCTCACATCGATCACGGCAAAAGTACACTGGCCGATCGTTTTATCCAATTCTGTGGTGGCTTAGAGCTGCGTGAGATGAGTGCGCAAGTGCTTGACTCGATGGATATTGAAAAAGAGCGTGGTATCACGATTAAGGCGCAGACTGCTGCGCTGACATATAAAGCCCGTAATGGTGAGATTTATAATCTTAATTTGATCGACACCCCCGGACACGTTGACTTCTCTTATGAAGTGAGCCGATCTTTAGCTGCCTGCGAAGGTGCGCTGCTGGTTGTTGACGCCTCGCAAGGTGTTGAAGCGCAAACTGTGGCTAACTGCTACACCGCGCTGGAGCAGGGCGTTGAAGTGGTGGCGGTTTTAAATAAAATTGATTTGCCTGCAGCCGATCCTGAACGTGTGATTCAAGAAATTGAAGACATTATCGGCATCGAAGCGACCGATGCGGTGCATGCCTCTGCCAAGAGCGGTATTGGTATCGAAGACATTCTTGAATCTTTGATTGTCAAAGTGCCAGCGCCTAAGGGCAATCCTGATGGACCGCTCAAAGCTTTGATCATTGACTCGTGGTTTGATAACTACGTGGGCGTGGTGATGTTGGTGCGTGTGGTCGATGGCCAGATTAGCCCGAAAGAAAAAATCATGTTTATGTCGAATAAGTCGCAGCATCTTTGCGAACAAGTCGGTGTATTCACACCTAAAACAGTACAAAGAACCGTGCTGAAAGCGGGTGAAGTGGGCTTTATCATTGCGGGGATTAAAGAAATCTCCAATGCAAAGGTAGGGGACACGATCACCACGGCTAAAGAGCCTGCGACTGAGCCTTTGCCTGGTTTTAAGGAAGTAAAATCACAGGTGTTCGCGGGTTTGTACCCGATCGAAGGCCATGATTACGAAAAACTGCGTGATGCTTTAGAAAAACTGAAGCTAAACGATGCGTCTTTGCATTACGAGCCTGAAGTTTCGCAAGCGCTAGGCTTTGGTTTCCGTTGTGGCTTCTTAGGCCTATTGCACTTAGAAATCGTGCAAGAGCGTTTAGAGCGCGAATTTGATATGGATCTCATTACCACCGCACCGACGGTAGTGTATGAGTTGCTACTCAAATCAGGCGAAGTGGTGCACGTAGAGAACCCATCTAAGCTGCCGGATCCTTCAAAGTACGAAGAAATTCGCGAGCCGATCATTACCGCCACCATCTTAGTGCCGCATGATTATGTGGGCGCAGTGATGACACTCTGCAATCAAAAACGCGGCAATCAACGCAATATGCAATATATGGGCCGTCAGGTCATGCTGAGCTACGATTTGCCGATGGCTGAAGTGGTGATGGATTTCTTTGACCGCCTTAAGTCAGTGAGCCGAGGCTATGCGTCCTTGGATTACGATTTTAAAGAATTCCAAGTGGCCGATTTGATCAAGCTCGACGTTCTAGTGAATAGCGAGCGTGTAGATGCCCTGAGCTTGATTATTCACCGTAGCAGCAGCCAGTATCGTGGCCGTGAGCTGGTCGCCAAAATGCGTGAGCTGATTCCGCGTCAAATGTATGACGTGGCGATTCAGGCCGCAATTGGTAGCCAAATTGTGGCGCGTGAAACAGTAAAAGCCACACGTAAAGATGTATTGGCAAAATGTTATGGTGGCGACGTTTCGCGTAAGCGTAAACTGCTCGACAAGCAAAAAGCGGGTAAGAAGCGCATGAAGCAAGTTGGTAACGTTGAAATCCCACAAGAAGCCTTCCTTGCGATTTTGCAAGTGAGCGATAAGTAACAATATAAATAAAAAGGAAAACGGATGAACTGGTTGTTGCTCGGAATTGTTTTCGTCATTTTAGGGCCGGTGCTGGTGGCTGTTGGTGCCAAGCATGAGCGTAAAGGCAGTGAGCCACCATCTTTAGTGCAGTACGGCTATCTTTGTGTGGTGATGGGGCTATTTATTGTGTTGGTGCAATATTGCTCTATCTCTGCGGCAATGCTGATCTTTGTATTGGTGACGGGAGTGATCTGGGGTTTGGATCGGTTTGTCTGGGGGAAGAAGCGCGGTGATCAGCCTGTTTCCGATTGGGTTGAATATGGCCGTGGCTTCTTTCCTGTTTTGCTGGCCGTTTTTGTCTTGCGCTCTTTCCTTGTAGAGCCTTTTCAAATTCCATCTAGCTCAATGCGCCCAGGTTTAGTGGTGGGTGATTTTATTCTGGTGAATAAATTTGCTTATGGTCTGCGTACTCCTGTCATTAATAATGTGATGATTCCTGTGGGTAAGCCAGAGCATGGTGATGTAATGGTGTTTAATTATCCAGAAAATCCATCGCTTAATTATATTAAACGGGTGATTGGTTTACCTGGGGATACGGTTGAGTATCGGAATAAAAAGCTGACGATTAATGGTCAGCCTATTCCAACTACCGATATGCCAGATCATGAATACGTTGAGCAGGGCACTTACCTGATTAATAATAAGCAATACAATGAAAAGCACGGCAAGCATGATTATTCAACTTTAGCGATGGCGGATGTGCCTTCCGTTAATTTGGGTGAAGTGCGCGATTTTCCTGGCCGCGAAAATTGCCGCTATGATGAAGAAGGCTTTACTTGCAAAGTGCCTGAAGGAAATTTCTTTATGATGGGCGATAATCGAGATCACAGTGCCGATGGCCGTTATTGGGGCTTTGTTCCAGATAAATACGTAGTCGGTAAGGCTTTTCTGGTATGGCTTAATTTTAAGGATTTGGGGCGCGTTGGCACCTCGATCCGCTAAAGGAAATCAATGATGCTTAGTCGCCAACGTGGTTTGTCTTTCGGTACGTTTTTAATGCTTTCTATTGTGGTAGCGGTGATTGCGATTACGGTACTTAAAGTAGTCCCTACCTATTTGGAATACTTTACGGTTAAAAAAGCCATTGAGCGTACGGTGAAAGAGAATGGCGCACAGCCTCCCTCCGCAATTAGAGAGGCATTTATGCGGCAAGCATCGGTTGATAATATTCGGAATATCAGTGCCGCTGAGTTGCAAGTGACTCAGGCCGGTAGTGGTACGACGGTAAGTTTAAGCTACGAGCGGGTTGTTCCGATCGTGGGAAATATGAGTCTGTTGTTCGCTTTTGATATCCAAAAATCGAATACGCAGCAAGCTGCGGGTAATTAGTCGTGAGTGTTGTTCTTCCCCCTGAGCGCCTATTAAGGGTGCTCTCTTATACTTTTAAAGAGCCTAAGCTATTTAAACAAGCTTTAACGCATCGTAGTTTTTCTTCTACGCATAATGAGCGTTTAGAGTTTATTGGCGACGGCATTTTAAATTCTTTGATTGCACTGGCCTTATATCAAACTTTTCCTAAGCTACCCGAGGGGGATTTATCCCGCTTGCGAGCTAGCTTAGTGAGACAAGAAGCCTTGGCCAGCATTGCAACCGAGCTCAACTTAGGCGATTTTATTTGGCTAGGTGAGGGCGAGTTAAAAAGTGGTGGCCATCGCCGCCCATCTATCTTAGCCGATGCACTCGAAGCGATTTTAGGCTCGATTTGGCTGGATGGTGGTTTTGATGCGGTGCAGGCCGTAGTTAAGCAATTGTTTGCTAGCCGCATTGCCGCCATTGATCCGCTGCTGGGTGCAAAAGACGCTAAAACCAGTCTCCAAGAGTGGCTACAAGCGCGTCGCTATGAGCTGCCGGCCTACACTATTCTTCGGCAAGATGGCGAATCGCCAGATCAAATTTTTGAAGTGAGCTGTTGTGTTGTTGAAGCTAAATTGCTCACTAAAGGGGTGGCGACCAGCCGTCGAGCGGCTGAGCAATTGGCGGCTGAAACAGCACTGACTATCCTTATGGAACAGTTTCCAGGTAAGCATAAAAGCGCGGCTAATGCCCCGCTGAAAAGCAAACACGCAGCAACACTAGCAAGCAAAGGTAAACGCTCATGAGCGAATTAGAAATCCAGAACGACGCCGCTGATTTTCATTGTGGTTTTGTCGCCATTGTTGGTCGCCCGAACGTGGGTAAATCAACCATGCTTAATCAATTGATTGGGCAAAAAATCAGTATTACATCGCGTAAAGCACAAACGACCCGTCATCGTATTACCGGCGTGCATAGCACCGATAAATCACAATTTGTATTTGTAGATACCCCAGGGTTTCAAACCAAATATCAAAACGCCTTGAATCAGGCCATGAATCGCAGCGTGACCAGCACTTTGGCCGACGTCGATGTGATTATGTATGTGATTGAAGCGGGTTACTTTAGTCCTGCCGATGATGAAGTATTAAAGCTATTACCTAAGAATCGCCCCGTTATTCTTGTTTTAAATAAAATTGATGAAGTCACGGATAAAAACCAACTCTTCCCTTTTATTGAAGCGATGAATGCGCGTTTTGATTTCCACGCCATTGTGCCAATTTCTGCACAAAAAGGCTTGAGCATGGATGTATTGCTCAATGTGGTTGAGCCTCTGTTGCCGGTATCCGTGGCTTTGTACGATGTAGACCAAGTCACCGATCGCAACGAGCGCTTTTTGGCGGCAGAAATTATTCGTGAAAAGATTTTCCGTTTGATGGGTGAAGAATTGCCTTACTCCATGACGGTAGAAATTGAAAAATTTGAAGACGACGAAACCCGCGATGGTCGTGAATTACGCCGTATTCATGCCGCGGTATTGGTCGACCGAGATGGCCAAAAAGCCATGCTGATCGGCCAAAATGGTGAAAAGCTCAAGCGCATTGCCACCGAAGCACGCCAAGATATGGAAAAACTCTTTGATGCTAAGGTGTTCTTGGAAGTGTGGGTTAAAGTAAAAAGCGGCTGGGCGGATGATACGCGCTTGGTTCGTCAGTACGGCTACGAATAAAACGTGGTAAGAGCGGCTAAGCAGCGCGTCGACACACAGGCGGCCTTTGTACTGCACCAATACCCGTACAAAGAAACCAGTCGCCTGCTCGATGTGCTTAGCCGCGATCATGGCCGTATCATGATGGTGGCTCGGGGTGCTCAGCGCCCTGGGTCACAGCTACGCAGTATCTTGCTGAGCTTTCAGCCGGTGCTGCTGGCTTGGTTCGGTGTGGGGGAGCTCAAAACCCTGCACTCTGCCGATTGGCAAGGTGGAATTCCACAGCTCAGTGGCTTGCCTCTTTTGTGCGGCTTTTATCTCAACGAGCTGCTATTGCGCCTTTTGCCGCGTGATGAACCCCATCCCCTCTTGTTTGGTAGTTACTTTGAAGCCATTCGTGCTTTATCCGCCTTGCCTGCCAGTGGCTTGGGGGTTGAGCCTATCTTGCGTGAGTTTGAGCGTCATTTACTCGATGAGATGGGCTATGGTGCCGATTGGACGCAATGCGAGGGCCGCCCTGTTGAAGCGGGGCGACGTTACAGCTTTGACCCCACTCAGGGGCTTGTGAGTGCGCAAGCCTATTTGCCTCAATATGAGGGTAAAGCTTTGTTGGCCTTTGCGGCGGGCGATTATGAAAGTGCTGCTGTGCAGGGAAAAATGCTGATGCGCCAAGCTTTTTCCGCCATTCTGGGCGATGTTTCTTTGCATACTCGTCAACTACTGATTGATTTACAAAAACTATAAGTACGTGTGGCTGTTGAAAGTGAGCATTCTTTTCTATAGTGATTGGCACGGCTAATAAAGTAGATAAATAAAATCCGTAAAAGGAGCTTATTTGAATGTGCTTATACTCAATTGAATCCACTTTGTGCGCGTGCCGCAGTCAATAGAATGGTTTAATCAATAGACCGTGGTATAAGTAATCAAAATAAATGTAATCCTTGTCGAAGCGGGGGGAAGCTAAGTAAACTAAAGGAACGCTTATTTTTATGGCTATGTATTGATAGTAGGTTTTCCTAAATAGGAGCTCGTGATGATTAGCATTTCAGATGAAAATGATTATATTCAAACGGTCGTGCTGGGTGAATTTACCTTGCAAGATTATCGCGAATTTGAACAAGCCATTCTTTATCAGTCTAAATTCCATGGGCCTGTGGCTTTATTATTTGATTTAAGCGGAATGTTGAGCTATACGCTGGACATGGCATTAGAAGAAGTTAAATTTATACGAACGCATGGGCAAGCATTTCAGCGTGTTGCCGTGGTGAGTTCTGACCAATGGGTCACATGGTCTGCATGGATTAGTCGCCTATTTACGGATGCAGAAATCGGGCTATTTACCGAAAGCGACGATGCAAAGACTTGGCTTGCTGAAGAATCTGCCTCTAATGAGGCAAACTAATGCCGGATAGGCGAATTTATGCGTAATATTTTGGCTGCTATTTTTTCTAAAGATAAATCACCTTTTGTAAATGCGAAAGCAGCTACATCGTGGTGTAAACGTCTGCAAGAAATTGATATGCAATCCCAACAATTGAAAATTCATGCTGCAGTGGCTGCCTTTATGAGTGAAGGCAGAGCTGCAAGCTTAGATAGCCTGCAGGCGCTGTTGCTGATCGATGATGCAGCGCAGCCCTCTTATGAGGCGGTTTGCTATCAATATATTGCAAACCCTCGTATGTCCAAAGATATTGAAAGCCGTTTGTGGAAACAAATTGCAGGCTTTGCTTTTGATATGGTGGCGATTTATCAGTTGTTTGTGCAGGCAGAAATTGAAAATAGTAAAAAAACTGAATTAGCACTGCTCATGCCTAAAATATTGGCTCGCAGCTTGCATTATTTATCGCTGCAAGCTAAATGGCATTATTTTAGGTTTGAAAAAGCCCCTCCAAAATTATGGACCTTAGCACATCAACTTTATCGCCTATCTGAAATAGAGGGGTGTGATAGCAACCCTTTTCCCTTGTATACCTCACATCTCAATGAGGTTACTTCGTGCGCTGATGAATATATTCAAATATTGATGTTGGGATCAATATCAAATAATAATTTATCCGTGCGACAAATTGATTGGGTGGATCAATGGCTGAATCAATGGTCTAAATTGATTCAATTGTCCCGGAAATTCCAAGAAGGCCGTTATCATTTGTGCGTTAATTTGCAAGCCCCTGAGGGGGTGCAAAAAATCCAAGCAGAGAGCGAGGGTGAGCCATTTCGCTATTGGAGTTTGCATGATTTAATGCATGAATTAGAAGACACTTTACGTCGCTTGGAGAATGGTGCAACACCGCGAGATTTAGGTATGGGCAAAGAGTGCCCAGCGCCGCTGGCGGTCGAGCTACTAAAGCATCTGGATATTTTTTGGCTGATGAGTATTCGTAATAGTGTAGTGCAAAGGAGCGAGCGTAAAAAAGTTGCTAAAATTGCGGATATTATTAGTGGCTTAGATTCTATTATTGGGCATGTGCGTTTAGATAATGATAAAAATGTCCGAAAGAGTGTCGCAGATGATAGGGGTAAAGTGGATTACGATGAAATCATGGATATGCGCCTCTATGGTTTTGTTTCTACCCGAACGAAAGAAAAAGCAACGCCCGCCAAGCCGGTCGAAAATAAACAGCAAGATTGGCACGTTTGGAATATTGAAAATGAAAGCGTAGGCGGCTATGGCGCGGTGGTTCATCTTTCTGAAAATGAATGGGTTAGGCCAGGGTTATTGCTGGCTAATCGGCTAGGGCGAAATGAAAATTGGAATTTAGGCGTTATTCGTCGGCTTAATCGCTTGGGCGACGATGAAGTTTATGTGGGAATTCAGTCGCTTGCTATTGCGCCGATTGCTGTGAATTTATATATGGAAAGAGAAGAGCGCAAAGAGCAAATCTCTCTTGCTGCAGATTCTATATTGGGCGTCAGTGATTTGCCGCATGTTCGCACGGCCTTGTATTTGCCGCATCAAATTGAGGGGAAAAATGTGAATACCTTGATTTTGCATTCGGCAGATTATGGTACGGACAAAATTTACCGTGTTCAGGCGCGAGAACGAATCTTTATGGTTCGTTTAGGCTCCGTCATTGAAAAAGGCGTGGATTGGGTTTGGGTGACCGTCTTTGTGATTAGTCAGGAATAACAATGAGTGGGGTAATTTTTCTGATTGCTTAAAAAAACCAGCCAGAGGAAATCTCTGGCTGTTTTTTTTATTTCCAATCGGCGCGCAATACTCGAACTTGCTGCTCTAAATATTGGCGTGTTGCTAATTCTGCGGGTACAGGCTCACCCACCACAAAGCCGATCTTTGCCCAAATACTACGTGGCATTTTCATCATGGCTGCGCCATCTTTGCGGCTAAAGAAACTACCCCATAAGCCTTGTAATGCAATTGGAACCACCGGAACTGGGGTGCGTTTAATGATTTCATCGATGCCGGGCTTAAAGGTGTTGATATCGCCGGTATGGGTGATTTTTCCTTCAGGAAAAATACAAATAATTTCGCCATCATTTAAATACTCTGCGACCTTATCAAAGGCTTGCCCTTTCATATTTGGGTCTTCACGCATTGGGGCGATAGGAATCGTGCCTGCTGTGCGGAATATAAAATTAAGCACAGGTATTTTAAAAATACGATGGTCCATGACAAAGCGCACAGGGCGGCGAACAGCGCCTGCAATAATCATCGCATCCATAAAGCTCACATGATTGCAAACCAGCACGCAAGGGCCTATGTCTGGGATGTTATCTAGGCCTTGATGACGCACTCGATATAGTGTGTGGGTCATAATCCACACTAAAAAGCGCATCATAAACTCTGGAATTAAAGTGTAGATATAAATAGATACGCCGATATTCATCAGCGCCACAATCAACAATAAGCCACGAATAGAAATGCCACTACTTAATAGTGCGAGGCTCATTCCCGCAGCTACCACCATAAATAGAGAATTCAAAATATTGTTGGCGGCAATGGCACGGGAGGTGAATTCTTTTTCGGTGCGTATTTGTACCAGCGCATAGAGCGGCACAATAAATAGACCGCCAAATACCCCCATGAAGCCAATATCAGCCATGATGCGCCAATGCGAAGCGAGGCTAATAAATTCGCTAAGGGCGTAATGGGTTGAAGTGGGCTGGCCAATAGCAAAGAATAGATCGATGCCAAAGAAAGAAAGTCCTAGTGAGCCAAAGGGCACTAAGCCTAATTCAATTTTACGGCCTGATAGCTGCTCGCAAAGGATGGACCCAAGGCCTACGCCAATTGAAAATAGCGCGACCAGCAAGGTGTAAACAGAAGCATCGCCACCTAAAATATTCTTGGATAAACTAGGCAGTTGGGTTAAATACACTGCGCCAAAAAACCAAAACCATGAAATACCTAATAAGCTATTAAATACGGTTTTATTTTCTTTTACATGCTTAATAATTTGCCATGTTTCAGAGAATACATTCCAGTTGATTTTAAGGTCTTTGACAGGGGCTGGGGCTGGGGGCATGCTGCGGCTGCTGATCCAGCCTAAGATGGCAACGCCAAGGCAGGCCCAGATAATTAATGATTCACCATGTGGTTGATGCTGAATAATGATTGTGCCTGCGATTTGTCCTAACAGAATCGCTACAAAAGTCCCCATTTCAATGAGGCCATTGCCGCCTAATAATTCTTGGTCTTTTAAATATTGCGGCAAAATAGAATATTTTAATGGGCCAAAGAGGGCGGAATGCACGCCCATCATAAATAAGCAGCTCATTAATACGCTTGCGTCTTTTAGCCAGAAGCCAATGCCGGCCGCTAGCATAATGGCGATTTCAAGCAGCTTTACCCATTGGGCCACGCGGGCCTTATCGTATTTCTCTGCCAATTGCCCTGCAAAAGAGGAGAACAAGAAAAATGGCAGAATAAAAATACCTGCAGCGGCATTAACTAGTGCGTCAGCACTGAGCCCTGCTGCGGATAGGCCGTGAAAGGTGATCATCACCAATAGGGCATTTTTAAATAGGTTGTCATTAAATGCCCCGAGTGATTGCGTAATAAATAGGGGCAGGAAACGACGGGATTTAAGGAGGTCGAATTGGTTTGTCTGGTGCATAAATCTTATCCGCAGGGAATTTTGCCCAAGTCTAACTGAGAAGAGGGTATTGAAGAACGGCTTTTTGTGCGTTGTATTTGAATTTTGTGTTTAGAGTCTTGAGCTACTTGGGTATTTTGGGGGCTTTGTTTAAGCTTTATGCGGGCCAAATTGCACCAAGGATGCGTCGCCCCTCTGCTCCAGTGACTTCCGGTAGGTTGGCCGAGTGGCGGTCTATGCAGCATTTTGCCAGCCATGCAAAGGCGTAGGTTTCCATCCAGTCTGGCGCGACACCCAGCGCCGCAGTGGTGGTGATTTGGGATTCGGGTAGTTCGAGGGCCAGCATGCTCATCAGACATTGGTTGTGTGCGCCACCACCGCAGACATAAAGGGTGTCTATAGCCTGCGTGCGAAGTGTGTCGGCAATGCTGCGGGCGCTCAGGGCGCAGAGCGTGGCTTGTACATCGTTGGGGGCATCACTGCGATGGGTGAGATGCGCATCGAGCCAGTCTTGATG
Source organism: Janthinobacterium sp. (assembly GCA_025360045.1). Lineage (GTDB taxonomy): Bacteria > Pseudomonadota > Gammaproteobacteria > Burkholderiales > Chitinibacteraceae > Iodobacter. Next base: position 88,296 of record JANYCY010000052.1, on the reverse strand, counting down.
AAATAAATCTCGGCCTGTGCTTTTTGGGGCTTTGAGGGCGAAGTAGGGATCTTGTAAAAATTGGGCGAGTAAATCCGGCAAGACTTGCCCACTCGCCGCCCATGCGCCGTCTTTGTCGTAACGCAGGCCCTGATGTTGGTTAATCCATAAATCCATCAACACATTGCCCGGGCCTGTATCAAAGCCGCAGGTGTTTTGATTGGGGATAAGTAGCGAGATATTGGCGATGCCACCGATATTGACCAAGGCACGTTTTTGCGTGGGGCTGGCAAATAACGCTTGATGAAACGCAGGTACCAGCGGCGCGCCTTGCCCACCTGCCGCTACATCGCGCGATCTAAAATCACCCACTACGCTGATGCCGGTTTTTTCGGCAAGGCGGGCGTGATTGCCAATTTGCAAGGTATAGCCACATTCTGGCCGGTGGCGGATGGTTTGTCCGTGGTTGCCGATGGCTTCGATATCACTGGCGGTGAATCCTGCCTGTGCTAACAAGGCATGGATGGCATTGGCACAGGCATCAGAATGGGCGTTGGCGGCAAGCTGGGCCAGATGCAGCTCGTTGGGCTGAGGCGATTGCAGTCCGAGCAACTGGCTGCGTAGATCATCGCTTAATGGCGTGCCTTGGGCCGCAATTAAGCGAGGCGGCATACAGGAAAAATCCACCAAGGCCGCATCAATACCATCGAGGCTGGTGCCCGTCATTAAACCTAGAAACAGCCGTTGCCCGCTCAATCTTTATCTCTCTTTTATGTATTTTAATTAGCAGCTTGCTATTTAGGATGTGGCTTAAAATAACGTCCCGAAATGGCCTATCAAACAAAACCGTCATCCCCGAGTGTTTTTATCGGGGATCCAGCAGCGCCACTGGATTCCCGCCAAAGGTATGCGGGAATGACGATGTTTCGTAGCGCAAAATCAATATAAACCAAGTCTTTATTCCGCACGCGCCTGCTCGATTCTCTGCAAGAAAGCCAGCTGCTTCTTGGTTTGAGTGGCGATAGGCTGAAAGTGCGCTAGGTAGCGGCTTTCGATCGGTTTTGCGGTCGGCAGTTTCAGTGCAATCGGGTCTACTTGCTGGCCGTTTACTTTGAATTCGTAATGTAGGTGCGGGCCAGTCACGCGGCCTGTTGCACCCACAAGTCCAATCACTTCGCCTTGCTTGATTTTGGAGCCTTGTTTTAAGCCGGGGGTAAATGCCGACATATGTGCGTAAAGGGTGCTGTATTTGCCATCATGGTTAATTTCAATATGCTTTCCGTAGCCGCTATTGTCTTGGGTGATTTTGCTAATTACCCCATCGGCGGTGGACATAATCTTGGTGCCGGTGGACGCCGCAAAGTCGACTCCCTTATGTTGCCGCCATGATTTTAACACGGGATGAAAGCGTAGCTTAAAGCCTGAGCTAATTCGTGAGAATTCGACTGGGTTTTTCAGGAAAGATTGCTTCAAGCTATTGCCATCCGGCGTGTAATAAGCGCCCTCGCTACTGCCCGGAGGTGTGTACCACATGGCTTGCAAGGTTTTATCTTTATCGCTGAATTCGGCGGCTAGAATTTTCCCTGTTTTAATCTCAATCCCGTCATGGGTAAAGCTTTCATACACCACACTAAAGCGGTCCCCTTTTTGCAAACCACGGTGAAAATCGATTTGGCCAGAGAAAATATCGATCAATTGCCGGGTCACATCGTCAGGAATATTTAGCTGATCGGTGCTGGCATAAAACGAGCTATTGATGGTGCCGGATTTAACCACCGTGTGTTGCTGGGTGGAGGCTTCATCGATGCGGGCTTTAAATCCATTATTTTGGCGAGTGATTTTTATTTCTTGGTTTTTGTTATTGAGGTAATGCAGCTCAAGCAGTGCACCAGAGCGCTCTGTTTTGGCGCGCAGGCTGCGGCCCGCATGCAGCTCAAATAGAGCCTTGGCGATAGGATCGGTTTTAATAAACTGACTGGCCTCTTTGTCATCCACATTCAGCCGGTTAAGCACGGCCGATAGGGTGTCTCCTGCACGAATGACATCTTCGTGCCAGATGGGGCTATTACTCTGGGCAAATAATAAAGAGGGAGTCGCAATCGATTCGGTTTGGGTGTTGAGTTTAATTTCTTCCTTGGGCCCAAACTCAGCAACGCCATAGGCGGTGAGGGTGATGCAAGAGGGAATTAAAACAAAAAGCCAACTGCGGGAAATAAAGCGGGGTGTAGTCTTGGCAGAGCGATTGCTCATTCTTTTAACAAAATCTTGAATCATGCGAGGCATAGGATGGCCGATAAAATGCGCTGGCTATGGCGGTAGCAAGGGCGTTTGTTACAAGAAAGAAAGGTCGGTTTGATTCCGATTTGCGTCTGGGGGTGAATCGCTGGCGTAACACCAATCGATAGGATTTATCTGATTTTTGTTACGGAACAGTCTTAAATTCGACCGATGGCTAGAGTAACAGAATGTTTTTACCTGTCAAACTTCCTTTAGTAACATTGGCTTAGCGTAATAATTACCAAGAAATAGTTGAACTGAATTTTGTTTGCAAATTTACAACATAAAGAGGTCGCAGGATGATGCAGTGCCTTTCGTTTAGCTGCCAGCTTCCCCAAAAAGTATGCTCTGTAGTCCATAGCGTGGCTTGCGAGGTGAGAAATGATGATGTTAGCAAGATGGGGCAATTAACCGCCTAGGCTTGAGCGTGTTTCATCTGGTTAAGCAGGCAATGCAGCATTTCGGTTGATAGTCCATGTAAAACCAGCCGGTGACCTGCGTGTAAGGTGGAGAGTGGAACCAAGGGGTGTTTATTATTTAACAGTAATAAATGCTGCGGCGTATTGAGCAATGTGGCCACGTAGACACCCATGGTTTCATCCATTTGCAGCGAGTTGGCCGCGCGCCAAAAATCGTTATCTGTAAGAAATAGCTGGTAAACCGGTGTGAATATTTCGATCGCTGTTTGTACATCTATCCAGTTTAAGCGCCCCTGTGGCATGGATTTTAGCGCCAGAGGTGGCTCGTTGATCATGCTGAAATCGATGTTTGCAACGGGGGTGAGTGCTTTGCCTTCATTACGCAGGGCTTGGTTAAGCCGAATGATGAAATTAAATAGGTTTAAATCGTGTTTCAGAAATAATTCATCGGCTAAATCATCAATCGCCAGTGGGCGCAGCGATGCAAGCGGCACGCTGACGGGGGCGTTGCGCTCGATAAATTCAATAATCTGCGCACCTAAATGAAAGTGCCGCAAGATCAGCCAGTTGGCTTCGGGGGATACAAAGCCCTTTAAGCCCCAGACCAAAATGCGGTGCAGCATTTTGGAGGCAGACCAGCGTTTGGGCAGAATGACTTTTAAAATTTGAATCAGAATCATGCAAAGCCGAGCAAGCGGCCGCACAAAGGGCAGCAGATACTGGCGTGAAGGTGAGGCCAGCTCGCTGAGCCAAGCGCGTTTGACGTGGTCGGGTAGCGGGGTGCTTTGATCCAGATACATGGCAAGCCAAGGGTTAGGATCACGTGGGTCGTGGGCGGTTTGTAAGAAATCGTCTTTAGGCATGGGGTGTTCCGATATTTTGATGGGGTTCGAGCACGGGGCATTTGAGATAAATGAATGGTCTTGTCTCAAATGCACAAGCAAATTCAAAAAGATCTTTTTTAGTGCCTTCGGCACGTTGATTTTTGGAACGGTAGCCACCGCGAAGTATTTGATTTCTGCTTCGCCAAGAAACGAAGCCAAGCGACAACAGCAAAGCACGAAAGCCCCTACTGCGGTCCAATCGAGTCGGCGGCGGGCGGGATTGGCTGGATCCTTCGCTCCCAAGCGATCCCCCGCCCCGCTTGTTCGGAGCTTGCGTGTTTCAAGGGGGGATTTAAGTCCCGTGCCACTCGCGGCGATATGAATCTTAATTGCTGAATTTTAAATAACTTAAAACCTAAAAATTAACTTAATCCAAACCTTGATTTCCTCCGTGAAACTCTGGGGCCGAAGTGTTCTCTGTGGTTCAAGATTTGGGTTTGGCGGCATAACATCACTATTAAATATGCTCAAACTGCATTAAATAAAGTTGTGCGCAGCGTTTGGCGGTGTTGAGTATGGCTATCGCGGCCTTGGGGTCGATGGCGAGGGTGATTTCGACTGCGGCTAGCCAGCGGGCTAGATGGTGTTCGTCGTTGGCGCCGTGGTATTCCAAGAATTTAAAGGCTTGCGGTGGCAGGGATACTTGCTGGCGCAGCATGGGCAAGAGCGCGGGCACGATGCGCTGGCCTGTGCCTTCGATGATATAAATTGCCCCCAAGAGGCCGATTGGATTGGGGGTTGCTGCGAGTGCATGTAGATAGCTATTGAGCGCTTCGCCACCGGGGTTACGTTTAAGTGCGGCCAGCGGCAGCTCGCCACCGGCGGCTTGGTAATCCTGATAGAGGATTTCAAAATCGTGCTGCTCGTCATCGGCGTGCAACTCAATCAGGCTGGCGAGTGGGGCAAAGTCGCCGCTTAATGAGGCGGCCGCTTCTCTCATCCACAAGCTGCCTTCACGTACTTGCGGTACCCATGCTGCGGTCCAGTTGCGGTAACTCGCCACATCAAAGCGCTGGCTCACCAGTTGTGAAATCACCGGGCTGCGCCAGACTTGCGAGCGATAATCTTGCCATAGGCTGGCGAGCTGAGTCAGCAGGGGTTGTAGCGCCAGTGGGGCATTCTCGGCTTGATGCGGCGCAGGGATATTGGGCTCGAAGGGGGCAGGGGCGGCGATGGTTGGAGTGATAGGCTGGCTGCTGGTGCCTTCATCGGCCACTTCAAACAACATATACGCCGCGCTGATTCGCCCTGATTCTGGAATAAAACAGAAGATCTTTTCACCGGCTTTGAGTGTTTTAGTCCGCAAAAAATCGGCCAGCATAATAAAAATAGACGCCGCCCCCGTGTTGCCACGCGTTGCCAGATTGCTATACCAGCGCTCTGGCGGGATGCTCAGCCCAGCTTTGGCGAGTAAATCTTCAACCACCGGCATAAATTTAGCCGACGAGTAATGGCAAAGAAAATGGTCGATGTTGGTCGATTTAATCCAGCCTTCATCAACCAGTTTTACGTATTCATGGATACACACATCAAACAGCTGCGGCAGCATGCGGATATCTTGGCGCAGCGACATCGCACCTGCCGCTTCGGCCTCGCCGGATGAGGCAAAATCGAGGAAAGACTGGCTACGATCTTCCGTCATCCCCAGCTGCATACACACCGGATAATCACCAGAAAAACTCTTTTGATGAATCCATTTAAGCTTGATATTCAGCCCCGCCTTGGGCTGACGGCTGAGTAGTAGCGCACCTGCACCATCGGATAACATCCAGCGCAAAAAGTGTGCGTCAAAATCACTCTGATAGCTACGCGGGGCAAAGCGACTTTTTTTGAACATGCGTGATGGCATTTCGGCGGCTACAGCCAGTGCTTGTTGGTGCGAGCCAAGCTCAATGGCTTGCGCAGCAAATTCAATCGCGCTGACGCCTGCCGCACAGACGCCTTGGCAGGAAACGGTTTGCATCGGGGGAGCCGCCAGCTCGCCCTGAATCATATTGGCAAAGCCTGGCATCAGCGCGTCGCCCCCCGATGAGCCTACGGCCAGTAAACTCACTTTATCCAGCGATACTTGTGCTTTATCTAAGCAGTGATGCACTGCGGCTGCGGCCATCTGGGCATGGTTCTCAACGGTTTGGCCTTGTGCATCAATACCGTAATGCCGGGTTTGGATACCATTTTCAGCCAGAATCCGGCTTTTGATGCGCATGGAAATGCGGTTGATGGGTGCAATAAAGGCATCCATCTCTTCATTGTTGATGGCTGGCCCGGGTAGATGCAGCCCTGCTGCGGCAAGGTAAACATGTTCAAACTGAATCGGCATCAGGATTCCTTAGTGGGTTTCATCAGGCTAGCGCTACGCCAGCGCGGGCAAACAGGGCTTAGAACATAGCTGCGGCACATATACCAGAGCAGCGGGCCGGCATTAAGGCGCGGATCGACCTGATCACGGTATTGCAGATGGAGTTTAGTGAGCGCCGACCAGTGCGCGCGTGGGTGGCGATGGTGCGCCGTATGCAGGCCGATATTAAACAGCAGCGGGTTCACCCAGCCTTCAAAATTGCGGGCAAAGTTAATTGGCGAGTTGCCATCGGCATGGGCGTGTTGCAGGTAATTGGTGGCGAGCAGCCAGTGCAGGCCATAGAGCTGCGGCAGTAAAATAAAAATAAGAAACTTTTGCCAGTTCAGCCAAGCCAGAATGCCCCAGAGCAAGAGCACGGCGGCGTATTGACGCATGCAGTAATAAAATACGCCACTATGTCGCTGCTTTAAGCGCAGTAGCCAGTCTATAAACAGCGGGTAGAGCACAATCGTGGCTTGCAGTGGGTGTAAAAAATAGCCGATCAGATCGTTGCTGTCGCGACCAAAACTATAGGTGCGCGCCACATCTTTGGGGCCGTGGCGATAGCGATGATGATTGCGGATATGCGCCGGATAAAACACAAAAGTAGGGTGGCCTTGCAAGAGCGTGATCCAGAAATCGCTGATCCGGTTGAGACGTTTGCTGTGCCACATCCGCAGATGGGTGTGATTGTGGTGAATAACGCTGATGCCTAAGGTGAGAAAAAGCATCAGGGCGAAAAGAGCTAGGTTGATTAAAGTATTTAGCCCAGCGCGCCATAGCCAGATCACCAGCAGCGGTTGCAGTATGAGATAAAGCAGGCTTTGCCAGTCGCGCTGATTACGCAGCATGGCGCTTAATCTGCTTGTCGGCGGCATCCGGCGGCAGGGCGGTGTTTAATAAGCGATCCATAAACGGAAACATAAAGCCGTAATTGCCGTGAAAACAGGCATGGTGCAAATGATGGCGGCGCGCACCATTGAGCCACCAGCGATCATGATGGGCATCGGGTAAAAAATCGTAATTGGAATGGCCGATATTATTGAAAATAATGCTAAATACAGGCACGGCTGCGAGCGAGTAAATCGAGAAATCGTGCACCAACATCGGCAGCATAATCACATTGCCCAGCATGATGGCTTCGATAGGGTGAAAGCTATAGGTTGACCAAGGGGTGGTCACAATTGAGCGATGGTGAGGTAAATGAAAACGCTTTAGCCAGCGGGTGTGCAGCAGGCGGTGGTTGAGATAAAAATGGATTTCATTCCAGATGACTAAGGCGAAGATCTCGATGGTTAGCTGTGTCGCCGATGCCTGCAAGGCTAAATGCGCCCAGCCCAGCTGCAACATGCCCCAAGGGAAAACCATGCCCGTGCCAAATAAAAAAATGGTCAGTAGCGAATGGCTTAGTTCGCGGCGTTGCTGCTCTGGCCCCTGCGGCCGAGGATCAAGCACATGTCCATAGGCGATTTTGGGCAGCAGTTGATGGCTTAAAAACCAAGTGAGCGCACCAAAACCAAAATACAGCGCGGCAAAAAACAGCACGCCAACGCCCATGATTTCATACCACTGAGTAGTCAGAATAAATTCGCGCACGATGCCGTAAGGGGAAGGGTGATGATGAATTGTATGTCATTTGGCTGACTATTCACACAGGGAGGGTTTATTTGCTGTATATCGCAGTCATTTTGCCATCATTATTGAGTTATATAATTGTCAATGGACTGACTTGTATCTGATGGAATCCTGTTGAGGCTAGGGTCTCCCTGCCTCAGAACGTGTAAATAGTCGTAAACCACGCTACCCATCCCCAGAGTGAGATTCGCCAGAATATGCGTGCCGCTGATGACTTCAAGCACGGGTAATTGTGCGGCGGGCGCTAAATGGGCAATCCTATCAACTTAAGCAAATAGCGAGAAATAACACTTTTGTAGTTTGGGTTAGCAGGTTTATTCGCCTACTTTAGGGCGGATAAACATGCGTAACCCAATATTTGCGCAAAAGAATGTTGGGTTACGCGATAAAGCGGCTAACCCAAGCTACGAATTGCATTGGGTGCGTTGGCATTTATAGGGTGTACAACGACGTAGTCGGAGCGCAGAAAGCGGTGCGCAAGAAAAACGACTTGCACACCCTATATAAAACCAACCATGTTTTGACCAGCCCCTTGTTTGTTTTTCACTAAGCCCGTTTTTTGTTTTAGTCATATTCATGGCGCAGTAGAATTTTCTTATGATTTTTTCAATGCATATATAAAAAATAGCCCACCATGAGGTGGGCTATTGGCTATTTAGTGTTGATGCTTAGAGTGCTGAATTAAGCTGTAAGGCTTCTGCATCGCTGATTTGCCATTCTGCTTTTAAGCGCCATTGATGTTGAGCATCTGCCAGCTCGACTTGCCAGCGGGGCTGGGTCAGTGCGTTTTCTAGCTTGCCCACATAAAACTGTGGTGCTTGTTGGCTCAATATAATGGTTTGATCTTGGCCTGCACGGGTAGGGTGCATGAGTTTTAGGACCAAATCATCTTTGATGACTTTATTGAGCTGGATGCGGATTGATTTGCCATCTGCACCAAGCATGAGTTGGCCGTTTAGGCCCAGTGCGGTGGCTTTGGTATCACGGTGAATCTGGCTGTTGATTTCTTGGCCTTCCTTGTAATAATCATCACTCACTAAGCCATCGTCGCTTTGTACCGCTTGGAAAAATAAATTAATTCCACCAATAACGGCCACACTCGGGAAGAGAATCAGCAGCCATACATGGCGATGCTTATACCAAGGTTGATTTTCCATCGGGTCTTTTTGCATATTTATCGTCCTAAAAAGCTAGATTTTTCGCGTACTGTTAGCGTGGGGTTATCTGTTGCGGTAATGATGAAGTGCATTTCATGTCCACCAGGCCCTGCTTGGCTTGGATCGACTTGTATGCGTACACCAATATCTTGGCTGCCGGTGGCGGGTACAAAAATCTGACCATTGCCTTCCACAATAGTTCTTGAGTTGGGCAAGCCATCGGTGGTGATCATATAGCTGTGGGCCTTTTCATCGGCATTTTGAATCTGTAAGCGATAGCTGTTTTCTAGCCAGCCGTCGTCAGCTTCACGCACCATGGCGACGCGATCACGCGAAATATTCACCTTGATCGGCTTACGCATCACGAGGGAGCCGATGGTAATACCTAAAATTACGATCAGTACCAAGACATACATCATCACGCGTGGGCGAGTGATTTTTTTGATGATGTCGCGTTCAGGATATTTGTGTTCTAGCGCGTTTTCGGTGGTGTAACGGATCAGCCCACGTGGGTATTGCATCTTATCCATAATTTCATCACAGGCATCAATACAGGCGGCGCAGCCAATGCACTCGTATTGCAAGCCATCTCGGATATCGATCCCCACTGGGCAAACCTGTACGCACACCGTGCAATCGATGCAATCACCTAGGCCTGCAGCTTTGTAATCAGTGCCTTTTTTACGGCTGCCGCGTGCGTCACCGCGCTCGGCATCATAAGAAATAATTAAGGTATCGGCATCAAACATGGTGCTTTGAAAGCGTGCGTAAGGACACATATATTTACAGACTTGCTCACGCATCCAGCCTGCATTGCCGTAGGTGGCAAAGGCATAGAAGAATACCCAGAACGTTTCCCAAGGGCCAAGGCCAAATTGGGTGATTTCGGTCCAGAGCGTGCGGATTGGCGTGAAATAGCCGACAAAGGTAAAGCCTGTCCAAAGCGAGAGGACAATCCAAGCGCTGTGTTTAATGATTTTTAATCGGATTTTTCTTGCGCTAGTGGGGGCGTTATCTAGCTTGATGCGCGCCATGCGATCGCCTTCTACCCATTTTTCTATCCAAAGAAAAATTTCGGTGTAGACGGTTTGCGGACAGGCGTAACCACACCAAAGCCGCCCACCCGCGGTGGTCCAAGCAAATAGGCCAATGGCGCTGGCTAAGAGCAGGGCGGTGAGATAGATGAAGTCTTGCGGCAAGAATACAAAGCCGTAAATATAAAAAGTGTGTTCGGTAATGTTGAAGAGCAGGGCTTGGCGGCCATTCATTTGTAGCCAAGGCATGCCGTAGAAGAAGAGCTGAGTGATGACAACAAAGAGGATACGCCAGCGATTAAATAAACCATTTATCCAGCGCGGGTAGATTTTTTTATGCTTGCTATAAAGGTGGATCTCTTCGTATTCGCCATCGTCTTTGATGACGGTAACGGGAATGTCTCGTAGTTTTTTGCTCATTTCAAACAACTCCAGCCAAAATGGCTTGTGCTAGCAGCCAGTCGGACTTAAGACTGATCTACTGTGGAAAAGCCGGATTTGGCCATATTCAACGTATTTTTTCGTTGAATAGCCAGCTATTCGCCTCAAAAATCCGTTAAATCTGTCTCAAACCGGACTTTCCTTCGCTACGATCACTTAAGTCCGACAGGCTGCTAGGGCACAAATCATTTTGTTCAAGGAAAAACGGGCGGGACAAGCCCGCCCGTTTGAAACGGTGTAGGGTGGGCTGATTCTTTTGCCTACCCTACACGTTTTCTTACTTTGCTTTCTCGTTATTAGAAAGGCTATAAACATAACCTGCTAATAAATGCACTTTGGCATCGCCTAGGAATTCTTTCCAGGCAGGCATTACGTTGCTGCGGCCATTGGTAATGGTTTCAATGATTGTGGCTTCAGATCCACCATAGAGCCAAGTATTGTCGGTCAGGTTAGGTGCGCCCAAATCTTGATTGCCCTTACCTTCCGCGCCATGACATGCAACACACGTTTGCTTGAATGTTTCTGCGCCACGGGTGGCACGCAGTTCATTGCGTGGTTTGCCAGCCAATTGCAATACATAGTTAGCAACGTCTTTTACTTTTTCTTCACCAAAAACAGCACCCCAAGCAGGCATCTGACCATGACGACCATTGGCAATGGTTTCCAGGATTTTTTCTGGGCTACCACCGTATAACCAATCGCCATCGGTAAGATTTGGGAAGCCTTTTGCGCCACGTGCATCTGCGCCATGGCACTGGATACAGTAAGTCAAAAATAGGCGTTTACCCATATCCTTGGCTTCTTGATTCTGTGCAATAGCCGCAATCGGCATGGCGGAATACTTGTCATACAGGCCCTGATACTTGGAATTGGCTTGTGCAACTTCTTTGCCATACTGGTTGCTTGAAGTCCATTTCCACATGCCGCCCCAAATGCCGGGGTAGAGTACGAGATAGACAATACCAAATACAATGGTCATATAGAACATCATGACCCACCAGCCCGGCAATGGATTGTTGAACTCTTCTAAGTCCCCATCCCATTTGTGGCCAGTTACATCGGCATTTTCACCTTTTTTAAGCTTAACAACGCCTTGGCTCATTAAGAGCAAAGTCATTGCCACAATACCGCCAATCACAATGATTGCGATCCAATAATTCCAAAAGATACTTTGAAAGTCTGTCATTTTTTATATCCTCTAGAAATCAGGAGGTCTTGTTTGATGAGGGCAGATCATCATCAAGGAGCGGCTGGTTGGCCGCTTCATCAAAGGATGCTTTGCTGTTTTTGCTGCAGGCCCAAATCAAGATGCCAACAAAGCAAATAAAACTGGCTACGGTAGAAAGCACGCGTAGATCGTTTAACATTTCCATGATGAATTACCTCTTGTTCTTGAGCGCAAGCCCCAAGCCTTGTAGGTAGAAAATCACCGCTTCCATCTCGGTTTTGCCTTCGGTGGCGGCTACCGAGCCTTTAATGTCTGCATCGGTGTAAGGGTCGCCCAGCTTACGTAATGCCGTCATTTTGGCGGGCATAATGGCAGAATCGACTTTGTTGGCAGCAAGCCAAGGGAAGGCGGGCATATTCGATTCAGGCACTACATCGCGTGGATTCATCAAGTGAGTACGGTGCCATTCATCAGAGTAGCGAGCGCCAACACGCGCCAAATCAGGCCCTGTACGCTTAGAGCCCCATTGAAATGGACGATCGTAAACAGATTCACCCGCTACCGAGTAATGGCCGTAACGCTCTGTTTCTGCACGGAAAGGGCGAATCATTTGTGAGTGGCAATTGTAGCAACCTTCACGTACAAAAATATCGCGCCCAGCCAAAGCCAAGGCGGTGTAAGGCTTTACCCCTTCGATAGGCTTGGTGGTGGAGTTGCTAAACATCAGCGGTAAGATTTCTACCAGCATAGCTACGCTTAAGGTCAGTAACGTCAGCACGATCAAGTAGGCAACGTTTGCTTCAACCTTAGCTTGCAGCTGGTTCATAAAGTTTTTCATGAGTTTTTCTCCGATCTATCAGGCGTGTTGGGCGATGGCCGGAATTTTGGCATCGACGGCTTGGCCAGAAGAAGCGGTACGTATCACGTTGTAAAGCATCAAAAGCATGCCCGACAAGAAGCACAGACCACCCAAGAAGCGGATAAAGTAGTACGGGTATGATGCTTTAACCGAGTCAATAAATGCGTAAGTTAAAGTACCGTCCGTGTTTACTGCACGCCACATCAAACCTTGCGTTACACCGGCAATCCACATGGACGAGATGTAAAGCACCACACCAATCGTTGCAATCCAGAAGTGGGTATCGATCAGTTTTACCGAATACATTTCTTCTTTATTGAACAGGCGAGGAATCATGTAGTAGATCGAGCCGATGGTAATCATTGCTACCCAGCCTAGTGCGCCGGAGTGAACGTGACCAATGGTCCAATCTGTGTAATGCGATAGCGCGTTCACTGTTTTGATGGCCATCATCGGGCCTTCAAAAGTGGACATGCCGTAGAATGACAGCGCGGTAACCAAGAATTTCAAGATTGGATCGGTACGCAGCTTATGCCATGCACCTGACAGCGTCATAATCCCGTTGATCATCCCACCCCAGCTTGGCGCAAGCAGAATCAAAGAGAACACCATGCCTAAGGATTGAGTCCAATCTGGCAATGCGGTGTAGTGCAGATGGTGAGGACCTGCCCACATATAGGTGAACGACAGCGCCCAAAAATGCACCACGGACAGGCGATAGGAGTAAACCGGACGGCCTGCTTGCTTAGGCACAAAGTAATACATCATGCCTAAGAAGCCAGCGGTCAGGAAGAAGCCGACGGCATTGTGACCATACCACCATTGCACCATGGCATCGACTGCGCCGGAGTAAACCGAGTAGGACTTAGTCGCAGAAACTGGAATCGCTAAGCCATTAATAATATGCAGCAGGGCTACGGCCAGGATAAACGCACCATAAAACCAGTTAGCCACATAGATATGCTTTACTTTGCGCTTGGCAATCGTGCCGAAAAACACAATCGCGTAAGCCACCCAAATCACGGCGATTAGCCAAGTAATTGGCCATTCTAGCTCGGCGTATTCTTTACCACGGGTTAAACCCATAGGCAAAGTAATGGCGGCTAGGACGATCACTAGCTGCCAGCCCCAGAAATGGAAGGCGGCGAGTTTGTCGGAGATCAAGCGCACATTACAGGTGCGTTGAACCACGTAATACGAGGTTGCGAATAAGCCACTGCCACCAAACGCAAAAATAACCGCGTTAGTGTGCAATGGGCGCAAGCGGCCAAAATGAAAGTAAGGGCCAAAATTAAGTTCTGGCCAGTACATCTGGGCGGCAATGATCACGCCAACCAGCATCCCGACAATCCCCCAAATGACCGTCATGATGGCAAATTGCCGCACCACTTTGTAGTTGTATGTAGCTTGGTGTTCCATGCGAGCTCCGTTTGATCTCCAACAGCTTGGACTTTAAAAATACGACTTGAAAAATGAACAAGGTGTCAGCATATACGTCGTGTGTAAGGAAAACACGGCTTTGCTGTTACTTGTGAATATTACTTTTGTAATTATGCCAATAGAACTTTACCTGCCCTTGTTGGCCGTCTTATTGACGAACATCAATGCCTTTCATCAGATCGCGGCATTTTACACCCCGTCAGACTTTAATTCCTTGTTTTTTCTTTCGTCAGGGGAACTTTCTTTCACCTGCATGCTGTCATCATCTTGCAGGATCTGCCAGGCAGGTCCTTCCATATCATCAAATTGCCCTCCTTTAACTGACCACCAAAAAAGAATTCCAATCAGAAAAACCAGCAAAACAGAGAGTGGAATAAGCAAATAAAGGCTTTCCATTTAGGATGTTCCTTTCTTTTTATTTAAGCGTAGCGCATTGAATACAACGAAAAGAGAGCTACTCGCCATGCCCAAGCTTGCAATCCATGGGGTGATATGGCCGCTTACTGCCAAAGGAAGTGCTGCTAAATTGTAAGCCACAGCCCAAACTAAATTCTGCCGAATGATATTGCGGGTTTTTTGGGCTAAGGCCAGTGCTTGAGGAAGACGGGCCAGTTGATTGTTAAGCAGGACCATGTCGCCTGCTGCGTGAGCCACATCAACACCTGCACCCATGGCCATTGATACATCGGCTTTCGCTAAGACAGGGGCGTCGTTTACGCCATCTCCTATCATCAGTACGCGTCGACCCTGTTGTTGGAGTGCGGTGATGTAAGCGAGCTTGTCGCCAGGTGTTGCTCTGCCGACAGCGTTTTCAATATGCATGCTTAAAGCTAAAGCTTGTACGGTAGCGTTACTATCGCCCGATACAAGGTGCAAGCGTAAGCCAGCGTTGTGGAGCGCTTGGATAGAAGCTGCGGCATCGTGTCGTAATGTGTCAGCCACAACAAATGCCCCCAGCCATGTTGTGGCGCTAGCGAGCGCGATTAAGCTTCCCTCTGCATGACGGATTGAATCGGGCATCAGCATAGCGCATTGGCGGTTTACAAACTCTGGATGGCCGATGTAATACAACACGCCATCTACGACGCCACTTAGGCCACCACTGGGGTAAGTTTGCATTTCTTGCGCTAAGGGTGCGCCTGACAAAACAAAGGCACGGGCGAGGGGATGAGCGGAAGCTGCTTCTAGTGATGCGGCGATGGTGCGTGCATTTTCTTCTGTGCTATGGCTGGCGATGTATTGCTGAATACGCGGCTCGCCATGGGTGAGCGTGCCGGTTTTATCTAGGATCACGTCGGTGATTTGCGCCAGCGTCTCTAGGGCGGGGCTACGTGCCACCATTAGCCCTAGCTGGGCTAAGTGACCGGTGGCGGCGGTTAGGGCGACAGGCGTGGCGAGGGCGAGCGCACAGGGGCAAGAAATTACCAGTACGGCCACCATAATTGGCAGGGCATGGATAGGATCGTGTAAATGCCAATACAGCCAAGCAAATGCAGCGGTGATCAATAAAACGCTGACAAACCAGCCAGAAACTTGTTCGGCCAATAAGGCAAGCCGTGGTTTTTGTGCTAAGGCTTGATCGAGCAAACGCACAATGGCGGCAAGGCGAGTGTTTTCGCCAATTTGGCTGACTTCGATATGCAAGGGCGAGGCTAAATTTAGCGTGCCGCCCGTGACTTGCATCCCTGCCGTCTTGGGAATCGCAAGGCTTTCCCCTGTCAGTAGGGCTTCGCTAACCTCGCCACGGCCTTGGCGAACGATGCCATCGACTGGAATGGTTTCGCCAGACTTGACTAAAATCTGCTCGCCAACTTGCAGGCTGTTGACGGTGACTTCCACCGTGCCTTGCTCGCCTATTTTGTGCGCGAAAGCAGGAATGAGTTTGACCAGCTGCTCGGTGGCCGCGCCTGCTTTACGCCTTGCGCTCATTTCTAGGTAGCGGCCGGTAAGTAGCAAAAAGACAAACATCGAAACAGAGTCAAAATAAATCTCGCCGTGGCCGGTAATGAGCGAGTAGCAACTGGCGATAAAAGCCGCGAGTACGCCTATGGCTACGGGTAAATCCATGCCGGTGCGGCGACGTTTTAAATCGCGCCAGCTAGAAATATAAAAGGGCACTGCTGAATACAGTAGCACGGGCAGGGTAAGAATCAGACTCGCCCAGTTCATCAGATGCAGCCACTCGGGTGCAATTTCACCCGCTTTAGACATATAAATGGGCACAGAAAACATCATAACTTGCATCATGGAGAGGCCAGCTACCCAGAGCCGAAAGAGCGCGCTTTTACGCTGTTTTTGCCAGCCTTCTTCTTGGCGGGCTTGATCATAAGGCTGAGCGCGATAGCCGATGGCGGCAATGGCTTGCAAGATGGTGGAAAGCTGGATTTGTCTTTCGTCCCAACGTACGCGGGCACGAAGGGTGCTGTAGTTAATACTGGCAGAAAGCACACCAGGTAATTGCCGAATATGGCGCTCATTAAGCCAGATGCAGGCGGCGCAGCTGATGCCCTCGATGATGAGTGATGCTTCACGAATATCGGCATCCACATTAAGTACAAAGCTGGCTTGTAAGCTGATGTCATTATACAAATTGAGCTGAGCAAGTAGCTCGTCAGGGAGCGGCTTGGCGCGATCGGCGGGTTTATCGCGCTGACTGTAATAGCTGCCTAGCCCGCTTTGAATAATCGTATTCGCCACCGCCTGACAGCCAGCGCAGCAAGTGGGCTGCTCTGCATTGCGATACGTAATCGGGAAGGATTCATTGGGGCTAAGCGTTTCGCCACAGTGGAAGCAGTCGGTGCGAGAGATCATGCGGCGTGGAAAGCCTTAATTAAAAGTGTAGGTATGCATACAACAAATCCACATCTTGAACCACAGGGGGCACGGAGAACACGGAGTTACACAGAGAAAGCCTGCGTGCTTTATTGCTAATGAGTTCTAATTATCTAGCAGCCTGTCGGACTTAGCATCAGTCGGCTGCAAAATCACCTGATTGGCCCATATTTCACCGGATTTTTGACCAATAACTCGTTATTGGCGCTGCAAATCCGGCAAAATCTGGTCTCAATCATGCGATTTTTCGCTTCGACCGCCTAAGTCCGACAGGCTGCTAGTGCATAAAGGCTAGAAATCTTGATTCACGAATAACACAAAAGGCTCGAATCAATTTAATGCATGATTTTGATTTTCTCCGTGTAACTCCGTGCCCTCTGTGTACTCCGTGGTTCAAGGTGTGGGTTTGTGATCTTCTTTTTTACACCAAGCCCTTAGGTAGCGAGAAGATGACGTTTTCTTCGATACCGTCCATTTGGCGGATATTGCCTGCGCCAAAGCTTTCTACCTGTGTGATGACTTGGCGGACCAAGATATCAGGGGCAGAAGCACCTGCGGTCACACCTACATTTTGCTTACCTACAAACCACTCTGCTTTCAGTTCGCTAGCGTTATCGACCATATAGGAGGCTATGCCTAAATTGGCAGCGACTTCGCGCAGGCGGTTAGAGTTGGAGCTGTTTGGCGAGCCAACCACTACCACTACATCAACTTCTTTGGCTAAATGCTTGACGGCATCCTGACGGTTTTGTGTGGCGTAGCAAATATCGTCTTTCTTGGGGCCTACGATAGCTGGAAAGCGTACTCGTAAGGCATCAATCACAACTTGCGCATCATCAACCGACAGCGTGGTTTGGGTGACGTAAGCCAGCTTTTCGCTAGCAACTTGTAAAGTTTCTACATCGCTCACTTCTTCTACCAGATACATGCCGCCCTGAGCTTGGCCCATCGTGCCTTCTACTTCTGGATGGCCTTTGTGGCCGATCATCACGATTTCAAAGCCTTGCTCACGCAGGCGTTTGACTTCTAGGTGAACTTTGGTCACGAGCGGGCAGGTGGCGTCAAAAATAGTTAGGCCACGCTCAGCCGCTTCGGCTCGCACGGCTTGTGAAACGCCGTGTGCCGAGAAAATCAGCGTATTGCCCGCAGGCACATCGGCTAAGTCTTCGACAAAAATAGCGCCCTTTTGCTTGAGGTCTTCGATCACAAATTTATTGTGAACGACTTCATGGCGCACATAAATTGGCGCACCGAATTTCTCTAAGGCTTTTTCAACGATGGCAATGGCACGGTCAACACCCGCACAAAAACCTCGCGGCTGGGCCAAGATAATTTGCATGGTCATACGGTTTTCTCCGAAGGGGTTTCACGGCGGAATGAATCAATAACCATCAATACGGCCCCAATGCAAATCGCTGAATCTGCAATATTAAAGGCAGGGTAGTACCAGCGCTGTTGGTAGTGGATCTGAATAAAGTCGATCACATGACCCAACAGCATTCTATCCATGGCATTGCCGAGTGCGCCGCCTAAAATCAGCGCTAATGCTAGTGCGTAGCGGGTTTCGGCGTGGTGTTTTTTGAGCAAAAACACAATAAATGCCGAAACGCCGAGCGCCAGTGCGGTAAAGAAATAACGCTGCCAACCACCGGCGTCCGCCAGAAAGCTAAAAGCCGCACCGGGGTTGTAAGCGAGAGTTAGGTTGAAAAAGCCTGCAATGACGGCGCGCTGCTCGCCAAACTGAAACAGCGCCTCTATCGTATGCTTACTGGCTTGATCAAAGATCAAGACCAGCAGCGCCAAGCCTAGCCAACGGCTCAGACCGTTTTTAAGCATGAGCGCGAACCTCGCCTTGCTTGAACAGATTGTCATTGCAACGGCTGCATAGCGTGCTGTGTTCGGCGTGTGAGCCTACGCTGGCGGTGTAATGCCAGCAGCGATCACATTTGGCCGCTGTCGACGCGCTTACGCTGATCTTGGTCGCATCACCCTGCACTAAGCGGGCTTGCGAAGTAATCAGCACAAATTTCAGCTCGTCGCCTAAATTAGCCAGAGCCTCGTAAGTATCGCCTGCGGCGGTGATTTCAACTTCTGCCTGTAAGCTAGAGCCCAGTTTGCCATCTGCACGTTGCAACTCGATTTCTTTTTGTGCGGCAGCGCGAACTTCACGAATCTGCACAAAGCGCGCATTCAGTTGCTCTGCATCGCTGACGGCAGGTACGGTGTGCCAAGCCGATAGGAACACATTTTCTTCGTTTTTCAGTGCGGCCCAAGCTTCATGTGCGGTGAAAGACAAGATCGGCGCAAGCAAGCGAACCAAGGCTTGGCTGATATGCCAAAGCGCTGTTTGCGCAGAGCGACGGCCATGGCTGTCTGCGCCCATGGTGTAGAGGCGGTCTTTAATAATGTCGAGGTAGAAAGAGCCCAAGCCTTCTGAGCAATAAGCGTGGATTTCTTGCACTGCAAGGTGGAACTCGTATTTATCGTATAGGCCGGTAATTTTTTGCTGGAATGCCGCCAGCTCTAGCAAGGCGTAACGATCAAGTTGCAACAGCTCTTCTGCGGGCAGCAGGTTTTCTACGCCAAAGTCAGAAATATTCGCTAGCAAGAAACGCAGCGTATTACGAATACGGCGATAGGAATCGGCGGTGCGTTTCAGAATCTCGTCAGAAATGGTCAGCTCGCCAGAGTAATCTGTGGATGCAGTCCAAAGGCGCAACATATCCGCGCCCAGCTGGTTAATCACGGTTTGCGGCGCGATCACATTACCCTTGGATTTGGACATTTTTAAGCCCTTACCATCCACCACAAAACCGTGGGTCAGTAATTGCTTGTAAGGCGCACGACCTTCCGTGGCGCAGCCTGTCAGCAAGGACGACTGGAACCAGCCTCGGTGCTGATCCGAGCCTTCTAAGTACAAATCAGCAGGCCATGTTAGCTCTTCCCGTTGACGCAATACCGCGTAGTGGGTCGAGCCAGAATCAAACCATACATCCAGCGTGTCTTTTAGTTTGTCGTAATTTTCAGCGTCGTTGCCTAGTAATTCGGCCGCATCAAGCTTAAACCACGCTTCAATCCCTTCGGCTTCGATGCGTTTCGCCACGATTTCGAGCAATTCACCTGAATTAGGGTGTAATTCGCCACTTTCTTTATGCACAAAGAAAGTCATCGGCACGCCCCAGTTGCGCTGACGCGAAACGCACCAGTCTGGGCGATTTTTAATCATCGCTTCTAGGCGGGCACGGCCCCAAGCTGGGAAGAATTCTGTCGAATCAACCGCAGTATTGGCTTGTGATCGGAGTGTTTTTCCCTCAACGCCTGCAGTTTCCATGCCGATAAACCATTGGCTCGTCGCACGGAAAATAATTGGGGTTTTATGACGCCAGCAATGTGGGTAGCTGTGTTCTAGTTTTTTGCTGGAAAACAGCGCGCCACGCTCTTCCAAGAGCGCAAGCACCATTGGATTGGCTTCCCAAACAGTTTTGTTGGCAAAGAACTCGATGTTGCTATAAAAACGGCCGTCGTTGCCAACAGGATTGTCAGTTGGAATCTTATATTTGCAACCCACCACATAGTCTTCTAAACCGTGTGCAGGCGCGGTGTGTACGAGGCCCGTACCTGCTTCGGTGGTGACATGGTCGCCACAAATAATCGGCACTACACGCTCTAAGAAAGGGTGTTGCAGTTGCAGAAATTCCAGCGCAGAGCCCTTGGCTTGGGCAATGACCTCGGTGATTTCAATCTCGTAGCGTTTGATGGTGGCTTCGGCCAAGTCACGCGCCAAAATCAACAGGCCTTTAGGCGTGGCGATTAAGTCGTAGATAAAGTCAGGGTGTACCGATACGGCTTGGTTGGCAGGAAGAGTCCACGGGGTGGTGGTCCAGATCAGCGCAAAAGCGGGAACGTCGCCCACGGTGACGCCGCCAAATGCTTTGGATAAAGCCTCAGTGTCTACAACACGGAAGCCCACATCGATGGCCGGGGAGACTTTGTCTTCGTATTCCACTTCGGCTTCAGCCAAGGCGGAGGCACAGTCTACGCACCAGTGAACCGGCTTTTGGCCACGGATCAGATAACCATTGGCATGCACTTTGCCCAAGGTGCGAACAATATCAGCCTCGGTTTTGAAATCCATGGTGCGGTAAGGATTATTCCAGTCGCCCAACACGCCTAAGCGAATAAAGTCGGCTTTTTGGCGTTCGATCTGAATGGCGGCGTAATCGCGGCATAGCTCGCGGGTAAATGCCGCAGGCAAGCGTGTTTCCTTGGGGTCTAGGCCATTGGCTTTACGATATTCTTGCACGCGCTCAAAAATGCCTGGGTTGGTGGCGAGGGCTTGCTTATCAAATTTAACAATTTTTTCGATCTGATGCTCAATAGGCAGACCGTGGCAATCCCAGCCCGGCACATAAGGCGCGTCAAAGCCATCTAGCGTTTTGGCCTTGATAATGATGTCTTTCAGAATTTTATTAACCGCATGGCCGATATGAATATCGCCATTGGCATACGGCGGGCCGTCGTGCAGCATAAATTTAGGACGATTTTGCTCGACTGCTTTGCTGCGAATTGCTTGGTAGAGCGCATTGTCTTGCCAGTCTTTTAAAAACGCAGGTTCGCGTTTTGCTAAATCGCCACGCATAGGAAATGGCGTGTCGAGTAAGTTGACTGGGTACTTATTTGTTGGTTTTTCTGACATGGTGATCTCTCAATGGTTTTATATTGCTATTGCAAAGCGTCTTGTTGACGTAATGCGATGTTTTATCTATTTGACTATCTATTTGCTGCAAACCATTCTTTGGCGGCGATGCAATCTTTTTCGATTTGCGCAACTAAAGTTGGCAAATCAATATATTTTTCTTCATCACGCAGCTTATGCAAGAAGTCTACACGGAGATGCTGACGGTATATTTGCCGATTAAAATCAAATAAATGCGCTTCTAATTTGGGGTAGAGGTCGCCACCGTGGATGGTGGGGCGAAATCCCAGGCTGGCGACACCTTGATAAGGCTTTTCAAGCCCGTGCACTTCAACCACAAAAATGCCGAATAAAGGCGGGCGATTGTGCTTGATTTGAATATTTGCCGTAGGAAAGCCGAGCGTTCTGCCGATTTTATCACCATCAACAACCCGCCCAGAAATTGAGTAGGGCCGGTTTAAATAATGGGCGGCTAAATTCATGTCCCCTGCGGCTAGCGCATTTCGCACAGCGGTAGAGGAAATTCGCAGGCCACCGTCAGCAACGGTGGCAAGGCTACAGGCGCTGAAATTGCTGCTGGCTTGCAGTAGGGCAAAATCGCCTGCGCGTTTTGCGCCAAAGCAAAAATCGTCTCCTACAATTACATGCCGTGCATTTAAGCCTTTAGCCAGAATCTGATCTCTAAAGTCCAAGGCGCTTAAAGATGAGAATTGGCGATCGAAGCGTTGCACAATCACATAATCAATCTCTCTTGCTGCCAGTAGCTCAAGCTTCTCGCGCAGGCTAGTGAGACGGGCGGGTGCAGCGCTTGGCGCAAAGAATTCACGTGGGTGCGGCTCAAAGGTGAGCACACAGGTTTTTAGCCCGTGCAGTGACGCTACCGATTTTAATTCGGACAACATCGCTTCGTGGCCAGCGTGCAGGCCATCGAAATTGCCGATGGTGATCGCAGTAGGAGGAAGGTGAGCGTCGGAAACGCTTCTGAAAACTTGCATGCTTAAGCGCTTGGGCGGACTTTACAAAGCCGTAAATTGTAGCGGCTAGCGAGCGTTTTGTCAGTTCGCTTGTGAAGATGGGTGATATTTGCTGTTTTATTGGCATGGATAGCGGTCCGTCAGACTCAAGCACTTACGCTATATCGGCGTTCTAGTTACTCACATCCACACTGCCCGTCGCGGTGGCGAGACCTTGTACGATGAGTTTGTTGCCGATACGCACTCGCACCGATTGTCCTTCGGCGGCATTATTCATGGCGATGCCTTCGTTGGCAACCTCAATGCCGTTATCTCGATAAATAACGCGCACTTTTTGGTTTTGTTGGATCACCATCGCCGCTCTGAGCATTTCACTGCGTAAAGGTCTGCCGGAAGCGACGGCGGTATTGAGAACACGGCCTACGGCTTGAACAGGATTCAAAATAACGCTACCGGGCAGGGTACCTAGGTCGCCTTGTTGGGCGATTAAATCACCGCTGGCGATTTCTTGATTGCCAGATAGAGGCCTTGCGGCAACGTAATAGCTTACAAGTAGCGATACTTTTACCGGCAAATTAAAGCCCCAGTTGGCCCCGTCTACACACTGAATTCTCAGCATGGTATTGCCGAGTAAACGGTAGCCGCTGGGTAGGCCTACATCGTATTGCTTGCAGGGGGCGAGCTGGATGCGGCTATCAATTTTGCTGAGCTGATAGCTAGGCACGCCGTTGCTGTTGGCGAGTGATTGATCCAGCCATTGTTGTGCCGCGCGTTGAATGGCAGCGGTATCTGTGGCATGGGCGGCGCTGGCAAATAGCGTGCATAAAATAAATAACAGAGGTCTCATGGAAGTGATTATAGGCGTACTGCCGTACATCGCCTACAATCCCCTCGTCGCGGGATAAGTGGAAAGCCATGTTAGATCTATTGTTTGGAATTACCACGCTGGTGGTTTTACTGGCGGGTGCTTTGGTGGTTGCGCGTTTGCAGCAGCTCGCTCAGTCACAAAGAGATGTTTTAGATACGCTGACGCAAGATTTAGAGGCCAAGCATAGAGAGATGCTCTCTGATCTGCATCAGGGCTTAAGTCGGCAAACGGAAAGCACCCATGCGGCCTTAACCCAGCAGGGCGCTCAGCTTTCTGAAGCGGTGACTCGCTCGGGCGAACGGCTGCGAGACACCATGACCGAAGCCTTTGAACGGGTGCGCAGCGGCGTAGGGCAAGAGCTAAAAGAAACGCGTGAATCACTCACTCGTTTACAAACAGCGCAGACCGAATCGCTTTCAACCATGCGGCTTTCCTTAACCACCACCTTGTCTGAAACGCGTGAGTTGGTGGTGAAGCAGCTGGGCGATATTTCTAGCCAGCTTTCGGGTAAGCAAGATGCTTTGCGGGAAGAAATCTTATTAAAGCTTTCGCAGATGCTGGCCGAGCAATCGGTGCGTGAAATGGAGCAAATTCAAAATGCCTTGGCGCTGACTACTACTCAACTGACGGCCACGGTAGGTGAACTGACCAAAACGGCGGATGCAAAATTAGGCGAGATTTCTGGCAAAGTCACCGAACGCTTGGATGAAGGCTTTAAAAAGACCAATGAAACCTTTGCCAGTGTGATGGCGCGCTTGGCAACGATTGATGAAGCTCAAAAGAAAATTGATGGACTAACCACCAACGTGGTGAGCTTGCAAGAATTGCTAGGTGATAAGCGTAGCCGTGGCGCGTTTGGTGAGGTACAGCTAGAGCATCTGATCCGCAATGTGTTGCCCAATCAGGTATATGAATTTCAATCGACTTTAAGTAATGGCACGCGCGCCGATTGCATCTTGCGCCTGCCCGAGCCTACGGGAACGGTGGCGGTAGATGCTAAGTTTCCACTCGAAAACTATCATCGGATGTTTGATGGCACGATCGATAGGGCGGTGGCTTCTAAAGCATTCAGGGGCGATATTAAAAAGCATATCGACGATATTTCTAGTAAATATATTATCCCCAATGAAACGGCCGATGGCGCGGTGATGTTTATTCCCGCTGAAGCCGTATTTGCAGAGATCCACGCGTATCACCCCGAGCTGGTGCAGCATGCTATGGCTAAGCGTGTTTGGATTGTGTCGCCCACCACCTTAATGGCTGTGCTCAATACGGCTAGGGCCGTGATTAAAGACGTGGAAACACGCAAGCAAGTGCATATCATTAAAGAGGCGCTGGGTAAGCTGGGGCAGGAATTTACTCGCTTTGACGACAGAATGAAAAAGCTTGCCACGCATATTCGTCAGGTGAATGACGATGTGCAGCAGGTGAGCATTACCAGCGATAAAATTTCTCGCCGTTTTGTCGAAATTGAGCAAGTGAAGCTGGAAGGCGAGCCTGAACCAGCATTGCTGGAGTAGGCTGGGTATTGCAAGGCTGAGACGCAGTCGTTGCAACATAATGACAAACATTGAATCAACTTAGGGCGGGCGCAAGCCGCGTATTTTTAGCTTGGCTCGCGGGTTTTACCCGCCCTAGGAAAAATGTTTCTCTTGAGTTGATAGGATTGCCCCTTCAGAAAGCAAGGTGGCTAAGGCAAAGGTTTGCATAGGTCTCGGAGTCGTTGATTGTTACTTTTTAGCCAAGGTACAACTTCCTCTCCTGGCATAGGTTTCGCAGTCAGGTAGCCTTGTACAATATCGCAGCCCAATTCTTTTAAGACAGTGAGGTCATCCTCGTTTTCTACTCCTTCTGCAACACTTCTTAGATCTAGTTTCTTTGCGATTTCAATGGCGCTGGCCAAAATGGCGCGTAGATGAGGCTTGGCATGCGCGCCATCGACAAAGGAGCGATCTAGTTTTAGCTCGGTGAAGGGGATGCGGGAGAGCTGCTGCATCGATGAAAACCCGGTGCCATAGTCGTCGATGGAGAGACCAAATCCTTTTAGTCTTAGCCTTGCTAGCGTGCCGAGTGCATTGCCCACATCGCCCATGACGGCGGTTTCGGTGATTTCTAACATGATAAAGCTGGGGTCTATCGAGTAGCTCGCCACTTTTTGTGAAATTTGCTCTGCAAAAGCAGAGTTTGATAAAGACAGCATGGATAAATTAATGGCGACGGTGATTTTTAAGCCGCGCTCATGCCAATGGCGGCATTGCTGTAGTGCTAAATCGAGAACTTCCATTGTTAATTCATTAATTAAGCCATGCTCTTCCGCAATCGCAATAAATTGCGAAGGCATGATTAACCCTTTCTCTGGGTGCTGCCAGCGAATAAGGCTTTCAACGCCTTTGATTACGCCCGTTTTAATCGAGATTTTAGGTTGGAAATAGATAACAAACTGGTGTTCAATTAATGCACGGGTGATTTCCGATGAGGCCATCACGACTTCTGGCCTCTTCTGAAGTTGCTCTTCTGAGATAGGCTTAAATTTACCAAATGCTTTGTCTAGCTGGGTCAGCGTCAGCGGTTTTTTGATTGCACCTAGCACAGGAAGTCCATAGGCTTGCAGCATCGTTTCTACCGAGGCAATGAGTGCGTCTTCTTTTGCGCTCGAAACAATAATAGAAACGGGGATGGACTTATGGGCCAGCTCTTGGATGAGTTCAATACCATCCATGCCGGGCATTTCTAAATCAATCAGCATGACGTCGGGCAATGGCATGTTTTGCAGCATGAGCAGCGCTTCGTTGCCGTCCGATGCTTCACCCATGACACAAAGCCCAAGCTCAGTACAGAGCGCGGCTGCATGCATTCTTTGGATGAGGCTATCTTCAACAATAAAAACATTGAGATCGAATTGCATAACGTTCACCGATTGGAAAGTTTGGCGATGACTTCAGGGATGCGCTCAAGGGCAATGACTTCATCCGCAGCTTCCAGCTTGATTGCTTCTTTGGGCATGCCAAAAACAATGCAACTGGCCTCGTCTTGTGCATAGGTTCGCGCTCCCGTGTCATGGAGCTCTTTTAAGCCTCTGGCCCCATCGTCGCCCATGCCGGTTAAAATAAAGCCGATAGCATTTTTGCCTGCGGCGTTCGCAACGGATCTAAACAAAACATCAACGGATGGGCGGTGTCGGCTAACCATCGGCCCATCAATCACATCCACATGGTATTGAGTGCCGTTGCGCTTCACTAGCATATGCTTTCCACCCGGCGCAATCAGCGCGAGTCCTGGCAAAATCCGATCGTTGCTTTTGGCTTCGCGCACTTCTATTTGGGAAAGGCTATTGAGTCTTGCCGCAAAAGTGGCGGTAAATTTTTCAGGCATATGTTGCACAATCACAATGCCAGGGGATGTTTTGGGTAACTCTGGCAGTATGCTTTCGAGCGCTTGTGTGCCACCTGTTGATGTACCGATGGCAATGATCTTTTGTGTGGTTTGGATGGTGCTTGGGCCGCCTGTGGCTTGTAATATGGCGTCTGCTGATAGTTTGGGGGAACTCATTCGCTCTTGCATGGTGCTGGCAGGGCTGGAGGGGGCGCTGGAATGGTGTGCTGGATGAGGGGCTTGTGCGGGAAGGGGCGTGCGGGGACGCTGTAGCTTTGCCATTGAGGCTGCGCGAATGGCATGCAATAAGTCGGCAGAGCTATCTTGAATAAAGTCTCGGATTCCAAGTGATGGCTTGGTGATGATGGCTAGCGCGCCAGCAGAGAGCGCTTGCATGGTGATCTCTGCGCCTTTTTCTGTGAGCGATGAGCAAATCACTACCGGTGTAGGGCGTTCGGCCATGATTTGTTTTAAAAAAGTTAAGCCATCCATTCTTGGCATTTCAATGTCGAGTACGATCACATCCGGCCATTCTTTTTGCATTTTTTCGCGAGCAAAAATGGGGTCGGGGGCAGAGCCGATGACGACGATATCACTGGCCTTAGAGAGGGTGTCGAGCATGACTTGGCGAACGACTGCGGAGTCATCAACGATCATGACTTTAATGGCCATGGTTCAATCACTATTGAAGGACATAATCTTAGTTATAGGGGGGGTGGATTGATTATGCTTTCGGTGTTTGTATTTTTTCACAAAACGAGTGCTCTCTTTATTCTCGCCTTTTGTGATCCTTTGTTGGCGAGAAAGGGCCTTTAATGCCACTGCTCGGATGGCTTTGCTGCGTCGTGGTCGTCGTGCAAGTTACCCAGATTTCCCCTGTTGTTAAGTTCAGCTCTATCCTGCGGGCGTGATGGCCACCCGTGTCTTCAAACGATACGCATAGGGAAGCCTCAAGTAGGAGTTGCTTGGCGGTGCGTATGTTTCGCGTGCCAATCGATAATTCAGTAGACGGTACTGAGAAAATATCACTACCGCCGTAGAGGTGGTAGCGATACTCCTCTGGGTGGGACGCATGCTGCTGCATGAGTTTGCACAGTAGGGCAAACGCATCGCTGCCGTAGCGTCCATCGGGAGGGGCGGGGCGTTGGGGCTTGGGAAGTAGGAAATGGCACATGCCGCCGAGCTGGCGCTGTGGATGCCAAGCCGTAATGGCAAGGCAAGAGCCTAAAAGCGTGTAGAGGTGGTCGGGGGCGGCTGCAAAACGAACGTCGCCGGGTAGTAAGATGATGCGTTTGCTGGACATGGGCTAAGGGGATTCATGAAGATCATGGCTGGGGTGGTGCTCTAGGGATAAATTAACTTCATCATCCATTAGGCTGACCATTTCACCCAAGGAAAGAACATGGTTTATATCTAGAATAATGACGAATTTTTCATTGATTGTGCCTATTCCAGCAATGAAATCGCTACGCACTTTTGCGCCAAACTCGGGAGCGGGTTCAATTTTAGATGCGGGAATTTCGATCACTTCATTGACTAAATCCACAAGGATGCCCATGTCGTGGTATTCGCCATCAAAAAACACCTCCAAAATCACCACGCAAGAGCGTCGGCCAATTCGGCTGCTTCCTTTGCCAAAGCGAATGGCTAAGTCAATGACCGGCACTACGGCACCGCGCATATTAATTACGCCATGCATAAAGGACGGCATGAGGGGAACTTCAGTGACGCCTGCGTACTCGATTATTTCCTTAATATTGTGGATGACGATGGCAAATAACTCTTGGTTTGAAGTAAAAGTGAGGTATTGCTTTTCCTCAATCAAAGGCATGGCGGATTGGCTGTCGCTGTTTTTTCTTAAACTACGGATATTCATGGTTTTCTTCCTTACTTAATAGCGAACCAAGAGGTCTTCATCGCAGGGGGCTAACTTGTGGGGCGAATAGAGGGCGCTGGTTTTATATTGGCTATATTTTGCACAGACTGATCTGTTTGAAAAAAGCCAATCATCGTTTGTAGACGAGAGGCGCAAACAGAAAGCTCTTCGGCGGTAGAGGTCAGCTCTTCTGCTGCGGCGGCGTTGCCTTGGGTTACCATGGACAGCTGGCTTACCGCGCCATTGATTTGTTCAATGCCGCTGGATTGCTCTTGTGATGCCGCGGATATTTCTTCAACTAGATCGGCTGTTCGTTTAATTAAAGGCACGATTTCATCGAGGCGCTCTCCAGCCCCCGCTGCTTGGATTAGGCTATTACTCGCCAGCTCGCCAATTTCTTGAGATGCAATTTGGCTGCGCTCAGCAAGCTTACGCACTTCCGCCGCAACGACAGCAAAGCCCTTGCCATGCTCGCCAGCCCGAGCGGCCTCGATGGCGGCATTAAGGGCCAATAGATTAGTTTGGTAGGCAATATCGTCGATAATTCTGATTCGGCTGGCAATTTGCTGCATCGCCAAAACGGTAGCGGCAACAGCTGCGCCTCCTTCAATGGCCTTGCCTGAAGCGTTACTTGCGATCCCCTCGGTGACTTTTGCATTTTCGTTGTTTTGTGAAATTGTGGCCGTTATTTGCTCCAAAGATGCGCTGGTTTCTTCGATGCTCGCGGCTTGCTCTGACGTACTTTGCGATAGATTTTGTGATGAAGCATTGACTTGCTCTGATGCGCTAGCAAGTGCATCAGAGGTGCTATGTACATCACGAATAATACGGTTAAGCGTGTCGGTCATGGTTTGAAGTGCAAACAAGATGCTGGTTTTATCGTCATTCACTAAGATTGTTTTAATCGTTAAATCACCAGCGGCCACCTTGTTGGCAAGCCGAACTGCCTCATTGGGCTCCCCGCCAATTTGTTGGGTTATTTTTTTTGTCATATATAGAGCCATACTGATCGCAAGAAGGAATATGGCTAAGACTAGAAGAAACATCCATTGTTTAATGCGCTCAGAAAGTACAGTGGCCGTTTCAAATAATTGCTGGCTACTGGCCGCATTGTTGTTGGTTAATGCATTAAATGCATCTTCAATGTCTATAAAAATAGGTCGGATTTCATTTAGAATAATAAGCGTTGCTTCTTCATCTTCGTGTTGATTGGCTACACTAATAAAATGATTTTGAGAATTTTTAAATTTAAGTAATAAAGAAGGGAGTTCTTTTAATACAGCGTCATTGTCTTTGGTGTGTTCGCTGCTTTGGTATTTTTCTATAAAGGCTAGCATCTCATTTTCATGATCTTTGATTAAAGACAATGTGTCTGCCCGTAGTTTCTCATCTTGGGTTAGTAAATAAAAATTCAGCCGTCTAGTTATTTGTACTGCATTGATATGTGCTTTAGAAATGTCTTTTATGGGTATGAGTTTATTCAGATACATGGTGTTTAATAATTCAGAGGTTTCAATGACTCTTGTCATGCCGATAATGCCCGTGATGAGCGACATGCTGGCGATAGCCATAAAGGTGATGATTAGTTTCTTTCCAAGTTTTAAATTATCAAACCAGATCATTATAATTTCCTTTTTTTTCTTCTTGGGCCGTGTTTTGCGGGTTTGTGGGTGCGTTTATTAATTGATTTGGCGTGATGTAGCTCGATTTTTTATGTGCAAATTGAATAAGTTGTGCAACGTCTAAAATCAAAGCAACTTGGCCAGACCCTAAAATGGTTGATCCACTAATCCCTTTTAATTCTTTAAATAAACGGCCTAATGGCTTGATCACTGCTTGGAACTCGCCAATTAACTTATCAACGACTAATCCAGCGCGATTTTGCCCGTATTGAATGACTACAATGTTTTCTTTAATTGTTTTGTTTTCAGGAAGGTCGAATAAATCACGCAATCGCACAAAGGGCAAAACTTTTCCACGTAAATTCACAAAGTTATGCTGTTCATCATCAGGAGTGAGTTCGGCGCATTCGAGGACTAAATCGAGCGGAATAACGAATGTAGCACCCGCTACCATGACTTGAAAGCCATCAATAATCGCCATGGTTAAGGGAAGACGAATTCTAAATATACTGCCTGTTCCTTCTTCTGATAAAACTTCAACTTCCCCTCGTAATTGCTCGATATTTTTTTTGACGACATCCATACCTACCCCTCTGCCGGAGAGGTGGGTTACTTTTTCTGCGGTTGAAAAACCGGCCTCAAAAATAAGCTGGTAAATTTCATATTCACTCAGTGTTGAATTCTTACTAATTAATTTTTTTTCAATCGCTTTTTTAACAATTCGATCTTTATTAAGCCCTGCACCATCATCAGAGATTTCGATGACAACGCTACCGGAATCATGAAAAGCATTGAGGATGATTTCGCCTTGGGCGGGCTTGCCATTAGCAATTCTTGTTTCGGGCTGCTCAATGCCATGGTCTACAGCATTACGAACAATGTGCATCAAAGGGTCGCTGAGCTTTTCTATCATACTTTTATCTAGCTCAGTTTCTGTGCCAATTAATTTTAAATTGATTTGCTTGTCTAAACTTTTGGCCGCGTCACGAATAACTCTTGGGAAGCGATCGAATACTTCTTTTATTTGCACCATTCTTAAATTTAGTGCGCTATCTCGTATTTTTTCTACTAAATCAGAAATGTTTGCACAGGCTTCTCCTACGGCAGGATCTTGGTTTGTTTTTGAAATTAAATTGGCGGCGGCGCCTGCAATGACTAATTCGCCGACCATATTAATCAGCATATCCAGTTTGCCGGCTTCAACTTTGATGAATTTTAATTCGCTATTTTTTCTATCTTCACTTTGCTTCTGCTTTTGCAATGCGGCCGCCACCACGGGAGCGGCAACCATTTTTTCTTCAACAAAAATGCTACCTAATTGTCGATTGGGTTCTGTTTTTTGAATATGAAGAATTTCTTCCAGCTCTAAAGGGGTGATCGACCCGCCTTTGAGGATGATTTCACCTAGTAGCTGTGGTGGCTCGGGGAGCGAATAAATAAGATCAATATATTCTTGGATTTTAGCGTGAGGTGATAAAATACGAATAGTGCTGTCTTTGCGAATAAAATCAAAAGTGCTTTCTATCGTTTTTTTGTCTTTAGATGATTCTAGATCAATTTCAAATCCTAAATAGCATAGATCAGCATTAATGAGATCAAGTGTGGGTATTTTTTCAGTAATGGTGTGGATGTATATAATTTCGCCTAGAGTTGCTAGGTAACGAATAAATTCAGAAGGATCTAGGCCATTGATGAAGATGTTTTGATTGAAACGTAAAGATAAATGCCAATGGGTGTCTCCATTTTTTTTTGTAATTTCTTTTTCAATATGTGCGGATTCGGCAATTGTCTGTATTTCGTTTGAGCATGAAAGGTATTCATCAAGCTGTGCGAGTAAGCGTGCACGACTAACAATATCTGGGTCAATGTTTTCTGTTTTGTTTTCTACTGCATTAATGAGTAGGCAAAGGTAATCCTTACAGTCTAATAAAATTGAAATCATTTTTTCGTCGATTTGTATTTCATCACTTCTGACTAAGTCTAGTACGCTTTCCATGCTGTGGGTAAAGATTACAATATAATCAAGGGAGAATAATGCAGCAGAGCCTTTGATGGTATGAGCCACGCGAAAAATAGCGTCAATTTCCTCGCTATTTATATTCGACCCTTCGATCGTCAGGAGGGCAGATTCCATCGAAATAAGCAAATCACGCGCTTCTTCGATCAGGGCTGCTCTGGCGCTATTCAAATCCATACTTTACTCCTGACGTTGGGTGAGCACTAATGGATCACCCAATTCGGCGGCAATATTGTAAAGATCAATGACATCAAGTACGCACTGGCTGTGTGCATGGAATTGCAGTGCGATATTTTTTTCATGCGCATATTTTTTTAGGCTAATTAAAAGCTGAATTCCCACGCTATCAATTTCATTGACCTCGGATAAATCTAGATGAATATCCTCCCCTGTTTGTAGTAATTCCATCAGCGCTTCTTGGGTGAGTTTCGCGGTATAAATGGACATTTCGCCGCTGATGGATATCGTACATAGCTCATTGTTGATTTTGTGCGTTACGGCCATTTGTAACATCCTGTATAAGCGTTTGCTGAAAATTTGAGTCAGGGGTGCAGGGCAGCAGGGCTCAGTGATTATTCTGCTTAGGGTCGTACTTTAGACGGCAGGCATTTACATTGGTGGTATGAACGATTCATTTTGATATCTGCAAGTCGTAATTGATGTGTTATTCATAGTCAATATTGAGCCAAGTTGAAAGACAGCGTACTAAATTACGCTCTATTTACAAGGGCATACTCAATGGTTGGGGCTTGTCCCGATGTAATGAAACGCAAGCTTTGTTAGATTGAAAAATAGGATTCGAGTGGATTTTCTCGTGTTGCTAGGCATTAAATTGCCCGCTCAGTGAGTAAAATAGAGTGGCTGACGGTCACTATGGTTTCGTAAGAATTGGGCCTGATGGCGAACGGGCTGCAATTAAAAAATAAGATTTGTGTTGTTCGTTGTAGCGCTTTTTTTGTAGCGGAGAGCATGCATCAATCGATGCCCAAGTTGAGGTTAAAAGGAGTTTTGTGAATGTTGATTCGCCCTATTGAGACTGGCGATTTACCTGAGTTACTGGCTTTAGCGAAAGAAGCCGGGGTGGGAGTAACCACCCTGCAAGCGAATCCTGATCGTTTGTCTGCGCGTATTTTAGCGAGCGAAACATCGCTGCATGCCGATGCCCCTGATGCGGCGGATGCAAGTTATGTGTTTGTGCTGGAAGATGAGTCGACGGGGAAAATTGTCGGGACTTCGGCGATTGAGGCCGCTGTTGGCATGCATGAGACTTGGTACAACTATCGCGTCGGCATTAATGTGCATGCGTCCCGTGAATTAGGCATTTATAAGCAGTTGGAAACGCTATTTTTGAATAGCGATATGACCGGTTCAAGCGAGCTGTGTTCCTTGTTCTTGCTGCCGCTTTACCGTAAAGACGGTAATGGTAGCTTGCTGTCTAAGGCGCGTTTCTTATTTATGGCCGAGCATAGCGAGCGCTTCTCGCATCGCATTATTGCTGAAATGCGCGGCATTTCGGATGAAGACGGCATTTCGCCTTTTTGGGAAAGCTTGGGGCGGCATTTTTTTCGCATGGATTTTGCCCGTGCCGATTTCTTGTCCTATGTCGGCAGCAAATCGTTTATTGCCGAGCTGATGCCGCAACATCCGATTTACACCTGCTTTTTACCCGAGGAAGCGCGGGCGACGATTGCCGAGGTTCACGCGGCAACGCGGCCTGCTCGCGCCATGCTAGAAGCCGAAGGGTTTCGCTATCAAGGCTATGTAGATATTTTTGACGCAGGCCCCACGCTGGAATGCGAGCTTAATCAAATTCGTGCAGTGCGTGCGAGTTGCAGCTATGTGGCCGAATCGTTGCCTACTGCCGCTGATGATGCGGAGCCTTGGCTAGTGTCGAATCGTAAATTGGTCGGCTTTCGCTGCACCATTGCGATGGCGCATAAAACCCACCATGGCTTGCAATTAACGCAAGAGGTGTTGGATAGGCTGGGTATCGCAGATGGCGAGCAAGTGCGAGCGGTGCTGTTGTCTGCCAAGGGGTAGTTTTGTATTTTATAGGGCGGGACCCCGCCAGATTTTGCCATGAAATACGTTGAAGAACGGCGGGTTTCACCCGTCCTACGATGCTTGCAGATGGCGAGCAAGTACGAGCGGTGCTGTTGTCTGCTAAGGGGTAGATTATGCAGTTAATTGATGGGCGCTGGTCTGTGGGTAAAGGGGGGGCGTGGACTTCTCGCAATCCTGTTAGCCAACAGGCCGTTTGGGTGGGGAATGCGGCAACAGAGCAAGAAATTGCTGCTGCCGTGGCCGCTGCGCGAATGGCGTTTCCATTATGGCGAGATACCGAACTCAGTAATCGCATTGCGGTGCTGCGGTGTTTCGCTGATTTACTGCAAGCCAATCGAGATGAGTTAGCGGCCACAATCGGCTTAGAAACAGGAAAACCACGCTGGGAAGCGGCCATGGAAGTAGCCAGCATGGTCAGCAAAGTGGATATCTCGATTCGTGCTTTTGAGGAGCGTAGCTACCGTAAAGAGTCTACTCAGGGGGATGCCAGTGTGGTCTTGCGCCATCGCCCTCATGGTGTGGTAGCGGTGCTGGGGCCGTATAATTTCCCTGGGCATTTGCCCAATGGCCATATTGTTCCGGCCCTTTTGGCCGGCAATGTGGTGATTTTTAAGCCTTCTGAATACGCGCCGATGTCGGCCCAAAAAACGGTTGAGCTGTGGCTGGCGGCAGGCTTGCCTGCAGGCGTGATTAACTTGCTCCAAGGCGGCCCGTCGACGGGTACTTTGCTGACGAGCCATGATGATCTTGATGGCGTGTTCTTTACTGGTAGCTCGGCCACGGGTTACGCCGTGCATCAGCAGTTTTCTGGCCGTCCCGATAAAATTCTAGCGCTAGAAATGAGCGGCAATAATGCGCTGATTGTGGATGAAGTCGCCGATGTGGCCGCGGCGATTCACCATGTCATTCAGTCTTCGTTTATCTCGGCTGGGCAACGCTGCTCCTGTGCAAGGCGCTTATTTGTGCCTAAGGGAGAATGGGGCGATCAGTTTTTAGAGCGTTTAGTGAGAGTTAGTGCCGAGCTGCGAATTGGCGCTTGGGATGCGGAGCCTGCTCCTTTTATGGGCTCCATGATCTCGATGGCAGCGGCCAATAAAATGTTGGCTGTACAAGCCGCGTTACAAGAGCAGGGTGGGCAGGTTTTGTTAGAAATGCGCCGCTTAGTGGCGGGCGCGGCTATGCTGACGGCAGGCATGATTGATGTTAGCGATGTGCTTGATTTGCCGGATGAAGAATATTTTGGGCCCTTATTGCAAGTGCAACGTTATAGTGAATTTGACGATGCCATTCGCCTTGCTAATCGCAGCCGCTTTGGTTTGGCGGCGGGCTTGCTATCGGATAGTCGTGATCGCTACAAAGTGTTTTGGCGTGAATCGCGGGCAGGGATTGTGAATTGGAATAAACCACTGACTGGGGCCTCAAGTGCAGGCCCATTTGGTGGCGTGGGTGCGAGTGGCAATCACCGCCCTAGTGCTTATTACGCAGCAGATTATTGTGCTTATCCTGTTGCTTCTTTGGAATCGGAAATGTTAACTATGCCGGCGAAATTGCCGCCTGGCATGGTCATGGTAAAGGAAACATGATGTCGACTAGTTTTGAAGCAAATTTTGATGGTTTAGTTGGCCCAACCCACCATTATGGTGGCCATTCATTTGGCAATGTGGCCTCCACATCCAATGCCAATAAAGCCGCCAACCCGCGTGAAGCGGCCAAGCAAGGCCTTGCTAAAATGAAAGCGCTGGCCGATATGGGCTATAAGCAGGGCGTATTTGTGCCGCAAGAGCGCCCAGCCATTGGTCTATTGCGTGACTTGGGCTTTGTGGGGGATGACGCCAGCGTTTTAGCTGCAGTGGCTAAAGCCACGCCGGGCCTACTTGCCAATGTATCGTCCGCATCCAGTATGTGGACGGCCAATGCCGCGACGGTTAGCCCTTCAGCAGATACACGCGATGGGCGAGTGCACTTTACCGCGGCTAATTTACAAAATAAATTTCATCGCGCGATCGAGCATGGGCAAACCACCCGCACGCTCAAAGCCATGTTTAATAACGATGCGGTCTTTGCTCATCATGATGCGCTACCTATGCAGGCCGTGTTTGGTGATGAAGGCGCAGCAAACCACACCCGTTTTTGTCACGATTATGGCCAGACCGGCGTGGAGTTTTTTGTCTATGGTCGCCAGCACTGGGCTGGTGAACTTGAGCCGCAGAAATTCCCTGCTCGGCAAACGCGTGAAGCCGGAGAGGCGATTGCGCGCTTACATGGCTTAAACGCCGATCATATGGTGTTTGCTCAGCAAAACCCTGCGGTGATTGATGCGGGCGTGTTTCACAATGACGTGATTTCGGTTGGCAATCAAAATGTGCTGTTTAGCCATGAAACGGCTTTTTTGCGCCAAGCGGCCGTCTATGCCGAGCTAGACGCAAAGCTGGGTGGTGGTTTGCAAGTGATTGAAGTGCCGCTGGCGCAAGTGAGCGTGGCTGATGCAGTGAAGTCTTACCTCTTTAATAGCCAATTGTTGGCGCGTGCCGATGGCCGACAAAATCTAGTCGTGCCGGATGAGTGCCGCGCCACGCCTGCCGTTTGGGATTATTTGCAAGGCATGTTGGCTAGCAATGGACCGATTGCCGAGCTGATGGTGTTCGATTTAAAGCAAAGCATGCAAAACGGCGGCGGCCCGGCCTGCTTACGCTTACGCGTCGCTTTGAAAGAGCAAGAGCTGGCGGCGGTGAATCCACATATCTGGATGAACGACACGCTATTTGCTAAGTTAAATACGTGGGTCGATCAGCATTACCGTGATCGCCTAAGCGAGTCGGATTTAGCTGATCCTAAGCTGATTATTGAAGTACGTACCGCGCTAGATGAGCTGACGCAAATTTTACATCTTGGCTCAATTTACCCTTGCCAGTTGGTTTGATATAGACAGTGGGGGCGCGTGATGCGCCCTTTCTTATTTCTGGCTTTGCTTACGTAAAGCTTTGATTTGAGCGACAGAATGCGTGGGCATTTATAGGCGGCATGCCCACTGCAGCCATCTGCTAGACTAATCAGCCACCAGAAGACCAGACCTAAAATGAGTAACTCCTGTTTAGAACAATCTTTTTTAGCACAAGCCTTAGCAGGCAAAACTTGCATTGCCTTGCCCTATTGCCTGCCTAATGGCACGCATGTGCAGGTGATGGACGAAGGCGTGATCCGCTTCGAGCCTAAAGACCCAAGCGATAGACAGCTGGATGTGGTGTTGAGCTGCGGCATTCATGGTAATGAAACCGCACCGATTGAGCTGCTGGATCAAATTGTTAGCCAGATTTTGGAGGGCCAGCTTAGAGTGCGTGCGCGCGTGCTCTGCATATTTGGCAATATTGAGGCGATGCGCCAGGGGGTGCGCTGCATTGATCAAGATATGAATCGCCTATTTTGCCGCCTGCCTGATGTAGATGATGGTGAGGAAGCTCGCCGTGCCGCGATGTTAGAAATGCAGCTGATGCGGTTTTTTTCTAGATCGATACAAGACGGCAAGCCGCGTCTGCATTACGATTTACACACTGCGATTCATGGCTCCTTAATTGAAAAATTTGCCATCTACCCTCTGCCTCCGCAGGGGCGTGATTTTGATCCTTTGCAAGTGGCGCGCCTAGCTTGCGCCGGTGTGGATGCGGTGCTGCTGCAGTCGACCACCTCCACCACCTTTTCATTTTTCTCTAGTCAGCATTGTGGCGCAGCGGCCTTTACGGTAGAGCTGGGCCGAGCCAAGCCCTTTGGCCAGAACACCGACGTTGATTTGAGCAAAATGCAGGCTTATTTAGAAGGCTTGATCAGCGGCGAGCTGCCAGATTGCGATGTCGTGCCTGCACATGTCAGTCTATTTAAAGTCTCGCGTGAGATCGTAAAACAGAGTGAAGACTTTGCCTTACGTATTGATGCCCAGATGGATAACTTTACGCCACTAGCCATCGGCACTCTCTTGGCCGAGGACGCGGATATTAAGCATGTGGTGGATGAAGCCAGTGCACGGCTTATTTTTCCTAATCCTCATGTTGAAGTGGGGCAGCGGGCCGCTTTGGTGATTGTCCCCGCGACGGGCTATTCACGCTGATTGTGGACCCACTAAAATCGCT
The DNA here is from genome assembly GCA_025360045.1 of Janthinobacterium sp. Classification (GTDB taxonomy): domain Bacteria; phylum Pseudomonadota; class Gammaproteobacteria; order Burkholderiales; family Chitinibacteraceae; genus Iodobacter. Next base: position 50,223 of record JANYCY010000052.1, on the reverse strand, counting down.
TCACGCAATTGGGCACACCAGTGACGGTGCGCGTGGCGTAAATCCGTTTGGGTTTTGGGGCGGTTCGTTCTTAAATTGATTTGTGCAACAAAGCCCAGATTTTCTAACTTGGTTTTCTAATTTATTTATTGTAATAAAATGCGGCCATTCTGGCCGCATTTTATTTTGAAAAATGATGATAATTTAACTTTATTCAAAAAAGCTAAGTTGCAAGTAAGTCATTTTTCGCATATTACAGATAGCGTCTTGCTTAAACGCTTAGATTAGTAGGTATAAAACATCCGCTGAATTTCTTTACTGTCTTTAGTTTTTGTTAGTGCCAGCATCAGCAGGATACGCGCTTTTTGTGGGCTGAGGGTGTCGGAAACGGTAAAGTCGGTTTTATCATCGTCATTTTCGCCGCCACGTACGGTTGGGCCATTGCCCACGCGGGATGAGCGATTAATGTGTATGCCTTTTTGGCGTAGCTCAGTAAGACGGGCGCGAACTGGGGTGGATAAGCTGCCGTCCCCTGTGCCTGCATAAATAATGCCTACATCGCCAGCTGCCGCAAAGGCATCAATCGCTAGGGTATTTGCATTGGCTGAGCCGTAAGCAATATCCACGGCTGGCAGGGTTTCTAACTTACTTACATCGAATTCGGTTTCGCTGGTGTGCTTACGAGTGCTGCTGCGATAAAACTTAGCTTGGCCCGATACCATATAACCCAAGCTGCCTAGCTCTGGCGCTCTGAAAGTATTGCCGGTCATGGTATTGGTTTTGGTGACATCGCGTGCGCCTTGGATTTCATCATTCAAGGAGACCAATACACCTTGGCCAATGGCTTCTTTGCTGCCAGCCAAAGCGACTGCATTGTAAAGATTGATCGGGCCATCTGCGCTAATGGCAGTAGCTGGGCGCATCGCACCAACGATGACTACCGGCTTCTTGCTTTTAACGACTAGATTTAGGAAGTAGGCGGTTTCTTCGATGGTATCGGTGCCGTGGGTAATGACGATACCGTCTACATCAGATTGTTTTAATACTTCATTGACGCGTTTGGCAAGCTTTAACCAATGCTCGTTACTCATGTTTTCGCTGGCGATTTGGAAAACTTGCTCGCCTTTAACTTGGGCCACTTTTTGCAGCTCGGGTACGGCTTCAATCAAACGCTCTACGCCGATTTTGGCTGCGGTATAGCCTACGGTAGTAGTGCTGGTGGCACCCGTGCCTGCAATGGTGCCGCCCGTTGCGAGAATCGTTACATTTGGAAGCTTGTCTGCTGCATTGGCAGCGAAGGCAGCACAAATTAGAGTAAGGGTAAGCCCCGTCTTAACACATTGAGTAAGCATGCTATTCCTCCAAGCGGGAGCACAGTGAAACTGTGCATCCATGATCAATCACTGCAGATTTGCAGTGGTTGATGATCATGCGCTGGGGAAGAGGGTAGCGTAAATGGATATTATGCCTAATAGGGAAATAGATTAGTAAAAACGCTTAAATCGTTTTTAATTTCCCTTGAAATTCCCGAATAGTTTTATATCCTTTTTTTACCATAATTTGTGATAGCTCAGATTTCAATCTAGTAAATACTTCTGGGCCTTCTTCATATAATGTTGTGCCCACTTGAACTATTCCCGCACCCGCTAATAAGTGCAAAAACACATGTTCACCTGTGCTCACACCACCACAGCCAATGATTGATTTATTTGGGCAGCGGCTATAAAAAGCATTGACATTGGCTAATGCAGTTGGCAATACATATTCGCCGCCAATTCCACCAAAGCCGTGCTTAGGTTTAATGAGTACGGTTTCGCTATTGATATCAATCATTAATCCATTGCCGATAGAGTTAATGCAGGTGATAAACTGAACTTTATCATAGCGATTTAATATATCGGCCACTTCATCAAAGTGCGCAATGTCAAAATAGGGTGGTAGTTTCACCCCAAATGGACGTGAATAGGCTGAGCTTATTTCTGAAAGAATGACGTCTAAGGCTTCAAAGTCGTAGCCAATTTGTGCCTTGCCCGGCACATTGGGGCAAGAGAGGTTTAGCTCTAAAATCGCAGGCGTATAGGCATCTTGAATCTGTGCCACCATGGTTAGATTGTCGTCTAGCGTCAGCCCCGCCACAGAAAAAAACAAGGGTTTGTTTTCGTAATCATGGCGCTCGGCGTAGTCCAGATAATAGTGGTGGCCCTCATTGGGTAGCCCCATTGAGTTGATACTGCCCATCGCAAGGGTATGGTAGCGGGGTTCTGGATTACCATCGCGGCGTAAGAGTGTACAGCTTTTAGTGACCATTGCACCTGCTTCACTCTTTGCGAGCGCATTGAGCTGGTTTGTGACGTTGCACCAAACGCCGGAGGCGTTCATCAACGGCGCAGTCAGGGGGCGGCCAAGAAAAAAGGTTGAGAGGTCGAGCATGGTCGGCATCCGCAGGAGTTTATGTCATCTCGATCATAAAATAGGGGAGCGATTTAAAATGTGCGCGATATCAAGAAATGTGGCGAACTGGCATTTTTTTTAATTGAGATAGGTGATTTTCTTTGATGTTTGTTAATTGCTAACACAATTTCTTTAAGTGTTTTTTTTAAATTCGAGATTATTTTACCTATAGGTGGCACGTAGTTGGGGGTGTAATTTAAATTGAAGTAAGCTATATATTGTAAATAATACTGCGGTATTTATGCCAATGGGAATGCGCATGATTGTATGACTTTTTTTTGTCTCAGTCAGAAAAAACCGTAGTGGGTAGTTGTAGTTATCTCCAAGTAAGTAGAAAGGGAAGGAAATGTTCAATAAGCAAAGTCTTAATTTCTATCGTGCGGTGCTGCTTATTCCCTTTTGCGTGGCGCTAGTGATGATGGTTGCCATTTTTTTTATGAGTACCTATTTGCATGATCGGAGTGATAAAAATGCATTCTTGAGAAAAATGCCCATATCGGTTGAAGGTGCGATGCGGCTAAATGTGGAAAGTAATGCAGATAAATTAGGTGCGTTGCTGAAAGTTTTAGAAGGAAATGTGATCTTTCAAGATGCTTTTGTACGACGAGATCGGCCTGCTTTATTGGCCGCCAGCCAAGATTTATTTAAGCGCTTAAGAGCCGATCATGATGTAACGCATTGGTATTTTATGACGCCTGAGCGACAGATTTTTTTACGGGTACATCAGCCTGATCGTTTTGGAGATATTGTGGAGCGCAAAACAGCCATCGACGCTCAGCGCTTAGCTAAGGTGGCATCTGGGGTTGAGCTTGGGGTGAGAGGCTCGTTCACCTTAAGAGTAGTCTTGCCTTGGCGTGATCAGCAGCAGCATTTGCTCGGGTATTTAGAGCTCGGCATGGAGGTAGATAAATCCTTATCCACCTTACAAGATCTAGCGGGCCTTAATTTATTTATGCTGATTGAAAAAAAATATTTGGATCAAGCTAAATGGGAAGATGGCATGCGCGGACTGGGGCATGTGCCTCATTGGGGGCAATTTCCCGATGTGGTCTTGGCAGGCAATACACCGCATATTAATCCACATCTGTTGCGCTATACCCGTTTTGCGGGAGGTGGGCAGATGCAGTCTGTTTTTGAGGCAACGATTGATCATGAAGTCTTATATTTTAGTGAAGTGGTATTGCGTGATACCGCAGGGCAAGCGGTTGGGCAGTGGGTGGTGGTTAATAATTTCACTGAAAAACATCGGGAGCAGCAGCAGTTTGTGCTGAGGGTTTTGGCGGCCTTGATCGTGTTTGGTGGCGCTAGCCTGCTCTTTGCGAAGTATGTGGTGGATCGTGTGTATGTTCGCCTAACTCAAACAGAAAGTGAGCGGGATCTGTTTAAAATAAAATCTCAACTGGATGCGCTTACGGGCTTAGCCAATCAAGTGGCTTTTTATCGCCTCTTGGAGCAAAACATGGCCCATTGTCGAGTGGATGGGGGTGTGTTAGCGGTATTGATGATTGATGTCGATTACTTTAAAAAAGTGAATGACAATTACGGGCATCAGGCAGGGGATGAAGTGCTGCGCCGAGTGGCAAGTCTTTTGCAAGAGTGCATTCGTCCAATTGATTGTGCCGCGCGCTATGGTGGCGAAGAGTTTGCGGTGTGCCTCTATAAAATGCAGCTTGAGGGCGCTTTGTTGGTGGCGGAGCGGATACGTGCTTGCGTGGAAGGCTATTTGTTTGTGGCGGGGGGTAAAGCGCTGAGAGTCACCGTGAGCATTGGTGTGGCGAGCTTTCCTTTACATGGTGATACCCCAGAAAGCGTAGTAGCAGAAGCAGATCAAGTGCTTTACGCCGCCAAGCGTGCAGGGCGAAATTGTGTGCTGCATGTAGGAGTATCCACGCCCTGTGCAGGGCAGCAAGAGCGGTAAGCGGTACGTGTAAGTATTACAATCCTTTTAATAAGCTCAACACCAAGTTAGGCATGGCATTAGCTGCAGCAAGCATGGCGTGGCCAACTTGCAGCAAGATTTGCGAGCGGGCCAGCGAGGCCATTTCTGCAGCCATATCGGCGTCCAAAATGCGGCTGCGGGCGGCGCTGGTGGTTTCTATGCTGTTGTCGATATAGGCGATGGTAAAGGCGATTCTGCTCTGAAATGCACCTAGACTAGATCGCTGCTGGTTGAGCGTGTCGAGGGCTTTGTCTGCAATAATCATCGCCATATTTGCGTTGTGGACGGTGGACACATCCAGATCGGCAACAGAATTAAGGCTAGGGCTGAGGCTGCTAGCAGGGGTAAGCGTGCCGCTGCTGCCACCGTTATAAAACACGCCATTTCTGATCGAAAGCGTGCTATCGGTCTGTAATGAATAAGCCGTGTTGCTATTTAAAGCCACTTGCCCAGCAAAGCTGACACTGCCTGAGCTGGATAATAGATAAGGCGCGCTCCCGAGTAAGGATTCGACCATCTGCGGGCTATTGCCAAAGGAGGTGGCGGGGTCGTAATTCCAGATCGAGACCGCGCCGCCAAAGCCGCTGGCCGCTCCAGAGTTGGATGCCAGCACAATATGATTGCCATCGTTATTGCTTAATTTAATCCCTAGTGCTGCGCCGCCGCTGGTGTTTTTGAACTCGGTAAGCTGAGCTAAAACGCCGGTCTTCGATGATTTAGCATTAAAGGCGTTGATGGCGCTGGCGTATTCATCGCGATCAATCACGCCGTTGTTATTAGCATCCACCACATTAAAATTAACGCTACTAAAGTTATTGGATTTTGATGCCACAGTTAAATCATAGCTGCCTGAGCCTAGCGATAAAATCGTTTCAGTGCGGGCGCTGGCATTGACGCCGGTGTTGGCTTGATTGATTTTGGCCGCGATGGTTCGGGCAGAATCGGCCTCATTTAAGCTGATACTGCGGCCATTAAGCAGCAGCGTGCCACTGCTAAAAACAGCGCCACTGGCGGTGCTGATCGTGCCTGCCATGCCATCTGTGTAGCTTAACGAGCCGGTGGATGGCTCGCTCCAAGTGGGCTTGCTGCTGCCGATGGTGTAAGCGCCGTATTGATCTGTTCGTAAGTTGCTTAAACGGGTACTCAGCGTGTCCCCTGCATTGGCGCCAATTTGGTAAGACATCATGGGGGAGGAGCCATCGAATAATTTTTGCCCGTTAAATTCGGTGTCTTTGGCAATACGGTCTAGCTCGTCGACGAGCTGAGTGACTTCGGCATTCATCGCCCGCCGATCCGATGCCGAGTTAGTGGTATTGGCCGATTGCACCGCCAATTCTCGTATGCGCTGCAAAATATCGATCTGCTGAGTGAGCGCGCCTTCGCCGGTTTGCGCCATCGAAATCGCGTCGTTGGCATTGCGCTTGGCCTGCGTTAAGCCCCGGATTTTGGCGGTCATTCTTTCTGAAATTAATAGTCCAGCTGGATCATCTTTGGCGCTATTGATACGCAAGCCGGATGATAAACGCTGAAGAGAGGTATTCAGCGCATTTTGCGTTTTTTCGAGGTTTCGCTGCACCATCAGCGAAGCCACATTGGTATTGATGATTTGCAAGGCCAATCCTGAGCTTATGGCTAAGCTTGCCTCAGGACTACTATATCGACATTTATACTGGAAGCTTTAGTTGGGCTGTCGATTATTTTAAGTATTTGCGGGGTGCGCGTTATTTTATAGGGCAGAGTGTGGCTTAGGTAAGAGGCAATCCTATCAACTTAAGGTCAAAACATGGTTGGTTTTATATAGGGTGTGCAAGTCGTTTTTCTTGCGCACCGCTTTCGGTGCGCAACGACTACGTCGTTGTACACCCTATAAATGCCAACACACCCAATGCAATAAGCTTAAGTTGATAGGATTGAGGTAAGAGGGGCTAGGGTTTTACCTAGCAGCCTGTCGGACTTAAGCGATCGTAGAGGCAAAGCCCAGTTTGAGACAGCAACATGGATTTTTGAGGCGAATAGCTGGCTATTCAACGAAAAGATGCGTGAAATATGGCCAAATCCGGCTTTTCCGCAGTAGATCAGCCTTAAGTCCGACAGACCCTAGCCCTTTGTTCCATAAAATGCCGTGTTTTCTGGAGAGAAAGAGGTGCAAGATTTGGATTTTGGCCGCACACCATCCCTTATTTGTTTGGACAAGATGTTGAGTAAATACGCGGGTTGCATCCGCCCTACAGTACATTGCTGAACAAGAGCACGCCTGAATAGGCCGTTTATGTTATTCACGTATCTTTTTAGGTGCCAACTTGGCTGACGATCTTTTTGCTATGTAAAAGTGCTGCAATGCAGGCGGTGTCAGGAAGCGAGATTTGAAAATATTGTTGTAAGCGTTGGCGATATTCTGCTATGTCGCCAATATGGTGAATCGTGCGGCGATCATGCTTGGTTTGAATAACGCAGCCATTTGAAATCGTATTGCGCCCCTCCATCGTTGCGATTGAGCAAACCGATTTTTGCGTAAAATGCGAAGCAGGGGATGTTTGCTGATAAATACACATATTAGCAAAATCACTAATATCATAAGTATTTAAAGTGAATTGATATAGTGGCTTATATTCTTGATTGCTCTTTTTTTGCAACACAGTATAAAACGCATCGCTTTGCATAATTTGGTAAGCGGCATTTTCATGACTTTGGTGATGGATGGCTAAGGGCGTTTGAAATGAATCACCAAAGCCGACATCGGCAATAAACTGTTGATTGTTTAGGGTAACAAGCAGCAATAAATGACCGAATTCTGGCCCATAGCTTTTGCCATTGAATACCTGGGCAGAGATTAGTTGAGTGTAAAAGCCAAGAGATGAAAGTAGTGCAAAAAATAAATAATTAAGTTCATAACAAAACCCACCCCTTTTTTTTAAGACCACCTTATTAAATAGGGCGGGATGGCTTAATTCAATGGGGATGTTTAAGTGAATATCTAAGTTTTCAAATGGAATATGCCGCATATGCGCTTGATGCAAGGCGGTGAGCGTGGCTAGATCCACGGGAATGCTGCCGGAATAATTGATTCGTTCTAGATATCGCCCGATTTCTTGATCGCTTAGCATCCGCTTATCCTTAGATTGATTCTCTATTAAAAAATGCAGCTATGCCTTTTGCTGAATGACGTCTATGTCGATGGGTTTCTTGAGGGCCGCGTTTGGTTTTTGAATGTGTAGGCTGAACAATGCTAAAAAGTACGCGGGTAAGCCTTTTTCCTAGGATATTTACAATGTGCTTGTAAGTAGTTTGACATAAGTTATCACGCATTTTTAAAAGAAAAAACATGTGATTTTCGTAGGGTGTGCAAGTGCCTTTCTTGCGCACCAGCTCTTGGTGCGTAACGCCTACGGCGTTTTGCACCCTAAGAAAAACGCATGATTGAAAAAGATTGGATAATTTATGCTTGGGTACTTACAAGAGGCAATATCAGTAAATACAGTGTAAGTGTACGCCCACCGGATGACATTCTGCTTAAAACTTAACTTAATAAGGGGGTGAAATAGAGGTTTTTTTGCACTGCAGCAACATAAGTGTTTTCCGCTGCCGTAAGACGGGCTAAAAAGCCCGATAATGGCACTACCCCCTTTTTTAAGACGGAGACTCCCATGCTTACGCCACCGATGATTATGCCTTTCTTCCCGCCACATCGTATTTTGATGGGGCCGGGGCCTTCTGACATTTATCCTTCTGTGCTGGCAGCGCTGTCTAAGCCGACGGTGGGCCATTTAGACCCGCTATTTGTGGGCATGATGGACGAGATTAAAACGCTGCTGCAATACGCATTTCAGACTAAAAACTCCGTCACCATGGCCGTTTCAGCGCCTGGCTCAGCAGGGATGGAAGCGTGTTTTGTGAATCTGGTTGAGCCGGGCGAAACCGTCATCGTTTGTCGCAATGGCGTATTTGGTGAACGTATGCGCCAAAATGTCGAACGCCTTGGCGCAATTGCCGTGCTGGTAGACAACGCTTGGGGCGAGCCGGTTAATCCAAATCAAGTCGAAGACGCACTTAAAGCCCATCCAGAAGCCAAGTTCCTTGCCTTTGTGCATGCAGAAACCTCGACAGGGGCGTTGTCTGACGCCAAAACGCTTTGCGCGCTGGCTAAAAAATACGATTGCCTGACCATTGTGGATGCAGTGACTTCCCTTGGCGGCGTTGAGCTGCGCGTGGATGATTGGGGCATTGATGCGGTGTATTCAGGAAGCCAGAAATGTTTATCCTGCGTGCCAGGCCTGTCGCCGCTGTCTTTCTCTGATGCGGCCGTGGCTAAATTAAAAGCCCGCAAAACGCCGGTGCAAAGCTGGTTTTTAGATCAAAGCTTGGTGATGGGCTATTGGGGCGATGCCACAGGCGGCGCAAAGCGTAGCTATCACCACACTGCACCGGTGAATACGCTGTATGCCTTGCATGAATCTTTGCGCTTGCTGGCCAATGAAGGCTTAGAAAAAGCATGGCAGCGCCACCGTGATATGCATCAGCTGTTGCGCTATGGTCTGGAATCTTTGGGCCTAGAGTTTGTAGTGGATGAAGCCTACCGCCTGCCTCAGCTCAATACCGTGCACATTCCCGCAGGCATCGATGACGCGGCGGTGCGCAAGGTGCTGCTGGAAGATTACAACCTTGAAATTGGCGCAGGCTTAGGTGTGTTGGCTGGTAAAGCGTGGCGGTTTGGCTTGATGGGCTACGGCGCTCGGCGCGAAAACATTGCCGTGTGTGTGCATGCTTTGACGACGGTGCTGCGCTAAGTCTGGGTAAAGCCTCAGATTCAAAAAGTTCTGTGGGCACAGAGAACGGTGAGCACACGGCGCTCACAAAGAAAAACTGAGAAATCATAAGTCATCCATGTCATTGACTTGCATTCCCTCAGGGTTTTCTCTGTGTCTACAGATGTTTTTGAATTAACCGTGGTGTGTTTTTTTACTACTTATTTTGCATACATTTTCCTTACGTTTTGGCGACATTGGCGGGTATGCTCCGTAAAGGTAAGTGGTAGCCGTGTATTTGCAAGAGTGCTCATTATCCGCCCCAAAACTAGACCAAATGCAGCTGTGAAACAAACGTCAACGGAGCTTAGGCTTTGAATGCTCCTCTTTCGCTAAAGATTGCAACTTACAATATCCATAAGGGACTCTCGCTCTTTAACCAGCGTTTGGTGGTACATGATGTGCGCGAGGCCTTACAAGCGCTGTCGCCCGATTTGATCTTTTTACAGGAAGTACAGGGGGAGCATAGCCAGCGGATACAGCGTTTTTCTAATTGGCCGATTGTACCGCAGCATGAATATCTGGCTGGCGATTTACACACGGCTTATGGCTTAAATGCGCGCTATAAACTGGGCCATCATGGCAATGCACTCCTGTCGCGTTTTCCTATTTTGCGCTGGCATAACCATGATTTAACGCTGCACCGTTTTGAGCAAAGGGGCGTTTTGCATTGCGAGCTAGCCGTGCCAGGCTGGCGTCAGCCTTTGCATGCGCTTTGCGTACACCTTAATTTGCGAGCAATGGATAGACGCAAGCAGGTAAAAATGCTGATCGAACGAGTATTAAGCGATGTGCCTGAAGATGCACCCCTCGTGCTTGCAGGAGATTTTAATGATTGGCGCGGTGAAGCCACAATGCAATTTGCCCGTGAGTTAGGCTTGATCGAGGCATTTAATGCGCTGCATGGTGCATCAGCCAAAAGTTTTCCAGCCCAATGGCCTCTCTTGTCTTTAGATCGAGTGTATTTGCGCGGTTTTTCGGTGCAAGTGGCGAATGTGCTGGGTGGTATGCCTTGGTCTCATTTGTCGGATCATGCGCCGCTATATACGGTTTTGCATCGCCATGAAGGCGTGGTGTAAGTTTTCTCTTGGTGGTACAAAGCAGTCAGCGCTGCGGTTATTTATATTGTCTGTATTCTTACCCGTATTCTGGGTCAATCATTTTGAGCGCAAGCGTTGTGCCAAAGGCAGTGGGCTTATGTATGTGGCGGGTAATCGCTTTAAATTGCTATTTAATGGGCAGGATTATTTCCCCGCTCTCATTGATGCAATTGAGCTAGCGCAGCAGGAAGTTTTTTTAGAAAGCTATTTATTTGAAGCGGATGAAGTAGGGACAGCGGTCATGCAATCCCTCATCGCGGCCGCTTTGCGGGGTGTGCGGGTTAATCTGCAAATTGATGGTTTTGGCGCTGGAAATTTACCCTTGGCGTGGCGGGAGAAGCTGGCTGTAGCGGGTGTGCGGCTTTTATTTTTTAGGCCCGAAGTCAAAGTATTGTCCTTTGATAGGCAGCGCTTGCGTCGCTTACATCGAAAGCTGGCTGTTATTGATGGCTGTGTGGCATTTATTGGTGGCATTAATATTTTGTCAGATTTTGAGCCGGGGCAGCCTGAGCTGGCGCCCCGCTATGATTATGCCGTGCGTATGGTTGGCCCCTTAGTGGCTCAGTTGCATGAATCGGTGGATCATTTGTGGCGGCATACGGCCTGGGTGCAGCTTAAAAAAAATTGGGCGCAGAAAAGCCTGATTCAACCTTCGCCTAGGGTCTTGGGGCGAGCACGAGGGCGTTTTGTATACCGAGATAATCTGCGCCATCGGCGGGATATCGAGCGCGAATATTTGCAAGCCATTTTGCACGCTAAAAACGAAATCATTTTGGCTAATGCTTATTTTTTGCCTGGCTATCGCTTACGCCATGCCCTTATTCATGCGGCCAAACGAGGGGTGAATGTGGTGCTGCTGGTGCAGGGGCGGGTTGATCATGCCTTGCTGCATTACGCCAGCCGTGGCTTTTATCAGCAATTTTTAAGTGCGGGCATTGAAATTTATGAATATAAAAAAGGTTTTATGCACGCTAAAGTTGCCGCGATTGATGGGATATGGGCGACGGTAGGTTCGAGTAATATTGATCCTTTTAGCCTGCTTTTGGCCCGCGAGGCCAATGTTTTTGTCCGTGAGAAGCAATTCGCTGGCGAGTTGCGTGCAGACCTAAAACGCGCCCTGCAAGAAGATGCTACGCCTATTAAAAAGAGCGATGTGGAGCGCGATCGCTGGGTTTACCGTGTTCTACCTTGGCTTTGCCATGCAGTGGTGCGGCTAATGATGGGGATTAGTGGCTATGGTGGGCGGCGTTATTTGGAATAATGCATGCTGCTCTAAAGCGTATTGCGCCAAAGCGGGCCTCGGCTGGCGCAATACATGGGGTGCGGAGCGGCCAAGTATTAATTGGTATTAGGCGAAACAGTAGGGCGGTCTTGCAGCTCTCGTAGTAATTCTTTGTCATAGACTTTAACCGTGCTGCGATCTTTGCGTGGGATATTGCTTCCTGTTACATATTCTTTCTCTTCCATTTCTGCATATTGCTTATTGTCTGCTGGCACGCTGCTGCACGCGCTAGCGAGTAAGCTGAAGGCGATGATGGCTATGTTTTTCTTACTCATGCCGTGTATTCCATGGTCGTATTGAGAAAGACTCTTATATTGTGCGCGTGCTTTTCTGTCAATAGGGGTAAGTGAGTGTTGCTGGGTAAAAAAGCGTCTTTCTGACGATTCATCCCTGCTGATGAAGCGCGCTATTGACAGCTTTGGTAGAATCACTCTTTTACGTCGACGAAAGCACTCATGTTAAATATCTACAACACACTGGCCCGCGAAAAACAGCGTTTTCAGCCGATTACCGACGGCAAGGTGAATATGTATGTCTGCGGTATGACCGTGTATGACTACTGTCATCTGGGGCACGCCCGCATGGTAGTGGTGTTTGATATGGTGTCGCGTTGGTTGAGAGCTTCCGGCTATCAGCTCACCCATGTACGCAATATCACCGATATTGACGACAAAATCATCAAACGTGCTCTAGAAAACGGCGAAGCCATCAATACGCTGACCGGCCGCTTTATTGCCGCCATGAATGAAGATTTCGATGCGCTGGGCGTGATTCGCCCAGATCACGAGCCACGCGCTACTGAGCATGTGCAAGGCATGCACGATTTAATCGCCAAGTTGATTGCAAATGGCCTAGCTTACCCTGCGCCCAACGGTGATGTTTATTATGCCGTGCGTAAGTTTGAAGGCTACGGCAAATTGTCTGGCAAATCGCTGGACGATTTACGCGCAGGCGAGCGGGTAGATGTGGATGTAAATAAACAAGATCCGCTGGATTTTGTGCTCTGGAAAGCCGCTAAAGCCGACGAGCCGCAAGACGCAAAATGGGCCTCTCCATGGGGAGAGGGACGTCCTGGCTGGCATATCGAATGCTCGGCCATGAGTTGCCATCATCTGGGTAGCCATTTTGATATCCATGCCGGTGGTTCAGACTTGCAGTTTCCGCATCACGAAAACGAAATCGCCCAATCCGAAGGCGCACACGGCAATACCTACGTGAATTACTGGATGCATAACGGCTTTATTCGCGTGGATAACGAAAAAATGTCCAAGAGCTTGGGCAATTTCTTCACCATCCGCGAAGTGCTGGAAAAATACGATGCTGAAGTAGTGCGCTTCTTTATCTTGCGCGCCCATTACCGTAGCCAGTTGAATTACAGCGATGCTCATTTGGATGACGCGAAAGGCGCATTAAACCGTTTTTACACCACCCTGAAAAACGTACCCGCTATCGAGTCAGAAATCGACTGGAATAGCAGCTACGCCCTGCGCTTTAAAGCCGCAATGGATGACGATTTCAATACCGTTGAAGCCGTGGCGGTGTTGTTTGAGCTGGCGCTAGAAGTCAACAAGCAGCAATCGGGCGAGCTGGCTGGGCAGTTAAAAGCATTGGGTGCGATCTTGGGCCTATTGCAGCGTGAGCCGCAAGCTTACTTGCAGGCCAGCATCGGTATCGATGAGGGCGAATACAGTGCAGCAGCGATTGAAGCCTTGATTGCAGGTCGTAAAGCCGCCCGCGCAGCTAAAAACTTTGCCGAATCTGATCGCATTCGAGATGAATTGATTACCGCTGGCATTGTGCTAGAAGACAGCGCTCAGGGTACGACTTGGCGTCGTGGCTAGGGTTTGTGGGGCGGGTGAAACCTGACAATAATCAGGACCTTGTTGGTGTTGATAGGGAAGAGCTTGGTTTTATAGGGTGTGCAAGTTGTTTTTCTTGCGCACCGTTTTTCTGCGCTCTGACTTCGTTATTGCGCCCGCCCTACAAAAGCCCCTTACCCTGCTATTTTTGCTTAAACGTCTTCTTTTTTATGGAAATAAAATGAAATTTATTGTGCTCTTGTTGTTGATCGGCGCTGTTTTTGTACTTATTTCCATTCTTAAAGCAAAAACGCAAGGCGCAGCAGAGGAGGCGGTTTGGCCGTTTTATGCTAAAAGCCCGCTCACCACCCCCGAGCAAGTGCTGTATTTTCGGCTACTAAAAGCCATGCCTGAGCATATTGTGTTGGCGCAGGTGCAGCTTTCTTGCTTGCTGGGGGTAAAAAAGGGCAGTAATTATCGCTCTTGGCTGAATCGGATTAATCGCATGAGCGCGGATTTTGTGGTGTGCAATAAGGATTCAAGTATTGTGGCGGTGATTGAGCTGGATGATGCTACGCATCAGCGGCAGGATCGCCAATTGGCGGATGCGAAGAAGGATAAAGCATTAAGTTCGGCAGGGATTCGTGTGATCCGCTGGCAGGCCAAAGCGCTGCCGGATGAGGTGGAAATTAGAGCCGCACTTAGGCCGGTGGTAACCCTCGACGCTGAATGATCCAGCAAAAAATTGCACTCACTTGAGTGCTATTTTTTTTTGTCTAAGGGACGATATGGCTTCTATTGCTTTGTAATAAAAAGCTTGTTTATTGGTATTAATACGCCGAAAGATTGGCAGATTTTATGTTATTTCATACTGGAAATCATGCTGCCATTTAAGATTACATGCCTTTCTTACAGGTATTGTGCAACTGACTTAATGCAGCTTCTCCTCGCATTCCATTAGGTATATTTTCGTCAAGCGCGATCCGACTAAAGGCGCGTTAACGAGGAGCTTTACAATGAAACAACGCAGCATGTTAGCTGTTGTATTGGTACTGGCTTTGAATGGTGCCGCACAAGCAAAAGACTTATTTAAAAAGACTGAAGTAGAAGCTGCACTGAGCGCCGCTTACGATAATTACAAAGGTCTGCAAGAGGGTAAAAACGCCGATTACATCCCTGCATTGGCTAAGGTTGATCCAAAAGTATTCGGGATTGTACTGGTGACTGCAGATGGTAAGGTTTACACCAAGGGCGATGTAACGACGGAAGTTTCAATTCAGTCTATTTCCAAAGTCTTTACGATGGCCAAGGTGATTGATGAGTCGGGGACTGACTCCATTCTGAACAACCAAGGCGTAGATGCCACTGGCCAAGCATTTAACTCTATCGTGGCAATTGAGCAAAATCGCGGTGCAGAAATGAATGCCATGGTGAACCCGGGTGCGATTGCTGCAACGAGCATGGTAAAGGGCGCAAATTACGACGAAATCTGGAGCAAGATTCTCGGTTATTACAATGATTTCGCGGGCCGTCACCTGACTGTTTTGGATGAAGTGTATCAATCTGAAGCCGCCAGCAATCAGCGTAATCAGGCGATTGGCCGTTTAATGTATGCCTACGGTAAGATTAAAGCTGATCCAGATCGTGCAACAGACATCTATACCCGTCAGTGCTCGGTTGGCGTAAATGCTAAAGATCTGGCCATGATGGCGGCAACGCTAGCCAATGGGGGTAAGAATCCGGTGACTGGTAAGCAGGCACTGAAAGTTGAAAATGTACCTGAAGTGCTGGCGGTGATGGCAACTGCAGGTCTTTACGATGATTCCGGCAAGTGGCTGTACAAAACCGGCCTGCCTGCTAAGAGCGGCGTAGGCGGCGGGATTATCGCGGTTTCACCAGGTAAATTCGGTATTGCAGTGATTTCCCCTCCTTTGGATGGCGCTGGCAATAGCGTACGTGCTCAAAAAGCCATTGCAGATATCTCAAATGCATTGGGTGGCAATCCTTTAGCACCGCAGCCTTTGAAGTAATCAGGCAATCGCTTTAAAAGTATAAAAATGGCCCAGTTCAAAATACTGAGCCATTTTTATTTAAGCCTCGCCTTTTTACGTGAAACTCGGTGTTCTCTGGGTTTGGATTTTTCTGCGTTATTTATTTTCTACATTATTTTTCTTTAAATTCAACCAAGCCCCAATTCCTTGATAAGCGCGTTGGCATTCTTCTTTAATTAAATTTTCTAAATTCAAAAAAGCATGGGGTAGGTCAGCAAAGTGCAGGTGATCTGATGCCACGCCTGCTTTTTTTAGCCTTGCCAAATAGGCAATGCCTTCGTCCCGTAGCGGGCAAAATTCTGCGCTAATCACTAGGGTGGGCGGGAGCTTGGCGCTGAATTCTGCGAACAGCGGCGAGGCGGCTTTTCGGTCTTCATTATGCTGAAAATAGTTATTAAAGTACCAATTCACTTTTCCTCTAGAAACCAAATAGCCTGTGCCATTTTCGTCTAGCGAAGGGGCGCTCAGTGTGTAATCTAGGCTAGGGTAAATCAGCACTTGGGCGTGGATGTCGATAGCAGGATCAAATTGCGCGATGCTGGCCACGGTGGCTGAAAGTGCGCCACCTGCCGAATCACCCCCAATGGATAATTGCCGCTGATATTGTAATTGGCGCTGATCTAACACCCCCCAGATGTTTTTTACCACCGTGTAAGCATCGTCTACGCCTGCGGGGTAAGGGCATTCTGGGGCGAGCCGATAATCTACAGACACCACAATATGCTGCGCAGCGGTGGCGATTTTGCGGCAAATGGCGTCGTAAACGGTAATCCCTCCCGCCATATGGCCACCACCATGAAAATAAACCAAGACAGGCAGGGCGCGGCTAGGGTTGGGGTGGTAAATTCGCACCGGCACCTTATAGCGAGAGGAAGGCACAATATCGTCTTGCACCCAAGGGATCATCGGGATGTCAGTTACAAAAACGGCCGTTAAATAGGCCAAGCCTTCACGAATATTGGTGCATGTGGGCTTGTAGCCATTGGCTTGTAGGGTGTTTAGTTGTTGATTAAATGTGGCAAGCCAAGGGCTGATTTTAGGGCTGAGTTGTCGCATTACGAGTCTCTATAAGTGGGTGGATATAAAACGTGTCTCTTTTCATCGGACAAACAGCTAGTACGCAGTCATACCCCACACCAAAACCCAAGTCTTGAAACACGGAGACTCCAGAAAACGCGGAGTTTGCGGAGAAAACCTAGTTTTCCTCCGTGACTCTCCGTGTTCTCCCTTTCCTCCGTGGTTTAAGGTTTGGGTTTTATGTTGCTGTGGAATGGCGTTTATTGTGCAATCCATCCGCCATCAATATTCCATGCGGCACCGCGTACTTCTTGGGCGGCATCGCTGCATAAAAACAGTAGCAGCGCGCCAATTTGCTCCGGCGTTACAAACACGCCCGAGGGTTGTTTTTCTAGTAAAAGCTGAGATTGGGCTTCGGCGTAGCTAATGCCTTGCTGCGTGGCTTTGCTGGTGATTTGCTGCTCTACTAAGGGCGTAAGTACCCAGCCGGGGCAAATGGCATTACAAGTAATGCCGGTGTGGGCTAACTCTAAAGCCACGCCTTTAGTTAGCCCTATCATGCCGTGCTTGGCGGCCACATAGGCCGATTTGTTTGCGGATGCCACTAAGCCATGCACGGAAACGATATTAATAATGCGGCCCCAGTTTTTCTTTTTCATGGCGGGCACGGCAAGGCGGGTGGTGTGAAATCCTGCGGATAAATTCAGCGCCAGAATGCTATTCCAGCGCTCAATAGAGAAATCTTCTACGGGCGCCAAGTGCTGAATACCTGCGTTATTTACTAATATATCGACATTGCCAAATTCTTTTTCTGCATAGCGCATTAAGTCGGTGATTTGCTCGGGGTGGCTTAAATCTGCGCCGTGATAAGCCACTTTGCCACCCGCTTGTTCAACGAATTCTCTTGCCGCCAAAACATCGCCAAAGCCATTGAGCACCACATTTGCGCCTGCATCTGAGAGCGCGCGGGCAATGCCCAGCCCAATGCCACTGGTAGAGCCGGTAATTAAGGCACTTTTTCCTGATAAGGTTTTAGTCATCGCCATTTCCTTGTGTTGTTTGGGGGCGATTGCCTCGCCCCCAACTGCAAACATTGAATGATTCTTAGGGCGAGTGCTTACCCGCCGTTCTTATTTAATTTTGCATCAAAGTCTGGCGGGTTTTATCCTGTCTGCGCAAATTAGCCAGAAGTTATGGTATTGCCACGCAATGACAAGTATTGAATCATCGTAGGGCGGGTGAAACCCGCGTATTTTTCAGGATTGCTCGCGGGTTTCACCCGCCCTACATCTTGCCCTTTCACCAACGGAGGCTTACTGCGGGATAGTAAGTGTGGCATTGCTAAAGCGAATCGCATCGCTGGCGGGCGCTGTAGCAAACGCAGGCAGGGCGCTGGCATTTAAATTGTCGCTTGCCAAGGTGCGGGGCGTGGTGCGCACTACTTGGCTATCGGGCAGTGCCGCGCCGTTATTTAAATGCGCCCACATTGCATCCAGCGCACGGCCAGCATAAACATGCAGCGGAATAAAGCGCGTTGGAAAGCCGCTTAGCGCAAGGAAAGAATCAAAATGCTGGCCATTGCTGACTTCGATATAGCGAAGCTTTGAACTGCTGCCTTCGAGCGATTGGTTGAGCGCGTAATAGGCGCGGGCGGCGTGGTTCACAGGAATCAGTGCATCAGAGCGGCCTGCCACAATAATGGCTGGCTTGCCGTTTAAGCGTGCATTACGCTGCGCTTCTTTGATGCCAATGGCCACACGATCAGCCTGTAATTTTTCATTGCCAGTGAGCGCCACACCTGTAAGCGGGTTGACCCCCGTGGCGAGCTTACGCAGGCAGATTGCACCATCTAGATTGTAATCTGCGGTATTGCTTGAAGCTGAAATCGACATCGCATCGGCCTTGGCGCCACCCACGGATAAATTATTGATGATGGAGATGCCCGCTGTGGGTGGCACGCCGTTGCCGCTGCCAAAGATGCCCGCTAGATTATTGGCAAGAGGCGCAATGACATCGCCAGCGGCATTGGTAAACGCGTAGCTATAACCGCAGATATTGTCTTTAACTGAAAAGCGGCCATAGGCATTAACGTAAGTGAGTGCTACACCCAGTGTAGCGTTAAGCCCGTAATGGCTGGCGTGTAAAGCATCGGCCTCGCTCAGCCAACCGGCAGAAATAAGCTTGTTATAGGCTTCGTTAGCTTGCGCTTCGAGCGTGCTACCGCTTAAAAACCCTTTGGCCGCGAGCGACGCGCAACGTGCGCTACCTAGTGCCGGAGAAACTGCGGTAGCTAATGCTGAATTAGCACCGCTTAAACGCGCCGATTGCACTGCGCAGGGCTGGTAGAGATTGGCAAGGGTGAAGTAATCAATGAGTGGGAGGCCTATGGCGGGCATCCGATTGCTGCCTTGCTGGATGTTTAAGCCAGCGACTGAGGTGGGCTGCACCTGCGGCTCGCTGACGGCCACGCCATCGATTAGCCCTTTAGTGTCCTGCTCGGCGGCGGCGAGTGCAGCGCCGCCACCATTGGATGCGCTTGCAGCAATCACGGTCACAGTGGCAGGAGTGGCGTAATCGGCTTTGCGAACACCCGCTAGCGTGTCAGCGTATTTTTCGTTCAGCAGCCAGAAAGCAAACTCCACCGCACGTAAAGTATCTCTACCCCAGTCTTTTTCAGGATTTTGCTGTGAGTGCGCATGTTTGGATGCGATGCGATTAGGGAATTGCGCGTTGAAGTCGGCCAGCTCGCCACTTGATAAACCCGCGTCAAAATTGCCTGCGCCTGCACTGCGATTAGCCCGTGTGCCGTCGATCAAATTAACCGTATCGCTGCTTAAATCATGAATCCCCGTGCCGCTGCCCTTATCGGCATAAGCCACCGCGCAGCCGTGTTTTAGCCCCCACTCGCCAGCCGCAGACACCGCGCCATACACCCCGCGCGATCCGGATGAAGTAGCTGTCACTACGCAAGGCTTGCTTTGATTGAAGCTGGCGGGGATTTGCACCATTAGCGTGACATTTTGCTTGCCTGTGCCGTCATCCGCGTAGGCAAGGTATTCCTCCCCCGCAATTTTGCCCTCCCCGAGCGTGTCGTTGCCGTTGATGTCTAGGTTGGGGCCATACAGCCGGCCGTAACCGCCGCTGCTACTGATATCGACTAAGGCGCGGTAATTATTATAAATGGCCGCGCGACGCAATTCGGTGGGGGTGGGCTTGGCTGGATCAGCGTAGGCAGGCAGGGCAAGGGCCAAGCCACTTTTGCCCAAGCCTGCAGTTAATAAGTCATTGTTCACGCCATCAAAATTATTCTGGTTAACCTTGCCCAGCCAAGCGGGGCGGGGATTGCTGTCGAAAATATCATTGCTATTGCAGGCCGATAATAAAACGACCATGCCCGTTAGGAGTAATCGCATTTCCTACCTCTTTGCCAATGATGGCGTGGTTTTATGTGGGGGAGAGGGTGTATCCATACCGTAGCCTCCCCCTTTGTAAAAGGGGGCTGAGGGGCCCCGAGGGGGATTTGCTTTTGTGTGGCTTGGCTTCTTATTGTGAAAATATGCAATGCCAAATCCCCCCCCTAACCCCCCTTTTTCAAAAGGGGGAATAAGTGCATCAAACTGATGTGGATGTGGGCAAGGTCAATCGTTTTGCCCACACGAACTGACATTACAAATCCCGCTTCAAGCGATAAGCAATCTCACCCACAATGCCGCGCCTAAATGCCATCACACAAACCACAAACACCACGCCGATGGTGACAGTGACCCATGATCCGAATGAGGCGAGCTCGTGATGCAGCGTGCCCACTGTGACCGCGCCGACGACGGGGCCAAGCAACGTCCCCATGCCGCCGAGTAAGGTCATCAGCACCACTTCGCCCGACATATGCCAAGACACATCGCTGAGCGACGCTAGGCCTACGACTAGCGCTTTAGTCGCACCCGCCAGCCCCGCCAAGGCAGCAGAGAGTACAAAGGTAGCGAGCTTATAGCGATTAACTTGATAGCCCAGAGACAGCGCACGCGGTTCGTTTTCTTTGATGGCTTTGAGCACCATGCCAAAGGGCGAATGAACGGTGCGCCAGATGAGCCAATAGCCGCCAAAGGTAATGGCCAGCACAAAGAAATACAGCGCCAGCGGCAGTTGCTGCTGGCCCACGCTGACGGTGCTGGCTAAATCGATGAAGCCAAACAGATGGCCTTTGGGTATGCCTTGTAAGCCATCTTCGCCGCCGGTAAAAGGCATTTGCAAGCATAAGAAAAATACAATCTGCGCGAGCGCTAAGGTGACCATGGCAAAGTAAATGCCTTGGCGGCGAATGGCGATGCTGCCGATGGCCAGCCCCATTAAAGCGGCTCCCAAAGTGGCGAATAAAATGCCCAGCTCTGGGCTTAGCCCCCAGTTTTTAATCGCATGGCCGCATAGATAAGCCGCGCTGCCAAAAAATGCGGCGTGGCCAAAGCTCAGCAAGCCACCAAAGCCCAAAAGCAGATTAAAAGCACAGGCAAACAACGCAAAACACATCAGCTCCATAGCAAAAATAGGGTAGACCACAAAGGGTGCAATGGCGGCAAATACCAGTGCAGCAATCCATGGGGTGTAGTTGGTTTTTTTTCTGAGTAATACGGCTTCAGGGGTGAGTTGGACAATCGGAGCGTTCATCATGCTTCCTTACCAAAGAGGCCAGATGGGCGCCAGAGTAAGACCAGCGCCATGACGATAAAGATGACGGTGTTGGCCAGTGGCGGGTAAAACACTTTCACCAGCCCTTCTAAAAGCCCCAGTGCAATGCCCGTTACAATCGCCCCCATAATCGAGCCCATGCCGCCAATCACTACTACGGCGAACACGATAATGATTAAGTCTGATCCCATCTTGGGGCTGACTGAATAAATGGGCGCGGCCACTACGCCAGCCAGCCCGGCCAAAGCCACACCAAGAAAATAAGTCAGCGTGCGTAAAGATGGCACATCAATGCCAAAGGCGCGGGTGACATCGGGGTTTTCTGTACCGGCCCGCAGATGCGAGCCTAATTTGGTTTTCTCGATTAAATACCAAACAGCAAAGCAAACCGAAAGCGATAGCACAATCGAAAATAAGCGATATTTAGGGAATACCATAAAGCCCAGATTAATTGCGCCTTCGAGGATTTCTGGCTTGGCGTTGTAAGGCTCACCGGCCACATTAAAGTAATTAGTCAGCAGACCTTCAAAAATCAGCGCCAGCCCGAAAGTGAGTAAAAGGCCATAAAGATGATCAACTTTATAGAGGCGGCTGAGCATGGTTTTTTCGATCAACACGCCGAGTAAACCCACCACAATTGGCCCGACAATCAGCGCTGTCCAGAACGACATATGGATACTTTCATCACCCAAAATCCGCCCTAGCTGGTCATAGCCCAATAGCGCTACAAAAGCGCCCAGCATATAAAAAGCGCCGTGAGCAAAATTGACCACATTGAGCATGCCAAAAATAACGGCAAGGCCAAGGCTGAGTAAGGCATAAAAAGCACCATTGTTTAAGCCGAGTAAGGCTTGCGACATGATGGCTTGCAAGGGAATGTCCATGCTCTACCTCAGAAATAATAAAAGAAGGTTCGTAGGATAGGTGGAGCCGTTCTGTGTGTGAGGTTTACCTCGCTCAGCGATACGGCGATACCCATCGTGCTTGGCAATGTTGATGGGTATCGCTTTGCTCCACCCATCCTACGCACGACACTTACTTCTTGATTAAAGGGCATTCGCTGACAGATAGCGGTTTGAAGGCGACGTCGCCAGGGATGGTGGCGACGAGTTTGAGCTGGTCCCATGCACCTTTGGATTCGCTAGGTTTAAGCACTTCTACCAGATACATATCGTGCACCATGCGGCCGTCTTCGCGGATGATGCCGTTTTTAGCAAAGAAGTCGTTTACCTTGGTTTCGCGCATTTTCTTCATGACGGCATCGGCGTCATCGGTGCCTGCTGCTTTCACCGCATTTAAATAATGCAGGGTGCTGGAGTAAATACCTGCATGGTCCATCGTTGGCATAAAGCCCGCTTTTGCGAAGAATTTTTTACCAAAAGCTTCCATTTCTGGGTTTAACTCCCATGAATAGGCAGTGGTAAATTTCATGCCTTGCGCAGCATTCAGGCCCAGCGCTTTCACATCGCTATCAAACACCAACAGCCCCGCAATGGTTTGCTTCAGGCCAAATTCTTTGGCTTGCTTCACCGCGTTTACAAAATCGGCTCCGGCATTAGCAAGGCCAACCACTTTGGCTTTGGAGTCTTGCGCTTGCAGCAGGTAGGAGGAGAAGTCAGTAGAGGAAAGCGGATGTTTGACGGTGCCCAGTACCTTGCCACCCGTGGCCGCGACAATTTTGCTGGCGTCGCCTTGCAGCGCTGCACCAAAGGCATAGTCAGCTTGTAGGAAGAACCAGCTATCTAAGCCTTGCTTCATCAGCGCGGTGGCTGTGCCTTTGGCTAGTGCATAGGTGTCGTAAGCGTAATGCACGCCGTAAGGGCTGCATTCCTTGCCGGTGAGTGCGGTAGAGCCTGCGCCGTTATTGATGGTAATGCGCTTTTTCTCTGCACCTAGCTTTTGCACGGCAATGCCGACGCCAGAATTAAGCAGATCGTTCACCATATCCACGCCTTGGGTATCAAACCACTCGCGTGCCTTGCCTACGCCGATGTCGGCCTTGTTTTGGTGATCTGCACTGACGAGTTCGATCGGCTTATCCAAAACCTTGCCGCCAAAATCCGCGATCGCCATTTGCGCCGCAATCACCGAGCCTTTGCCACCTACGCTGGCATACACGCCTGACATATCCGTCAGAATGCCAATCTTGACCATGTCGCCAGAAACAGGGCCAGCAAAAGTGGTGGCAGGTAAGGCAAGCGCTAAAGCAAGAACAAGTGGTTTACAGTTTTGCATAGGGTGTATCTCCGTTTGGGGTCGATCTTGCAGGGACTGCGATAAGGTTGTTTTTGTAAATATAAGGTTTTTGTAGAGCCATTTATGTGTGTGAATAAACCCAAATCTTGAACCACAGAGAGCACAGAGGACACAGAGTTACACGGAGAAAACCAAGAGGAATGATCCGTTTTTCTCCTGCCTTTTGTGAATGTCTGCTTAGCAGTTTCTGAGTGGTTTTATAGGGTGTACAACGACGCAGTCGTTGCGCACCAACGGCCGGTGTGCAAGAAAAACGACTTGCACACCCTATGAAAAATCGATTGTTTTAACTTGATGCCTATTGGGTGAATCCACCCTGTAGCTCAAACCCCAAGATAATGATTTAGCCTGCTCGCACTGGCCGATAGCTCGTCTGCGCTAACTGAATCCACCACTTGGCCGTGCTCAATCACGTAATGCCGATCGGCGATGCCTGCCGCAAAGTGAAAGTTTTGTTCAACCAGCACAATGGTGTAGCCGCGTGCTTTAAGCAGCTCTACCGTTTCACCCAGCTTTTTAACAATTACAGGGGCGAGGCCTTCGGTGATTTCATCCAGCAATAGCAGGCGCGCGCCGGTGCGCAAGATTCGCGCCATGGCCAGCATTTGCTGCTCGCCGCCGGAAAGCCTTGTGCCTTGGCTTTTGCGGCGCTCCCACAGATTGGGGAATAGCGTGTAAATCTCTTCCAAACTCATGCCATCGCTGCGCACTTTGGGTGGCAGGTTGAGGTTTTCTTCTACATTCAGGCTAGAGAAAATGGCCCGCTCTTCGGGGCACCAGCCCACGCCAAGGTGGGCGATTTTGTGCGTGGCCATGCGGATGACTTCGCGGCCATTCACCATAATCGATCCGGCACGCTGGCCAGTCAGTCCCAAAATTGCTTTCAGTGTGGTGCTGCGGCCTGCGCCGTTTCTGCCCAATAGGGTAATCAGCTCGCCACGGCGCACGCCAAAGTCAATGCCGTGCAAAATATGTGATTCACCGTAAAAAGCGTGTAAGCCGCTCACGCGCAACATTTCACCACTATGATCTTGGCTATTAAGCATGTAGCGCTTCCTGTGAGGGGGCGGAAATAGTAGGGCTTACGCCTAGATACGCTTCCATGACGCGTGGGTCGGCCGATACGGTGGCGTAATCACCTTCAGATAAATGCTGACCACGAGCTAACACGGTAATTTTGTCGGCAAGGGTAGAAACCACTTTTAGGTTGTGCTCCACCATCAAAATGGTGCGCCCTACGGATGCGCGGCGAATCAGTGCGGTGACGCGCTCCACATCCTCGATGCCCATGCCCTGTGTGGGTTCATCCAGTAGCATCAGTTTGGGTTTAAGTGCCAAGGTGGTGGCGATTTCTAAGGCGCGTTTCCTACCGTAAGCCAGCTCGCCCGCTAATACATGGGCAAATTCAGCAAGGCCCACTTCTTCTAGCAAGGCCATGGCGGTATCGGTGAAAGCGTTGAGCTCTTGCTTAGAGCGCCAAAAACGATGTGCGCCGCCATTAATCCGCAGCAGTGCCACACGGATATTGTCGAGCGCACTCATATTGGGAAAAACCGCTGAAATCTGGAAGGAGCGAATCAGCCCCTTGGTCGCCACTTCCGCAGGCTGCGCTGCCGTGATATCGACGCCATCAAAAATCACTTGCCCAGCCGTGGGGGCCAGAAACTTGGTCAGCAAATTAAACACCGTGGTTTTGCCTGCACCATTGGGGCCAATTAAGGCATGGATGCTGCCACGGGCCACTTCAAGATTAATATTGCTGACTGCTGCAAAGCCTTTGAATTCTTTACAAAGGCCACGCGTTTGTAAAATAGGATCTGAGTTCATTGTATCCATCCGTCAGGCTGGGCGTTGCTCAAGGGCGATGTGATGCACGGGTGCGTGCTACTTTGCCAGAGTAAATCTTTCTTTGGTAGAAAGTTATGATGTTTCTGTTGGGAAAAAATAGCGTCGTATTTTTGCCGAAATCCTGTCTAGCTAGTAAGCATGATGTGTGCCAGCGTTCAGAAATGAATAAAATAGCGGCTTTGAGTCGTTTAAAAAAAGCAGATGTCTACAGAGTGAGACGACCAGAGTCGTCGTGGTGCATAAAAATGTAATAAAACGAGAGAATGACTTACTTTGTGATTCGTCTACAAAACGAGATGATATTCTCAGTATGGAGACTGTTTTTAGTTCTATAGCTAGGTAATAAAGATGATGTTGTAGGGCGTTAATAAGCGCAGCGCATACGCCATCTGGGCGTGGTGCAATGCGCTGCGCTTATTGGTACCCTACAAAAGCTGAGGGCTTTGATGAAAGAAGCGGAGCCTAGTCATAAAGATGAAGCCATTCATCCAACTCCGCTCTGTTTAAACCCCGCAATTTTCTTATAAAGCGTCGCGCGCGCCAGGCCGAGTTGGCTGGCTGCGGTGGGGATGTGGCCTTTGCAGTTTTTGATGGCTTCGTTGATCAGCTGCTGCTCAAAAGCTTGCATAGATTCGGCGTGGGTTTTTGTGCTGCTGCTGTGGCTGGGCTGGATGCCAGGGTAGAGCAGCGGGGCAAGGTCTTCGGCTTCTAATCGCGTTTTATCGCTGAGCATCAGCGCGCGCTCTAAAATATTGTGCAGCTCACGCACATTGCCCGGCCATGAGTATTGGCTTAAAAGTGCGATGGCGGAGGGCGAGAGGTGATGTTGGCCAAGGCCACTGGAGGCGAGCTTATTCATTATTGATTCGGCCAGCAGCGTTAGATCGGGTAGCCGAGCGCGTAGTGGTGGCAGCTCGATGGTCAGTACATTCAAACGGTAAAATAGGTCGGCTCTAAATTGCCCTGCGGCAATGAGTTTCGTTAGGGGGGCGGAGGTGGCGGCGATGATGCGCACATCGGAGCGCTGCACTTGATTAGAGCCTAGCGCTTCAAATTCCTTATCTTGCAAAACGCGCAATAATTTGACTTGCAGCGCGGGCGGCATATCGCCGATTTCATCGAGAAACAACGTGCCGCCGTGGGCGAGTTGAAATTTGCCGATGCGGCCCTTTTTATCAGCGCCAGTGTAAGCACCCGCGCTTGCGCCAAATAGCTCGGCCTCGAGTAGCGTTTCAGGGATCGCCGCCATATTTAGAATAACCAGCGGCTTGTGGGCGCGGGGCGATGCGGCGTGAATGGCGTGCGCCAGTACCTCTTTACCTGTGCCCGTTTCTCCCAATAATAAAATCGGTGCATCTCTTTGCGCGGCGCGGTGGGCTTGGCGTTTTAGCTCCTGCACGGCATGACATTCGCCAATAAAATGGCCAAAAGAATACTTAGCACGGCGCGCTTGGGCGAGTGATTCATGCGCCACGGCCAGCTCTTTTTGCAAGCTAGAAAACTTTGCCACTAAGGGCGCAAGCGATTGAATTTCATCAAATAGGGCAAAGCCAATGGCCCCAATCAACTTGCCTTGCGGGTCTTTAAGTGGCAAACGGGTGACGACCAGCGTTCTATCTGGCGTTTCCATTAAATCTAATAAAATAGGCTGGCCCGTTTTAAGCACTTCCCTTAGCTGGCTTTGGGGAATAACTTCTTCTACTTCCTTGCCAATGGCTGTGGCTGGGTCTTTAAAACCGAAACGATCGGCATAGCGGGCATTAATCCAGACGATTTTGCATTGCTCATCCACAATCACCGTGCCTTCGGAATTGTCTTCTAAAGTGCGAAATAAAGATTGCAAAGCCAATTGCCGCTCATTATGGCCGTCGGTTAATTGGCTAGGGAAAAGATCAGACATTGCCCGTGTTCCATGGCTTACAAGGGGATTTTCACCATAACACGCAGTAGGCGTTTATTAAAAAAAAACATCAAAGGCTTGAGTAATGTGGGTAGGAAACGTCACAAAGGGGAGGTATACACAATGCCGCCTCTATCGCCATCGCCAGCCGCTTTTTCCTGCTTCCTTCTACTACCCGATAATTCGCGCCGCTAGCTTTTAAATCAGCTTCGTAAAGGCTAAATAAATAGTCTCTATCGTTTGGGTTCTCTCGCAGCGGGTCAGGCTCCCATGGGATGTCGGGACGGGTGAGGAGGTGGAGAGCGTAGTCTTGTGGGCGGTAGAGGGCGGCTAGCTCGGTGGGGCAGTGGCCGTAGCGCACTTCGGCCCATATTTTGCATACCAGCGCTGTGGTATCACAGATTAAGAGCGGAGCCTTGTGAGCGGCTTCGGCTTTGAGCTGGCCTTGGGCGATGGCGATGATATCGCTGAGCTGATAATCACTCGTGCCTTTTTTTGCGAAGTATTCGCGCACATATTCGGCCACCCATGTGGCGTTTAGCGCGTCGGCCAAATCTTGCGCTAGGGTGGATTTGCCGCAGGATTCTGGGCCGACGATGGCGATTTTCATACCTTGGGAATCTCTTTAGCGATCTCTTTGCGCCAGCTTATCCAGCCTGATACGGCCAATGCGGTCAGGATGACGTAAAGCACGGCGGTGAGGTGCAGGCCTTTATAGGCGTAAACGCCAGAGGCAATCAGATCCAGCGCTATCCAATACGGCCAGTTTTCGATTTTCTTGCGTGCCTGCATCCATTGAGCGATCAAACCAAAGACAAAGATGCCTGAATCGAGTAGGGGCAGATCGGTGGGTAAAAACTGCACTTGAAAGCGGGTAAGTAGCAGGGTGAGGAGCAGTCCGCCGCCATTAATCAGTAGCCATTCTCGGCGAGTCAGTTTGCTGATCGGCAGTGAGTGATCTGCCGCACTGCGTTTCCACATCCACCAGCCATAAATAGCGAGGGCGGCGTAGATAAATTGCAGCAGGCTTTCGCCAAACAGTTTGGCATCAAAAAATAGCCAAACATAGAGCATGCTGGCGATCAGTTGCAGGGGCCAAGTCAGCACATGGCTACGTGTTGCGAGCCAAATTCCGAGTAAAGAGGCGATAAAACCAATGATTTCTAATATAGACACAGACAATAGGCTCCTGATTTAAGCGCGCTAAGGCTATATTGCTAAGAAGAAAAAGGAAAGCGTCTTTATGAAAGAGTATGAAATGGGTCGGATTAAAGTCGTCAAGGAGCTAGGGCGGAGAAGAAAAAGGAAAGCTTCGTTATGAAAGAATTTGAAGGGGGGCGGTTTAAGGTTGTTAAAGAGCTAGGGCAGGGTGCGCAGGGTTTGGTTTTTCTTGCGAATGATACGCAGTTGGATAGATTGGTGGCGATTAAGGTTTTGCATAGTCATTCTGCCGAAAGCGCTCAAGAGGCTAAAATTGTTAGCCGCTTACAGCATCCTAATATTGTGGCGCTTTACGATACCTTGCTGCATAACGGCCACCCCTGTTTAGTGTTTGAATATGTGAATGGGCAAACGCTGGCGCAGTTGATTGCTAGCGAGGGGGCCATCCCACCGGTGCGCGCGGTGGAGATTATTTGTGGCCTGCTCGAAGGCTTGGCTTATGCGCATGGGGAAGGGCTGATTCATAGGGATATTAAGCCGCATAATGTGATGCTTGATGAGCATGATCGTCCTCGCCTGATGGATTTTGGTATCGCTGCCAAGCGCGGCAGCAAGGAAGTCGGCATGATCGGCACGGTGGGCTATATGGCCCCCGAAATGATGCAAAACTTGCCGGTAGATGCCGAGGCCGATGTGTTTGCGGTGGGGATGACGCTGTATCAAATGCTCACCGGCAGGCCCGCTGCCGAGGGCGAGTCGGTTTATACCATCTTGCACCGCATCGCTAACGAGCCATTTGTGCCGCCATCTAGCTTAAAAAATAGCGTAGACGAGAAGCTTGATCACCTTGTGATGGTGGCGCTGTTTAAAAACCCGCAGGAGCGCTATCAAGATGCGCGGGCCATGTTGCTGGCCATGCGTGAATGGCTAGGCGGGCAAAATCAGCAGGAAGGGGTAGAGAGTAGCGGTAATAGCACGCTCGACTTTTTACTGAGGCGAATGCGCCACACCGCCGATTTCCCCGCCTTATCCCAAGCAGTCACGGCGATTAATAAAATCAACGAGGGGGATGCAGAGCGCTTACAGGTCTTGTCTGAAGTGATTTTGCAGGATTTTTCGCTGACTAATAAATTGCTCAGAATTGTGAATTCGGCCAGCTACGGGCATTTTGGCGGCACCATTAGCACCATTTCCAGAGCGATTGTGATTTTAGGTTTTGATGCCATTCGCAATTTGGCAATTACCCTGCTGCTGTTTGAGCATATGCATAATAAGGCGCAAGCCGTCACGCTTAGGGATGCGGTATTGAGCGCCTTTTTTGGCGGGATATTATCGCGTGAGCTGGGCAAAAAAAGCGGTGCACGCGACGTGGAAGAAGGCCTGATTTGCGGCATGTTTACCGCGCTGGGCAAATTACTGACAGTGTATTATTTTCATGAAGAAAACATCGAGATCAATAAGCGCGTGCAAGCGGGTAGTGGTGAAGAAATCGCTTCGGTGCAAGTGCTAGGTTTAAGCTTTAGAGAGCTAGGCATCGGTGTGGCACAGAGTTGGAATTTCCCTGAGCGGATGATCGCCAGCATGCGTCATTTGCCTGAAGGGCCAGTGAAGCCGCCGCAAAATCAAACTGAGCGGCTGCGTTTATTTGCCAATCTTGGCGCGGACTTAGTTCCTCTTGTTCACCTACCTAAGGCTGCGGCAGAGCGTGCGCTTTATGATATGGAAAAAAGAATTAAACCCGCTTATGGTTGGAGCGCACGCGAGCTGGGTGATTTACTCAAGGATTCGGCATCCGCCTATTTGGGCTATTTAGGTATTTTAGGGGTAGACACGCGGCAGAGTGATTTTGCCAATCAACTGCGCGTGTTAACTGGCGTTCTTACGGATAAGGCCAATGCTCCATATGTGGCGGATACCATCGATAGGGCGAGTGTGCGCACGCAGCAATTTGATTTAGATGATTTAGATACAGAGGCCGTGCCAGAGCAAGCCGTGGCTGCAGCTGAATCCCTATCGGCGGGGGTGCAAGATATTACCAATACGCTGGTGACTAGCTTTAAATTAAATGATTTACTCAGAATGATTTTAGAAACCATGTATCGCAGTATGGGCTTTGAGCATGTCTTAATTGCCACGCGCGACCCAAAGAAAAATCAAATCGTTGGGCGTTTTGGCTTTGGCAACGATATCGGCGAGATTATTCCGCGTTTCCAAATTGGCTTAGATAAAGCAGTGGATGTATTTCAAGTGGCAATGGAGCGAAACGCCGATATTTTTATTGAAGATATCAATGTGGAATCGATTAAGAGCCGTATTCCCACTTGGTATCGCAGCGCCCTCACATCACAAACCTTTATTATTTTCCCATTAGTATTAGAAAAACGCACCATTGGCCTGCTCTATGCCGATAAAGGCAAGGCGGGGGAATTAAAAATAGCGGGCAAGGAATTGAATCTGCTTAAAACGCTAAGGAACCAAGCCTTGTTGGCGATTAGGCAAAAGCAGATGGGGCTGTAGGTGTGATCCTATTGGCTTAAGCCAAACCCGCGTAACTCAATATTTAGGCTCAAAAGAATGTTGGGTTACGCGATAAATCGCTGGGCGAGGTAAACCTCGCACGCAGACCGCTAACCCAACCTACGAATTCAGCTTAAGCGGATTGAGTTAGGCGATGTGCCCCCTCTACGCTAAGCAATCAACTTGCCCGTAAACCGATCTCTATTCTCCCAATAAGCGCACTTAGGGCATTTTTCGCTTACTGGGTAATCTGCACCTTCTTCGTGTGGGCAGCCTAGGATACGCTCGGGTGAGATCACTGAGAATGCGTCGTAGTTGGCGATAAAGGCTAAGACTTCTGCAATAACGGCCCCATTCTTACGAATATCACCGTTTTCATCGAGCCAGCGCTCCAGCGCAACCACTTCGCCGCCTTCTTCTTGAATAATCCCCACAGACACTTTGCTTGCCAGTTGATCGTTAGGGCCATAAAAGGTAACGGTTGCGATCGGATAGCCTTGAAAGCCGCGTTTGGCTTTTTTCCGTAGTTTGTCTTGATACCAAGTTGCTTTGAGTGACATGTTGAACGCCTTATTTTGAGCGGTGTAGTTTACGCAGCTTAGGCTTGCTTGAATATGGAGCGTCACTCAGTAGGTCTTATGCGGCGGGCACTTCGCCCCGTGAGCTAACAGGGCGAATCTCGGTGGCCTGAGACCAAACCACTTGCCAGATATCATCGCGCATCTCATAAAAATCGGTATGCCAATATTGTGCGGGCGGCACGGTGTAGCCGCCAAAAACCACAGCAAGATTTGAGCGATAGCGGATGATCGCCGCAGAGCCAAATATGCGAACTTCGATGGTGGCGGGTTCCCAGTGCAGGTATTTAATATGCCCTGCGGCAATGGCCCCTAAATATTGGGCCTTACTCAGCGTATCGCCAATCGGGGTAATAAGCTGAAAATCCGGCGCGTGCAGGGCGCTGGCGGCTTCGATATCACCCAAAACCAACGCAGATAATCGGGCATGTTCTGTTTTGCGAATAAGGTTGGCAACACTTTCGATGTTTGTCATGAGGCGGCTCCTGGTTTTATTTTTGGGGGGCTATATTAGATCCGAGAATGTTGCACGCACAATGCCATTGTAATAACAACAATTGCTCTGCGCAGCATAGACCTGTGCCCACCTTGCGGCATTCCTGCATTCCTGCATTCCTGCATTCCTGCATTCCTGCACTCCTTCGCCCTTAGCCCTTGAGTGGGTGTAAGCTTTGTGCCTAGCAAGGGAGAATCAATCATGCAAAATTTTAGTTTTTACGCGCCAACGCGTATTCATTTTGGGCAGGGGCAGGTGGCGCAATTGGCGGCGGAGATTCCCGTGGCTAGCCGTGTGCTCGTAGTTTATGGTGGCGGTAGTATTAAACAAAATGGCGCTTATCAGCAGGTGATGGCGGCTTTGTCGCAGCATGAAGTCTATGAGTTTGCAGGCATTGAGGCCAATCCCGAGTACGAAACGCTGCTGCTAGCTGTGGCACAGGCTAAAGCCGCCAAGGTGGATTGGGTGCTCGCCGTGGGCGGGGGCTCGGTGATTGATGGGGCTAAGTTTATTGCGGCCGCAGCGCTACTCGATGAGACGATTGATCCTTGGCTGATTGTGGGTAATCGCACGCCTATCAAACGCGCCTTGCCGATTGCCGTGGTGCTGACTTTACCTGCCACAGGGGCAGAGAGTAATTTTGCCTCGGTGATTTCCCGCCGCGCTACGCAAGATAAAATGTCGTTTAAAAACGCTATGGTATTCCCCCGCTGCGCCGTGCTTGATCCTCTACTGACGCAGAGCTTGCCAGCGCGGCAGATTAGCAATGGCGTGGTCGATGCGTTTATTCATACTACTGAGCAATACCTTACTTTCCCTGCCGAAGCCCGTTTACAAGATCGCTTAGCCGAGGGGATTTTATCGACCTTGATCGAAGTTGGGCCGACGACGCTGGCAAATCCTGCCGACATTGACGCTCGGGCTAACTATATGTGGTGTGCCAATCAGGCGCTGTTTGGCTTGGTAGGCGTTGGGCAGCCGCAGGATTGGGTTAGCCACGCCATCGGTCACGAGCTGACAACGCTCTACAATATGGATCACGCCAAAACACTGGCCGTGCTGCTGCCAAGCTTACTGCGTTATTGCTTTGACGATAAATTACTCAAACTCGCCCAATATGGTCGCCGCGTATGGGGATTATCAGGCAGTGATAGCGAAGTGGCCCACGCCGCCATCGATGCCACGGCGGATTTCTTTGAGCGGATGGGCCTGCCTACGCATCTAGCTGCTTATGGCCTCAATGCCGAGGAAGTGGCACTGGCTGTCGGTGATTTACTGCCCAAGCACAAGGCTTTCCCTCTTGGGGAGCGCGGTAAGCTGACCTTGGCAGATTGTATGGCGATTGTGCGGATGGCGGGGTAGAGGGCTAGGCTATTGTTGAAAGTGAATTTGATTTAGTTTTCTGGTGGCTTTGGCTGCGAATGCTCACACAGCCTTCGCGGCCAAAGCCCCTTTGTCAGGCGGTACTCGCCGTTTATTGAATCGCCAAATAATGCTTTCTGGCCGCAACGGCCGTATCGCTAAAATCTGAAAATACGCCATCAACGCCAAGTGCAAAATAGGCAAGGTATTCTGCTTCTGGCCTGCCTTTGTAATCGGAAGCTAAAAGGCCTACTTCATTTCGAAAAGTAAAAGGGTGAACCAGCAACCCTGCCTTATGCGCCTCATGCACCAGATTGCTAGGCGGCAAGAGCACAGCATCGCGCTGATCAATTTCTTTATCACCATTTAAATCAATGATTTTGCCATCGGCTCCTGTTTTGTATTTCCAGCCGATTAAATAAGCTTTCCACGGGCCAATGCCATCTGCAAACTGCCTGATCTCATGCAACCCTGCTGGTGTCATCATATCGGCGTAGTTACGTAGGTCGCCGCTGATTACATAATCATAGGGCCGGTTTGCAATAATGCTGCCATCTGGGCGCACATCATGGCCATCGACTAGAAACACTAATTTTACTGGGGTCAGTTTGCGTAATATTTTAAGGCTATGCGTTTCAAAGGATTGAATAAAAACAGGCGCATCTTTGTGGTTTAAACCGTGCTTAGTCAGCGCGGCAACAAGCTTTTCTTCCAGAGGTAAGCCCAGCTGCTGGTGCAGGGTGGAATGCTTGGTTTCCGGATAGATGCCAATTTCGCGTCCTGTTTCTTTAGATTTTTCCTCACGCAAGGTGAGTAATTCATCAAATGTCACAATCTGAAATTGCCCGTTATAAGCCTGAGATCGGTCAGAGCGGGGTTGAGTAGCCCTCAGCGTTTTAATTTCTGCCAGCGTTAAATCAAAAGTAAACCAGCCTTCTTTCTCAATGCCATCAATTTTAAACTTGTGCCTGCGTGCGGCAAATTCGGGTCGGGAAGCTATATCGCTGCTGTCTTTGAGCGTGGTTTCGTGCCGCACAATGAGCACGCCATCTTTGGTCGAAACTAAATCTGGCTCGATATAATCCGCGCCCATTTCAATGGCCTTGCGATAGCTTGCCAGCGTATGGTCAGGTAAATAGCCGGATGCGCCGCGATGCCCAATCACCAAAGGCGCTTTGCCCGTAAGGGTGGGCGCTGCGTTTGCCAAGCCTACCACCGCCATCATGGCCGCGAGGATGAAGACCTTTTTCATAATTCTCCGTAATGCCGTCAGTGTGTTGTATTTTTTGAAAAAGGATTCTAAGCCTTTAATCTAAGGTGTGGGTAGGGCACTTTTACGCGGTTAGTTTTTTTAGTAGCAAGTTTTCTCCATAAGCTAGCCCTCGTTCTTTCATATTTATGACACCGCGACTTGCCGCCCAGATGATCAGGATCAAGCAAGCTTTAAGCAAATGGCTCTACATTGATTGCTTCTGATTTGACTCGCCAAGCATGGCGTAAGCGAAGTGATATGCGGGTATTTAAAGCGGATGTGGTGATTGTAGGCGCGGGGGGTGCGGGTTTGCGGGCGGCGATTGCCGCGGCTGAGGCCGACCCAACTCAAACAGTGGCGCTGTTATCTAAGGTTTATCCAATGCGCAGCCACACGGTGGCGGCAGAGGGCGGATCGGCTGGCGTGGTGCAGGCGCACGATAGTCTAGAGCACCATTTTAATGACACGGTTTCCGGCGGCGATTGGCTGTGCGAGCAGGATGTAGTCGACTATTTTGTGGGCGAATGCACGCGAGAAATGGTGCAGCTAGAGCATTGGGGCTGCCCGTGGAGCCGTAAGGAAGACGGCCATATCAATGTGCGGCCCTTTGGCGGCATGAAAATCGAGCGCACATGGTTTGCTGCGGATAAAACCGGCTTTCATATGCTGCATACGCTATTCCAAACCTCGATGAAATACCCTTCAATTGCGCGTTTTGATGAGTATTTTCTGGTCGATTTAATTGTGGCCGATGGCCGCGTGCAGGGCATCTTGGCGATCGAAATTGCCAGCGGCGAATTTATCCTGATCGAAGCGGGTGCGGTAGTGATGGCCACCGGTGGTGCTGGGCGGGTGTTCCGCGAAAACACCAATGGCGGGATTGTCACCGGCGACGGCATGGCAGTGGCTTATCGCCATGGTGTGCCACTGCGCGATATGGAATTCGTGCAATACCACCCCACCTGCATGCCCGGCACGGGCCTGCTGTTTACTGAGGCTTGCCGAGGTGAAGGCGGCTTACTGGTGAATAAAGATGGCTATCGTTATCTGCAAGATTATGGCCTAGGCCCCGCCGAGGATAAGCCGCGCAATAAGGCGATGGAGCTTGGCCCGCGAGACCGGCTCTCGCAAGCGTTTTGGCATGAAATGCAAAAGAACCGCACTATTGACGGCCGCTACGGCGCGGTGGTGCATCTGGATTTACGCCACCTCGGCGCAAAAACACTGCACGAGCGTCTGCCACAAATTTGCGAGCTAGCCCGCGAATTTATGGACATTGACCCGGTGACCCAGCCGATTCCTGTACGCCCTGCGGTGCATTACACCATGGGCGGCATTCCGGTTGATATCCACTGCGCGACATCTCTGCCTGGGCTATTTGCCGCGGGCGAATGCTCCAGCGTGGGGATTCATGGCGCGAATCGTCTTGGCTCTAATTCCCTTGCTGAGCTTTCAGTGTTTGGCAAAGTCGCGGGCGAATCAGCCACGCGTTATGCCAAAAATGCAGGGCCTAAAAACAGCGATGTATTATTGAAATTAGCCGCAGCCGCAGCCGCAGCCTTGCCGGCTCTGCAAATCCGTCAGCAAGCCGGCAGCGAGCGTGCGGCCGATATTCGCCGTGAAATGGCGCAAACCATGGAAGACGGCTGCGGTATTTATCGCTTAGAAGCCAGCATGCAAGCCACTTGCCACAAGTTGGCTGAGCTAAAACAGCGCTATCAGCATATCCGCGTTGAAGATAAATCTACCGTGTGGAATAGCGAATGGCTGCTGGCCATCGAGCTGGGCTATCAGCTGGATGTGGCCGAAGCCATGGCGTATTCGGCGCTGCACCGGCGTGAATCACGCGGCGCGCATCAGCGCCTCGATGGCTTTGAAGAGCGCGACGATGTGAATTTCCTTAAGCATTCCTTGGCGCATTACCAAGGCAGTGCAGCACCAACACTTACTTACGGTGATGTGAAAATCACCCGCTCAGCACCCAAAGTGCGTGCCTATGGCGCGGCAGGGGAAGCCGCCGAAAAGATGGAGAAAAACGCATGAATACCAAAGTAACCGTATCCATCCTTCGCTACCGCCCGGAGCAAGACGAGCATCCGGTCTGGCAAGATTATGCCGTGCCCTTTAGCGATGATTTATCCGTGCTGGGCGCGCTGAACTATATCAAGGACGAGCTGGACGGCACATTAAGCTTTCGCTGGTCTTGCAGGCAAGCCATTTGCGGCAGCTGCGGCATGATGGTGGATGGTAAGCCCGCCTTGGCGTGTAAAACCTTTCTGAGGGATTACCCAAAGGGCGTAAAAATCGAAGCGCTGGCGCATTTCCCGATCGAGCGAGATTTGGTGGTGGTGATGGACAGCTTTATCGAAAAGCTGGGAAGCGTGAAGCCCTACCTCATCCCCAAAGAAGCCAAATCTTTGCAGGACGGCGAATACTTACAAACACCAGCCGAAATGGATGTGTATTCGCAATTTGCAGGCTGTATTAACTGCATGCTGTGCTACGCCGCTTGCCCTCAGGTGGGGCTAAACCCCGACTTTATCGGCCCCGGCGCAATTGCGCTGTTACAGCGCTACAACCTAGATTCCAGAGATGGCGGGGCGGACGAGCGCAAGGCTTTGATTAACTCGCAAGTCGGCGTATTTAACTGCACCGCCGTGGGTTATTGCTCCGA
Source organism: Janthinobacterium sp. (assembly GCA_025360045.1). Taxonomy (GTDB): domain Bacteria; phylum Pseudomonadota; class Gammaproteobacteria; order Burkholderiales; family Chitinibacteraceae; genus Iodobacter. Next base: position 13,076 of record JANYCY010000052.1, on the reverse strand, counting down.
AGTCTGCCCAAAAATGGTCGATCCGGCCAATGCGGTGAATATCAATAAGATGGCGAGCGCACGCGACTTTTTCTTTCGCTTTTTACCATTCCCTGATCAAAAAGGTGGCTGCAAATGAATGCCAGAAAACCCTATATCCGCCCTATGGCCGGTTGGTGGCGGCACAATCCTTTTTTTATTGAATATATGGTGCACGAAGGCACGGCTTTTTTTGTGCTGGCTTACGCCTTGGAGCTACTCGCTGGGCTGATTTTTCTTAGTCAAGGCGAGGCTGCATGGAATAGCTATCGTGCCTTTGTGGCGAGCGGGCCGATGCTGATCATCAATCTGGCGATCTTTGCCGCGATGCTTTACCACGGCTACACATGGTTCAAAATCATGCCACTTACCTTACCGCAGATGAAAGTTGGCGGACAAAAAGTCGCCGCAGCCACCATTACAGCGGTGGGTATTGCAGCCGCAGTGGGGGCGAGTGCGCTGGTGTTTGCAGTGTTGTGGTTTATTGCGAGGGGAATGTGATGAAGGCCAATTTAAAGCGCTCTAACGAGCCGGTATTTTGGTTGCTTTTTGGCGCGGGCGGCATGTTGTCTGCGCTGATTGGGGCGATGCTGGTCTTGATCACCAGCTTCGCCGCTCCCTTGGGCCTGCTGCCTGCCGAGTTATTTTCTTACGCCAATATGCAGGGTTTTGCTCAGCATCTTGTGGGTAAGGCTTTGATTTTGGCGATGATCGCGCTGTTTTTATGGCACGCAGTGCATCGTATTTTTCATAGTCTGCACGATGTTGGCATTCATGCTGGCCCTGTGGCGCGGCTGCTTTGCTATGGCATTGCCTTTGTCGGTTCGGCGGCCACACTGCTGCTGGTGATTGGTTTTTGATGGGCGTTTGTTGTTGTAGGGCGTTTATACGCCCTGATGCTTAGTTTACCTCTGCCAAATCACGCTTGGCTCGTCTTTCAGCCATTTTATTGTCGTAAGCGCTTTTATGGGCAATGTATAAGACGCGCTCTACTTCGGCGCAGACATAGCCTTTTTGATCGATCAACTGCACAGGGTAGACGCGGTCTATTTCTGGGGTAAGGGCGAGTAGATCGTGAATTTCGGTAAGCTCGGCTTCGTCGATTCTAAATTCGGCTACCAGCGTGCCACGGCCTGGGCGTTTAAAGCGGATGGTGCCGCCTTTATCCCACACCACATAATCATCCCCCAAATTAAAATACAGCATGCTCATATAAAACGGGTCGGTGGCGGCAAACATGCTGCCGCCAAAAATCGTGCCATTGATATTGCGCGTCTTCCAATTAAGCGGCAGCTCCACGCGGATATAACGCACATCGGGGGATACGGCGGTCACTTTGCAGCCGGTGCGGCGAATGGCGGGAAACCAGTTCAAGCCAAATTTCATCAGCTTTGCAACAAGGCGCGGGCGGGCAACGATATAGAGGGCAATTTTTCTGAAAAAAGGCGACATTCACGAATCCGGTGGGTGAGGTGTAGGTTTTGTGTGTGTAAGATACTAGCCTAAATGAGTATGCCGCTCAGGGGTATTGCTGACTTCCATATTATTTAAACCTTGCACAATCCCGCAGTCTTGCACCGCTTGCTCGCTTTGGCACTGCTGCCTTAGCGTTTTTAGCTGTGTCTCCAGCTTAAGCAGCTCCTGAATTCGGATGCTGACATGCTCGATATGCGCATCGAGCAGATTGTTTACTGAGTTGCAGTTGTCTTCAGGCTGATCCATGAGTTGCAATAAAGCACGGATTTCCTGATGCGTCATGTCCAGCGCACGACAGTTGCGAATAAAGCTTAAACGCTCCAGATGAATCTCACTGTAATCACGATAATTACCGCTGGTGCGGGCAGGCTCAGGTAGCAGAGATTCCTTCTCGTAATATCTGATCGTTTCGACCGTGCATTGTGCGGCTTGGGCGAGTTCACCGATTTTCATGCTGTTCCTTTTAGTTAAAACTAAGGTTGCAAGCCTCGAATGATCGTAGAGCGGGTGAAACCCGCCGTGTTCTTTGCATTTCATTCCAAAGGCTGGCGGGTTTCACCCGCCCTACAAAACATTTCGCAATAACACTTGACCCTAAAGTGGCTTCAGGCTGTGTAATGGCCTCAAGCTTATCAGGAGTACGCACCGTGTCCAATTGCTGCAACCATTCTTCTCCCGCCAAATCCCGCTATCGAGCAGTCGGTTCATCCCCTCCGCCTTTGCCACTAGGCGATGGGGCTGGGGTGTTGAGTAAAATTCATATTCAGCAGATGGATTGCCCTACCGAGGAAGGCTTGATTCGCAAAAAGCTGGGGGCGATGGCGGATGTGCGTGGTTTGCAGTTCAATTTGCTGCAACGGGTGTTGACTGTATCGCATCGCCAAGAGGCCTTGCCTGCGATTCTGACGGCGATACGCGAGCTGGGCTTTACGCCGCGTGTGGATGATGGAAGTAAAGCAGTTATTGCCGAGGTGGCTAAGCCTTGGTGGCCTTTTGCGCTGGCGGGTGTGTTGGCGGTGGGGGCTGAGGTTTGCGATTGGCTGGTATTGCCGGTGTGGCTGACGGCGGTGCTGGCGATTGCGGCGGTGCTGGTTTGCGGGCTGACTACTTATAAGAAAGGCTGGATTGCGATTTCCAATGGCGATTTAAATATCAATGCGCTGATGAGTATTGCGGTGACGGGGGCCTTGTTAATTGGCCAGTGGCCGGAAGCGGCGATGGTGATGGTGTTGTTTACCCTTGCCGAATTGATCGAGGCCAAATCTTTGGGGCGCGCCAGAAACGCGATTAGTGGCTTATTGCAGCTCACACCAGAGCGCGCCACGGTGCAGCAGACGGATGGCAGCTGGCAAGAGCAGGCGGCGGCCGATATTGCGCTCGGCAGCATTTTACGGGTAAAGCCTGGCGAGCGAATTGCGCTGGATGGCGAGCTGATCTCCGGGCAATCGTTTATTAATCAGGCGGCAATTACAGGGGAAAGCCTGCCGGTTGAAAAGAATATCGGTGATACGGTGTTTGCCAGCACGATTAATGAAACCGGCTCGTTTGAATATCGGGTAACGGCGGTGGCGGGCAACACCATGCTGGCGCGGATTATCCATGCGGTAGAGGCGGCACAAGGCGTGCGTGCGCCAACCCAGCGGTTTGTGGATCGCTTTTCTAAAATTTACACCCCCGTCGTTTGCGTGCTGGCCTTGGCTGTGGCGGTGATTCCCCCGCTATTGCTGGGTGGCGCGTGGCAGGAGTGGATTTACCGTGCGCTCGCCATGCTGGTGATTGCTTGCCCCTGTGCTTTGGTGATTTCTACGCCGGTAACCATCGTCAGCGGCCTTGCCCGCGCGGCGCGGCTGGGTATTTTGATTAAGGGTGGTACTTATCTGGAAGAAGGGCGCAGGCTAAAAAGCCTTGCGCTGGATAAAACCGGCACGCTGACTTTTGGTAAGCCGGTGCAGACTGATGCGGCAACTTTGGCCGATGTGCCTCTAGAGGTTTGCCAGCGTATCGCCGCCAGCCTAGGCGCGCGCTCGGATCACCCTGTTTCTAAGGCGATTGCGGCTCAGAGCAATGATTACCTTGAAGTGAGCGATGTAAAAGCGTTACTCGGGCGCGGCATCAGCGGCCAGATTGAGGGCATATCTTATGCAATGGGCAATCATCGCCTAATCGAAGAGCTGGGCCTTTGCTCGCTAGCACTGGAAGAAAAGCTGCAAACGCTGGAAATGCAGGGCAAGTCGGTGGTGGTATTGGCATCCGATCGCGTACTGGCGCTGTTCGCTGTGGCCGATACAGTAAGGCCAAGCAGCCGCGAGGCGATTGCCCAGCTGCAAGCCTTAGGCGTGACAACGGTGGTGTTATCAGGGGACAACGAGCACACCGTGGCGGCGATTGCTAGCGATCTGGGTATCGCCCAAGCGCACGGTAATTTACTGCCAGAAGACAAGCTGCGCCTTGTGGAAGGCATGGCCGCATCGTCCGGCATGGTCGGGGACGGCATTAATGATGCACCGGCCTTAGCTCGCGCCGATATTGGCTTTGCCATGGGCGCAGCAGGCACCGATACCGCCATCGAAACCGCTGACGTGGCGCTGATGGATGACGATCTGCGCAAAATCCCCGAATTCATCCGCCTATCGCAAGCCACGCATCGCATCTTGGTGCAAAACATCACGCTGGCGCTGCTGGTGAAAGTGGTGTTTCTAGCCCTCACCCTAGCAGGCCACGGCACGCTATGGATGGCGGTATTTGCCGATATGGGGGTGAGTTTGTTGGTGGTGTTGAATGGGTTGAGGTTGTTGAGAAAGTGAAGGGGGGATGAATTTCGTAGGGTGGGTTAGGCCGCGTTTTCTGCGTATTAAGCATAAAAACGTTTTCGGCCGTAACCCACCGTGGCGCTGCGGTGGGTTACGGCTTGGATGATACTGTGCTCATATTTAGCGTATTGGCAGCCTAACCCACCAGGTTTACGAAAAGCACGAAAGAACGGGTCATTTCCCTTGGTTTTCTCCGTGTAACTCTGTGTTCTCTGCGTCCTCCGTGGTTCAAGAGTTGGGTTTTTCTCGCAGAGCTTTACACCGTCGCCATTCTGCCATTCATCAAATAATCAATCAGCTCGCGCACAGGGCGAATGGCTTCTCCAAAGGGGAGCGCGCCGTTGCCTCTAAAAAATAAGCCTTTGTCGACTTCGCCGTGCATCGCGGAGGCGAGTTTGAGGTCGATGCAAAATTGGCCGACTTTATTCAGGCCATCACGCAGGCCGCAGTGGCTTAGGCAATCCATGCGCTGGGTGCAGCGGCGCGGGTCGGCGCGGGCGACGGCTTGTAAGTGGCTTTCGCGGCGTAAGTATTGCTTTAGCCAAGGCGTGGCAACGGCTCGGGCAGGCAGGCCAGCTACGCTGACAAACTCGGCTAGATCGCTGGCCTTGGCGTTGATCAAGGTTTGTTTAAAGTTAAGATGCGCATCGCCTTCTTCGCACACGGCAAAGGCGGTGCCAATTTGTACCGCATCGGCCCCGTTGCTTAGCCAGTGATTTACTTTCTCGTGGCTGTCTATGCCGCCTGCGAGAATCAATTTGGGCGCATCACGGCCTAGGCCTAGCTCGGTAAATAGGGCGTGGCAATCGGCTAGCACTTTGGCAAAGTCAAAGCGCGGATCGTGAATATCGCTGATGCGGGCTGCGCCCAAGTGGCCACCTGCATGGCCGGGATGCTCGATCACAATGGCATCAGCACGGCGGCCTTTTTTGAGCCATTTCTTTAAAATAATCGCCACGCCGCGTGCGTCAGACAAGATCGGAATAAGTGCTACTTTAGGGTGATCCGCCGTCATTTCGGGTAAATCAATGGGTAGGCCTGCACCCATCACAATGGCGTCTGCGCCGCTTTCGCAGGCTTGTTTTACCAGTGCCACATGATCTCGTACGGCTTTCATTACATTCACAGCAATCATGCCGCAGCCATTGGCGATCTCTTTAGCGGCGCGAATTTCCCTGTCTAGGGCTGTTAGATTGGTTTTGTCGATCAGATCTGCATCTAGGCAGCGATGCGTTGCCGCGAGTAAATCAGGATGGTGTTGGCGTAAATCCACACTGGCAATGGTGCCTAGGGCGTTTTCTTTGGCAACGGCTCCGGCAAGTTTATGCGCTGAAATACCCACGCCCATGCCGCCTTGCACGATAGGTAAGAGGCTGCGTCCTGCAATCTGAAGTGGTTTAAAACTCATTATTTTTATCCTTACGTAGGTAAGGAGCAGCATAGGCCTACCAATGATTCGCGTATTGTTCAGAGTCAAGTGTGCGCTCATGCGCCAGAACTGAGACGTGGATAAATCGGCCATTCTTTTGCGTTTACATTATGATTACTGTTGATGTTTGTAAGTTTAACCACCTAGGGGCATAAGATGGCTGAAGAAGCAGCGGTAGCAGGGGGCTCGCAAGATGCTTTTCTGGAAGAAAAAGCGTTCGAATCCCGTTTTGTTTTTATCATTGGCACGATTAACGACGTATTAGCTAAAGATACCGCTCGGCGCTTGATTGCCTTGGCGACTGAATCGGCCAAGCCTATTAATGTGTTGATCTCGTCTCCTGGCGGCCATGTGGAATCTGGCGATGTGATTCACGACATCATCAAGTTTATTCGTGCGCCGGTAAATATGATAGGCAGCGGCTGGGTGGCGAGTGCAGGGGCGCATATCTTCCTTTCTGTGCCTAAAGAGCGAAGGGTGTGCCTGCCAAATACGCGCTTTTTGATTCATCAACCCAGCGGTGGCATGGGTGGATCGGCATCTGATGTGGAAATTCAAGTGAAAGAAATCATCCGCATGAGGGAACGAATTGCGGCGGTGATCGCTAAAGAAACCGGCCAAAGCCTAGAAAAAATATTGAATGATATTGAGCGTGATTACTGGATGAACCCGCAGGAGGCCATTGACTACGGCCTTGTTTCGCGCGTGATTCAAAGTTACGCCGATTTGGAGTAAACGTAAGTCTGCTATCAATAGCCATCAGTTCTTACTGATGGCTATTGTTTTTATGGGTGGCTAGAAAGCGCAGCTTGGCTAAATGCGGGGCAATTTTGTAAGGATTGTTGCAGCGCCGTTTGTGATCTGCGGCAAGCCACGATATGCATGCGGTTGGCTGCTGCTGCGGCACGATAGTTTTTCATCACGTTATGGCCCAAAAAATCAGTAAATAAAATCATGATATCCATATCCTTTAGGCCGCTGGGTTTGCGCTGGTGGGATGGATTTCGGCCTGTAATATGCTCGCCTATGGTAATACCATACAGGGCGAGTAATTTAGGGATATGGCCAAGATGGTCTGCGCCAACAATATACGCTTGCATAGCTGCCCTTTGTTTGAAAGGTATATAGCAAGCGTAGCAGTTCTTTATATTTCCGTTAAGAATATAAAATTCAATTTATATTCTATTTTTATTGTTTGGCGTTTGCCGTGGTAAGGAAGTTTTTAGGCTGTTTTTTTGCCTGCAAGCATAAACGCATGTGCATATACTGAATTTAGTCTGGAGATCGCCTATGTCCTATTTGCATATTCGTCGTTATCGCCCCGAAGACGCCGCAGAACTACATGAGGTGTATTACACAGCGATTCATCGGTCTTGCCAGAAAGATTACAGTGCTGCTCAGCTGGATGCTTGGGCGCCCAAAGCTTTTGACCCCAAGATCTGGGAGAAGGTGCTAGAGGGGCTTAAGCCAAGGGTGGTGGAGTGTAAGGGCCAATTGGTGGCCTATGCCGATTTGCAAGCGGATGGTTTGATGAGCCATTTCTTTGTACATGGCGATTATCTTGGCAAGGGAATCGCTAAGCGTTTATTGAAGCATATGGAAGATAGGGCGTTTGAGATGAATATGCCTGATATTTATTGCTTTATTAGCATTAGCGCCCAACCCTTTTTTATTGCACATGGCTTTACTATTGATTACACACTCTCTAGCGAGGTGCGTGGGCAATGGCTAGAAAACGCCTTACTGCGCAAACGAATAGCCCCTTAAACACTAGCGCCCATTCACCTGTGCCTGATCTAGCTTGTAAAGTAGGCCCATTTCTTGGGCAATTTTAAACTGCCCTCTTACTTGTACCCGATCAGTGCTGACTTTAACAGGCTGTTGGCTATTTACCAGCACCATGGCTTCTGCTCCACCAGGCATGCAGGTTGCGCAAGTGGGCTGCTTGGCCGACAAAATAAAGCGCTTTATCATCTCCCCCGATTGCAGTGGAAACATAAACCCCGCCAGCTTGATCTCTTTTTGCTCCAGCGCTTTAACGGCTGGATCAAAGCTTGTTTCAACCTCACCAAATAAGCCTTGTTTTATTTGCACCTTGGCAAGAAGAGGCCAGCTCACTAGATTATCTTCAGCATTAAAAGCTAAAGATGCGAGTAAGCCCGCCAAGGCGAGAAGACTAAGGGGGAGGATGAGTTTTTGCATGGTTGGGGGCTGTTGTTTTGAGTGGGGGCGTAACTGGGTTGCTGTATTCGTAGGGCGGGTAAAATCCGCCGTTTTCCTTGCACTTCATGCAAAGGATGGCGGGGCTCACCCTCCCTACGGCTTACGGTCAGCTTATTTCAAAGCATCCAAAATCGCCTGCGTATTATGGCTGAACATGGCTAGCCAGCTGGGGGCGTTTTTAGATAGGGCGTCGGTATAGAGCGGCGGGCCGACTTTGGCTTGGGTTTCGCGGGCGATTTGCTCGATTAGCTTGGGGTTGCTGATGTTCTCGGCAAATACAGCGCGGATATTATTTTTGCGAATTTCACGAATCAGTGCTGCCATCTGGCGGGCGCTGGGCTCGGCTTCGGTAGAAATACTTTGCAAAGGCAGCAATTGCAGCTGATAACGCGCACCCAAGTAGCCAAGCGCATCATGCGAAGTCACCACTTTGCGTTTTGCGGCTGGAATCGCTGCAAAAGCGGTACTGACTTTTTGATCGAGCTGGGTGATTTGCGTGGTAAAGCGCAAGGCATTTTGTGCGTATTCTGCCGCCCCTGCCGGATCAGCTTTGCTTAAAGCCAGCTTAATTTCTTCGACCATAGACACCACAGCGCGTGGATCATGCCAGGCGTGTGGATCGGTGTGTCCATGCTGGTGGCCTTCATGCCCGTGATCATCGGCCATTTCGCGTGGCTTGATGTTTTTGCTGACGGTAATCACTTGTCCTTTATAGGCTGAAGCCTGCTCGACTCGCTTTAACCAACCTTCAAAACCTAGGCCATTCACAAAAAATAGCGATGTTGCAGAGAGTTTTTTTAAATCTGCAGGCTTGGCTTGCCACACATGCGCATCTTCATCCATGCCCACGAGGCTGCTGACTTCCACCCGCTTGCCGCCTACTTCCTGAACTAAATTAGAGAGCACGCTAAAACTAGCCGCGACTTTAAGGGGGGCCGCTTGGGCGAGGCTGCTGGCAGCCAGTAGTAGGGCGAGTAAATGTTTTTGCATGGAGGAGTCCTTATTGGGTGGGGCTGTATTTATAGGGTGTACAACGACGCAGTTGTTGCGCACCGAAAGCGCGAGGGCGGTGCGCAAGAAAAACGACTTACACACCCTATGGAAAATCCGTGGTTCAAGATCTGGGTTTTACCCTTCACCTAAACCGCATGATGTCTCGCTTTGCGGCGGATAAATAAGCCGAAGGGGGCGAAGAGGAGCGACAGGCAGTACAGAGCGCCAGCGATCAGTACAATGGCGGGGCCGGATGGCAAATCCCATTGGTAAGACGCAATCAACCCCGCTACGCAGGCAAAGAGGGCGATCAGCCAAGATACGGCGAACAGCATCGACAAGCGTTCTACCCAGAGCCGAGCGGTGGCGGCGGGGAGCATCATTAGGCCCACGGCCATCAGCGTGCCCATAGCTTGAAATGCGGCCACAAAATTAAGCACGGCAATCACCATAAAGCCAATATGAAAGCGCATGCCATTGCCGCTAGTGGCGGCGATAAAGCCAGAATCGGCGCATTCCAGCACAATGCCGCGATATTCAATCGCCAACCACAGCAGGGTGATGCTGGCAACAGAGCTGACGATCAACAGCGATGGATCATCAATCGCCAATACCGAGCCAAATAAAAGATGAATCAGATCGACGCTACTGCCCCATTTAGAAACAATCAACACACCAATGGCAAGCGCCAGTAAGTAAAATCCGGCAAAGCTAGCGTCTTCATTTAAACGCGATTTTCTAGCCACCACGCTGGCAGCAAGGGCAACGAGCAGGCCTGCGATTAAGCCGCCACCGGCTAGCCAAGGCAGGGTGAGCCCCCCGAGTAAAAAGCCAATGGCAGCGCCGGGTAAAACAGCATGCGATAGCGCGTCGCCAAATAAGGACATGCGCCGTAGCAGCAGCAATACGCCAACTGGCGCGCAGCCGATGGCCAGTGCCATGCTGCCAATGAGGGCGCGGCGCATAAAGGCGAACTCGCCTAAGGCGCTAATGATTTCAAATTGAGCCATTATTCGCATACCTCGCACCAAGCGGCATCATTGCGCCAGTGCTGAGCGCGGCGATTGGCCTCGGCCAGTAGCGATTCGGTCAGTACATCGGGCGTATTGCCCCATGCGATGGCCGATTGGGCCAATAGCAGCGTTTGTGGGTAATGCGCCCGCACTTGCGAAATATCGTGCAAGACGGTGATCTGTGTTTTACCCATACGATGCCAGTGGTGTTGCACTTCTAAGAGTTTAGCTATGGTGTTGCTATCTACATTGGCAAAGGGCTCGTCCAGTAACAGCACATCGGCGTCTTCTACAATCAGCCGTGCAAAACGCGCTCTTTGCAGCTGCCCGCCTGATAAATTGCTGATCGGTGCATTGGCAAAATCACTTAAACCGACTTGCTCTAAAGCGCTGTCGGCTTGCTCTCGATCTTGCTTAGATAGGCCACGCCAAGCGCCGCGCCTAGACCAAGCGCCCGCTAAAGCCAATTCTCTGACCATTAAGGGGAACTGTTTATCCAGCGTTGAAAGCTGCGCCAAATACGCCACCTTGCCGTGGGCATGGATATGGCCTTCGTCTGGCGTCTTGATGCCAGCCAAGGCAGAAAGTAGCGTCGATTTGCCCGCGCCATTGGGGCCGACAATCGCGGTATGGCTACCTGTTTCAAAGCGGCCGGATAATGAGTGCACCGCTGCGCGGTCGCGATAGCACAGCGTAAGGTGGTGGGCTTCCATCATGCTTGCAAAGCCCTCGCGGTGTGGCTGCCCGTTTCAATGTGGTCGGATAATGAATGTATCGCCGCTCGGTCGCGATAGTAGAGTGTAAGCTGGTGAGCTTTTATCATGATTGCAAAGCCCAATCAGTCAGTGCCCAGAGTAGTAATAATAAAGGCAGCACACACAACACCCGCTGCCACGCTGCCATTTCAAATAAACCTTTCACTTGCTGTTTCCTTTTGTGTAACGGGGTTTCCTTTTTTACAATAGCAATTTATGGGTCGTTTGTGCAAGTCAGTTGCATTTGGAGTGAATATTGTCGATGCATAGGGTGGGGGCTTTGTGCGCTTAGCAAATACAAAAAGATCTTTTTAGTGCCTTCGGCACGTTGATTTTGGAGCTGTAGCCACCGCGGGGCATAAGTATCTACACAAGTTGAAATAAATAACGAATGCATCCGTAGGGTGGGTTAGGCCAGACAATGTATTAAATATGGGCGCAGCCGTTTCTTGGCCGTAACCCACCGCAGCGCAGTGCCATGGTGGGTTACGGCCGAAATAGACCCGCGCCCTAATAGAGCATCAAGAGCGGCCTAACCCACCCTACGGTACTGCGTGGCATTGGAAATATAAGCCCCGCCTTTCTCCGTGAAACTCCGTGTTCTCTGTGGCCCCCGCAATTCAAGACCTGGGTTTTCCCCTGCAATAATGCATAAACTCCTTAGCTCAAACGATAGCGGCTAACTTCGCTTTGCATGGTGTCTGCCAGTTTGCGTAATTGCTTGGCTGAATCGGCTTCGTGCTTGGCTGCGGCGTGGGCTTCTTCGGCCATGCTGGCGGTGCGCTCGACTTGCAAGGCCATTGCGTGACTGGCAGCGCTTTGCTCGTTGATGGCCAAGGAAATATCGCTGACTTGCTCCACCACAGAGTGCGATGCGCTACGGATTTCTCGCATGGCATTGCCTGCATCGCCCACGAGGGACACGCCTTGGTCGACTCGGCCAACCACATCCAGCATCCGCTCTGCGGCGCGGTTGGCGCCCTGATGGATGCGTTCTACGGAGCCAACAATCTGCTGGGTAGAGCGGGTCGTGCGCTCGGCGAGTTTGCGTACTTCATCGGCGACCACGGCAAAACCACGGCCTTCTTCCCCTGCACGGGCGGCTTCGATAGCGGCATTCAGTGCCAGCAAGCTGGTTTGGTCGGCAATTTCCTTGATGATCTGCACCATGCTCTGAATTTCTTTATTGCTGTCTTGTAGCTCGCCCAGCTCTCTGGAGGCTTCATCGACTTGGGCGGCAATGCCGTAAATTTGCTCTACCGTACTATCAATCACCGCAATGCCTCGCTCGGCCTGCGTGTGCGCAGCTTGGCTGACCCGATGCGTGTCGGTGCTGCGCTCGGCGATTAGGCTAATGCTGCTGCTCACCTCTTCAACGGTCGCGGCCATCGCCGAGGCTGTTTCACTGGCGATTTCGGCATTGATCGATTGTTGCTCCGCCATTTGGGCCAGCCCTGCCGCAGCTTGATTTACATCTTTGCTATTTTGTTGAATTTGCTGAAAAGAGCCCTGAATATGCGCGAGCACTTGATTAATGGTTTTAACCATTTGGCCAATTTCATCATTGCTACTTTGTGGAATGCGCAAGGATAGATTTAAATCCTTAGCAATACTTTGCATGGTGCTCACGGTATCTTGCAAAGGTTTGCGAATCTGTAAATAAATATAGCTGCCTAGGCCAAGTAAAATAAGGCAACTCATTATTACAATACTTAGAAAAACCAGCTTGGCATTTTGCTGCTCAGTATTAAAATGTTCACGTGCTTCGCTAATTGCGCGGGCATTTTCATCGGCTAATTTTTTAAGCTCCACATTTACTTGCATGCCCACACTTGTGCCATATTGCTGCACATAAGTTTGCGCTTCTTCTTCATTGTTTTCTTGCGAAAGCTTGAGCACTTCCGTAAATACAGGATGATAAGCATCGAGTGCACTACTTAATGCAGTTGTATTATTCACCCAATGGTTTGATTTTAACTTTTTGGCTGCATCATTAATCTCTGCCGTCAATTCCTGAATACGGGGTTCGTGTTTCTTTTTGCTTTCTACATCATGGGCCATGATATGTTGATAAAGCTGCACACGCCGCTCTTTAAATGAAAGACTAATTTGATTCAGCGTATGAATAGCCGGAATATTTTGTTCTGTAACGGTTTGCAATGATTGATTAGCCGTATTGAGTTGTTGCCATGCAATGCTTGCAATAAGTAATGAAGAGCTTAGGGAAGGTCTGCACAAACTCACCGCAGATGTATTTTTAATTTAAATACACTACTTTTTTTATTTAAAACGTACAATCCTGCATTAAATTGCATTTTTTTTAAAATTTCAGCGCTACTTCCCTTTTATTTCCATATTT
>JANYCY010000025.1 GCA_025360045.1 Janthinobacterium sp. | reverse complement strand
CACCACGGGGCAAATCGTCATGTTTGGCCTAACAGGGGGACTGATTCCTTGCCCCGCCTCAATCACTGTGCTTTTACTCTGCCTGCAACTTAAGAAAATTGCACTTGGTGCAACGCTAGTTTTGGGCTTTAGTATTGGCCTCGCGTTGACTCTGGTATTTTCTGGCGTGGTTGCGGCCTTAAGTGTGAAACATGTTTCAAAACGCTGGAGTGGTTTTGGTGAGTTTGCCCGTAAAGCGCCGTATTTTTCAGGAGGGCTGATTCTGCTTGTGGGCTTATATGTTGGCTACCATGGCTGGGTTGGTTTACATTAAGCAATTGATTTGCTTTTACCACATGTAATTTCACAAGAAGAGATTCCCTATGACCCAGTGTCCTTGTGGCTCCAAACAAAATTTCTCTGCATGTTGTGGTCCCATTATTGCAGGTACACCGGCAGTAACGGCCGAGGCTTTAATGCGATCACGGTATACGGCATTTGTTCAAGGCTCGCTGGATCATATTGAGCGTACTCATGCGCCTGAGGTACGGGCTGATTTCAATCGTGCAGAAGCAGAAAGGCTATCTGAAGAATGTGAGTGGCGGCGTTTAGATATTCGTCGAGCGATAGAAACAGGAGACACGGCTCAAGTAGAGTTTGCTATTCGCTTTAAACGAGATCAGCAAGAGATGATCCAGGCTGAGTTGGCCAGTTTTCGCCGCGAAGATGACCAATGGTTTTATATTAGTGGAGAGCTCAACCCTAAAGGGCCTCAACGTCATGTGACTAAGGTAGGACGCAATGATCCATGCCATTGTGGATCAGGAAAAAAAGCCAAGAAGTGCTGCGGAACGACGACCATCATCGATACTGATGAGCAGGACTGATGGCTAAAAATTTCCTATGTACAGCATGTGGCAAGTGCTGCTATGGGCAATTGCCTTTAACAATTGCGGATGCCTTTCTACATGCAGATCGCTTTCCTTTAGCAATGATCTGGACGCCTTTGCGAGAAGTAAGCAAGGATTACTTAATGGTCTCTCAGGTAGGCACTACTATTAAGCTGGCCAATCGCAAAGAGTTAGCGGTATTGATTGTTCCTAGTTCCTATATTCCTCCCTCTTTTGCCTGCCCAGCTTTAGGGAAAGATAATCTCTGCAGCATTCATGCGAATAAACCATCACGCTGCCGCACTATGCCGTTTTACCCTTACCGAGAAGAGCAATATCAGGCCGAGCTATTAATACCTCGAGCTGGCTGGGAATGCGATACCTCTGAAGCAGCTCCCGTGGTCTTTCATGAAAAGAAAATCATCATGCGTGAAGACTTTGATCAGGAGCGACAAGCCTTGTTGCAACAAGCTCCTTTAATACGAGCCTATGCTGATTATATTTTGAAATACATGCCTTTGATTGTTGATAGCTTGGTCCAAGCTTCAGCTAAAGCGAAGGCTGGCCAAGTCGTAACCAGCTTATCTTCATTTTTAACTGCGACCAGAAATACTGAAGCCAAGCAGATTGCTCGACAACAATTGCCAATATTAAATTATTTCGTGATAAAAACCGCGGGGCAAAAAGACCTAGCTGAGTACCACAAGAATTATGTGGCTTGGGCGAAAGAAATGACTTACTTGTCAAAGTGAATTGATGTATTGGTGCTCTTTGAATTGAGTCGCGACTGTAAAACAATACATCTAATGCCACATAAAAAAACCGGCAAACAGATATTTTGCCGGTTTAAGCAGAATGCTGAATGTTAGGCATAAGTATCAATTGTATTGCCTTTACCCACTTCTTTAGGTCGCTCACGAGCTCCTTCCGTACGCTCAGATACCAGGTTAAGCGCTGTTGTAGGCTCTCGCCTAGGGACTGGCTTAGCTGCTGTTTGTAATAATGAGAAATGTTCAATATTCCTGATGTCCATGATTTTTGTCCTGTTCTTTGAAAACGCTCAGAGGCTTCAATCTAAGCGTTGCTATCTCAAGATAATGCCATAACATCAACATTGAGCAGGCGGCTTTGTGCAACCACGATGCTGATCAGAGGCATTGTGCCCGGGGCTTGCCATCACACTTCCTGTAAAGGCGAATACCATGACTAATACGATAAATTTCAACATGATATGTATTCCTTTCATAATTAAAGTGAATTGCTACACATATTAACCATGCGCCATATGGAGTGTAGAGAAGTTTAATTAACAGTGAGATTGCCATTGAATGACAAATTTGAAATATTACTTTTAATAAAATAACTCCTAATTATGTCTCTTGCTCAGGATCCCTTGATTTAGCCATTCGCGCGGCGTAAAGTGAACGAACGTTCTGTTTTGCGGAGGTGGATCATGCCCATCAATGGCATTCAGATGCAAAAAGGCTTGTCTTTGCCTGAGTTCATCCAGTTGTACGGCACAGAGCAACAGTGCGAAGCCGCATTGCAAAAAGCGCGCTGGCCACAAGGGTTTCGCTGCCCAAAATGTCATGGACAAAATGCCAGCACATTTATACGCGGCAAAACGCGCATATGGGATTGTTGTCATTGTTCGCATCAAGCCAGTTTGACGGCAGGAACCATGATGCACCAGTCGCAACTCCCTCTGACAAAGTGGTTTCTGGCCATTTATCTGGTGACGCAATTGAAAACGGATATCGCTGCTTTATCCCTGCGCCGACAACTGGGAATTACTTGGAAAGCCGCATGGTTGCTGAAACATAAGTTGATGGAGGCTATGCGACAACGTGAGGCAGAGCGTCCCTTGAGTGGAGATGTTCGGATCGATGACGCATATCTGGGGGGCGAGCGTAATGGTGGCAAGCGCGGGCGTGGCTCTGAAAATAAAGTAGCTTTTGTAGCGGCGGTCGAAATGCGTGATGGCCGCCCTCATCGGCTGCGCTTTGATCCGGTGCAAGGCTTCTCGTTCGAAGCGCTTAAGCCATGGGCAGCCAGGGCTTTGGCACCGGGGAGCACGGTGACTTCAGATGGTCTGATCGGTTTTGAAGTGGTGCGGCAATTGGGGTTTAAGCATTTGGTAGTCCAAGCCCCCAAACGCAAGGCCGGAACGGAAATTGACGCATTTAAATGGCTGAATGTGATGCTGGGGAATTTAAAAACGGCGCAATCTGGCACTTACCATGCATTCAAATACAGTAAATATGCGGGTCGCTATTTGGCAGAAATGCAGTATCGATTTAATCGGCGTTTTGATTTGTGCGCCCTAATTCCACGAATGCTACATGCATTACTCATAGCTAAGCCTTGCCCGCGTGGGAGATTAACTGAGCAAGAGACATAATCAGGAAAAAAAGTACTGCAAATGACAAAATTGTAACGTGGCGGCAACGCTACAGTTGGGGTCACTTTTGTAGACTAGAGGTAAGCATATGACTGATGTGATGCTGCATTGGTCGATAAGTGCTGGTCATGGTGAGCGAGATTGCAAACACCCCAAAACGCGCTCTCTCACAAGGCTATTTTTGCGTATCTCTTTCTACATAAAGGAACTTTGATTATGAAAACAAATTATGCGCTTGCTTTGATGATTGCAGCGGTGATGTCTGCTTCTGCTTCCGCTAAAGATGGCAACCGAGGTGAAGGGGCTTCCTTAACAAGCGCCGCTGCCGAACAAAAAACCACGCCCATGGTTGCTGATGAGAAGCAGAGTTCTTCGCCGTCTTCACATCATGCGATGAGCGAAGCAATCCCTTTTGGTGGTTGGAATGAGCACCATAAACAGCAGGCCAATAATGATGTAAATAAAATAGAAAACACCAGCACGAGTTACGAAGCTTCGCCCATTCATCATGCACGCAGCCAAAACATTCCTTTTGGTGGTTGGGCTAAACATCATCAGCAATAAATAAGTGTGGTTATCATTACGGGGCGAGCTTAAAAATTACAGCGATTTAAAAGGCCACCTTAGTGGATTTATCCGTTTTTATGCTCCACCACTGTGCTACTGGCAGAATAATGATAGGTTTGCCTGCGGAGGTTAGAATCTCGCCGCGTGGTAATAGCGATCGTGATGATGTACGGCAAAACGAGCATTAAATGTGATGATATGTAGAAGTTCAGACCTGATCTGACAGTCCCCATTTTAATTCGGGCCGGATTGTCAGATTAGTTTAGATTGTCGACCTTCTCCTTCCAGAGTGATTTGCCTTCTAATAACGTCTGCAGCGGCGTCCGGCCGCAGCACATTTTCCCTTGATGCGTACGCTGGCGGTTATAGTAGTCCAGCCATGCATCCAGTGACCTGTCCTGACAACCGTAGACACACCCCACTCAAATTCCAACCGCTTGCCTGCTGATCTTTTGTGCAAACGCGACCGGAGATAGATTGCCCAAGCGTGTGTGGCGCCGCTGGCGATTGTAAAAAATTTCGATGTATTCTCGAATCGATACTTCTGCCTCAAACCGGCTACCGTAACTGTGATGGTGCACCAGCTCATTCTTCAAACTACCCCAAAAGCTTTCCATCGGCGCATTGTCGTAGCAGTTCCCACGCCGCGACATCGATGCCTGCAAACCAAACTGCTCAATCAGCTTCCGATAACTATGCGAACAATACTGGCTACCCCGATCTGAGTGCAGGATTAAGCCGGCTTGCGGTCGCTTCCATTTCACGGCTTTCCACAGCGCTTGGCTGACTAATTCCTGAGTCATACGTGATCCCATGGCATAGCCGACGATCTCGCAGGTAAAAACATCCTTGATACCTGCCAAATACAGCCAGCTATAGTGGCCCCACCAAAACAGACAATAATTTAAGATGGTGGCTGCCATGAAAAGGTAGGCCAAGATGAGTGAAAAAAATCGTAAAGTGATGACCGGTGCGCAGAAGGCTAAAGTGGCATTAGAGGCGGCCAAGGGGCA
>JANYCY010000024.1 GCA_025360045.1 Janthinobacterium sp. | reverse complement strand
CACCACGGGGCAAATCGTCATGTTTGGCCTAACAGGGGGACTGATTCCTTGCCCCGCCTCAATCACTGTGCTTTTACTCTGCCTGCAACTTAAGAAAATTGCACTTGGTGCAACGCTAGTTTTGGGCTTTAGTATTGGCCTTGCCTTAACCTTGGTGCTCTCAGGTGTAGTTGCCGCCTTAAGCGTGAAGCATGTTTCAAAACGCTGGAGCGGATTTGGTGAGTTTGCCCGTAAAGCGCCGTATTTTTCTGGAGGGCTGATTCTGCTTGTGGGCTTATATGTTGGCTACCATGGCTGGGTTTGAATACATTAAGCAATTATTTTTCTTTTATTACTCGTAATGTTTTTGAAATTTTTCGTCATTATTAGGTTTTCCTGCTGCGCTGAATGCGGTGTTTGCGGCAAAAGAAGTTTTTGCAACATACCACGCAGCAAGTCGCCCATTGGTCCCACTTGCTGTAGATTTATCGCAGGCTTTACCTCTGGCCAGCCACCCTTAGATTATTTAAGCGAAACCATAAGCTGGCATATCCCAGGAGATCGCCAAATCGTACCTTGGGCTGGGCTTTGGCAAGGGCGCGCAGAAGTGGCTCAATGCTTAAAGCAGATCGCAACAGTTGGGCAACCACGCAATTGGTGGTTGATCGCTGGTACGACGGCGAAAACGAAGCCCTCGCGCGTGGGCATTTTGCCTGGCAATACAAGAATGGCCATGCCTATCAGGGCACATTTATGATGCGCTTTGTGGTGCTGGATGGCGAAATTCAGAGTTATGAGATGTTTGAAGATAGCCATGCCATTGCACAGGCGTGGCAGGCTTAGGGCGTTTTATCATCTGTTCATTAAATAGGTGCGGAGAGGATTTGGTTTTGATGCTCATTTATATAGAGGGATGATGGTTTGCTTTTTGGTTCATGCATAAAAAATGTCGCATCAAAGCTGATCTGCCTTTGATGCGGCATTTTTTATATGTACGGCATGGCGTATTTTTTTTAAGTTAAATATTTATAACTAAGTAAGCTTTGTGTATTGAATTTGATGAATTATGCTGTTGTTTTCTTTCTTTGTTGACATGGTTTGTGTGTTGGAAATACCCTGTAGGAATATCCATCCCAAGCAGAATGACCCCATGTTTAGTAACCCTTACCTTAAATCAACGATTTCTATCTTGGTTTGTCTCTCTTTATCAAGCTGTGCAACTACCCCGCTAGCAGATGCAGGTGCCGTAGTTAAAGACACTTTTGCCAGTGATGATCCTTGCTCAAATAATGCTAGAAACTGGGGGATTGCAATTGGCACGGGGGCAGGGCTATTGCTAGGTAAGTATTTAGGTGATGGAAAAACCGGCGCTCTGGTTGCAGGGGCAGCGGCTGGGGCTTTATTGGGTGGCTTTATTGGCGCTGATATGGATAGAAAGCGTTGTGAGCTGTTTAAAATTGCCCAAAAATACGATTTGCAGTTAGAAATCTCGACACTGAATGCCAATGGTGAAGTGATCGAAAGTGGCGCTAAAGAAGTCAAAGAAAGCGCCGTGGGTATGACGGTGAGTTTGGGTGAAAAAAATGGGCAAGGGCACTTTGAGAGTGACTCCGATCAGCTTACGCCAAAAGCAAAGCAATATTTTGCTGCAATTGCAGACACTTACAATGTACAAATGGCTGCTGCAAAAATTATTGATGCGAAAGAGCGTAATGCTTACTTGCAGGAAGCGAAACAAAAGAAATTATTACTTATTGGTCATACTGACGACAGTGGTGAAAGCAAATACAACGCTGCCCTTTCTGAGCGCCGAGCTCGTGCCGTTGCCAAGCTATTAAAAGAGCATGGCATTACTGAAGATAGCCTGTATTTTCAAGGGGCAGGAGAGTCTTTACCCAAGGCTGATAATCGAAATCCGGAAGGACGCGCGCAGAATCGCCGTGTAGAAATTGTTGAAGTGACGGGGGATATTAATTTCAAAAAATACCTAGAGGCACGTAATCCTAGGCATGAATTTTATCGCTCTATTGAGCCAGCTACGGTGGCTGCAGCGCCGACGAAATCAACAAAAGCTACAGAATCAAATAAGCCTGCGCATAAGACCTTGATTAATGCTGCAAATAGAAAAGAAAATATAAAAGAAAACGCTTCAATGGCTGCAGCAAATCCCGCTATAAAAGCGGCTGTACCTTCTGAAAAAATACCTGTCAATAAACCAACTAGCACCGTCAAACAATATGATTTCGGCGGGCAGCCTTTAGCTGCGGCAAATGCGAAAGTTGATTTAGGTAAAGTGCTGCAAGAAGAAGCGGGCTTTGGCTTAATTGGCAAAGCCTATGCCGATGATGCTGTCGTACTGGGCAGCTGCAACCGTGATCGGCCACGTTTTGCAGGAGCGGTGAAATCACTTAAAGATGGTAAAGCCTATGCAACCACCGAGTATTTAACGGGGCTTTACAATACTTCATGGCATGACACGCTCAATGGCAATTTGGTGATGCTTAATCGAGTGGCTATTTTGAGTGATTCAGCTACACCCGCCAATCCGCCTGAATTCAAACTATATGCAGCTTATGATTCGCAAAAAAATAAATCAGCTAAACCAGATATCCAAATAACACCGGCAGTCAATACCTACCGTGGCAGTAAAGGCGTGTTATATCGCGTCTTTCCACAGGGAGCAGGCGGCATTCAATGTATGGATGTGTTATTCCCAAGCAAGGGTGGGCTTGAGGCAAAAGTAGGCAAATTAATTTATAAGCAGCAGGGTGAAATTTTTGTTGCTGATTACAAACCTAAAATGATTCGATAGGAATAATCATGAAAGAACTATTTTCGACATATCCAATGGCAGCTTGGAGCTTAGTTAGCGTCATGGCGGCGGGTTTAATGATCATGCTAATGTGGCAAAAAATGAAATGGTGGTGGCATAACACATGGTATAGCTTTCCTATTATTGGAAAACTATCCTCCCTCTCGGGCGATATTAATCGAGCACAAGAACCTGGCTGGTTTAAAGGTGAGCGTGCTTTATGCCGAGATTATAAAAAGTTTATTCAGATTCAAGATGAATATGATTTTAATGAAAAAATTACGTATTTAACTAAGGCTGGTGATTTGGGGCGTAAAGAAACACCGATTTGGATTTGGCTTTTAACCATTGTGATGGTTTTTGTAGAAGCAATGGGATTTGCCTATGTGCTAGCAGGCTTTACGGTGCCAGGGGCGAGTGAGAATACTCAGCAATATGGCGCACTCGGGATTGCCTTTTTGATTTCCGTTATTTTGGTGGCATTTACTCATTTATCTGGGCATGAATTATTTAAATCCAGCCAAATTAAACAAGCTCGCCGTGAACGTGCAGAAGATGGTCGCAAGCATAAATTGGCGACGGGTTTGGTGGCCTTAGCTAAGCCACAAAGTATCGATGATGAGCAACCAAGCTATACCCAATTAGCCAATCGAGTGGGTTCTCACCCTAGTTATAAAATAACGGCAGCCACCATTGTATTTGTGGCAATAGTGGCGGTTTTTGCGAGCTATGTGCGGGGGACTGTGCTTGAGCAGCAATTGCTTTTGGAGACCACAGGTAAAACCTCGCAATTGATTGCCCCGACATCTAATGGTTTGGAGTTATCTGCAAAAACAGATTCAGCCCAATTACCGATTGCCGATGTGGCAGAGCAAAATAAAGCAGAGCAAAAAGCGGCTGCAGAAGGTACGGATAATCAGCGACATGGTGGTTGGGGTACTTTTGTGGTCTTAGCTTTTGTGTTTGTTTTTTTACAAATTTTAGGCGTGATTTTCGGTTTTCGTTGGGGCTTTGCGGGGCGAGAAAGCTCGGCAGCTCATCGTGCCATTGGTGAGGGGCGCTATTCTAGTTATTCTGATGTACGTGTGCATTACCAAGAAATTGCGGATGCCGCACAGGCAAAGCTAGAAAGCTTGCAGCAAAAAATGATGCTGAAAGATGTGGATGATGGGGGCTCTAATGATGTGCATACCACTAAAACCTTCCGTGATTTTATGGAAGAAGAGCGTAGTAATCAGACTAAAGAGCGGCTGAATGAGCGTGTGCACAGTGCGCAACGTACAGAAAATGAATCCGCTCCAGTCGTGGTAAATGATGTGCATAAGCCCATGACAATAGAAGCGGTAATGATGCAAATCGATGAGCTCAACGAGGCGCAGGCGAAGCGTGATTATATGTCGACATTGCCTGCCGATTTGCTTAGTCAAGCGGTTGCTTTAATTAAAGAGCGCAAAGCAGCCGATGCTGCAGCTAAAGCAGATCTTGATGGTTTATTTGATTAAGGGAATAAAATAATGCGTTTTTATACTGCTTTATTGAGCATTCCTTTGGCATGTTCGGCGTTTGCTGCTAGCCAGAATGCACTACCCAATTGTTATTCTTATGCCAAATTAAATGATCCAGCCAAGCCTGCTGCAGTTGAATTATTTGTGATCATTGATCAAACCACGCCGCTTGATTCTGTTTTACAGCAGGCGGTGGCTAATAATATCAAGCCCTTTTTGCAAGCTGGAAATGCCTTTTCAGTAACGCAATTTTCTGCGTTTACCCAAGGGCATTACACTGATGTTTTAGTGATGGGTAAATTGGATTTTGTACTTGATAACAATTCACGCAATGATATTGGTAAGGCTCAATTAAGCAAATTTGATCAGTGCATTAATGTTCAAGTGCCAAACGCTGCCCAATTAGCGGGTGGCGGATTAAAAAAAGCCTTTGCCGGTACGACTTCGGAAGTGAGTAAATCAGACGTTTTGGCAAGTTTGAAAGATATTGCTGCCAAAGTGAAGCAATCCACCGCTCAGCAAAAAGTAGTATTTGTAGTCTCTGATATGCTAGAAAACTCGACGATTTCTAGTTTTTATGCCAAGCAAGCAGTGCGTAAAATTGAGCCTGAGAAAGAATTAAAGCAAGTTCAAGATAATCAACTTTTTGCAGATTTTGCAGGTGCAAGAGTTTATGTTTTGGGCGCGGGCTTATTGGCAGAAGATGCTAAGCAAGTAAAGGGTGTTTATCGTGACCCAAAAACAATGGCCGCCTTGCAACAGTTTTGGCGTGCTTATTTTCAAAAATCAAATGGGCAGCTCGTGGAGTTTGGCCAACCCGCCTTACTCAATGCAGTTCGGTAATTAGATTATTATCGATTAGGCTGCTGTGAATAAATCAGCCCTTAACCCTCAATGATTAAAACTTTTGAGGGCTAAGGGCTTTTTGACATCAATCCAATCAATCTGAGCTACATAACTTTATACAGAACAAATTGTTAATAAAAAATGATAAATTATTTTTTAGATTCTGCCTGCTGATCCAATTGGCTTAATATTTGATAAGCTGCCGTTACCCGTTCTGGAATTGGATAGTTTTTATTGGCTAAAATCACAATTCCCATTTTCTTGGCGGGAATAAAGGCTACATAGGCTGCAAAGCCATTGGTGGAGCCGGTTTTATTTATCCACGCCATGCTTTGTGGGGCTAAAGCGGGTGTGATTTCATTTGCTATATTGGCTTGATAGGCCATGGTGTCACTATTGCCTAGCAATAATGTGTTTAATTCAACGGGATAAGTGTATTGCTCCCAGATTAAGTCTTGTGTGATTGCCGTAGATGTAAAATAGCCGCAATGGGTATTAATTAGTGCTTGTTGCACTTTATCGTCTATTTTTCCAATTTGCATATTGGCATTAACAAATTTCAGCATATCTGCCGAGCTGGATTTTACCCCATAGGCTTCGGATGCTAGAACGCCGAGGTTAACTCTGACAGGCGCGTCTTTTTTATTGTAGCCCTGCGCATAGTTTTTCATTTGCTCTGTGGGTACATTGATATAGCTATTAGTCATGCCTAGCTCAGGAAATAATTTCTTTTCGATGGCATCTTCAAAAGAAGTATTCATGCTTTTCGCCGTAATTAATCCCAGCATGCCTATGCTTGGGTTGGAATAAACACGATATGTACCTGTGGCATATTCAGCTTGCCAGTTTTTAAAATAGCTCATCAACTGATCATTATTTTTAATCTCGTCAGGCACTTGCAGTGGCAAGCCACCGGCAGTGTGTGTGGCTAGATTAAGTAGGCTGACTTTATCAAAGGCACTGCCGTGTAAAAAAGGTAAATGCTGGCTGACGCTATCGCTAAAAGAAAGCTGGCCATTGATCTGGGCAGTCGACGCCAGTGTGGCGGTAAAAGTTTTACTAATCGAGCCAATTTCAAATAGCGTATTTTGGCTAACCGCCTGCTTGCTCTCTTTTGAGGCTATGCCATAATTATAAAAATAATTCTTACCGTCAATACTCACCGCGACCGCCATTCCAGGGATATTGAATTGTTTTTGTATAGGGGCGATTGCAGTATTTACTATTTCTTTGATTTTGGCTTGATCTATGTTTGCTGCTGCATGGCTTAATGGGCTCATTACACAGGTTAAAATAGAGTATATTTTTAATAGGTTTATTGCTTTTATATGCATGATTGAGTGTCTTTTATCTTTAAGTTAACTGGAGGAGAGCATGGTTGTATTTTAGACAGCTGCTGATTCCGCTGCATGGTATTTAATTACATAAGATGGCGGATGTTTTGCCAATGGCATTGGGTAGCGAGTGGGCTTTGCGTGTATCTATTTGTACTCACTTTCATGTCTATTGAGATATGCCGATGTGCTGCGAGACAGATATAATCTTTTTATTCCACGCTCAAGGTCATCAAATGCAAAGTCTTTACGGCAAAGTAGTGCTCATTACGGGGGGAACCACAGGAATTGGTTTGGCTGCTGCAAAGGCTTTTGTCACGAGTGGCGCAAAGGTCGTGGTGGCCGCGCGTAATGGTGATCAAGGGGCGGCGGCCGAGTTAGAACTTCGCGCATTGGGGGACGCCGTCTTTCATGCTTGCGATGTGATAGATCCATTGTCCGTTGCCGCCTTGGTTAGCTTTACTATCGAGCACTATGGTCAGTTGGATGTGGCAGTGAATAGCGCCGCATGCGATACGCGCCCAAGCCCGACTCACAAAGTATCTTTTGAAGATGCAAGCAAGACGGTTTCGACGGATGTTTTAGGCGTCTTTAACTGTATGAAGTATCAAATCGAGGCGATGCTACGCTTGGGTGGCGGCACGATTGTGAATGTGTCATCGGTGAATGGCTTATCTGGCGCGCCAACTGCAGCGGTATATAGCGCGGCAAAGCACGCGGTGATTGGGCTGACTCGCTCGACTGCAAGGGAATATATCGGGCGAGGTGTGCGGATTAACGCCGTCTGCCCAGGGGCGACTGAAACACCGCGCCGCGAACGCCGTACGGCGCATCTTAGCGAGGATCAATTGCTTGCACATCAGGCTCAGCTCGCGCAAGCCATTCCCATAGGTAGGCTCGCCCAAGCGGAAGAAATTGCTAATGCCATTCTTTGGCTAAGCTCTGCCGCATCGTCTTATGTGGTGGGGCATAGTTTGGTGGTGGATGGCGGCTTGCAGGCTTAATGCACAAACGCTCATCTATTTTTCAGTAAAAAAATCAATAAAGTATTTATGATTCAATTCTCTCTTTTGCCAGCTATTGCGCCTGATGATTTTGCTCGTATTGAAAATATGATGCAGTTTTATGTATACGATTTTAGTGAGTGGCTACCTTTGAATTTTAGCGATTCGGGCTTGTATACCTTGCGCCCTAAAGGCGAGTATTTTGCTCATCCCGCAACCAAGGAATTTAGCATTATTGTGAATGGCAATGCTGCTGGTTTTGCGTGCATCGATAATGAAGATTGCGATATTGAAACTGCATATAACTTAGGCTATTTCTTTATTGCCCGAGGCTATCGCGGGCAGGGATTAGGAATGGCGGTGATTAAAGAAATTCTTCGCCAATTTATGGGCCGCTGGCAAATATTTTATATTAATCAAAACGATGGGGCGGCTCGATTTTGGAACAAAGTCATTCCAAATTTAAGTGGGGGTGAGTTTACTCAGCACCAGCAAGAAATTGATGGCTGTGATTGCACGGTATATAAATTTGAACCTGACTATGCCTCTTGCTCAATCATCTATGTGTAAATCGATTTCTTGAGAGTGGTGCTCGATTTTTGAATTTGTAGGGCGGGTGAAATCCAATCCTATCAACTTAAGGTCAAAACATGGTTGGTTTTATATAGGGTGTGCAAGTCGTTTTTCTTGCGCACCGTTCTTTGCGCTCCGACTACGTCGTTGTACACCTTATAAATGCCAACGCACCCAATGCAATAAGCTTAAGTTGATAGGATTGGGGTGAAACCCGCCCTACAATATTTATAATGAGTTTGAACAAGAGGCATGATCAGGAATTTTAATTTTTATAATTGCCATTCATTTTCACTTGTTTCTAATCCCGCTTAGACGCTTGATGATGGCTGATAAGTTATCCTATCTCTTGGTATACGGACTTGCACGTAGTCGTTGTTTTACAACAAACAATAGAAAGGCTACACGGTTAAATCCTTACATGGGCATAATCCAGTTAATAAGTAATTAATAATAAAATACTGGAGTAGGACAATGAAGGGGCACGCTGGAATGACTTTACGTAGTCGGTTAGTTTTGGTGGCGAGCATAACCATGCTGGCGTTTATGATGATGGGCGGCTTAATGCTATTTCATTTTAAGGATGAGATGCTGAGCGGCCGAAAAGATAAAGTTCGTAATTTAGCCGAGGCAGCGCAAACGGTGGTGGCGCATTTTGAGCAGCTTAGCCGCGATGGAAAAATGGATCAGCCCACCGCACAAGCCGCCGCGCTGCAAGCTTTGAAAGCGATGCGTTATGACAAAAAAGAGTATTTTTGGGTGAATGATGAAAGCCCGAAAATGTTGATGCACCCTAAAAAGCCAGAATTGGAAGGCAAGGATCTTTCCGCACTGAAAGATCCTAATGGCAAGGCGCTATTTGTTGAAATGGTAAAGGTGGTTAGAAGTGAAGGCGCGGGGTTTGTGAGCTACCAGTGGGCAAAGCCTGGCAGCACCGATCCGGTCGATAAGATCTCTTATGTGCAAGGCTTTGTACCTTGGGGCTGGGTGATTGGCACAGGCGCTTATATTGATGATGTGGATGAAAAATTCCGCAGTATTTTATATGTGCTGCTGCCATTGGGCTTATTGATGATGGCGCTGGTGGCGGTGACTTTGCTGCTGCTTGGCCGCTCGATATTTAGCTTGTTGGGCGGTGAGCCGCAAGCAGCCGTTGCGCTGGCTAGAAGTGTGGCGAGTGGCCGCCTCGATCAAGCCGTTGTGTGTAAGGCTGACGACAAAGACAGCTTGATGGCTAGCCTGCGAGATATGCAGCAAACCTTACGCACCATGATTGGTGAGGTGATTAGTGGCGCTGGGCAAATGAGCACGGCGGCCAGTAGCTTGAGTGCAAGCTCCGCCGAGGTGGCCCACCGCTCCAATGAGCAAAGCGAATCTGCGTCGTCCATGGCGGCATCCGTGGAAGAAATGTCGGTGTCGATTGATCATGTCACCGCAAACACCAATGATGCCCGTGGCTTGGCCGAATCGGCCAGAGAGATGTCGGGCCGCGGTGCGGTGGTGATTCATCGCGCCACATCCGAAGTGCATAAAATTGCCGAGCTGGTCAAAGGATCGGCAGTGAGGATTGAGGAGCTGGGCCGCCAGTCCGACAAAATCACCTCGATTGTTGGCACGATTAAAGACATTGCCGATCAAACGAATTTGTTGGCGCTCAATGCCGCAATTGAAGCGGCAAGAGCAGGCGAGCAGGGCCGTGGTTTTGCCGTAGTGGCCGATGAAGTGCGTAAATTAGCTGAGCGCACCAGTCAATCCACACTAGAAATTGCTGCGATGGTCGGGCAGATTCAATCCGGCACGCGGGAAGCGATTGTACAAATGGAAAGCGGTGTGCAGCAAGCGAATGCCAGTGTGCTGTTGGCCAATGAGGCGGGGACCGCCATCGAAGATATTCGCAGCGGGGCAGAGCAGGTGCGTAGCGTGGTCGACAGCATCAGCAGCGCCATCCGTGAGCAGAGCATGGCCACCACAGAAATCGCCAAGGCGGTGGAGCAAATCGCCCAAAGGGCAGAAGTAGAAGCGCGAGAAATACAGCTTAGCGCCCGCTCTGCTCAAGATTTGCAAAACTTATCTGCCCGTTTGCATCAGTCGGTACAGCGGTTTATTTTGTAGGGTATATAGGCGGCGATGCACATCCCCTTGCAGGTATTGCATTATTCGTAGGGCGGGTGCAACCCGCCAGACTTTTGCAGGAAATATTACAAACTCGGCGGGTTGCACCCGCCCTACGAAAACATATTCTTAAGCTGATAGGATTGGAGTTTAACGCCTGTTGTTCTCCGTGAAGCGCCGTGTTTCCTGGGGTCTCCGTGTTTCAAAATTTGGGTTGTGCAATATCCTTTACGCCCCCAAATCCACAATCAACTGTCTTGCGCATTCGCTTAAATCACTCGATGGATCAATCACCAGCGGCCTTGCATCGCGTAGCCGCAGGTAATTGCTTTGGCTGCTGCGTTTGTAGGCGGGGTCGTAGTGTTTGCTGATTAGCTCGCTAAATAGCTCGGCTTTTTTGCCTTGATCAATCAGCTCGTTCCAGTGGGCTAATACCACTTTGCCGTGCATTTCGACTAGGCGGGCTAGCTTGGTTTTAAAGCTAAGCGGGTCGTCAAACAGATTGCTGTAGTCGTCGCATAAAAAGCGGATTCTGTCTTCAAAGCTGGCTTGCACTAAGATGCAATCGGCGGCGCGAATGGCGAGCATCAGGCTGGCGGGCAGATGCACCAAGCCGATGCGTTTACTTTCGGCTTCAACAAACACCGGGCGGCTCGTGTCAAATTGGGATAGTTGGCGTATCAACTGGCTATCAAAGCTTTTTTGCGAAGGTTGTGGGTTAGCAGGGCTGGCCCCAAGTACCGAGCCACGATGCTTGGCAAGGCCTTCTAAATCCAGCGTTTGCGCGCCGGCCCGCTCTAAAGCATTGAGTAAACGTGTTTTGCCGCAGCCCGTGTGGCCGGCCAAAACAATAAAGCGTGATACGGCAGGGATGGCGTCTAGCTTGACTAAAATATCACCACGATAAGCCTTGTAGCCACCTTGCAATTGCCGTGCTTTCCAGCCGATTAGATTAAACCAAGTGGTCATCGATCCAGAGCGCTTGCCGCCACGCCAGCAATAAATCAGCGGCTTCCAGTTCTTCGGCTTGTCTTTAAAGGTGGTGGCAAGGTGAATGCCGAGGTTTTTGGCGACCAGACCCGCGCCCAATTTAGTGGCGGCAAAGGGGTCTTGTTTATACAGTGTACCGACGATGACGCGTTCTTCATTACTGAGTACGGGCGCGTTGATTGCGCCGGGAATATGGTCATCGGCAAATTCAAGTGGAGTGCGTACATCGATCACCTCATCAAAAGTGGAGAGGTCTGCTAAGGTCGCCAATAAATTTTTCACTTCATTTCACTATATGCACTTGATTGGCGTAATTGTCCCACGGGAGAGGGCTGTTCGTGGAGAAATTCACACGGCCGAACTGCTCGTCAAAGCAAACACAGGCTGCTATGGTGGGCAATAAATATTTAATCAGGATGATGTCATGAGCACAAAATTAACGTCTTTATCTCACGGTGGCGGTTGCGGTTGCAAAATCGCCCCAGCTGTTTTATCAGAAATGCTGTCTAAATTACCGACTGCAGCCTTGTTTCCCAAACTTTTGGTGGGCACTGAAACGGCTGACGATGCTGCTGTTTATTGGCTAAACGACGAGCAGGCACTTGTAGCGACCACCGATTTCTTTATGCCGATTGTGGACGATGCCTTTGATTTTGGCCGCATCGCCGCGACTAATGCGATTTCCGATATTTACGCGATGGGCGGCACGCCGATTATGGCTTTGGCGATTGTCGGCATGCCGGTCAATCTGCTGCCGATCGAAGATATCCAGCAGATATTGGCTGGTGGCGCGGCGGTATGTAGCGATGCGGGTATCCCGATTGCGGGCGGGCATTCGATTGACGCGCCCGAGCCTATTTATGGCTTGGTGGCGATGGGCTTGGTGCATCCTAAGCAGCTTAAAAAAAATAGTGATGCCAAGGCTGGCGATGTGCTGATTCTTGGCAAGCCGCTAGGCATCGGTATTTTAGGCACGGCCATGAAAAAAGGCCTGCTGGATGATGCAGGCTATAAGCAGCTGATTGATACCACCACGCAGCTCAATAAAGTCGGCAGCGATTTGGCTAAGTTGGCAGGCGTACATGCGCTGACTGATGTCACGGGCTTTGGCCTACTTGGCCATCTGCTAGAAGTTTGCCGTGGCGCCAAGCTGACTGCAAATGTGGCTGCCAATGATTTGCCGCTACTCTCTGCCGCCGTTGGCTTTGCCCAGCAAGGCATAGGCCCCGGTGCGATTGAGCGCAATTTAGCTAGCTTTGGGCAAGATGTGGACTTTGCCGAGTCTGTGCCAGATTGGCAGCAGCGCATCATGGCCGACGCGCAAACCTCCGGCGGACTGCTGGTGGCTTGCTCTGCTGAAACCGTTGATGAAGTGATGGTGCTATTTAAGGCACAAGGCTTTGCACAGGCAGCGGTGATTGGGCAACTGGCTGAAGGTGAGGCTAGGGTGTTGGTGGCTTAGTTTTTTCAGCTATCTGAACAAAACCTAAACCTTGAACCACAGAGAGCACAGAGAGCACAGAGGACACTGAGTTACACGGAGAAAACCAAGAGAAATGATCAGTTCTTGCGCGGGTATCTGCTTTCAGCTCCCTATAGACATCAAGTTAACGCAAGAGCTTGCTAAAAGTGCCGATTTTCATAGGGTGTGCATTCGCTTTTCTTGCGCACCGTTTTTTGTACTCGCGCCATGGTGCGTAACGCCTACGGCGTTTTGCACCCTATGCTTGCAATCTGCCAGAGACAAAAGCCTAAATTGATGCGCATAGGGCATCTGCTTTCAGCCCCCCTCTCCCTTTTGGGGGAGAGGGCGCAAGGGCATTTGTAAGTAGCGTATTAAATCCATGTAATCAAGCCCCTTTAAATGCTTGTTTTACATGCCATTTTCATGTCAGCTTCACGCATAATAAGGGCGGTTAATCAACGGGGGAGGATGGCTATGACTGCATTGCAGCGCATCGTAATAGTTGGGGGAGGGGCTGGCGGTTTGGAGCTGGCCGTCAAGCTGGGTGAAAAGCTGGGCCACAAGGGCAAAGCACATATCACCTTGATCGACGCGGCTCGTACCCATATCTGGAAGCCACTTCTGCATCAGGTGGCAGCAGGTACTTTAGATAGTCATTCTGATGAGCTGGAATATATTGCGCTGGCTCGTTGGCATCATTTCGATTTTCGCCTAGGCCGCATGACGGGGTTGGATAGAGAGGCTAAGCAGGTGGTGCTGGCCCCAACGCTGGATGAGGAAGACGGTAGCGAGCTAGTGCCTGAGCAAACAATTGCTTACGATGCGCTGGTGATGGCACTAGGCAGCCAGACCAATGATTTTGGCACGCCGGGCGTGGCAAACCACGCCATTATGCTCGACACTCCCGAGGCCGCAGAGCGCTTCAATAAACGCTTTGTTAATAGCTGCTTACGTGCTCAGGCAAGGCGTAAACAGGCGGGTGAAGGGCGTTTTACCGTAACGATTATCGGTGGCGGTGCCACAGGCGTAGAGCTATCTGCCGAGCTGCATATGGCCACGCGCATTATGAGTAGCTTTGGTTTTGCCAATATCCACCCCGAGCATGATTTAAAAATTGTGATTGTCGATGCCGCGCCAAGGCTGCTGTCTGCCCTGCCGGAGCGCCTATCCAATGCAGTGGCGCTTGAGCTGCGCAAAATGGCGGTAGAGGTTCATGCCAATGAGCGAGTGGTGGATGTATCGGCATCGGGCGTTCAAATGGCCTCAGGCAAGTTTATTCCTAGCGATTTGGTAGTGTGGGCGGCGGGGATTAAAGCAGCGGATTTCCTCAAAGATATTGGCGGTTTAGAGAGTAATCGCCTTAATCAACTGGTGGTTAGCCGCACATTACAAACCTCACGCGACCCTAGTATTTTTGCGCTGGGCGATTGCGCCGCTTGTCCGCTTGGCGATGCAGGGGCCACCGTGCCGCCGCGTGCACAATCTGCGCATCAGCAGGCGATGTTGCTGGCGAAAAGTATTCCTCTGTATTTGGCGGGCAAAACTCTGCCAGAGTTTAAATATCAGGATTACGGCTCGCTAGTTTCATTGGGCGAATACAGCACGGTAGGCAGCTTAATGGGCGGCATCGCCCGTGGCAGCTTATTTGTCGAGGGCCAGTTCGCCAAAATGATGTATTGGTCGCTGTATAAAAAGCATCAGGTGGCGGTGAATGGCTGGTTTAAAACCTGGCTGGCCACATGGGCCGAATGTATCGACCGCGTAAGCAAGCCAAGAATTAAGCTGCATTAAGGGTAACCCCCTAAAACCTGTAGATACAGAGGCTTATAAATGTAGGTTGTGGTTAGCTTATTTACATCGCGGTTGTTAGCGATGTAAATAAGCGTAACCCAACACTCGAAAGAACGTTGGGTTACGCGATAAATCCCGCTAACCCAACCTACAAGTGCTGATCTCTGTGTCTACAGATCTTTTTTCAGGAGGGGAATGTACGGATATTTGCCAAGTCTTGCCCTACTGTCCAAAATACGCCTTTTGCCTATCTGCCTGCCATGAAATCAATTCGCCATCAAGCCTTGCTCGCGCTGCAAATGGCCAATCACCAAGATAAAGTCGCCCTTGTGCGTGCCATCGAAGATCAGCATCCACTGGCCTGTGATGAGCTGATCGTTAGTACGGAGCAAACGCCAGGCTTGAGCGAGCGCCCGCCCCTAGTGCCGCCTATGGATGTGCCTCGCCGCAAAATCAGCACGCCTGAAGGGCATGCTGCCTTGGTACACGCCTTGGCGCATATTGAATTTAATGCGATTAATTTAGCGCTCGATATTTTGTGGCGCTTTGCAGGACAGCCCGAAGATTTTTACCGCGATTGGTTAAAAGTGGCTCGTGAAGAGGCCTATCATTTTGTGCTCTTGCAAGATCATTTGCTGACGCTGGGCTACGCCTATGGCGATTTCACTGCGCATAACGGCTTATGGGATATGGCAGAAAGAACCAAGGATGATTTGCTGGCAAGGCTGGCGCTGGTTCCTCGAACTCTAGAAGCGCGGGGCTTGGATGTTACGCCGCAAATTCGTGATCGGCTCAGGCATCGAGGGGACAAGGCAGGTGCCGCTATTCTGGATATTATCTTGAGAGATGAAGTGGGCCATGTGGCGATCGGTAATCGCTGGTACAAGTCGCTGTGTGAAGAGCGAGGATTAGACACAATTGCGGCTTACGGGCAGTTGGCCTTGCAATATCAAGCCGCCAAGCAGCGTGGGCCGTTTAATCTAGAAGCGCGTAGGGCGGCTGGGTTTAGCGAAGCAGAGCTAGCGGCATTGCAGTTGCAAGATTAGCGTTTCGGTTTAATAGGCGGGGCAGCTTGTGGCGGCGGGGATGCTGGTGCTGCAGCTTTGGGGCGGCGTAGCTTGGAAAACAGCTTTTTAATATCAAAAGCCCCAGTTGCGACTACACCCAGTCCACCTGCAATGATTAGCACGTACCACAAGATCAGCGTGCTGCCTGTAGGCTGCATCAGTGTGCTGGCATAGAGCATTAATTCGGCGGCCGCGGCGGCCGCCAGTAAGAGTAATAAGCTAGATAAAAACAAAGCCAGTACGCGTAGTTTGGCAAAACTTGGGGTTACCAGCAGCAAAATATAGCCGCCAATGCTAAAGGCAGGAAACAGTAGCCACAGTCCTATGCCCGGAGTGATTTCTATAATGCCGAGGGGCGTAATCAGCAAGAGGCAGCCCGCTAATAAGCCCAGCACCATCAGCAAACTACCAAAAAATAGTAATGCCATCGCCCCATTCCCCAGCAGATTAATACGGTGGTCAAGCTTTCAATTAGCTTCTGAGCTTTTCGTAGGGCGGGTTTCACCCGCCCTAAGCAGTGACTTTGCATGACCTGTAACTTGATGCCCATAGATCCAGTATTTAGCTAGATATGCGCGCTTACTTCGTCTTTATAGACTAAGCGCTAGCTCCACATACTTTTCATCCATGTAATAAGGGCGATTAAAACTTTACCGAGTTTTAATCGCCCTTATTGCTCCACCTTATCAACTTAAACAGAATTCGTAGGTTGGGTTAGCAGTCTGTGTGCGAGGTTTACCTCGCCCAGCGATATATCGCGTAACCCAACATTCTTCGGAGCCTAAATGTTGGGTTACGCGAGATTGCCCGCCTAAAATCGGCGAACAACCTCGCTAACCCAACCTACGGGGGCATCACTCCGATTGGTTTTGCTTAAGTTGATAGGATTGCTGCTGCCTTGGTATTTACTTCACAATCACATTACTAAAGTCCTGACGGCTAAATGGGCTGATTTTATAGCCACTGACATTGGGCTTAGCTAGCACCGCGGCAATAGGATGGGCTAATGGAATCCACAGCGCTTGATCATGGATAATTTTTTGTGCAGTTTCATAAAGTTTGGTTCGCGCAGTTTGATCGGCTGTTTTTTTGCCATTAGTGATGAGCTTATCCAGCTGCGGGTCACAATAGCGGGCAAAGTTCAGCCCTGATTCTACCGATGAGCAGGCAAATTGCGGCGTTAAGAAATTATCTGGATCGCCATTGTCGCCACTCCAGCCCATAAATAACATATCGTGCTCGCCCGCCTTGGCGCGTTTAATCAGCTCGCCCCATTCAATCACTTTTAGCTCGGCTTTAACGCCGATTTTGGCTAAGTCGGCTTGTAGCAATTCCCCACCAGCTCGTGGATTAGGATTAAGCGTGCTACCCGCTGGGCGTATCCAGACAGTGGTGGAAAATCCATTGGGAAAGCCTGCTTCAGCCAGCAATTGCTTGGCCTTAGCGGGGTCATATTTGTAATCTTCTAGGTTGATATAGCCCCAAGTATTAGGCGGATAAGGGCCGTCTGCGGCGGTGGCTGTGCCGTCAAATACCTGTTTTAGATAGGCTTTTTTATCAAATGCATGATTAAGCGCTTGACGCACTTTTACATTATCAAAAGGTTTGTGCTGGCTATTAAAAGCAATAAAGGCGGTAGAGAAAGCCGGTGTTTCAATCACTTGAATACTTTTATCTTGCCTTGCCGCTAATACATCCTGTGGCTTGGGTGAGAGCGCAATCTGGCATTCGCCTGCTTTTAATTTTTGTACCCGTACACTGGCATCAGGGGTAATGGCATAAATCAATTTATCGATTTTAGGTTTATTTCCAAAGTATTGGCTGGAAACATCAAAGCGTATCGTGCTGTCTTTTTGATAGCTTTTTAATACAAAAGGCCCTGTGCCGATGGGTTTAGTATTTAAATCACCGGTTTTGCCTGCCGCCAATAATTGATTGGCATATTCGGCCGAGTAAATCGAGGCAAAGCCCATGCTGAGCAGGGCAGAGAAAGTGGCTTCGGGTGCGTTTAATTCAAAGCGCACCGTTTGCGCGTCTATTTTTTTAACGGCCTTGATATGCTTGGGCAATTGAAAAGTTTGCGCGTGTGGATAGCCATTGGCGGCGCTCTTATGCCAAGGGTGATTGCTATCCAGCATACGATTAAAGGTAAATACCACATCGTCGGCATTCAGCGAGCGCGTAGGTTTAAAGTAATCGGTGCTATGAAAAGCGACATTCTTTCTTAGGGTAAAGGTATAGCTCAGGCCATCTGGGCTGATTTCCCATTTTTCGGCAAGGCTAGGCACCAGCTTACCGGTAGCTGCGTCATAATCGATTAGGCGATTAAATAATACGTCAGCAGAAGCATTGGTGGTGGTCAGTGAATTGTATTGCACAACATCAAAGCCATCTGGGCTGGCTTCGGTGCATACCGTGAGCGGCTTGGCTTCTACGGTAACGGCCCAGAGTAAGACAACAAGTGATGAAATCAAACGCATGGCAGATTCTCGATGTGTTGCGATGCTTAGATAATACCGTGCTATTCAGCAGCCTGTCAGGCTTAGGGCTGATCTACTACGGAAAAGCCGGATTTGGCCACATTCCACGCATTTTTTCGTTGTATAGCTAGCTATACGCCTCAAAAATGCATGGAATCTGTCTCAAACCGGTCTTTTCCTCGCTACGATCGCCCCTAAGCCCGACAGGTTGCTATGATTTAAAAATAGCTGTTTTTGCATATCGTTAGCTTAAAAAAGCTTTTTTTACTCTAACCATTTCTTTCTGATGCTTCAGAGCTGGCTTGCAGTTGTTGTTTGTTTTAGCACAGCTCTTTGATGGCTATGCCGAAGGAGCTGTCTTCATTCTCCTTTATAAAGTCTCGCCCACCTCGTAAATTGACTGAAAGCTCAGCACTGCCTTTGTCATCAAATAAAAAGGTACGAATCGGGGAAACCGTTTTTTTACGGCAATTAATTTGTAAGTCTGCTTCGATGCGGGTAATGCTGCCGCCTTCTGTTGGCTTGGGTTCTGATAAATCATTGCGGATGCGGGTGGTGATGATTTCACCCTTACGAATTTGGGTATCCAGTACTGAAATTAGATTGCCATTGGGCGTGCTGCCTAATTCCTGCCAGTGGCTAGCGTAGCTTGGGGAGGCAAGGCAGAGCATGAGTACGCTGCTTAAGGCAAAGCTTTTCATAATATGAGCCATCTCAGTGGGAACTGAGGAATCATAAAAGAATGCCTTGCTGCTGTTGTGCGGCAAAGTACCCGAGGGGAAAAAAACCACCGCTCAGACGCAGAGCGGTGTTGGCTTAAGTTTGCAGTCGTTGCTGATGAAGGGTTCGTATGCTTTGCCAACAGGTCAGCAAA
This sequence comes from Janthinobacterium sp., assembly GCA_025360045.1. GTDB lineage: Bacteria > Pseudomonadota > Gammaproteobacteria > Burkholderiales > Chitinibacteraceae > Iodobacter. Next base: position 5,731 of record JANYCY010000024.1, on the reverse strand, counting down.
ATGGCAAGCCAAATTGGAATATAAGTCCCCAAGCCTGCGGTGCTAAAGGGCTCGCCTAGCACAAAGAGCGAAATCATAAACAGCAGCACTGGTTCTACATAGCCCAAGATCCCAAGCAGGCCGATGGTGAGTAATTTACTCGCCATTAAATAGCAAACAAAAGCGGTGGCGGTCATGATGCCAAGGCAGGGAAGCAGCACCCAAAGTAGGGGCGCGCTGTGGAATGCCTCGGTAGCGGCAGGGTGTAGATAAACCATGGCCACAGCAACGGGCAAGATAAATAGCGTTTCGAGCAAAAAGCCACTAAAGGGGTCGAGATGTAAGGCTCTGCGTATCATTAAATAGGGCGGGTAGCCAAGCGCTGTAACCAGCGTTACCCAAGAAAAAGCCCGAGTCAGCCAAAGCTCATGTAATACCCCTAAGAGGGCAAGGGAAACCGCAATCCATTGCAATCGACTTGGGCGCTCTTTATAAACAAAGTATCCGACCAGTACCATCACTAAGGGCAATAAAAAATAGCCCAGTGATACTTCCTGCAAGCGGCCTTCTAATGGTGCCCACATAAACATGACTTGTTGAATGGCTAATAGCAGCGCATTCACAGGCAGCGCTAGCCATAAAATACGCTCGTGTTTAAAGCGGAGAAGCGTGCTGCGCATTTTTGCGCCATGCTTGAGCAAAGCGAGTAATAACAGCATGGCAGGGACGGTCCAAATAATGCGCCAAGCAAAAATATCTAAGCCACGCAGGGGGCTAAGCTGGGTGCTATACCAGCCCAATACTGAGAAAACCAGCGATGCAATAAGCGAGAGTAATAAACCTTGAGCAGACAGCATAGGTCATCTTTTTATGGTGATTAGAAATAGGCTTAGAAAAAATAGACCGTAGCTTGAGAATTTTTTGATATAAATGAAGTACTTGAAACCCAAACCTTTACAAGGTGAGTTTCTTTATGATTAACAATAATATTTAGATAATACCACTGGTCGTGCAAAATGCGCTGTCTCTGTTATCCCTCCTTTTAATGCGAAAGATAATTAATATATAATGCGCGCCTGCCTTTTAAAGGCATAAATGGATCGATTAATGCACTTATGATTACATTTTTTGCTGCTGATGAGTAAAAATGACCACGCGATGTAATGAGTTTGTGAATCACTGAAGCCCTCAGAATAAAACCTATTATTTTCGTATGGGAACCTCTGCTCAAATCACCTGCTAAAATAACATCACATCAAGGGCGCGAGATTAAAAATGAAAAAATCTGGGCAGCTAAGTTTTTCAGATGCGGAGCACGCATTAAAGAAAAAACAAACGCGTCGTGAGCGATTTTTGAATCATTTAGATCAGCTTCTTCCGTGGCACGAATTATTCGCATTAATTGAGCCACATTACCCGAAAAGTGGTGCACGTGGGCAACAGCCGATTGGCCTTGCCGTTATGCTCAGAATTCATGTTTCACAAATTGTTTACAATTACTCTGATCCAGGAATGGAAGATGCGCTTTATGAAGTTGCATCACTCCGTCATTTTTCAGGGATTGGGCTGGATGAAGTGCCTGATGAAACCACCATTTTGAAGTTTCGGCATTTACTAGAAAAACATCAATTGGCGGCTGCTTTATTTGAAAAAATAAATAAAACCTTATCAGCAAGAGGCCTGTTTTTAAAGACGGGAACGATTGTTGATGCCAGTTTAATTGCCGCACCGACGTCAACTAAAAATAAAGAAAATGCCCGTGATCCTGATATGCATTCCAGTAAAAAAGGTGAAATGTGGCACTTTGGTGGAAAAGTTCATATTGGTGTAGATAGTGAAAGTGGCCTAACGCATTCACTTGAATTTACCTCGGGCAATGTGGCAGATATTACCGAAGTGATTCATTTATTACATGGCGAGGAAACGTGTCTGCAAGGTGATGCCGGTTATCTTGGCGTGGATAAACGCACAGAAATCCAAGCCACTAAACTAAAAGAATTTGCAATTGCAAAACGGCCAGGGAAATTAAAGAAAATAAAAAACACACCGGGAATAACAACGAGTTTGTTTGTTGACTTACTGGTTGCAGTTGAACATGAGTTGGCAAGTCGACGCGCAAAAGTTGAACATGTATTTCGAGATTTAAAGGTTCGCTTTGGTTATGCCAAAGTACGCTACCGCGGTTTAATGAAAAATATGAGTCGATTTAAACTGCTGGCTGGGATTGCCAATGTGCTGCGGGCATTTGATTATGAGGTTCGTAAGGGGATAGTTACGCCTTAAATATGGAAATAAAAGGGAAGTAGCGCTGAAATTTTAAAAAAAATGCAATTTAATGCAGGATTGTACGTTTTAAATAAAAAAAGTAGTGTATTTAAATTAAAAATACATCTGCGGTGAGTTTGTGCAGACCTTCCCTAGGGATAATGCCATTTAATTAATTATTTCGTATATAAGTTCAAGCCCGCCGGTTCCAACTCACTCTAAAAAGATCTTGAAATGCTGCTTTACACTATTTATTTAATCGCCATCACTGCCGAAGCCATATCGGGAGCGCTTATGGGCATGCGCCGTAATATGGATTTATTTGGCATTTGTTTTATTGGCACGGTGACTGCGCTCGGTGGCGGCACGGCACGCGATGTGATGCTGGGCCACTACCCGCTAGGCTGGGTGGCGCATCCGCAATACCTGCTATTTACCATTGGTGCAGCTGCTTTAACGGCTTTGATAGCCAGTCATTTGCATCATCTGCGCCGCTTATTCTTGATTGTTGATGCCTTGGGATTAGTCGCCTTCACCATTATTGGCTGCAATATCGGCATGGAAGCTGGCGTTCACCCCGGCATTGCCATCATGGCGGGCGTAGTGACGGGTGTATTTGGCGGGCTATTGCGTGATGTGCTGTGCAATCAACAGCCGATGGTGCTGAGCCGCGAGATTTACGCCAGCGTATCGCTCGCTACTGGTGCTTTATATATATTGCTTTGCTGGTTAAAAATAGAAACGGGCCTCGCCTCCTTAATTGCCTTAGCTACGGGCTTTAGCTTCAGGCTACTTGCCATGCGGCTGAACTGGCAACTACCTATTGTTCGGGCGGAGAATATTCGCGGCTTTGATTAAATCAGCGACTCAAGTAAAAACGGTGGGCGCTTGCCGATCTTAAATCAGTAAGCGCCCACCTTTTTTATCCAATATAAAATCAATAAAAGCATTACTTATTAGCCCGCTTCAGTTCCCTTTTTAGTCTTGCTGGCTAAGAAATCATCCAAGCCTTTTTGCACCAATTCATATGTTTTATCCACATTACTTGCAATGCTCCCATCTAACACTTGCAAGCTTTTCAGAATATCTTTGGCTTCTTTAAAGCCTTGCTCTACACCACCACGGATCACCTTGGTAAATTCTTCAGCGATTTTTGCTGGATCTTGGCCAGGCCTTTGCTTAGCAAAAGCGTCATAAAAGCCAGTAGATAAAGCCACAATCCTTCCTGCTGTCCCTTCCGGTGAATTATCTTGGCCCATCGCATTTTGGATCGCATCATCACCAAACTCAGGCTTAAGCACCTCGTTAATTTTATCGATGGCACTTCTAAACAAGAGCTGCATGGGCTTATCGCCGCTACTAATCGAAACTTGCAAAGAAGCTTGTAAAATCTGCTGATTCGTTTGAGCACGGATACTTGCTTCGCTCACCGCAGGTTTCTTATCTGCTTCCTTCGTATCCTTCGTTTCTTTTGTTAGAACGGTGCTACTTACTGGCGTGGAGGAGGAAACGGGGTTAATCACGATAAATTCCTTTTCAGTATCTTGCGCAAAACATTCCTGCCCCGAACAAGCACGTATGGGGCCAAGTCAGAAACAAGTAAACACTTGTTGTTTCTGGAGAGATATACAGCAGTTTATCGGCCAGAAAGAGACTTAACTTCAGGACTATCTTGCCCACACTGATCGACGGTTTGATTTAGCACAATAAACGTGAATTTTGCGACTTCCTTCCGTTTACCCTAATGGCATTCATCGCTATGCTCAGATTCTGCTTTTTATTTTATATCGGTCTTGTATGTCCCAGCATTCCCACTCCCTTCTTGAAGACTTACAAGGATTACTCACCGGCGTCTTATTGATGGCGCTAGCAATCCAATTGTTCAAACAAGCAGGGCTGCTCACCGGTGGCGCAACGGGCTTAGCGTTTTTATTACATTATGTGGCGCACTGGTCGTATGGCACCGTGCTGTTCCTCATTAACCTGCCTATTTATATTTTTTCTTACCGTATGCTGGGTAAAGAGTTCACCCTTAAGACTTTTGCATGCGTAGGCACACTCGCTCTACTCTGCAGCTGGCTACCGAACTGGATTAACCTCGGAGACGTAAACCCTATTTTTGCGGGACTAATGGGTGGCTTATTAGCAGGCGTAGGTATTTTGATGCTGATTCGGCATAAAGCCAGCTTAGGAGGCGTCACCGTATTGGCACTTTATTTACAAAAACGCTTTGGCTGGCGCACAGGATATGTGCAATTGGCGGTAGATTTATTAATTTTATGTGTGGGATTTGGCGTGGTCAATCACAAGCAATTATTAATTTCTGTATTAGGTGCATTTGCTTTAAATCTGGCGATTGCAATTAATCACAGACCAGATCGATACATCGGTATGTAATTAGCAAATAAAAAAAGGCCATTAAAAAATGGCCTTTTTTTATTATAAATGACTAACTAAGCATCAATTTTTTTACGCCGATTTGCCAATAGAGCAATTAAGCCTAATCCCATTAAGGCGTAGGTTTCTGGCTCTGGTACGGGAGCCGCTACCATATTGGTTCCTTGAATTCCCATTAAATCAAAGCCTGGTGAACCGCCAGCATTACCAAGACTACGCACCATAACCTGACCAACCCCGCTACTTAAAGCGGCAATACTAACGAAGCTCAAGGATGTTGATTGGGCACTAAAACCAACGCCTCCTCCTTCAAACGCTGTACCAATCAAAGTCCAAACCGCCGAACTATCGTGCCGGCCAAAAATATTAGCAGTTTCACCTGCACCGTTGGCAACGCTATAAATATTCAGAGCTGTTTTAGCAACCTGACCACTAAAACCATACACCGCTTCGTAATTCTGCAACAAAGAAACCCATTCAGCAGCCTGTGGAGCACCGGTTACCAAAGCAGGATTAACAACACCTACAACATAAGTGCCCGTATTAACCGACGTAGTACTATCTTGAATATTGCCCATCGCTGTCGCATTATTACCTAGAACATCTTTAAAGCTAACAAACTGATCAACATAAGCATCAACAGCGTGAGCTGTACTAAATAAACTGGCCAATACCACGATGGTGGCCGCATTTTTCTTAATATTCATTTGAATTCCTTAAAATTTAAAAACACTAGAAACTAATTTCAAAAAGCGGCTACAAACGTAGTAAAAAAATATTACTCTTTACTTTGAAAAAGTAACAAATATCCCCGATAAACATATTAATTAATAAGGCCAACACACTTAAATGCCTTTCTAATCTTTTTGTCTAAGCTGCATTTTTACCGATAAGGAGATGTTTTTTCAATCCGCGTTTTTCCCTGCTTTTTTCTCTCTGGTATTAGTCAATAAGTAATCACGCATAATTAAACCTAAGTATGGAGCCAACTTTATCCAATATATTTTTTACATTTAAAGTAAGCTCATCTGTTGTCCATGTTTTAAAACGACGCCAGTGATATTTAGCCTGCTTCCACAGCATTTCAATC
>JANYCY010000049.1 GCA_025360045.1 Janthinobacterium sp. | reverse complement strand
AAGTGATTGAATCAGATCATGCAGTAGATCTCTGGCTTGGAAAAGTGGCCAGCTGCGAATAGGAACAGAATGACCCGAAACCCGACACCTACCTTGGCAAGGCCATTGATGGCAGCGTGCTGAGTGCCGATCCTAAGGCATTAGAAGCGATGTTTGGCAGCTTTGTATCTGATCCGATCAAACCCTTGATTACCCATGCCTTGTTTACCTTGGCAACCTTAGGCATTGTGCTGGGCGGCATCGAAAAAGGCATAGAGCGGGCGGGCAAGGTACTGATGCCAGCACTGTTTATTATTATGCTGATCCTGATGGTGCGCTCTTTAACGCTGCCGGGCGCTTGGGCCGGTGTAGTGCAGTTTTTAGCGCCAGATTGGAGCCGTGTTAATCCCTCTATGGTGGTGGAAGCGCTGGGGCTGGCGTTTTTCTCGCTGTCTTTGGGCGTGGGGGCGATGGTGGCTTATGGCTCTTATATGCATTCCAGTGAAGAGATTCTTTCTGCATCGCTGTGGGTAGTGTTTCTGGCGGTGATGATTGCACTCTTGGCTGGGCTGATGATTTTCCCTGCGGTGGCGGCCTTTGGCTTAAACCCAGCGGCGGGGCCGGGACTCACCTTTATGACCATGCCGGTGGTGTTTATGCATCTGCCCTTTGGCCAGCTATTTGCGATCGCCTTTTTTGCCCTCTTGGCCACCGCGGCCTTGTCTTCATCGGTAGCGATGCTGGAATTGATCGCCATCTGGTTTATTGATGATCTAAAGCTGCCGCGCCGCCCCGTGCTGATCGGCATCGCCTTGGCGGTGTTCTTATGCGGTATTCCGGCATCGTGGTCGTTTGGTATCTGGTCTGATGTGCGCATCTTTGGCAAAAGCATTTTTGATGCGATGGATTACTTTGTATCGAATCTAGCCATGCCGGTTGGTGGGATTGGACTAGCGTTATTGGCGGGCTGGAAGGCAGGCGACACGCTGGTAGATGAAGTGGGCTTGCAAGGCTGGAAAAGGCAAGCTTGGCTGATTACCTGTCGCTACCTTGCGCCTGTGCTGATTACCACGGTGCTGGTGAAAAATCTGTAAACCTTGTGACAACGCAAAATTGCTACTTGACGGCCTCACACCTTACAAGGCATTCTAAAAAGCATGAATACGAACACACTCAATCACTCAGCAACTTGGTGGCGCTTTTACTAGTGCGGCACCTAGGGTATTGATCTATGGGGCCGCCGAAAGGGCGGCCTTTTATTTAGCTCGCGCATTCGGTGGCAGATTTATTTGGCAAATGGCTTTGGGCTTGGCTCATATAACTTCCCACTACAAAACGTCGTTATTCCCGCGTGCTTTTGGCGGGAATCCAGCTACTCTACTGGATCCCCGATAAAGTCACTCGGGGATGACGCTTTTGCGTTGATAGCTCCAACGGGAAATTATTTTGAGCCACATCCTTAGGGCTTATTTGCCGCTACTAGGAATAGCGCATGTCTCGTTCGCAATGGAGCTCTAAACTCGGCTTTATTCTTGCCTCCGCAGGGGCAACGGTGGGTTTAGGCTCAATCTGGAAATTCCCTTACGTTACCGCCATGAATGGTGGCGGTGCGTTTCTGCTGATATTTGTACTGATCACTTTTACCCTAGGCATTGCGCTGATGCTGGCCGAAATCGCCATTGGCCGTGCTGCTGCATGTGGTGCTGTGGGGGCGTTTAAAAAGCTGGGCGGCAAGGGCTGGTCGGCCGTTGGTTATATTGGCGTGCTGTGCGGGCTGATTGTGTTTTCTTTTTATAGCGTGGTCGGCGGCTGGACCATCGGCTATCTGCTGCGCGCCCTGGATGGCCGAGTGATGAGTAACGATCCCAAGGCTCTTGGCGCTTTATTCGGCCAATATGTTTCTAGCCCTATCGAGCCGATTATCACTCATGCCCTGTTTGCTCTGCTCACTCTCGTTGTGGTGATGTTCGGCATTCAAAAAGGTATTGAACGTGCGGGCAAGGTGCTGATGCCCGCGCTGTTTTTATTGATGCTGGCGCTGATTGTGCGCTCCTTAACCCTGCCAGGTGCTGGGGCCGGCGTGCTGGCTTTTTTAGCGCCGGATTTCTCTAAAGTAAATTCAAAAATGCTGGTTGATGCGCTGGGGCTGGCGTTTTTCTCGCTGTCGGTGGGCGCGGGTTGCATGCTGGCTTATGGCTCCTACCTTGGGCGTGATGTAAAGCTCACCAATGCCGCGATGTGGGTAACGGGCTTAACCACCATGACCTCGATTTTGGCAGGCCTGATGATTTTCCCCGCCATTACCGCCTTTGGTTTGGATGCCGCAGCAGGCCCAGGACTCACCTATATGACCATGCCGGTGGTGTTTAACCATCTGCCTTTTGGTCAATTCTTTGCCGCAGCTTTCTTTGCATTGCTCTTAGTTGCAGCACTGACTTCATCCGTTTCTTTGCTTGAGCTGATTGCGGTGTATCCAATAGATGAATGGAATCTGCCCCGCAAAGCCACCACCGGTGTTATTACCTTGATCGTGTTTCTGGCAGGTATTCCGGCATCGCTCTCTTTTGGTGTGCTGGGTGAATACAAATGGTTTGGCCGCAATGTATTTGAGCTGATGGATTACAGCGCGTCTAATATCCTACTGCCCTTGGGTGGAATTGGCACGGCGCTGTTTGCAGGCTGGAGAATCTGGCCGGTGATTGAAGCCGAGCTAGAACTTAGCCCAGTTTTAAACTGGGGAATGAAGTGGATGTGCCGCATCGTTGCACCGGCATTGATTGCTTTGATCTTGGTTTACAACCTGTAAGCTGATGTGGCGTAGCAGAACATATGCATCAATTTAAGCTAATGGTATGAAGGGCCTTTTTTGTAGGGCGGGTGAAACCCGCGAGCAATATGAAAAGTACGCGGGTTTCACCCACCCTACGATGGTTCGGTGCTTGCAAATAGGTGGTTGGATTATGACAAAAATCTAACTTGATGCGCAAAGGGTGGGCAAGTTTGTATGCACCACGTTGTGGTGCTCTTCTTCGCGTGGCTACTGCTGTGCACCCATGCTACAAGGGATATGTTGTACCGCTTATCCCCGTTCAAGTCGCACAAGGCTGTGAGCGCTCTGTGGATAAGTGGGGCAAGTCTTTGTTCTGTAGGTGGCTTTTTCTGCTGATTAAATTTTAAGCAAATCAATAGACTGAATTACAAGGGATCAAAAAAAGGCCAGCGCATGCGCTGGCCTTTCTCTTATCTGGCTTTCTGCCAGCGCTTTTGCAAGCCGTCAAAGCTTAAGTAGAGCGCTGGGGTGATGTAGAGGGTGATGAGCTGTGATAGCACTAAGCCACCAACCACCGCCACACCCATGGGCTGGCGTAGTTCGGCCCCTGCACCGATGCCGATAGCGATTGGCATGGCGCCCATAATGGCGGCCAGCGTGGTCATCATAATGGGGCGGAAGCGCAGTAAGCAGGCTTCACGGATGGCATCTACCGGCGCTTTGCCTTCTTTGCGCTCGGCCTCTAGCGCAAAGTCGATCATCATAATGGCGTTTTTCTTGACGATACCAATCAGGAGCAAAATCCCGACCATGGCGATAAAGGTGAGCGGCAGGCCGACAATATCCAGCGCAATCAGCGCCCCAACGGCCGCAGAGGGAATGCCCGCCAGAATGGTGAGCGGGTGGATCCAGCTTTCATACAGTACGCCCAGAATCACGTAAATCACCGCCACGGCCACCAAAATCAACCACAGCTGGGTGTTTTGCGATTGCTGGAATACGGCTGCATCCCCAGCAAAAGCACCAAATACTTTAGATGGCAGCTGGATTTCTTGCTTCAGGGCTTCGATCTTGGCTGCGGCTTCAGATAGCGTTTTACCTTCGGCCATATTAAACGACAGCGTCACCGCAGGCAGCTGGCCCTGATGGTTGATGGCGTTATTGGTCATGATGCGCTCGACGCTAGAAAAAGCCGAGATGGGCACTAAGACGCCGCTATTGCTGCGGGCATAGAGCTTATTGAGCGCCGATTCGTCACGGCGATAATCATCACCCAGCTGCATCAGTACCGAGTAGCTGTCTTGCGGCAGATAAATGGTGCTGATTTCGCGCTCGCCAAATGCGCCATAGAGTGTTTCGCGCAGGTTTTGCATATCGATGCCCAAGGTTTGAGCCTTGTCTCTGTCGATATTGAGCCTTGCTTGCAGGCCGCGCTTTTCGGTGTCTGAGGTGACTTCGGTAAAGATCGGCGATTGGCGCATGGCGCGCATTAGCTTGTCTGACCAATCACTTAGCTCGTCCGATTGCACGGCTTGTAGGGTGTATTGGTAGCGGCTTTTTGAGCTACGTGCGCCAATTTTCAAGTTTTGGGTCGGGTTAAAAAACACTGAAATGCCGGTAATACCGCTGGTGTCTTTACGCAGGCTGGCTACGGTTTTTTCCATAGAAAGCCGCTGATTACGTGGCTTTAGGGTAATAAACATTCGGCCACGGTTACCGCTGGATAGGCTGGAAACCACCACGTTTACATTGGGATTTTTTTGAATCCGCTCGGCCACTTCGGTGTGCAATTTAAGCATGGCAGGGTAGGCAATATCCTGCGGGCCCTCAGAGCTGGCTTGAATTTGACCGAGATCTTCTTCAGGGAAAAAGCCCTTAGGCATGGATTGATACAACCAGCCTGTTAGCACAAAGGTGGCGAGCGCGATGAGCAGCATCAGCTTACGTCGGCCCAAGCTCCAATCCAGCGTACGTTGATAGCCGCTGAGTACGCGGTGAAAACCCCGTTCAAAAAAACGGCTCCATGCGGGCACATGAGCATCAGGCGCTTCGTGCTTAATATAACGTGCTGCCAGCATGGGGATCAGCGTGAGCGCCACTACGGCGGACACCATAATTGCTAAGGTAACAACGGCGGCAAATTCATGGAATAAGAGGCCAATGGTGCCAGGCATAAAGAAAATCGGGATAAACACGGCAATCAGCGATACCGAAATCGATACCACGGTAAAGCCGACTTCCTGTGCGCCCTGAATGGCGGCTTCCATGGGCTTCATGCCGTTTTCAACGTGGCGCATGATATTTTCAAGCACCACAATCGCATCATCCACCACCAAACCAATGGCAATGGTCAGCCCCATCAGTGAGATATTGTCTAGGCTATAACCCAGCCAGTGCATCAGTGCAAAGGTGGCAATCAGCGAGATGGGTAGCGATAAAGCCGGAATCAGTGTGGCTGCCGCTCGGCGTAAAAACAGCAGAATCACACCCACCACCAGCAGCATGGTTAGCAGCATGGTGAGGTTGACATCGTGAATGGCTTCGCGCACCGATTGCGATCTATCGTTTAAAACCTGCACATTCACCGATTCAGGCATTTGCGCTTTAAGCTGCGGCAAGGCGGCTTTAATCGCGTCGACCACGGCCACGGTATTGGCGTCCGATTGGCGCATTACGGCCAGCACAATCGAGCGCTCGCCATTAATCCAGCTACCGCTTTTCACGTCTTGTACGCTGTCTTCCACGGTTGCCACATCAGAGAGGCGTACCGGTTGTTTATTCTTTTGCGCAACAATTAAGTTGGCAAAATCGGCGGCATTTTTAAGCTGCTCATTGGCTTGCAGCGCTAGCACTTGGCGGCTGCCGTCGAGTTGGCCGACGGGGCTATTGGCATTGGCAGATTTAAGCGCGGCGGATAACTCGGCCAGCGTCATATCCCTTGCGGCTAATAGCTCTGGGTTAACTTGCACACGCACGGCAAAGCGTTTTTGCCCGTAAACCGTGACCTGTGCCACGCCATTGAGTGTTGATAGCGTGGGGGAAATCAGGTTGTCGCCGTAATCGTTTAGCTCGGCGAGGCTCATCGATGGCGAGTTAATCCCCACCATCAGCACCGGCGCATCCGCAGGGTTTACTTTGCGGTAGCTTGGCGGGCTGGTCATATCTTTAGGCAGGCCGCGCGATGCGCGATAGAGCGCGGCTTGTACGTCAACGGCGGCGTCATCGATATTGCGGTTGGCGTCAAACTCCAGCGTCAGCGATACCTTGCCCTGAGTGCTGCTCGAGGTAATGACGGCAAGGCCGGGAATGGTTGAAAATTGCTTTTCGAGCGGGGTAGCCACCGACGTTGACATGGTTTCTGGGCTGGCACCGGGCAAGCTGCCAGACACCTCGATGGTGGGCATATTAAATGAGGGCAGGGCAGAGATCGGCAGATTAAACCAAGCCACTACCCCAGCCACAACGATAGCCAGCCACAGAAGTGTCGTTGCGATGGGCTTATTAATGCTGAGTAAGGAGATATTCATTTGAGCATCTCCTTCTTGAGGGAATAAAAGGTGGGGCTAGTTTGACGAGTGCTTTCTAGGGAAATATTCATTTTGTGGCACTGGCAGCAGTTTTCGGTGCACTTGCATCACGTTTTTTAGCTTCGCGAACCTTGCTGCCTTCGCGCAGATTTTGCCCGCCTTCTTTCACTACTTTGATATTGCTGCCTATGCCGCTGACCACGGCACGCTCGTTTTCGACTTGCAGCAATTCAACGGGGATTGATTTAACAGTTTGATCTGCTTGAATCGCAAATACAAAGCGCCGGTCCGGGCCGGTTTGCACGGCTTGAGTCGGCAGAACTACGGCGTTTTTAAGCGTGCCAGCAGCCACTTTTACCGGCACAAAAGCGCCGGGCCAGAGCAGATTTTTAGGATTGGCAAATTCCGCTTTTAAGGCGATCGTGCCCGAGCTTGAGTTAACGGCGTTATCGATAAAGCTCAGCTTGCCCTGCATTTTATTGCCATCGGCTAAGGTAGCACTGACCAAAATAGGCTGCGGTGCATTTTGCAAAAGGCTTAAATCACGCTCAGGCAGGCTGAATGCCACGGTAATCGGGTCCAGCTTGCTGATGGTTACCAGCGGAATCGCAATACTCGGCTGCACATAGCTGCCGGTATGTACTTCCACCAGACCCACACGGCCACTGAGCGGCGCTTTGATTTGTGAGTAAGATAAATTGATTTTTGCCGCATCCACCGCCGCACGTTCTGCAGCCAGTGTGGCTTGAAGGGTTTCTAATTTGCTTTGGGCATTGTCGAGGGCTGTTTTGGAGATAAAGCTTTGTAGTGCCAGCTCTTTAGAGCGGGTGTAATCCCGCTCTGCCGCAGCAAGCTGGGCCTGGCTTTGTGCAAGTTTAGCAATAGCCTGGCGCACATTGGCTTCCTCGGTCCTGGCGTCCAGGCTGAATAAAAGCTGGCCCGAGCTGATCTGATCGCCTTCTTTAAAATGCACTTTACTAATCAGGCCACTTGTTTGCGGGCGTACTTCCACCTGATCCAGCGGGCTGACATGGCCTTGGGCACTTAAATTAAGCGCAATATCTGCAGTCTGCGTTGTGGTAGCCGTTACTTGCTGGGGAGGACGCTCAGTTTTTTCTTTTGATGCTTCTTTATTACAGCCCACAAGGACTAAGGCAATCAGGGTCAGGCTAAATTTAGTCATTCATAATTCCAGCACGAACACCGCGCCGAAATCGTACGGTGATCGCAATCATGGTAAGAGCCACCATCAGGCCAAAGCCGGTAATGATGGCGTACATAGGCGGTATTCCGCTGGTTTGAAATTGATGCGCTACGGCTTTACTCGCAGCTTCGGTAACGGGATGGCTAAAGTATTTCACCATCAGGGCATGAATCCCCACCATTACTAAAATACCAATATTCTCGTTAAAGTTTTGCACCGCAATGGAGTGCCCAGCCCCCATCAGTGTATGGCCTCTGTGTTGCAACATGGCGTTCAATGGCACCACAAAGAAGCCGGACAGGCAGCCCACAATAAACATTAGAAATGCCGCAAGCCACGTATTGTGAACAAACAGCATGCCGATCACCATAATGCCCATGGCGATCCCAGCCGGTAATACACAAAATGCTTTTTTGAGTGGAACATAATGCCCAGCAAGGATGGCGCCCGCTGCAATGCCAAATGCAACAACCGCTACTAGCTGAGTCGCTTGTTCCATAGAAAAGTTCAACCAAATAATGGCCCAGTTCAATACTACCAAGCGCATGGTGGCCCCCGCGCCCCAGAAGAGCGTGGTGACGCCAAGGGATAATTGGCCTTGAGGATCTTTCCAAAGTTTGGCTACGCAGCCCCAGAACTCTTTAATAAGCTCAATAGGCTGTAGTTGCAGTGGTTTTAACTCTACATTGAGCTTAGGGATGTAGCAGTTCAGCCAAGATGCGGCCAGATAGAGCAAAATAATTGCAGCAATCGCAAATGTGGCAGGGGAAAAGAAGGCGCCCAGCACGGTGCTGTTCAACCAAGGGGCAACGTGAGAGCCCGCAAGTAAGCCGCCTAAGATTGTGCCAAAAATAATGGCGCTGACGGTTGCGCCCTCAAGCCAGCCATTCGCTGCAACGAGTTTTTCGTGGGGAAGATATTCGGTGATGATGCCATATTTGGCTGGGGAGTAAGCTGCTGCGCCAAAGCCCACCATAGCGTAAGCCATAATGGGGGGGATACCGATCAACATGCCAAGGCAACCTGCTAGCTTGATGCCATTGCAAATCATCATGGCCTTGCCCTTGTGCATGGAATCGGCAAAAGAGCCAGCAAAGGGGGCAAGCACTACATAAGACACTGTAAAGCACCAAAGTAGCATTGATAAATGCCATTCGGGTGAGTGTTGCTCTTTCAGTAGCGCAAGGGCCGCAAAGAAGAGGGCGTTGTCAGCAAGCGCAGATAAAAATTGCGCGCCAAGAATAATGAAAAATCCACGATCCATCTTGGAACAGTACCCTTTTTTATAGTGTGGGGTTTATATCACGAAATACCCTTACTCGGCATTGTCGCTTTTGCGTCTTACATGCAATCAACAAGGTTTATACTCTGCGTTTTTCCTTTGCTATGGTTTTGTCATGACTCGCCCGATTCGTGCTGTGATTCATACTGCAGCACTTGCTGCTAATTATGCGCATGCAAAAGCATGTGCGCCGAGCAGTAAAGTTTTTGCCGTGATTAAAGCTAATGCTTATGGCCATGGTATTGCAAACATGGTGGCGGCCCTGCCCAACGCAGACGCTTTTGCTACTTTAGAAATGCCATCGGCGCTTACCTTGAGAGAGCTAGGTGTAAAGCAGCCTATTTTATTATTGGAAGGGGTTTTTTCTGCCTTAGAGCTGCAGCTTTGTGCAAATCACGATTTTTGGCTGTCAGTGCATGATCAGCGCGGCATTCATTGGCTAGAGGACACCGCTCTTAGCCGCCCCGTGCATATCTTCTTGAAGCTCAATACGGGGATGAATCGTCTTGGTTTTCCTGCCGAAGACGCGCCTGTTCTAGTTGAGCGCTTAAAACAATGCCGTAATGTTGCCAGCATCACCCTGATGGCGCACTTTGCCACAGCGGATGATCCTGAACAGGGGGTGGCAGCACAATGCGCGCGTTTTGATGCGGCATGCGCAGCTTTAAATTTGCCGGTGACTTTGGCGAATTCGGCAGCGCTCTTGGCCTATCCAGAAACCCATAGGCAATGGGTACGCCCCGGTATCTCTTTATATGGTTCATCTCCTTTTAGCGACAAGAGCGCGGCAGAGCTGGGTTTGCAAGCCGCCATGACTTTAAGCGCTGAAGTGATCGGAGTGCAGGAACTTAAAGCGGGAGATACGGTGGGATATGGAGCAAGTTTTGTTGCGGCGAGGCCGATGCGAATCGGGATTGTGGCTTGTGGCTATGCCGATGGCTATCCACGCCACGCGCCAACTGGCACGCCGGTGATGGTTGATGGCGTGCGTAGCCGCCTGATTGGCCGAGTTTCTATGGACATGCTGGCGGTTGATTTAAGCGATCTACCCGATGCAGCCCTTGGTAGTCATGTGGAGCTATGGGGTAAAAACGTATCGATCGACGAAGTGGCTAGCGCTGCAGGCACGATAGGCTATGAATTGATGTGCGCCATTGCCGCCCGTGTGCCAGTGTTTGTTGAGTTTTAAATAGATTATTAAGAGAAAACTCTATAAAAAAGCGCAAAACAGCTCACGATTGATGCCGTTTTGCGCTTTTTTTATCAGTTTATTTGGAAGGAAGTATTTTTTTTGCAGGTCTTTTATTAGGAACAAAGTGGCTGTAATCAGTGTTTGGAGTGGTGTATTTAAAACATATACTATTTGTTGATGATGTTTATGCCTAAACAGCATAACAATTCATGAATAAATAATGACTTAAACTGTTTTCTCGCTCGAAAAGATGGTCGGGTTTCATTACAATGATCCTTCCTTTTAAAACCTACCCAAGCAGCAGGTTTGATCCATGGCATTGATTGTCCAGAAATATGGCGGCACCTCGGTAGGCACTACCGAGCGGATTAAAAACGTGGCTCGCCG
This sequence comes from Janthinobacterium sp., assembly GCA_025360045.1. Taxonomy (GTDB): domain Bacteria; phylum Pseudomonadota; class Gammaproteobacteria; order Burkholderiales; family Chitinibacteraceae; genus Iodobacter. The sequence goes on along the minus strand of JANYCY010000049.1, from coordinate 16,078 downwards.
CGTGGCTAAATTCAAAGCAGAAGGGCACGATATTGTCGTTGCTGTTTCTGCGATGTCCGGCGAAACCAATAAGCTGATCGCACTGGCTAAGGAAATTCAGGCCAACCCAGATCCTCGTGAATTGGATGTCATTGTCTCTACCGGTGAGCAAGTCACTATTGGCCTACTGGCTATGGCGCTGAAAGAAATCGGCGTTGATGCAGTGAGCTACACCGGTGCTCAGGTCAAAATCCTGACCGACAGCGCGCACACCAAGGCGCGTATCCAGCATATTGACGATGGCGCAATGCGCAGCGATTTGGCCGCTGGCAAAGTGGTGATTGTCGCGGGTTTCCAAGGCGTAGATGCGCAGGGCAATATCACGACGCTAGGTCGTGGTGGTTCGGATACTACCGGTGTGGCGCTGGCCGCAGCACTGAAGGCGGACGAATGCCAGATCTACACCGATGTGGATGGTGTTTACACCACAGATCCACGTGTGGTGCCTGAAGCACGCAAGCTGACCACCATCACTTTTGAAGAGATGCTGGAAATGGCCAGCTTAGGTTCAAAGGTATTGCAGACCCGTTCGGTTGAATTTGCCGGTAAATACAATGTGAAGTTACGTGTCTTATCTTCTTTCCAAGAAGAAGGCGAGGGCACGCTGATTACCTTCGAGGAAGACAGCAAGATGGAAAAACCCGTTATCTCCGGCATTGCGTTTAATCGCGATGAAGCCCGTATCAATGTGATCGGCGTGCCAGATAAACCGGGCATTGCCTACCAAATCTTAGGCCCAGTGGCGGATGCCAATATCGACGTTGATATGATCATCCAAAACGTGGGCCAAGATGGCACAACCGATTTCTCCTTTACCGTGCCTAAAAACGATCTGGGTCGTGCGATCAAGGTATTAGAAGGCGCACAAAGCCAGATCAGCGCTCGCCAAATCAATGGCGACGATAAAATCTGTAAAGTATCGATTGTGGGGGTAGGTATGCGCTCACATGTAGGCGTGGCGTCGACGATGTTCAGAACGCTGGCCGAAGAAGGCATCAATATTCAAATGATTTCGACTTCTGAGATTAAAATCTCGGTTGTGGTCGATGAAAAGTATCTAGAACTTGCTGTGCGCGTGCTGCATAAAGCGTTTGGTTTGGATGCAATTCAATAAAATAGCTTCATAAAAAGCATCTGATGCTGTTTTAAAACAGAGCGTGTTGTTTCAAAACAAATGCTGCTGCGTTTTTTTACAGGTTTCGATGGTTTTTTAAAGGGGTGCAGAATTTTATATTTTGCACCCCTTTTGTATTTATCCTTACAAAACAAAACACTAGAAGCAAAATAATACAAGGTTGTAAGAAAATGCTGATCAACCTTAAATTAATTGCAGATTAGCGGTTGACGCACTCCCAGTGTTTGCGTAGTATTCGGGTCCTTGACGGAGAGTTGGCCGAGTGGTCGAAGGCACTCCCCTGCTAAGGGAGCATACGGGCAAAACCTGTATCGAGGGTTCGAATCCCTTGCTCTCCGCCAAGAAAATGCGGCTGTAGCTCAGTTGGATAGAGTATCTGGCTACGAACCAGAGGGTCAGGAGTTCGAATCTCTTCAGCCGCACCATTTAGTTTGTCTGATTAGTTTTCAGCAATACTAAATAGTATTAAAAGTACGATCCCATAGTTTAGCGGTTAGAACACTGCCCTTTCACGGCGGCGGCCGGGGTTCGATTCCCCGTGGGATCGCCAAGTATGGCAAGATGGCATACTGTATAAATCACCACTCCACCTTTTGGGTCGAGTGGTTTTTTTACGTCTAAAATTTTCAGCCGACTGATAAGCCCCGCATGCTGCTAGGTATAGAGCCCATCTAAAGAGCGTTGTAGCTGGGCTTGAATCTTGGGTACGACAAATTGGATAAAGGCTTCATATTTCTTGGGCAACGGGTGGCGGTAGGGGTAGACCAAGAAAAAAGGGCAGGGTGCTTGTAGCCAGCCAGGTAGCACTTCCTGTAGTAAACCTTGCTGGATATAGGGGGTGGCTGCATAGCTAGGTAGTAGAGCAACGCCATAGCCTGCTACCGTCGCACTGGCTATGCTGGCAAGGCTATCTATTAATAATGAGCTATGTAATTCTACTTGCTCTATTTTCCCTTCGCATTCCAGCAGCCAGCTGCCTGTTTGCTCCTGATCAAGCTCAAATAAAACGCGATGAGATGTTAAATCACAAGGGTGCTCCAAGCGCCCAGCTTGCGCTAAATAATTTGGCGAGGCGTAAGCCCGTTTCTGGGAAAGCCCCAAATGCCTTGCCACTAGGTTTTCATCACCCACTGAACGTGTGCGGATGCAAAAATCGATGCCTTCTGCCGCAGGATTTTTAAGTCGGTGATCGGTATCTAATTCGATGCGTAAACTAGGGTGTTGCAAGCTAAATTCAGCCAAGATGGGTGCAAGTATCGCTTGGCCAAAAGTTTGTGTGGCGCTGATACGTAACGGCCCTTCCACCTTGGCTTGCAAGCCTTCGATTTCTAACCTTGATTGCTGCAGCATTTCACGCAGGGCAGCGGCATGCGCTGCGAGGCGCATGCCCGCTTCGGTAAGCGTGACTCGGCGTGTGGTTCTGAATACCAAAACGGTGGCAAGCTCAGCTTCTAAGCGTTTTACACTCTGGCTAACATGGCTTTTAGTGCAGCCTAGCTGATCGGCTGCAGCAGTAAAGCTGGCGGTGCGCGCGAGGGCATCAAAGGCGAGCAAGGCGTCCGGAGGTAGTATTGTTTTCATATGCAAACAGTGTGTCGTTTTTAGCTAGTTTATCGTAAATAAATTGCCGATTACTATGTCATTGTCAATTTATCAAAACGATGGTGTCAAGATGATCGCTAAAATTCGTAAGTTATTATATCTACCCACACCATATTCTCTTTTTTATGTAGTAAGAAAAAACGTTTCTCTTGGGCCTTTATGTCGCTTAGCCCGTGCATGGTGGCGTGGGATGCTGCCCTGTGGAAAAGCAATGCGCGAAGAGATTGAAGCGCTAGAACAAATTCGTGATCGTTGGCGCTCACGTTAGTTGCATTTATTGATATTAAAACTTTATATTTTTTCCTTTCCCTTAGTCTATTAAATTCACTGCTAGGCTTTTTTAGCTTAAAGCCTAGGGTTTACCGTGATGACTCATCATGGAATGACGGTTGTTAAGCTTTTGTCTGCTCTTACCTGCATGGCTAACCTTGAACGTTTTAAGCAATTCGCTTGAATATTTCATAAAATGAAATAGATTGCTTGGATTGCTAAAAAAGAGCCTCTTAAAGCTCTTAGCTAGAGGTGTTTACTTACAAGGTGGCGCATTAGCGAAAATGAATCATTCCCTGATCGATGTTTTGGCTTTTCTGAATAAAGCATTGCAATTAGCAGATCAACTCGCTATATGGCATGAAAAAAAAGGCGTGCATGGTGCTTTACGTCCTGAGTATTTGAATTTTACTGATGATGGCGTGAGTATTAGTCAGGCTCGCCATGATGAAGTCGTACTCAGCTTGCTTTGTTTACGTTACACCTCGCCTGAGCAAGCAGGGCGCTTGGCGCAATTTGATAAGCGTAGTGATTTATATTCGCTTGGCGTTATTTTTTATGAATGGCTAGTCGGGCAACTGCCATTTTTTGCGGATGATTTACTTGATTTAGCACATCAACAAATGTCATCGCTGCCGCCATCACCTATTTCGCTTGATCCGCAATTACCACTACAAATATCGAATTTAATTTTAAAACTGCTGGCAAAATCTCCAGAAGCAAGATATGCCACAGCAAAAGGTGTGGCGACGGATCTTGCCTTATGCCTACAGCAATTAAAAGCGAATGGAGAGATTGCCTTATTTGTATTGGGCGAGGCGGATGTGGGATCACAATTTATGATTCCAGCCCATCTATATGGCCGTGAGCAAGAAGCCCAATATTTACAAGATACGTATTTATGCGCTGCAAAAGGCGAAACCATACTCTGCATGTTAGCTGGTTATTCAGGTGTTGGAAAATCAGCTTTGGTGCATTCTATTCAAGGGTATATAGAAAATAATGGTGGACGATTAATTATTGGGAAATTTGATCAATTTAGAAGAGATTCGCCCTATTCAGCCTTAATTGAGGCTTTTAAATCATTATTGCGGCAAGTATTGGCCAGCAAACAAGGAGAGCTTGCTCAGTGGCGCGAAAAGCTTTTAAATGCTTTGGGTGAAAACGCACAAATTGTAATTGATATATTGCCTGATCTAGAAAAAATTATTGGTGTGCAAGCTACTGCACCCATATTAAACGGTGATGCGGCACAGCGCCGGTTTAATGAGTTATTTGCCAAGTTAATCCACTTATTTTCCAGTAAAACACACCCATTAACCCTGTTTTTGGATGACCTGCAATGGGTTGATTTTGCCTCTTTAGCATTAATACAATCCTTTATGCAAGATACTCAAGCTGCATATTTATTAATTATTGCGTCCTATCGTGACAATGAAGTGGATAGCAATCACTCTTTAATTAATATGCTGAGTGATTTGTCTAAAACTAAAGCACGCATTGAAACGCTGACGCTATTGCCTTTACGTGCTGAGCATCTCAGCGAAATGATTAAAGATACCTGTCGAAATATTGAAAATGTAGACGAATTAAGTCAATTATTGATGAGTAAAACAGAGGGTAATCCTTTTTACTCACGTCAATTTCTTAAAAATATGCAGGCAAAAGGGCAGCTATTTTTTAATTACGCAGAGAGCTCGTGGTGTTGGCAACTAAACCAAGCCCGTTTGCAAGATGCTGCGGATAATGTAGTTGAGTTAATGACACAGCGTTTGCATCGCTTTTCTGATGCAAGCCAAAGAGTATTACAAACAGCAGCCTGCATTGGAAAGCGTTTTGATTTAGGTTTGCTAGCGATGGTAGAAAATAGCCTAGAGGTGCATATATTGACTTTACTTGCGCCTGCTTTACAAGATGAAATGTTGTTAGCTGTAAGTGATACAGGGCACCAAAAAGTATTTCAATTTGCGCATGATCGAATTCAGCAGGCGGCGTATTCGATTAATTTACAACGTAATTTAAATAGCCTGCATTTAGAAGTTGGCCAAAGATTATTAGAACAAATTTCAGCGGAAGCGACCGAAGCTCCTTTGTTTGAAATTGTTGATCAGCTTAATCATGGTTTAGAAAAAGTAAAGTCGTCACAAGAAAGAGTGGCATACGCACAGCTTAATCTTCGCGCAGGGATTAAGGCGAGAGCCGCGATGGCTTATCAGGCCGCCATTCGTTATTTAGAAACAGCCATTTCATTATTGCCTGATGATGCTTGGGTAGATCACTATTCTCTTACGTTTGATCTCTATTTGAATGCTTCTGAGGTCTGTGATCTGTGTAATTTAGATGACCGATTTGAAGAGTTAATTGAGGTTCTCTTATTAAAAGGGAGAAGTTCACTCGATAAGGCACAAGCACGGATTAGACAAAGTATTTATTTTAGTCGTAAAGGGCGAATGGTTGAAAATTTAGAAGTCGGTCGGCTGGGTTTGATTTTGTTTGGTATCGATATACCCGAAATTGATGATAGTGATGCAATTAATATTAATTTTCAAAATGAAATGGTCATCTTTCGGCATTATTTTATAGATAAAGAATTTTCTAGTTTATATGATTTACCTGTGGCTCACGATTTAGAAACAGATACGATTTTGAAATTGATTGCATCTATTTCTGAGTCAGCTATCTTTACTAATTATCCTTTATTCTCACTTATTTCAGCCTTGGGTGTGAATCGCTCCATTGCCTTTGGTAATGCACTATTGTCTCCATTTTGTTATACCCTGCTCGGGATAACCTTAATTTCTCAATTTAAACGCTATCAAGATGCACGACATATTGCGGATGCAGGGCTGAAGCTTAGTCGTGAAAAGTTATTTGATTTATGGGGTTATAACCGCGCGTTTACTTATTATACGTGGAATATTAATCATTGGACTTCACATGCAGAAACAACATTGCCTTTATTAGATGAAAATTTTAATTTAGCATTAAAAGCCCATGATTTAGTTTATGGCGCTTATGTTTTAGTGGCTAAACCATGGAATCATTTCTATCTTGGGCGAAGTATGCTGGATGTGATTTCTAGTAATCAGCAATTGGCTCAGTATTGCTTGACGCATGATGTTGTTTTTCCCGTGACATTGGCCTTGCCCTTTGAAGCAGCGGCAAGGGCGCTGCATGGTGAAACAGTGGCAATGAGTGATTTAAATGGCGATCATTTTAATGTACAAGCTTTTCGCCAAGTTTGGAGTGCAGTGCCCATTGTTATGGCGGGCTTGCATATTGCTCAGCTGTCTTTATTGGTTTATTCGCATGAGTATGAGCTGGCTGTGCAATTGGCAGAAAAAATTGGCAAAGATTACCCGTCTACTTATTTATTAAGCTTAACTTGGCGGTTTTTCCATGGCTTAGCACTTGCTGCTTTGGCTAGAAAAAATACCGGCAAAAAACGCCAAACGTTGCTTAAGACTTTACTTGGAATTACTGATTATTTTGAGCAAATATCGAATGAAGGCGCTCCTGATAATGTAGAGCACAAATTGGCATTTTTAAGAGCAGAGCAAGCACGTTTAGATCATCGATTTGAAGATGCAGAGCTTTTATATTGGCATGCTATTCGTTTAGCTCAGCAAAGAAACTTTGTGCTTGATGAAGGGTATTTTCATGAAATGCTGGGGCTTTGGTTAGAAGAGCGAGTCTATGCTTTTGAGCCTATTCAGCAGATATTAACTCAGGCCGCTATGTGTTATCGGCAATGCCACGCTTTGGCTTTAATGGGACGGGTTGAGCTGCGTTTAAAAGTTTTACCCCGCCAAGAATTAGAAGTGATTCAAAATGATGTGGATGCACTGCATGCCTTAGATAGTTTAGATACTTTAGCTATTTTACGTGCGGTACAGGCGATTTCGAGTGAAGTAGGGGTGCAGCCTTTATTGGGGCGATTACTTAAAATTATTATTGAAGCCGCAGGTGCAGATCGCGGTGCAATTGTGGTTCGGGATAATGATCAATTTCAAATTGAAGCTATTCTTAATTTTGAGCAACAAGAATTACCTGAAAGCCTATTGCATTTTGTTTTTAATACAGGGCAAACCACGCTACTCAATGAATTAACTCAGTTTTCTGAATTTAGAGGCGATGTGTATTTTACTCAGCATCGACCCGCTTCCATTCTTTGCCGTGCATTGGGGCGTAGTAGCGCAGGGCGGCGTGTGCTTTATCTTGAGCACAGCACCATTAGTAATACTTTTTCAATGCAGCGTAGGCAAGTATTGGAATGGCTGTCGGCTCAGGCGGCTATTTCTATTGAAAATGCACAGATGTATCAAGAGCTTGAATCGCTTGTGGCTAAACGTACGGTAGAGCTAGAACGTAACCGTAATGTATTGGAATCAATTTTAGAATTTTCCCCTGCCTTGGTTTCTTTAAAAGATTTAAATGGCCGCTATCTTCGGCATAATTTGCGCTTTGCTGAGTTATTTAATCGTGCTGGCGAATCTTTAGTCGGGTTTACTGATGAGGAAATTGCTGGAGCTGAAACGGCTAAACGTTTTTTGATTCAAGATCAGCGGGTTATTGCAGAAAATAAGCCGCAGCGAGTCGAAGAAGAGATTATGACTGCGGATGGTGTGCATACTTTTTTAACGCATAAGTTTCCATTAAGGGATGCCGATGGCAGTGTGTATGCGGTGGGGGGGATTGCGATGGATATTACTGAATTAAAACTCGCCCAAAAAAATGCAGAAGCAGCAACTCAGGCAAAAAGTGCTTTTTTAGCCAATATGAGCCATGAAATTAGAACCCCGATGAATGCGGTGATTGGCATGGCTCATTTAGCGCTAAAAACAGATTTAAATGATAGGCAGCGTGATTATGTGCAAAAGATTCATTATGCAGGGCAATCGTTACTTGGAATTATCAATGATATTTTAGATTTTTCTAAAATTGAAGAAGGTAAATTAACGATTGAGAAAATTGATTTCAATCTTGATCAAGTCTTTGCCAATATTGCGACGCTGACTTCGGGTAAGGCAGAAGATAAACATATCGAATATTTATTTCAAGTTCATCCCAGTGTGCCGCGTTATTTAGTCGGTGATCCTTTACGCTTGGGGCAGGTTTTGATCAATATGGTGAGCAATGCCATTAAATTTACGGAGGAGGGTGAAGTTCATGTTTCTTGTAATTTAGTTAGTTCTAATGCACAGCAAGTGGTATTACGTTTTGCAATTAGAGATACTGGTTTGGGTATGAGCGCAGAACAATGCAAAGTGCTTTTTCTGCCTTTTAGTCAGGCCGATAGCACCACGACAAGAAAATTTGGTGGCACGGGTTTGGGTTTGTCGATTTCTAAGCGTTTAGTCGAAATGATGGGCGGGGAAATTGGTGTTGAAAGCGTGCTTAATCGGGGATCGGTATTCAGTTTTACCTGTGCCTTTGGCCGCGAAGCCGCGCAAGCTGCCAGCTCATTACGCTTACCTAATCATTTACATGGCATGCGTATTTTGGTGGTGGATGATAACGCGATAGCGCGTGAAATTTTACAACAATCATTGCAGAGCCTTACCTTTGTGGTGGATGTTGTGCCTTCAGGGGAGGATGCCTTGGTTAATTTGCATCGCGCAGATGCTAGTCAGCAGGCTTATAGCATTGTCTTTACGGATTGGCGCATGCCGGAAATGAATGGCTTAGAATTGGCCCGTAGAATTACTACGGATAAAAGACTCTGCCATATTCCATCGGTGGTGTTAGTCACGGCATATACCCGTGAGGATATCCGTGCCGAGGCGGAGGCGGCGCATGTGGATGGGTTTTTATTTAAGCCGATTAATCAATCGATGGTGGTGGATACTTTATTAACCATTTTTGCACCTGAATTATTGCGGGACGTAGCATCATTTACCCGTACGGATATTGTGCCTAATTTAAAAGGCATGAATGTTTTACTCGTTGAAGATAACTTGGTGAATCAGCAAATCGCCTTTGAATTAATGCGCTCTGCCGGTGTGAGCGTGGATATTGCGAATAATGGCCATGAGGCGATTAAAAAAATAGTTGAGCTGGGCCCAAAATATTATCACTGCGTCTTAATGGATTTACAAATGCCTAAAATGGATGGACATGAAGCGACGGCGGTGATTCGTAGCGAGAATGCGTTTAATACCTTACCGATTATTGCGATGACAGCGCATGCGATTAATGAGGAAAGAGCGCGTTGCCTTGCTGAAGGCATGAATGAACATATCACCAAGCCGATTGATCCAGCCTTATTATTTGAGCGCTTGCAATATTGGCATCAGCATCGGCTAGGTACTGATGGTAATACACGGATTTATGTTGGAGATGCATTAGCGATCTCACCTGATATGCTTGAAGTCATTGAGGATGAGGTGATTGATGATCCGGCTTTAGATGTTAAGGTTGAGACTATTCAAGCGCTTTTATCTGAGGCAGATAAGCTTAAATTAATGTCTGGTGTGGCAGGCTTGGACATTAATGATGGCTTGGCAAGGCTGGGTCATAATGCGTCTTTATATTGGCTGGTGATTCAACAATTGGCGAGCACTGAGCAGGATAATGTGACTAGAATTCGCCTTGCCTTGGCGCAAAATGATTTAGAAACGGCATCTAGAACGGCACATTCTTTAAAAGGTGCAGCTGCTAATTTATCCATTATCGAGATGACAAAGTTTGCTACGCAAGCCGAGAATTTATTACGAAAGGGCGAAATAGGCGATGATTTGCAGCAGATACTCAGCCAATTAGATATGTCGATGCAAGTTTTTTGCGATGCTTTGCAAAATATAGAAGGATAAATAATGTGCTCGACCGATTGCTTGGCTTGTAATGATGTTGAATATAAAAAAACACCGCATTGCTGCGGTGTTTTTGTTTTAAGGCTGTACTAGCTTGCCTTCTAATTGCTTTCTAATCTCAGGCATTCTGTGCTCTAAATAATGAATGCTGGTACTACCTTTAATAAAGGCTTCATCTAATAAGAGCTGCTGGTGCAAGGGGATATTGGTGTTAATGCCCTGTACCACCATTTCTGATAGCGCAATTCGCATTCTTGCCATGGCTTGTGCTCGATCATCACCATAGGTAATGATTTTACCGATCATCGAATCATAATAGGATGGCACGGTATAGCCTTGGTAAACGTGTGAATCCACGCGTACGCCTGGGCCGCCGGGGGTGTGGTAGGTGGTGATCTTACCGGGGCTAGGAATAAACTTTAGCGGATCTTCAGCATTAATCCGGCACTCAATGGCGTGGCCTCTGAGTTTCACGTCTTTTTGCGTATAGCGCAGCGGCAAATTAGCCGCCACACGAATCTGCTCTTGCACAATATCGATGCCGGTAATCATTTCGGTAACCGGATGCTCAACTTGAACACGGGTATTCATTTCAATGAAATAGAATTCGCCGTTTTCAAATAAGAATTCAAATGTGCCCGCACCACGGTAATTAATTTTGCGGCAGGCGGCGGCACATCTTTCGCCGATTTGCTTACGCTGCGCTTCGGTAATGCCCGGAGCGGGTGCTTCTTCGATGACTTTTTGGTGACGGCGCTGCATGGAGCAATCGCGCTCACCCAGATAAATAGCATTACCGTGTTGGTCGGCTAAAATCTGGATTTCAATATGGCGTGGGTTTTGTAGGTATTTTTCCATGTAAACCATGGCATTACCAAAGAACTTATCGGCTTCTGATTTGGTCAGCTCGACCGCAGCCACCAGTTCTTCTTCATTATTCACCACGCGCATGCCGCGGCCACCACCGCCGCCTGCAGCTTTAATAATCACTGGATAGCCAACGGCCTTACCAATTTTCATTAATTCCACAGGATCGTCTGGCAATGCGCCATCGGAGCCAGGCACGCAAGGCACGCCTGCTTCTTTCATTGCGTCTTTGGCAGAAACTTTATCGCCCATTAAGCGAATCGATTCTGGGCGTGGGCCGATAAAGGCAAAGCCAGATTCTTCTACACGCTGAGCAAAGTCGGCGTTTTCACTTAAAAAGCCGTAGCCTGGGTGAATTGCTTGCGCTTCGGTGACTTCGGCAGCGGCAATCAGCGCCGGTACATTTAGATAGCTTAAAGTCGACGAGGCAGGGCCGATGCAAACCGATTCATCGGCTAATTTGACGTATTTTGCTTCGCGGTCGGCTTCGGAATGCACGACGACGGTTTTGATACCCATTTCACGGCAGGCGCGCAAAATGCGCAGCGCAATTTCACCGCGATTGGCAATCAGGATTTTTTCAAACATGGGAAGCTCCGTGAGGAGTAAGGATGAAAGGGAAGCCAAGGTTTTGAAACCTCGTTCTTCCCTTTTTAAGCCTTACCGAATCAGCCAATAATAAATAGTGGCTCACCGTATTCAACAGGGCGGCCGTTTTCGACCAAGATAGACTTGATCACGCCCGCCTTGTCGGCTTCAATTTCATTTAAGAGCTTCATGGCTTCGATAATGCATAGGGTGTCCCCTACATTAACTTGCTGGCCGACTTCGACAAAGTTTTTCGCTTCAGGGGACGAGGCGCGGTAGAAAGTACCCACCATAGGCGACTTGGCAATAAAGCCTTCTGGTTGAGCTTCTACTTCGGCAGCAACCGCAACGGCGACCGGTGCAGCAGGGGCCGCAGCGGGTGGCAGTTGGTATTGCATGGCTTGTGCGTAGGCCGGAATATTCTGATTTACACGGGTAATACGAACGCGTTCTTCGCCTTCGGTGACTTCAAGCTCGGCAATGCCAGATTCTTCAACGAGATCAATCAGTTTCTTAAGTTTGCGCAAATCCATAGGGGTCTCCTCTCTATATATGAGAATTTATTGGCGTTGATTAAATCAGGGGGCCTTGGGAGTAAAACGGAGTGCGAAATCCAGTGCGCATTCGTAGCCTTGCGCGCCTAGACCGCAGATCACACCAACCGCGAGGTCGGAAAAATAGGAATGATGTCGGAATGATTCACGAGCATGAACATTGGATAGGTGGACTTCAACAAAAGGAATATTCACCCCAGCCAGCGCGTCACGAATGGCCACACTGGTATGCGTAAACGCAGCAGGGTTAATGATGATAAAATCCGTGCCGTCCAAACGGGCGGCATGAATACGATCTATAAGCTCGTATTCACGATTTGATTGGAAAGTGTCAACGCGGGCAGCACGCTTTTGTCCCTGTTCAACTAGCTTGGAGTTGATGATCTCTAGGGTATCAGCACCGTAGTGCTGCGGCTCTCTTGACCCTAGTAGGTTCAAATTTGGGCCATGTAGTACTAGGATATTGCGTGTGTTTTGCATCCGCTACTCGTTTTTGTTGCCTATCATTGGGCGAAGTTTGCCGCAGTATGTGCGAATTTGTCCAGAAAAAGTGGGTAATTTCGGCGATTTGCATTCTAAAACGTTTGTTTGAAAGTCCGCCAAGCCAATCCAGATGCGGGTTTTATCGTACAAGGCGATACACGTCTTGTAGTTTTGTTACATCTTAAAAAAGGCTTGTTTTAACATGCAAGTAGCTGACTTTGATTACCATTTGCCTGAATCTCTGATTGCACAGTTCCCCCCTAATGTACGCGGGGAAAGTCGTCTATTACATATTGATGGGCTTACACGGCAAGATTCACACTTTCGTGAGTTGCCGCAGTTTTTACGCGCCGGTGACGTTCTTATCTTTAATGATACAAAGGTCATTAAGGCGAGAGTGTTCGGTAAAAAGGATACGGGCGGTGCGATTGAAGCGCTGGTCGAGCGTGTTTTAGATGAGCATACAGCGTTAGCGCATATTCGTTCATCCAAGGCCCCTAAGCCTGGAGCGAGGCTTATTTTTGCAGATCGTTGGCCCGCTACCATGATCGAGCGCAAAGATGATCTGTTTAAATTACAGTTTGATGGCGATGAAACGGTATTAGATATCCTTGAGCAGGCAGGCCAGCTGCCTTTGCCGCCTTATATAACGCATACCCCTGATGCTGAGGATGCCAAGCGCTATCAAACTATTTATGCGCGGGACCCAGGTGCTGTGGCTGCGCCAACGGCAGGTTTGCACTTTACCGATGAGCTGCTCGAAAAGGTACATGCAATGGGCGTTAAAACAGGCTATCTGACCTTGCATGTGGGTGCGGGTACGTTTCAGCCGGTGCGAGTGGATGATATTGCCGACCACACCATGCATCACGAGCGTTATTCAATCCCAGTGGCCACCATTGCGCTGATTGAAGAGGCCAAGGCCCAAGGGGGGAGAGTGATTGCCGTGGGCACAACCAGCTTGCGTGCATTAGAAGCGGCTTCGCAGCAGGGATTTTTGGCGCAGCCTGAGGGCGACACTAATATCTTTATTACGCCGGGCTACCAATTCAAGGTGGTGGATCGCTTAATTACAAATTTCCATCTACCTAAATCGACCTTACTGATGCTGGTTGCTGCCTTTGTTGGCTACGACACCATGCGAGCCGCTTATCAGCATGCGGTAGAGCATGAATACCGTTTCTTTAGCTATGGCGATGCGATGCTATTAGAGCCTGCTAATCTAAAGTAAACAGTCTCTATTAATTACATCGAAGGAATCATTGTGCAGAGTGAAATTAGCACTGAAGACGCCAAGGCTTTAATGCGCGGCATGGTGATTCCGCCTCGGCCAGATATCTTGCTTGCTTTAGAAGATGCACAAGCTTGTGATGCGCCGGATTTTGCGGCGATTGCACGTTTGATTAGTGTGGATGTGGCTTTATCGGCGGCGGTGATTAAAACGGTGAATTCACCGTTTTTTAGCTTGTCGACTCGTGTGTCATCGGTGCAGCAGGCCTTGCAATTATTAGGCTTAAAAAACCTGGCCAATATTGTGCAAGGCGTAGTCTTGCGCCAAGTATTAAGTAGTAAGCAGATGGAAGACATGAGCTCATTCTGGGATTTTTCGAGTGCGCTGGCTGGGGTGGCTGCTTATTTGTCTTCTTCTGTGCATGGCGTTACGAGCGACGATGCTTATACGCTGGGCTTATTTTTAAACTGTGGCAAGCCGCTGATGGCGATCCGTTTCCCTAGCTACGCGGCCTCGCTGCGTGGCGAGGAGACTTTGTCGCGGGCAGAATTGATTGTGAAGGAAGAGGAGCAATATCAAGTCAGCCATAATGTGGTGGGTTTTTTACTCGCTCGAACTTGGTATTTGCCCCAGACCACCAGCTTGGCCATCTTGCATATGCATGATTTTGATATCTTCAAGCACTCCACTCAGGAAAAATGGTCATCGCTCTGCACGATGGTTGCCCTAGGTTGTTTGGCTGAGCATATTGTGAATCTGACTTTGAATCAGCAAGAGCATGCAGAATGGGCTCAAATCGAGCCGATTTTGCGTAATCATCTTGGCTTAGGGCTCGACGAGTTTGAGGATTTGGTTGATTCTGCTCAGCAGATGCTCAACGCCTGATTGATCGAGTTGATCGTTTTAATCTCCCCTCGGTATTTTGCGGCCCGGTTGCTTTGCTTCTTCATCGCTTGTTTTACCTTGCTATCCGATTCTTTACCTCTTTTTTACATCGTTGCTTGATTGCTTTGCCTGTGGCTTGGCGGTAATCTTGCGGCCCGCGCTGGACTGTGTCTCCGGCCGCGTTTGATTGGAATCATAAATGTTGAAATTTGAATTAAAAACCACCAGCGCTGGCGCTCGTCGCGGCACCATGACTTTAAATCATGGCGTGGTAGAAACGCCGGTGTTTATGCCCGTTGGCACCTATGGCACGGTAAAAGCCATGACGCCGCGTGATTTAAAAGAAATTGGCGCACAAATTTGCCTGGGCAACACTTTTCATCTGTGGCTGCGCCCAGGTTTAGAAGTGGTCGAGCAATTTGGTGGCTTGCATGAATTTATGGGTTGGGATAAGCCGATCCTGACTGACTCGGGTGGTTTCCAAGTCTTTAGCTTGGGCGCGATGCGCAAAATCACCGAAGAAGGCGTGACTTTCCAAAGCCCGGTGAATGGCGATAAATTATTTTTAACGCCTGAAGAGTCGATGAAAATTCAAACGGTGCTTAATTCTGACATCGTGATGATTTTTGACGAATGCACACCGTACCCTGCTGATCGCAAACAAGCTGGGGATTCGATGCGGATGTCTTATCGTTGGGCCAAGCGCTCACGTGCGGAATTTGATGCGCAGCAAAACCCGAATGCGCTGTTTGGTATCGTGCAGGGTGGTATGTATGAAGATCTACGTGATGAATCGATTGCTGGCCTCTTAGATATCGGCTTTGACGGCATGGCCATTGGTGGTTTGTCGGTAGGTGAGCCCAAAGAAGATATGGAGCGCATTTTGGCGCATACCGCGCCAAAACTGCCAGTCAATAAGCCACGCTATTTAATGGGCGTAGGCACGCCTGAAGACCTTGTGTATGGGGTGAGTCAGGGTATTGATATGTTCGATTGTGTGATGCCCACTCGCAACGCAAGGAATGGCATGTTATTTACGCGCTTTGGCGATGTAAAAATCAAAAATGCCAAGCATAAGCTCGATAAGCGTCCTTTAGACGAAACATGCACCTGCTACACCTGCAAAAACTTTAGCCGCGCTTATCTACATCATTTATTCCGCACTGGTGAGATTTTGGCCGCTCAGCTCAATACCATTCATAACCTGCATTACTATCAAGTGTTGATGGCAGAGATGCGCGTTGCGATTGAAGCGGATCAATTTACCAGCCACGTAGCGCAATTCCATGCGGATCGTGCACGCGGGGTTGATTGATTTATTGGCGATGGGCACAGCGTGTGCCCTATCGCTCAGTCAATGCCATGCAATATGGATCGCGTAGGGCAGGTGAAACCCCATAGGCGCTAACCAAAATTCAAAAAGACCTTTTTGGTGCTTTCAGCACGTTGATTTTGGTGCGGCATCCCCGCGTGGGACTCACTTTCTTGAACGGCCAAGAAAGTAAGCAAAGAAGGCCGCCCCGACCAGCACGAAGGCCCCTCACTGCGGATAATCGGCTCGGCGAAAAAGGCTGCTCGCTCGCTGCCTCGCTACCCCTTTTCCGAAACCCCG
>JANYCY010000045.1 GCA_025360045.1 Janthinobacterium sp. | reverse complement strand
AGCTGCATTAGGCCAGTGCCTTGATCAGCTGCGCCAGCCATTCTGGGGCGATATTGGGAGGTAACTCTAGTCGACAATGAGCGTGGGTGAGCACCACCACGGCGCTTTTAGGCCATTGTGCGGCGACCAGCGTCAGCGGTTTTTCTTGAGCCGTGCTGGCAGATTCATTGCTGCGCGCAATCCAATAGCTAAACGTCGCCAGTTTGAGGTGGTGCAATCGATAAAAAGCACTTTGCGACAAACCGCTCTCCCGCCACTGTGCCAAGCGCAGTAGCCACTCCCCGCGCCGAGCCTGCAAATCCCCCATAAATCCTCCTGCTTGATAAAAACCTCAGCATGACGAAAAACGGAAAGGACGTTTAGATGGGAGGGCTGGGCGCTTACTGTTGACTCCTTAAAACACCAGATGTAAGTTATTTTAACGACTTTAAAAATGCCCCTTCTCTGTAAGGGGCATTTCTGTTGGATTCAATTTCACGACTTTAATTGCCAAGTTACAATTTTAATAACTCGGAATACCCTTCTTAAATTAAGCGGGCAAACTTTTTTTGTCGAATTTATACTTACGTTTTGATATGAAAATGGCCCATAGGGATGCCTCAGTACAGCATAGACCCTATGAGCCACGATACATCTTTATTATGACTAGACACTTTGTCTCTTCATGCTGCGTTCGTTACGCTTTGCGATCCGCACCACTTGTTGGTCTAGCCAAACCTGATGCTCTGAGTAAAGTTTGGCTAGACATTGTTGTGTCAAACATTTTTAGTGAGTGTCAAACTTTTTTATTTGTCGACACCAAAACGGGGCCAAACGCAACCCCCTCACTCCACCGTAACACTTTTCGCTAAATTCCTCGGCTTATCCACATCCGTGCCGCGTGCTAGTGCCGTGTGATAGGCCAGTAGTTGTAAGGGTATGGTGTGCAGGATGGGGGAGAGTAGGCCGTAGTGTTCGGGTAGGCGGATGACGTGGACACCAAGGCTTGCGGTGATGCGTGAATCAGCGTCGGCAAACACGTACAGCTCGCCGCCTCGGGCGCGTACTTCTTGCATATTGGATTTTAGTTTTTCGATCAGGGTGTCGTTAGGGGCGACGGTGACGACGGGCATTTCTTTGGTCACTAGCGCCAGCGGGCCGTGTTTTAGCTCGCCAGCTGGGTAGGCTTCGGCGTGGATATAGGAGATTTCTTTGAGTTTGAGCGCGCCTTCCATGGCGATCGGGTAGTGCAGGCCACGGCCTAGGAAAAGGGCGTTTTCTTTTACTGCAAATTGCTCGGCCCATGCAATGATTTGCGGTTCCAGTGCGAGCACGGCGCTGATGGCAAGCGGCAGGTGGCGCATGGCTTTGATGTGCTCGGCTTCTTGCTCGTCGCTTAATCTGCCTTTGATTTGCGCTAAAGACAGTGCCAGTAAGAATAGCGCCGCCAATTGGGTGGTAAAGGCCTTGGTGGAGGCCACGCCCACTTCCACCCCAGCATGGGTGATGTAGGCCAGCTCGCATTCGCGCACCATGGCGCTGGTGGCTACATTGCATACGGTAAGGGTATGCAGCATGCCCAAATTACGGGCATGTTTCAGCGCGGCAAGGGTGTCGGCGGTTTCGCCGCTTTGGCTGATGGTGACGACTAAGCTTTTAGGATTAGGCACGCTATCGCGGTAGCGGTATTCGCTGGCGATTTCTACATTCACCGTAATTTTGGCGATGGATTCAATCCAGTATTTGGCGGTTAGCCCTGCGTAGTAGCTGGTGCCGCAGGCCAGAATCAGTACCGAATCAATGTCTTTAAAAATGCCGTAGGCTTTGTCGCCAAATAGCTCGGGCATGATATTGGTGACATTTTCTAAGGTGTCGGCAATAGCGCGTGGCTGCTCAAAAATCTCTTTTTGCATGTAATGGCGGTAAGGGCCAAGCTCGGCGCCGCCGCTATGGGCGTGAACGGTGCGAACTTCGCGCTGCACCGATGTGCCTTGGCTGTCTACAATCCAACATTTTTGTAATTGCAGATCAACTACATCGCCTTCTTCCAGATAAATAATCTGGTCGGTTGTGCCGGCCAGAGCCATGGCATCAGAGGCAATAAAGTTCTCACCCTGACCCACGCCCACAATCAGGGGCGAACCTAAACGTGCGCCCACTACGCGGTGCGGCTCGTCGCGGCAGAATACGGCGATGGCAAAAGCGCCGCTCAAGCGTTTTACCGCTTGCTGTACGGTCTCAAATAAATCGCCTTGATAAAGATGATCGATCAGATGCGCAATTACTTCGGTATCGGTTTGGCTTTCAAATACATAGCCAGCGGCGGTCAGCTCGGCGCGCAGTTCTTCGTGGTTTTCAATAATGCCGTTGTGCACCAGCGCAATCCGCTCGCGCGAGAAATGTGGGTGAGCATTGGCCGAAGAAGGCACGCCGTGGGTGGCCCAGCGGGTGTGGGCAATGCCAGTAAAACCTGCCAAGCCGGTCTGATCGATTTGCGCTTGCAGCTCGGTCACGCGGGAGGTGCTGCGCGAGCGTTGCAGCTTGCCATCCACATGCAAGGCCACACCGCAGGAATCGTAGCCGCGGTATTCAAGCCGTTTAAGCCCTTCTAGCAAAATAGGGGTGATATTACGCTGGGCAACTGCACCGACAATACCGCACATAGAAACCTCGAAAGAGAAGATAAATGGGAAGGTTGTAAATCATGTAAGGCGGGTGGAACCCAATACTGTCAACTTAAGGCCTGTATCGTAGGAGCGGCTTTAGCCGCGAATGCTTTTATACACAGCACTTTCGCGGCTAAAGCCGCTCCTACGAAAAACATTATGTCTTTTGCTTAAGTTGATAGGGTTGGGATGAAGCCCGCCGAGCTTTGCTATGAAATGCGAAAAACGGTGGGTAAGCACCTGCCCTAGGAAATAAATGAAGCAATCTCCTTATCCTAAATGGTTTGGTGTGAACATATCTTTCAAAATTTAATGTACTATGAAATAAATAGATAATCATCTATTTGTATGAATTTTTATTTCATTTTTATAAATTTTGTGAATTTATATGGCATCGACCACGGCATTAGATGAGCTGGATAAACGCATCTTGCAACAATTACAGCAGGATTCTTCATTAAGTAATCAAGACTTGGCCGCCAAGGTGCATGCCTCGCCGCCCACCTGCTTGCGCCGCGTAAAGCGTTTAATAGATACGGGGGTGATTGCCAAGCAAGTGGCGATTTTAGCGCCAGAAAAAGTCGGCGCAGGCTTAACCGCCATCGTTGAAATTACGCTGGATGTGCAAACATCAGAAAAGATGCAGGAGTTTGAGCAGCTCGCCGCCGCCGAAAAAACCGTGCAGCAATGCTATCGCGTCTCGCCGGGGCCAGATTTTGTGCTGATTATTCAGGTGACAGATATGAACGCCTACCACCAGCTAGCCCACCGCCTTTTTGCCACCCAATCGAATATCCGCAATGTAAGAAGCTTTTTTTCGATGTTTAGAAGCAAGTTTGAGACGTATTTGGCTTTGTGAAGGGAAGCTTTATTTATTGACTAATGAGCTTGCCTTGAAGCTGGCGCACTGCCTGAGGTAGTTCTAGTTTTTGCCACTGTTGTTCTTGGCCATTTTTAATGTGCCCCGCTGCTAGCTTACGGTTGCGGGTGTCGATGATTAGCCAAGCGGCAGATTGGGGGGGCGCCTGCGGGCTGAGCAGATAGAGTAAGCCGTCTTTTTCTAATATGGCTTTGCTACCCAGTGCTGCGATAAATGCATCGCTGTCTTTGCCTAGTAGCGTGGTTAATTCTGAACGAATCGGGCTTAGGTCGGTAAATAAGCCCATTTCTCCGCTTGTTTTTCCTTGCAGCTTATCGAGTTGTGCCCAGTTGTTACTTTGCCATGCTTTGCTTGCTAGCTCATAACCCTGTGCTTTCACTGAGCTGGCGATTCTTTCGGCATCGAGACCTAGTGGCGACAAGGTGTCATTGGCTTCTTTTTTGAACTGATCAATCACGCCATCGGTTTGTGCTTTAACTTCGTCTTTGACTTGAGTCGCAATAGCAGAGGCGGCTTGTTGTGCTAGCTGACTACTTTGTTCGCAGCCTGTAATAAATAAGATGATGGTTACTGCGGCCGCTATTTTTGGGTAAGTCATGTTGGTCTTTCTGCGTGGAGAATGAGGGCTTTGATCGTGGCGCCGTAGGCAAGTTCCATTGATCATTTGATCGTTAGTGCTTTTATTTTTCTAAGAGAGTGTGCTGCAATGCCAATAGGCTTTCCCTGCGTGAAATGGCGATATGCATGCAGGCTTCTATCATCGAGAGTACGAGTTTTTGATCTAAGCTTTTTAGAAAATTAAGTGGCGATAGGCTTCCTTCAAATAAGTGCTGTGCCTGACGCCATGCTTGCAATGTGCCCTGATGGCCTAGACTGCGGTACAGAAAAGCGGTGAGCGGGGAGGCATTGAGGTCTAAATCTGTTTCTTCAGAGCGGCCTCGCTCAAACACTTGGAGTAGCTCGGGCCTGATGTCGGCGGAGGTATTGGCTTTGGGGAGAAAGTCTTCGGCGCGCTCAGGCTTACCATCGCTGCTATGAATATCGCCGAGGAACATCGATACAGGGCAATCGCCGCCTGTTTCTAGCGCGAGTGCTTCAATGAGGGCGATGGAGGTGAGTTTTGCGGCCAAAAAGTCACAGGAAAAAAGCAGATTGTCGCGTGCAGCTTCGGTCAGCTGCTGGTGTGCTGCGTTTTTAGGCACACCTTTGTATTGATGAAAAACGACTTCTGCTTTTAAGCCGTGCAGGAATTTTTCCATCCGTAATAAAGCCATACGATAGTCTTGCAGCGTATAGACGCCTACTGCGTTAAGTGGGGCGTTAGATTCTTCAATAAGCAGCCATGTTGAGGATAAAAATTTCCCCGGGTTGGCTTCGGCAAAGCCGCCTACATCGATATTGCTTAGGCTGATTGCTTCTTGCATCACCTCGCTGACATAGCAATCTGCTTCTTCCTCATTTTGCGCTGGAAAAAGCTTATTGCTTTGTTGTCGAACGCGGTCTGCGAGTAGCTTGGGGCCGTTGTTGGCATCTCGAAAAGGGATGGTAGCCTCAATGCAGGCCACGATGGCAATCAGGTGTGGCATGGGTAGATAGGGTTTTAATAGCTTAACGGCAACGACTGCGCTTAAAAATTCGTTCATTCCGGCATAGAGCGGCAAGGCTTGATAGGGCTTAAAGTCAAAAATCTCGGCACACATGGCTAGCGTGTCGTTGTTGATTTCTTGCAGAATAAAGCCGCCATTTTCAACATGGCATACCTTGCTCAGTAGCGCGGCGGTTTGCGGTGGAAAGCCATTATCTAGCTGGTAATAGACTAAGTCATGAAAGAGTGCGGCTAGCTGGGGCCGGGCACTTAAGCCTTCGCAAAGCTCGAAGATGTGCATGGAGGTGTGATATTTGCGTGTTCTGTTTTCCATCGCTCGATGAATCAGCATCGCTAAATATTCGATATCGGGCATTGGCACATCGGCCTCTAGCTGGCTAAAGGCATCGCTGAACAGCTGGATAAAGCGGTTGATTTTTGCGGTGCTCATTGGAGGCTCCGTTGTCGTTAGTTTCGCGCCTGCGCTGAGCCGGAAAATGGCCAGGCACAAGGCATGCGATGAAGGTAATAACTGGTTATTCCCGAGGAGCATAACGCAGTGAATGGCTGTTTTCCGGCTCAGCCCTTCGGGTTTGGCCCATTTTTGGGGCTGCACGGCGTTAAAAGTTGCTAATGGTACTCGTACCATGTCGCAACTTTTGCCTTGTTCAGCCCCAAAACTGGGCCAAACGCAGCTGTGAAACAAACGTCAACGGAGCCTAGGGCCTCTTACTTTTCTGTCATCACAATCAGATCGCCCCTCTCACCTTTGCTTAGCCTTTGCTGATGCAAAGCCACGAGAGGATCGTTGGGGTAGAGTAAGGCAAGTTCACTAAAGTAGTTGACACTGCTTAGGTCGGTTTCTTCAACCATCCGCTGGTAGGCGGCACAATAGGCGTCCAGCGGTGCATAGCTGATTAAATAGTCTTCGGTCAGCGGCTCAAATACCTGTAGGGCTTGGCTTTTACCCTTGAGCACAAGTCGAGCTATGGGTCGAACATGGGCATCAGGGCAGCCAGAGAGTGTAGCCTCAGATAGACAGATGTGCGTGCCAAGATGTTTGTTTACGCTTTCTAAGCGGGCGGCGGTGTTAACTGGATCACCCAGTGCGCGGTAATCAAACATGGTTGAGCCGCCAAAATTGCCGACAATCACCTCCCCCGAATGTATGCCAATGCGGGTTTTGCCAAACTGAATGCTTTTTGCGTTGAGTGCTATAGCGTAGGCGTTGGCAAAGGTATTCATCTCCATCGCGCAGTTGAAGGCGCGCGCTTGATGGTCGCTCTGCACCATGGGCGCAGAAAACATAATGGCCACCGCATCACCCACAATTCGATCGAGGGTGCCCTCGTGCTTAAAAGCAATGGCAATCATTTGATCTAAATAGTCATTCAGCAGAACCACGGCTTTGGCTGGATCGATGTTTTCCATGAGCGAGGTAAAGTCTGCTAAATCGGTAAAGATAAAGCTACATTCTTGCCGCCGCCCACCGAGTGCCATCGAATCGGGGTGTTCTATTAAATGGCTGACACGGTTCGGGGATACATAGCGGGAGAAAGCTTGTTTAATCCAGCGCTGCTCACGCTCGCTGCTCCAGTGGTGCAAAAGGCTGCCAAAAATAAAGGTTGCCGCAAAAATAAGCGAGGGCGTTACGGTATTCAGGAGTAGGGCATAGGCTTGAAAAGCATACCAGCCGCTCAAGAGTACAAGGCTTAAAATCGCCAGCGTGATGCTGGCGGCATGCAGCGCACGGGCTCTTATCGCCATCCAAGCAATCAACAGACTGCCGAGAAGCGTGATCAGAATTTCGGCAAATTTGGCCCAGCTGGGGCGCTGCAAAATATGGCCAGAAGTGATTTGTTCTAGCAGCTGAGCATGGGCTTCTACGCCGGGTAAAATACGACCAAGCGGGCTAAAGCGTAAATCCATCAAGCCCTGCGCCGAGCTGCCAATTAGGATCATCTGGTCTTTTAACTGCTCGCTTGGGATTTGCCCTGCCAATAGCTTCCACGCGGGCAAGTAGCGGCTGGGGTGAGGAGGCGAGTAATGCAGCCATACTTCGCCGTTTTCTGTCGTTGGAATCCGATATTTGCCGATGCGTATTTCGCTTAACCCTTGGCCGTTTTCCTGAGTTTTTAAAATATAGTTTTGCTCTCCCTGTGCCACGCGGAGGATTTCGGCATCCAGTGTGGGGACGGGATTTCCCGCTAGCTGCAGCAATAGTGGAATACGGCGGATAACCCCGTCGCTATCGGGCACAAAATTCAGCGCGCCATTGCCAAGCGCCGCACTAGCAAATTCTGGGCGGGCAAGGATGGCGTTTTGAAAAGGATGTAGCCAGCGACTGGGTGGCTGGCCAGTATAAATATAGCGAAAGGGGCGAGGCAGCTGAGCTGCTGTGCCGCTGGCTAGGTTTCGTTGCACGGTAAAACCCAGCACAACAGGGGCTTTTTTAATGCTCTGAGCAAAAAGCTGATCATGGTCCGGCAGCTCTTCTAGCTCGCTACGTAAAGCCCCTTTCAGCGACCAAAGATCCGCCATGGCGCGGGGCGCTGTGCGGTCAGCCTCAGAAAAAACCACATCAAAGCCAATGGCGGCAGCACCAGCGTTATTTAGCTTATCGACCATTTCTGCAAGTCGAGTGCGTGGCCAAGGCCATTGCCCAAGCTGGGCAAGACTTTCGTCGTCGATATCAATAATGCGCACCGGTGCAGCAGCCTGCTCCCGTGGCGACCAGCGCTGATATTGATCAAACAAATTGTTGCGTAAGGATTGCAAGGGAATAGGGTCAGCAAGAAGCAGCGCTAAACCTATGAAAACAGAGGTAAGCGGAAGGAGAAAACCAAGGCGAGGGATGGATTGATTGATCATGACTAGAGCTCGATGGCGCTTTTCTTACGCTAGACTTTTAATTTTATTTGAGTGACTCAATAAAAGCCATACTACATTGGTAATGATTAGACTGATTATCTACAGGCTGCTGGTTTAAATCATGGCCTTGCATAAAATGCACATATCTGACCTTAGATCCGCTGAATACAACCGTTCAGGCGGGCTAGTTTACGGCTATCAGTAGGGAAGAAAGAAGAGCGTTCAATGCTTACAAATGCATGTTAAGCTGGAGGCGTTTATAGCGAGTCCATCCATCATGGAGGAAAATATCATGTTTAAATTCACTTTTATATGTGGATGCTTCTTGTCTACCGCCTTATGGGCAGGGGATGCACCTGTTGCTTATGTTAAAAATGTAATGGGTGATGCCTCGGTAACAACGGGTGGCAAGATCGTGAAAGCAGAGGTAGGTACTCCCGTATTGCAGGGCAGTGTATTACGAACCGGTGCAAAAAGCAGTATGGGGCTTACTTTCAAAGATGAGACAATTATGTCTTTTGGGCCAGATACCCAGCTGACTGTGGACGAATATCTGTACGCGCCCGCTCAGGGTAAGCTCAGCTTGGTGAGTCGGCTGGCTAAAGGATCAATGAATTACGTATCTGGAATTATTGCGAAATTGCAGCCAGATGCCGTGTCTATCAATACACCAGCCGGAATCATCGGCGTGCGCGGCACACAATTTGTGGTAAAGGTTGAGGAGTAGTCTATGCGTTTTGAAAACTTGTCTAGGGTTATTCGCCCTGTATTGTTGTGCGCCGCCTTCTTGCTTTCTGCATGTGCATCTAATTCCTACATTGTTTTGCTGGAAAACCCAAATGGGCATACAGGCGAGGTGGTGGTAACGGGGGAAAAGGGTAAGCAGGTGATTAAAACTGCGGGTTATGGTGCCAGCCTAGATGGCTCGGAAGCCCCAGCTCCTGTTACGGCAGAAAAAATTAAAAGTGATTTTTCTGAGGCAATGACTGCCCGGCCCAAAATACCGCTGCGCTATATTTTGTATTTCCAGTCGGATGCCACATTAACGGCTGAATCTGAGGTCATGATTCCTAAGATTATCGCGGAGGCGGTAAATTGGCCTGCCGTAGATATCTCGGTCGTTGGGCATACCGACACCGTAGGAGCTGCGGAAATCAATGAATCATTAGCGCTGGTTCGAGCGGTCGTGATTGCTGATTTGTTAAAAGAGAAAGGGCTTAAATACAACTCACTCAATGTAGAGTCGCATGGTGAACGTAATCTTTTAATCCCTACGCCTGATGACACCCTAGAGCCAAGAAATCGCCGAGTAGAGGTTTCTATTCGCTAAGGTCACTTAGTCGCTCGTTGGCACGATTGCTTGCAGTAAAAAAGCCCGCTTCTTTTGAAAGAAGCGGGCTTTTTTGTGGGTGATAACTGATGTTACGCTGAGATCGTCTTTTTAGTGCCTTCGGCACGTTGATTTAGGTGCGGGCGTCCCGCTGGACCTTCCTTTCTTGTGTGGCCAAGAAACGAAGCCAAGCCACAACATCAAAAACACGAAGGCCCCTGCTGCGGTCCAATCGAGTCGGCGGCGGGCGGGATTGGCTCGCTGCCTCGCTCCCAAGCGATCCCCCGCCCCGCTTGTTCCTCGCTCCGGCGTGTTTCAAGGGGAGATTTAAGCCCCATGCCACGAGTTGAGTACGAATCCTAATCACTGGGTTTTAAAATACTTAAAACCTACAAAACAACTTAACTCAAATCTTGCTTTTCTCTGTGGCCTCCGTATTTCAAAATTTGGGTTTGGCTGCATAACATCAGGCACCTCATCACACCGAAGGCAGTAAGCCTGGCAGGCTAAATGTGTTGTAAGCCGCGCGGCTGATCAGGGCGGCTGCTTTTTCGATATCAGGCGCGAAGTAGCGGTCTTTATCGTAGAAAGTGACCTCGGCGCGTAGCAGGGCTTTAGCGGCTTCTAGCTTGTCGGACGCCTTATTCGGCGCTCTGAAATCAATCCCTTGGCAAGCTGCGAGTAATTCTACGGCCAGAATGCCTGCGGTGTTTTCGCTCATGTCTTTAAGGCGACGTGCCGCAAAAGTGGCCATAGAAACATGGTCTTCCTGATTGGCGGATGTTGGCAGGCTGTCTACCGATGCGGGGTGAGCCAGCGATTTATTTTCAGAAGCCAGCGCAGCGCCAGTGACTTGGGCGATCATAAAGCCTGAATTCACGCCACCGTTATTCACGAGGAATGCGGGTAATTTAGACAGGTTGTTGTCGATCAACAGTGCCATACGGCGCTCAGATAGCGAACCGATTTCGGCAATCGCCAGCGCCAGATTATCCGCAGCAAAGGCCACTGGTTCGGCGTGGAAATTGCCGCCGGATAGAATCACATTGTCGTCAGAGAACACCAGTGGGTTATCTGATACGGCATTGGCTTCTACCAATAAAATTTCTGCCGAATTGCGGATTTGCGTCAGGCATGCGCCCATCACCTGTGGCTGGCAGCGCAGTGAATACGGGTCTTGCACCTTGCCGCAGTTAGCGTGGGCATGCGAGATTTCGCTGGCGTCTCCTAGCAAGTCACGGTAAAGCTTAGCCGAATCAATCTGCCCTGCATGGCCGCGCACCGCATGAATTCGTGCATCAAATGGCGTGCGGCTGCCCATCGCGGCTTCGACCGACAAGCTGCCTGCTACGGATGCGGCGATAAATAAATCTTCAGCGGCAAATAAGCCTTCCAGCGCAAAGGCGGTGGAGGCTTGTGTGCCATTCAATAGTGCCAGGCCTTCTTTTGGGGCGAGCACGATAGGATCAAGCTTGGCGGCTTGCATCGCTGCCGCACCAGTGACGCGTTTGCCATCGACAAAAGCTTCGCCTTCACCGATCAAAACGGCGCTCATATGGGATAGCGGGGCTAAATCACCCGATGCGCCAACTGAGCCTTTTTGTGGGATCACTGGGTAAATTTGATGGTTAAACAGGGTAATCAGCGCTTCGATCACCGAGAGGCGAATGCCGGAAAAGCCACGAGCCAGCGAGTTGATTTTCAGTGCCATCAGCAAGCGCACCGTGCCGTTTTCCATCGGCTTGCCGATGCCCGCCGCGTGCGAAAGCACGATGGAGCGTTGCAGTAGCTCGAGTTCTTCCGTGGCGATTTTGGTGCTGGCCAGTAAACCAAAGCCGGTGTTAATGCCATACACCGTGCGCCCTTCAGTTAAAACGCGTGCCACGGTAGCCGCTGCGGCATTGATGCCTGCATGTGCCGAGGCGTCTAGGCTAAGCGTGATGCTTTCATCGCGGGCAATCTTGCGTAAGTTGGCAAGCGTTAATTGGCCCGGCTTGATATTAAATGTGCTCATTGTGTGATCCAGTGTGTGTTTTTATAGGGAGGTGCTTAACAATGATTTGTAGGATGGGTGGGGCCAGCCTTTGGCGATACCCATCATGATCCTTAAGATTGCTAAACCTTAAACCACAGAGGAAAACGAGGGCACAGAGATCACAGAGGAAGGCATTAAATCCTTGGTTTTCTCTGTGAAACTCTGTGTTCTCTGTGCCCTCTGTGCCCTCTGTGGTTCGAGATTTAGGTTTGCTATTTATTTCAACATCGGCAAATCTAAGCCCTGTTCTTTTGCGCAGTTTTTGGCGATGTCGTAGCCTGCGTCGGCGTGGCGCATGACGCCGGTGCCGGGGTCGTTCCACAATACGCGGCCTAAGCGTTTGGCGGCGGCGTCTGTGCCGTCAGCCACAATTACTACGCCTGAATGCTGAGAAAAGCCCATGCCTACGCCGCCGCCGTGGTGGAGCGATACCCAGGTTGCGCCACCAGCGGTATTAAGCAGTGCGTTCAAAAGTGGCCAGTCGGATACGGCATCCGATCCATCGAGCATGGCTTCGGTTTCGCGGTTTGGTGACGCTACCGAGCCAGAGTCGAGGTGATCGCGGCCAATCACGATTGGCGCTTTTAGCTCGCCATTTTTAACCATCTCATTAAAGGCCAGCGCAAGGCGGGCGCGATCTTTCAGGCCTACCCAGCAAATACGCGCTGGCAGGCCCTGGAAGGCGATGCGTTCACGCGCCATATCCAGCCAATTGTGCAGATGCGGGTTGTCTGGGATCAGCTCTTTGACTTTTGCATCGGTCTTGTAGATATCTTCCGGGTCGCCAGACAGCGCTACCCAGCGGAAAGGACCGATGCCTTCGCAAAACAGCGGGCGCACATAGGCGGGCACAAAGCCGGGGAAGTCGAATGCATTTTTTACGCCTTCTTCCAGCGCCATTTGACGGATGTTATTGCCGTAATCAACCGTTGCCGCGCCACGCGCTTGTAAATCCAGCATCGCTTGCACTTGCTTGGCCATGGATTGCTTGGCGGCCTTGGTGACGCCCGCCGGATCAGTTTTTTGTGCCTCGCGCCATTTGGTAATATCCCAGCCCTGTGGCAAATAGCCGTGTACGGGGTCGTGCGCTGAAGTTTGATCGGTGACGACATCGGGGGTAATGCCACGGGCAACCAGCTCGGCAAACACATCGGCCGCATTGCCTAATAGGCCAACGGATACCGGCTTACCGGCCTCTTTGGCATTGGCCACGATAGCTAGCGCTTCATCCAGCGTGGTCGCTTTGCGGTCTACATAGCGAGTCTTCAGGCGGAAATCGATGCGGGTCTCGTCGCATTCCACGGCGATCATCGAAAAACCTGCCATCGTTGCAGCCAGTGGCTGAGCACCGCCCATGCCGCCCAAACCGCCAGTCAAGACCCAACGCCCCTTGGCTACACCGCCAAAATGCTGTTTGGCCATCGCCACAAAAGTCTCATAAGTGCCTTGCACAATGCCTTGGCTGCCGATGTAAATCCAGCTGCCTGCGGTCATCTGGCCATACATCATCAGGCCTTTTTTATCTAACTCGTTGAAGTGCTCCCAATTGGCCCAGTGAGGCACTAGATTGGAGTTAGCCAGCAGCACGCGCGGTGCATCAGGGTGCGATGGAAACACGCCAACCGGCTTGCCTGATTGAATCAGCAGCGTTTGATCGTCGTCCAGCCGGGTCAGCACTTCCAGAATCTTGTCGTAGCATTCCCAATTGCGCGCCGCACGGCCAATACCGCCGTAAACCACTAAGGATTGCGGATACTCGGCGACTTCGGCATCGAGATTATTCTGAATCATGCGAAAAGCGGCTTCAGTCAGCCAGCTTTTACAAGTCAGCTCGCTACCGCGCGGTGCGCGAATAACGCGGGAAGGATCATGGCGTGGGTCAGTCATGGTTAGGTTCCAGGTGTTAGGTGTCAGGGATCAGCTACGTCATTCCCGAATGTTTTTGTCGGGAATCCAGCGCTTGGTTTATTTGGATTTTGTTAAAGTTTCATTAGGGGGTGAATGCTCTGCAAATCGCCCATGCCAGTCTGGCGGCGGCTTTTGCGCCGTGGCTGTCGGTATCAAACAGCGGGTTGAATTCCACTAAGTCTGCTGCGACGAGTTTTTCGCTGGCAGCCAGTAGGCGGCTAAGGTGCTCGATTACGCTGATTTCTACGCCATAGCCTGCGGGGGCGGAGACGGCGGGCATTTGCGCGGCGGGCAAGACGTCCAAATCAATTGTTAGATAAACCACATCGACTTGATCGATAAAGGCTTGCAACTGCGCCACGGTTTCTGTCAGCTGCCACGGTGTCATCTCGGTATCGAGCCGCCACGAGGCTTGTACTTGCCGCGCTTTATTAAATAGCGCCTCGGTATTGGCAGTTTCTGCCACGCCCATGCAGAGGTATTGAAAATCCTGGCCGCGCTGGGCGCATGCAGCGGCGATCTGGGCAAAGGGCGTGCCGGATGTGGCCTCGGTGGCTTCACGCAAATCAAAGTGTGCGTCGAAATTAACAATGCCGATGCGCTGGTTTGGGTGAGCGTTGGCAATGCCCAGCCAGTGGCCGAAAGCCGTTTCATGCCCGCCACCGAGTACCAGCGACAGATGACCAGCTTGAATATTCTGGCTCACCGCAGCGGCAAGGCGCTGGTGGGCGGCATCTAAATCGCCATCCTCACAGGCCACGTCTCCCGCATCGTAAAGCGGCAGAGTAGGGTGATAAGCCAGATTAGCCAGCGCTTTGCGCAAAGCCACTGGCCCCGCCACAGCACCCACCCGCCCCTGATTGCGGCGCACGCCTTCATCACAGGCAAAGCCGAGTAGGGCAATGCCTGCGGGCTGATTTGCAGCTAAGGGTTGCACCACTTGATGCCAGCGCCGCGCTGCATCGCCTTCAGCAGCATCAATACGCCCAGTCCAAACGGTCATGGTTTTATCCTGTTAAAAAATATTACGAGTGCTAAATCTTGAACCACAGAGAGCACAGAGGACACAGAGTTTCACAGAGAAATACAAAGACGATTGATGGTTGAAGCTGGTGATCTCATTTAGCTGCTATAGCGCTTCGCGGATAGCAAACTTGATTTTCTCTGTGGCCCTCTGTGCTCTTTGTGTCCTCTGCGGTTCAGGGTTTAACCATATTTCCAACTTAAATTACTTGCCCCTAAACACCCGCTGTTTGAGCAATGGCGTGCCTAGGCTGTAGATGATTTCGGCCGGATGATCGATATTCCAGACTAAAAAGTCTGCGACAAATCCTGCGGCTAGTTGGCCGTGGCTTGCTGCACGCCCCAGTGCCTGGGCTGCGTGGCGGGTGGTGCCGGTGAGGGCTTCTTCTGGGGTCAGGGCAAACAGCACACAGGCTTGGTTCATCGCCAAACGGATAGAGACAAAGGGGCTGGTGCCGGGGTTGAGGTCGGTTGAAACCGCCATCGGCACGCCTGCTGCCCGTAGTGCTGCGACTGGGGGTTTTTGTGTTTCGCGTAAAAAGTAAAACGCGCCGGGCAGCAGCACCGCCACCGTGCCAGCGGCTTGCATCGCGGCAATGCCCGCTTCGTCGAGGTGCTCGATATGGTCGGCGGACAGGCCATTAAACTCGGCCACCAGCGCTGCGCCGTGCAGGTTGGATAATTGCTCTACGTGACCTTTTACGTTCAGGCCGTGTTTTTTTGCCGCCTCAAATACACGGCGGGTTTGCGCCGGGCTAAAGCCGACGCCTTCACAGAATACATCCACCGCTTCAGCCAAGTCTTCGCTGGCGGCGGCAGGCAGGATGCGTGAAATCACTTCATCAATATATTCATCGCTGCGGCCCGCAAATTCAGGCGGCAGGGCGTGGGCGGCGAGCAGGGTGGGGGCGATTTCTACCGGATAATTTTCACCAAACTGGCGGGCCACGCGCAGTTGTTTTAATTCATCATAAAGGCGCAGGCCATAGCCGGATTTAATCTCCAGCGTGGTCACGCCTTCATTCATCAGGGCTAAGAGGCGCGGCTGGCTTTGTGCCGCGAGATCGGCCTGAGATAAATCACGCGTGGCGTTCACCGTGGAAACAATCCCACCGCCTTCGGCTGCGATTTGCTGGTAGGGCACGCCGGTCAGGCGCTTTTCCCATTCCGCCGCGCGGTTGCCGCCGTAAACCAGATGAGTATGGCAATCGATCAGCCCCGGGGTAATCCAGGCCCCCGCCACATCAATGATTTCTCCTCTGCCCGCAAACTCGGCCAAGGCCTCGTCCTGCGGCAAAATCACATGGATGACTTCGCCCTTAATCCATAGAGCATGGCCATGTAGCGCGCCGTAAGCAGCATTGTGCTTAAGTGAAAGGGTAGCAAGGCGGGCGTTAATCCAAAGCGATTCTGTAGTTGTGGTCATCATCGACAGCCGGCTGTGTAATTGTATATACATTTACGCATTTTGCTGTTGATGTCAAGCAGGGAAAGGTCTAATGAGGCTTGATTTGTTGCTAATGGTTGGGGTGCTGGGGTGATTTTGTATAGACAGAAAATAGCAAAAAAATATAAGGATCACGCTCTCTGCTCGGGGCTTTTTAAAGTCCCCTTGAAGCATCTACACACATCAGATGGCACTTCTGTGCTGCAGCCTCCCCCTTTGTCAAAGGGGGATTGAGGGGGATTTGCCTTGGCATTAGCTGCTGCCTTTTTGTAAAGAGATGCAACTTCAAATCCCCCCTAGCCCCCCTTTTCAAAGGGGGGAACAAACATCACCTTTGTGTAAATATTTATGCCCTTGAAGCTCGCCGAAGCGAGTTCCGCCGCAGCTGTCCGCAGATGAGGGGCCTTCGTGCTTTGAGGTTGTGGCTTGGCTTCGTACGCAAGGAAAGCCAGCGGGACGCCAGCACTTAAATCAACGTGCCGAAGGCACTAAAAAGGTTTTTTTGACTTTGCTTAGCGTGTGGTTATAAAAGCATGCCCACTACAAATTTACTTCTTCACCCTTGTCTGCGAGCGCAGTTTATAGCTGCTGCCGGGGTGCAATAGGCGGCTGAAGCTGACTAAATGCTTATGCGACCAAGTTCGGCGCAGTACGCGCAGGCAGGGCTCGGTGGCGGCGATATTGAGTAAAGCTTGTTCGCTTTTATTGGGCAGCACGGCCTCTACTGTGTGCTCGATATCGGTCAGCGGGCAGCTTTTCATTAAGTAAGCGTTGGGCGTTTCGATACTGAAATCTTGTTGCAGATAGTCCGGCGCAAAGGCGGGGTTGACGTAGCGATCCTCGATCTGGATCGCTTGATCATTTTCAAAATGCACGATCAGCGAGTGAAACAGTGTTTCGCCGGTCACGAGGCCCAGCCAGAGTGCAATTTCGTCTTGAGCGGGCTCGGCACACAGCAGCTCCACTGATGCGCGGTAGCGGTGGCCACGGTAGGCGATTTCTTCAGCAATATTATTGATATCCAGCAGCGGCGATTCGGCTTTGCGTTCGGCCACATAGGTGCCGTCCCCTGCAAAGCGGATCAGTACGCCTTCGCTGGCTAAATCACGCACCGCCTTATTGACGGTCATTCTGGATACGCCAAATTGCAAAACCAGCTCGGCTTCGGTGGGGATTTTTGCGCCGGGCAAAAAGCGGCGTTCGCGTATGCCTTCCAGAATAAATTGGCGGATACGTAAGTGAATGGGTTTGTTCATGGCGGCATTGTAGCGTGATGCGTGAGGGAGAGTAAAAGTAGACGTGAGATTATGGATGAGTGCCATTCATTGAGTAAGTTATACGTATTAATTTATATGGTCTAAATATAAATATGTTTGATTTTCTATTTTGCTTATGAAAAGTTTTCGTAAGCATTGTCGATGGGAGGTGGCTTATGAGCATGGCTTGGTTTAGTGAGTTCAAGGAAAAAACTGCGGCTTCAGGCCAGCATACGCCGCTCTATTTTTTAAATCGGCAGCTGTTATGGGGGCTTTTATTGCTCGGTTTGGTTCCGCTTTTGCTGACTGGGGGCTTAGGCTACCAGCGTAGTGAGCAGAGCTTGCGGGCAAAAACAGAGTTGTATTTGGCGGCCCAAGCGGAAGCTGTGATCGATAAAATCGATAGAAATTTGTTTGAGCGCTACGGTGATGTGCAAATGATTGCACTTAACCCAAGCGTGCGCGGCTCGCCTGAAGTGGCGACTTCCGCAGCGAATGCCTATGCCCGAGCCTATAGTTTTTATGATTTGATGATTGCCGTCGATCTGCAAGGAAAAATTGTGGCGAGCAACACAGTGAGCGGTGATGGGCGGCGTATTGCGAGTGAAAAATTGCTAGGGCAAAGCGTGGCTGAGGCCCCTTGGTTTAAAAAAATCAGCGCGGGGGCTTTGAGTAGCGGCCAAACGTACTATGTAGATGCAGCTAAAGATCCTTTGCTAGAGGCCGCGCTGGGGCAGGCCGAGATTAGCCTGCTGTTTGCCGCGCCTATTTTTAATGAGCAGGGAAAAATTGTTCGTGTCTGGGCTAATTTTGCATCGTACGAAAGAGTAGTGAATGCCATTGCAAATTCAGCGGAAAATCGCTTACACCAAAGTGGTTATAAACAAGTACATTTGCAAGTGGTCGATAAGCAGGGTCGCGTTTTAAGTGATTCGCTGGGTCAGCCATTTGGCTCAACGGTGCTCGCCAAAAATTCGACCGCCGTGCAGGCCTTGATGACGGGAAATAGTGGGGTGTTAACAGAAATAAACCACGGAGGAGAGGAGTTGGTGGCCTTTGCCACATCAAAAGGCGCGCTGGGTTTTGCGGGTTATGGCTGGGGTGTACTGGTGCGGCAAGACGCGGACGAGGCCTTTGCATCGGTTAGAGATTTAGGTCGTGCCTTGCTGATTTCCTTGTTGATTGCAATTCCCCTGGTGATTTGGCTGGCTTGGGGGATCAGCGGGCGTTTTCAGAGAATGACGCTACAGCGTGAGCAAAATTTAATTCGAGATGCCGCCTTACAGGATTTTACCTCTACGGTGCATCGGGCTTTGGAGTTGGCCGAGAGCGATAATGAAGCAGGAGGGATTATTTCGGAAGCGATTGAGCTTGGCTTGCCGCAGCGTGCTACGGCCTTGCTGATGTCTGACTCAAGCACGGCGCATTTATCGGTGATGTCACGTAGTGAAAATTACACGACAAATTGTGCTTGTGGGGTGACATCCCCTGTTCAATGCCTCGCATTTCGGCGCGGCCAAGTGCAGCGGTTTAATGACGGTAGTGCGCTGGATGTGTGTCGTTATATGCGGGGCCGTGAAAGCGGTGATTGCTCGGCGGTGTGTATTCCCTTGACGAGCATTGGTCAGGCGGTGGGGATTTTGCATATTGTTGGGCCAGCAGGGCATTTGCCCGATGATGATGAAATGCTGCGTGCAACGGCGATTGCCGCCCATTCTGGGATGCGTTTGGGCGTGTTGCGGGTGATGAGTGAATCACAATTGCAAGCACGCACTGATCCACTAACCGGCTTGCTTAATCGTCGTAGCTTAGAGAATCAAGCCGCTCGAGCTTTGGCTTTGCCTGAGCCTGCTTGTGCGGCCTTTGCTGATATTGATCATTTTAAGCGCTTAAATGATAGTTATGGTCATGACACTGGGGACAGAGCATTGCGACTATTTGCACGCGTGCTGAGAGAAGCATTACGCCCTGGCGATATAGTTGGGCGTTTTGGGGGCGAGGAGTTTGTGGTGGTCTTTCCAAGTACCGACGAAGCGGGTGGGCTTTGTGGCTTAGAGCGTGTGCGGGCGGCTTTAGAGTGCCGAATTGCCATCGCAGGCTTACCGGTATTTACCGCCAGCTTTGGCTTAGCCACGGCCTATGGCCCTATAGAGTTTAATGAGCTGGTGCGTACTGCGGATATGGCGCTGCTTGAAGCCAAACGCACAGGGCGCAATAAGGTATGCATTGCAGGCAAATCGAGTCAGATAGCGGATGTACCACCCGCTCCCGTCGATCTAGCGAAAGCCAGTTCCGCTCTATTGGCAGAGCCTTTTTATCAGGATGTGGGCGTGAAATAGGCCATCAAGCACAGGGGAAGAGCATGGACAGTAGGCTACCCATGCTTTAATGATTCGAGTGTTTATTTCTTGAGTAAGTCACGAATTTCGCGCAGTAGTTCAATATCTTCAGGCGTGGCGACAGGTGCTGCTGGTGCAATGGCTTCTTCTCGCTTGAGATTATTCAAACCTTTAATGACCAGAAACACGGCAAATGTCACGATCACAAAGCTGATCATTACATTAATAAATACCCCGTAATTGAGCGTCACCGCACCCGCTTTTTGCGCTGCGTCTAAAGTCGCGTAAGGCGCAGGGGTTTTGCCCTCAGATAATAAGAAATATAAATTAGCAAAATCGACCTTGCCCATCAGCATGGCAATCGGCGGCATGATGATATCTTTTACTAATGAATCAACAATCTTGCCAAAAGCCGCGCCAATGATAATACCAACGGCTAAATCGATTACATTCCCGCGCATTGCAAATTCTTTGAATTCTTTAAACATGCGATACCCCTGTTGTTTAGTGACTAACAATGGACAAACTCTCTTTTAATATAAGCGAAATATTTTCGTAGGGCGGGTGAAACCCGCAGGCAAGGCTGAAAAATACGCGGGTTTCACCCGCCCTACGATGATTCAATGCTTGTCATTACGGGATAACGCAATGACATCTAGCTAAGTTGATTGGGTAGGAGTGAAATCTCGCCCTTAATGCAATGATTTAGCGTTTGATTTTCGTTAAATAGCAGGTCACTTCTTCACGATCATGATAAAGATGGCGGGCGCGGATTTGGTAGCGGATCCCTGCGCCACCCAGCGCATCATCAATAATATCTAAGCAGCGTTGCAATTCATTCCAACGTTTTTTCATTGGCAATTTAAAGTTAAAAATAGCTTGGCGGGCGTGGCCTTTTACCAGCCAATCTGAAATGAGCGCGGCAATACGGGCTGGTTGCTCAACCATATCGCAGACTAGCCAATCAACTGGGCTTTTCGGGCGATATTTAAAGCCATCTTCGCGCAGATGTTTCACGCTAGGATGAATTGCCATACTGCCTTTCATAGGGCCGTTATCGATGGCAAAAATCTTGGTGCAGCCACGGCTGACCATTTGCCAAGTCCAGCCACCTGGGGCTGCGCCTAAGTCTACGGCGCTCATGCCGGGTTTAACTTGGGCAGATTCGGGCACCAAGATCATAAAAGCTTCAGCCAGCTTGAGCGTGGAGCGGCTAGGTGCATCGGTTGGCATCCGCAGGCGAGGAATGCCGAGTTGCCAATTCACAGAAAAATCAGGGCGGGTAAAGCCGATATAAACGCGCTCTAGTGTAGGGAAGAATAAATGCAGGCGAGCGGCGGCATCTGGCTTATTGGCTAAGCCTCTGGCGGCTAGCTTAGCGTCGAGTAGCACACCAAATTTACGGCTAAATGAGGATATTTCCTTGCCGTCGTTGGTGTCTGGATATTCGATCCACACATCGCGCCAAGGGCCTTTATGCGCTTCGTGTAAGCCATCAATCGCGGTTAAAATCGGTGTGAGTCTATCTTTGGGCGGCAAGTCGAGCGCTTCAACCACAAAAATAATTTGGCGAGGGAAAACCCAGTCGCCGCATTCTAATGTGCGGTAAAGCTTGTCCCAATCGGCTGGGCGTTTAGGTAGGAAGATGCAAAACCCTTGGCCAATTTCCCATTTTCCTAGGATATTGGCTTTAGAGGTGAATTCGGCCTCCACGTCGGCTTCGAAACCGGGGCGGCAATAAAAAAGAATGGCATGTGTCATGGGCGTAAGGATACCAGAATATGGATGTTTTCCGCAGGCTGCTAAGCGTGCTTACTTTCTTTTGGGTGGGGAGCATTCAGGGGGAAACAGGCAATAAAACAGGTTCCTCTGCCTTGCTCTGAATTGACGAGCAGGGTGCCGCCTAAAGTTTGGGTGACTAAGTTGTACACCACATTCAGTCCTAATCCGCTGCCGCCACTACCTCGCTTGGTGGTAAAGAAAGGGTCGAAAATCTTATT
Source organism: Janthinobacterium sp. (assembly GCA_025360045.1). GTDB lineage: Bacteria > Pseudomonadota > Gammaproteobacteria > Burkholderiales > Chitinibacteraceae > Iodobacter. The sequence continues at coordinate 3,560 of JANYCY010000045.1, read as the reverse complement.
TAAGTGCTCGGGAGGGATACCCGCTCCATTGTCTTCAAAGCGCATGGTGACGTTATTGTCTGTTCTGGTGGCATGCAGGGAAATGAGCCCTTCTTGCCCCTCAGCAAAGGCGTGTGCTAAGGCGTTGGTTAAAAAATTGGTAATGATCTGTGAGATGGCTCCAGGATAGCCATCTAAGTTTATTTTCTCTGAGCAGCTGGTTTCAATATGGACAGAGGTGCGTTTGAGCGTTGGCTTTAGGCTCATAATCACTTCGTCGATGTATTCCCCTAGCTCAAAAGTTCGTCTTGCTTCTGATGTTTGGTCAACAGCGACCTGCTTAAAGCTTTGGATGAGTTGGGCTGCGCGTTCTGCATTGGTTAAAATCAGCCTGCTAGATTCAATCGCCATTTCTGAGTAACGTATCACTTCTGATTTTTTGATTGCACCCGCGTCCAAGTTCAATTTAAAGGCTTGTGTATCCTCAAATAAAACCGAAGCACTGGTGAGGATGACGCCAACTGGGGTGTTGACTTCGTGTGCCACACCGGCGACCAAGCCACCTAAGGAGGCCATTTTTTCAGCTTGTACTAAATTGTTTTTTGTTTCGTTGAGCTGCTTAAAAGCACTTTCGGTGAGATCCCGCGTTAAGCGCATGGCGAGTTCGGCGGCTTTGCGGTTTTCTAGATCATCACACAGCCTTTGGGCGATGCTATGCACTGCATCGGCCACATCGGCAAATTCGTCTTTTCTGGTTTGCGCGAGTTTGATGCTGTTAAAGTCGAAGTCTTTTGCGTCGGCAGCATGAATAAGTGCTTCTCTGAGCTGCCCAAGTGGTCGAATTACAACCAATAATAGGCTGTGTGAGAGCGCCATAAAGAGCAGTAAATCGAGTAATACCACTTCAATGATTTTTGCCATCACCATTTGCTTTAAGCGGATGGTCATTTTTTCTCGTGAGAAAACATACACCACTTTCCCCATAGGTTTGGATATCTCATTGGCGGGGTAGTAAATGGGGAAAGTCTGGGCATGAGGAGGGACGATACTTTCATGAACTTCGGCCATTTTGCCATGCAGGTTGATTCGACCATCAACTTGCTCCTCGTTGTTATAGACAAGCAGTAAGGATAAGTCGGCAGATTGCATTTCGGCTTCGACCACGAGGCCTAATTGCGTGCTATCAAAATTCCAGAGAATGCCAGGCAGCACAGTTTGCAAGCGCTTTTGTAGCGCTATTGCAGAGAGACGCATATTGTTTTCTAGTTCTTGCTGTGTTTGCCAATAGGAAATCACGCCAGAAATCGCCAGAAATAGCGTCACAATGGCCAGAAAAATAATATTTAGACGGGAGCGTATGCTGTGCATGCGTTTTGGGCTAGGTGTGTTTACTTAACAATAGCCTTCAATGTAATTAAAGGGCAAGTTAAGTCATGGCGTTTAAATGGAGCGATGGCTAATTATTGCGTGTGAGGTAAAACGCATCATTAAAAGTGCTCACCCACTGTGGCCGCCAAATGACGAGCAAAGTCATATAAATGCCGCAGGTAAATCCCTCAGGCCAGCCCATCAGAAAATAATAGGGGAGTTGTTCTTCTATTAAAAAATCCAGTGGATAAGCATGACTTGCCGCGAGTAGGCCGCAGGTAAGCAGTCCTGTCGACCACATGGTAAGCACGCTGGCAGCAAAGCAATTGACAAAAATATACGTAAAATAATTAGCAGTTAAGGCGCGTTGAGCCCAGCTGAATAAGGCGTGAGTGAGTGTGACCGGTATAAAGGCCGTGATAAGCCAAGACAGGCCAAAGCTACCCCATGCCGCGTGGCCATAGGCCGTGTCTGCAGCAAGCACGGCGGCCAGCCCGAGCAGGGCTTTATCTCGCCCTGCAATCATGCAGAGTGCACTAGCGCCAAGTAAGTGAAAGGAGAGGTTTGGCTGGATGCTGGCTTTCATTTGCCAGAACCCCAAAATAAAGACACTCGCGCCAAACCAGCCAGTAAGACGTTCTTGGCTCAGGGAAAACCAAGGAATACGCAGCGCCGCATGCAAAATAAGACCGCTACTGATGATCAATGCAGTCAGTAGTAGCCAGTTCGCAAAGGGCGCGGCAGTCAGATTCATCTATTTCGCCATTCTTTATTCACCCAATCGCCTAGCTGGGTAAGCTTGCCGTGGAAGTAATGGCCCACGCCGGGAAATACCACGATGGGCAACGATTGCGGTCTGGCCCAGTTCAGTACGGTTTCTAGGCTAATGACTTCGTCTTCTTCACCATGAATCAGCAGCGTTTTACTGACAGGAACGGTAGGAAAATTGTGGCGGCTGACCGCAGGGCCAATCAAAATCAGGCCTTCTACTGCATCCTCGCCAAGGCGCTGGCAGAGCTGGCTTTGCACAAAGGTACCGAAGGAAAATCCCGCCAGCGTCAGGCGGCTAAGCGTTGGATGCTCGCTTCTGGCAAAGGCCAGCACGGCGGCCATATCATCGACTTCACCGACGCCATTTTCAAACTCACCCGCCGAATTGCCCACGCCACGCAAATTGGGGCAGTAGGCCACATAGCCTAAGCGGCTGAGGGTTTTTGCGAGGGTATGCACAATCTTATTGCTAAACGTACCGCCTTCGGTGGGATTGGGGTGGGCGACCAGCACCATGCCGATGGTGGTTTCGAGCGCTGATGAGAGGCGTAAACATTCGAGTTTACCTACTGGACCGTCAATCTCAATGAGTTCAAACGAAGGGGCTTTGCGGGGTGTGCTCATGGGCTGCGGCGTGCCAGGTGATTAGATTGAAAAGTACGGCTGCCCTATGCGCATCAACTTAAGCCAAAAACATAGCAAAAAAGCTGATTTTTATAGGGTGTGCAAGTCGTTTTTCTTGCGCACCGTTTTGTCGTAGCAAGGACTGCGTCGTTGTACACCCTATAACTGCCGGTTCACCCTATGACAAGGGATTAACTTGGTGCATGCCGGAAACGGCTTAAATTTTTAAACGTTCAACGATGCGGCCATTGACAATATGCTCGTCGATAATTTCGTCGATATCACTTTTATCAATATAGGTATACCAAACGGCTTCTGGGTAAACGACCAGTACAGGGCCTTCTTCACAGCGCTCCAGACAGCCCGCTTTATTAATTCGTACTTTGCCAGGCTGGCTTAGCCCTAGCTTTTTGATGCGGCCTTTGGCGTGTTCCCACATCTCAACTGCGCCGCAACTGGCGCAGCTCTGGCGCTCACCTGGCTCGCGCTGGTTTAGGCAAAAAAATACGTGGTGCTGATAGTGGCTCATTGTGGCCTCGATATTGGAAGTGGTTATTTATCTCGGAGCGGGTGCTTACCCGCGCGCTTACATTGTCTTTTTAATTGGCGGGGCTGCAGCTCATGTGAGTTAATCAAGATCAAAAAGGTCTTTTTAGTGCCTTCGGCACGTTGATTTAGGTGCGGGCGTCCCGCTGGACCTTCCTTTCTTGTGTGGCCAAGAAACGAAGCCAAAGAAGGCCACCCCACGAAACACGAAGGCCCCTGCTGCGGTCCAATCGAGTCGGCGGCGGGCGGGATTGGCTCGCTGCCTCGCTCCC
>JANYCY010000008.1 GCA_025360045.1 Janthinobacterium sp. | reverse complement strand
TTAGCCAGCTTGATACCTTGCGTGGCATTGATGATTAAGTTGTCGGCGTTCAATACACCATTCGCGAGGCTACTGATATCACCATTGGCTTTAAGATTAATATTCTTTGCCGCAATCGCTTCATTAACCCCTAAGCTACCCTGTGTTTCAATTTGCAAGAGACCGGCTGTTTTAATATTGCCCAATGCCAAGGTTTTGGTATTTGCAAACATAATATCGCCGTTACTGGTGGGGACAAAGCTGTCAACAGTATTGGCTTCAGTCAGACGGATGCTCGTTGCTTGCGCATTGAGTTGTTTAGCAATAAGTGCGCCACCAGTGGTTTGGTTGAGCTGGCCGGTGCTATTGATCAGTAGATCACTGCTTGCAATATTAAAACCTTTAATTATTACGTCGCCCACCTTACTGGTGGCAGCATCCCCGATAATAATTCGGCTAACTTTTATACGTGCCATATTATCTTGTGTAAGTTCTACGCCATTGTTTATTTTATTGTTTCCGCCTAGTGTGACTTTGACTATGTCAGCAGTATTTGGGGTATAGATTAAATCAAATGTATCAATTTTCCCTAGTGTACCCATATCGAGTTGATCTGAATTTAAATTAAGGTTTTTACTATTTATTGAATTGTTGATTGTGATGCGATCGCTTGATTGCAATTTAGTTAAATCAGTGCTAATCAATGTATCATCAAGAGTGATGTTTCCTATTGTGCTAATATCCACTTTTTTTGCTTTCATTACTAATAATAACAGTGATTTTTTATTCTTTATAAATAAATCACCGTCCGTTGATGCGGATAATGTGCCGATTTCTTGTGAGCTATTATTTAGTACAATATCACCGGTGGCTGTTATTTTTGCATTGCCTGTTATATTAGCGTTACTACTGTCGCTAACACTACTGGCAGAAATATCAATTTGATTGGCGGTTAAATTTCCGCTTAGTAGTAAAGAGTTACTATTGCTTAATTTAAATTGATTACCACTTGTTTCTGCTAAGGATAAAATTTTTCCATTATTGAGGGTGATATTGCCTTGTGTTGTCTTTAATGAAGCAAAACTGATTAAATTGGCCTTATCTAGTGTAATGCCTGTTCCAGCATTGGCAGTCAGGTTGTCACTGCTAATGCGGCTATTATTCAACTCACTAATTCCACCTACTATAGCGCTCAGTATGCTTGTTTTTGCATTTAAGTCTGCGTTTAGATCAATATTTCCTTTTTTGACGGTGAGCTCTGCCTTATCTGTGGTCAAGGTATTATTGAGAGCAAGATTATTATCGGCCGTTAGCTTGGTATTGGTGGTAGCGTCGATCGTTCCGTTTAGCTCAAGATTAGCTGCGCTTAGCGTGGCGGTCTTGGTATTTATTTTTCCAGTTAAGGTTAGTTTATTGGTCGCAGCGAGCACTGCAGTTGTAGTGGCGTTAATATTATTGTTGACAGTAATATTATTATCGCTTGTTAGCGTTGTGCTATTAGCGTTCAGCGTGTTGCTTAGGGTTAAATCACCCTTATTATTGACTTTTGCCTCGCCTGTACCGCTATTGATTACTCCTAGTGTGAGTGCTTGATTATTGCTTAGTGTTAAGTTGTTGCTAGCAATTGTTGCTTGTTTGATTAAATTGGCTTTATCTAGGTTGACTGCTCCAGTTGCCGTGATATTTAAATTATCTGTTGTGATAATACTATTATCTCCTTGGCTTAAGTTATTGCCTTTAAGGGTGATAGTATTAGGGAGTGTTGTTGTTATATTTCCATTGAGTGTGATATCTCCTGTGTTGTTTATTTCAATATTAGCGGTATTACTAATATTGTTAACGATCATGGCCTTGGTATTTTTAATAAGGACGTTGCCTGAGGTATTTCTGGCGCTTAGGGCCGCTATCTGGTTGTCTAATCCAAGGTTAGTTCCACCTGCTGCCGTTGTGCTTAAATTGCTTACATTAACCAAGCCTGCGTTTTGATTGATTGTGCCTGCGGTGGCGGTGAGAGTGACATTATTGGCGGAAATGGTTTTATTGATGGATAAATTATTACTACTGCGGGCGGTAATGTTGGCGTTACTCGCTAAGCCATCGTTATAGCCAGAGAGGCCAATGCCTAGGCTTCCTGAATAATCTAAATTAATATCACCACTGGCTGTTAATGAAATTCCGTCATTAAATATATTGCCAGTATTGTTAAGTGTAATATTTATGCCTTTTGCGGCAAGGCCTTTCGTTTTTAATAAACCTGTTTGGCTAATTGATCCAGAGGAGTTAATATCTAATAATGTGCTGCTATTACTTGTTAGTAAATCTAAGCCAGCTAAATCGACGGAACCCACTTGATGGGCGCTATTGCCGATTTTTATTGTATTGGCAATCATATTTTGAAATTCATTTTCAGTAACGACTAAGCCGTTACTTCTTGTGCCACCTAATTGAATAGCGGTGCCAGAGGTGGTTGGGGAGAGGTTAACGCTACCACCAGTAGCCAGTAGCTGACCTGAAAATGCACCTGATGACAGGGTGAGTGTATCTGCTTGCAAATTGATATTGCTGGCTGTAATTTTTCCTATGCTGGAGGTGCTTGTGCTAGCATTTTGTAGCGAGATTGTTCTGTTCGCTAGGGTCGTAATTAAATCAACATTGGCTGTGCCTGCATTTATTTCAAGTCCATTTACGGCGATGTTTTCGCTGTTTTCTAAGTTGATATTCCCATTGCTCGTGCTGATCCCTTTTTGACTTGGACCAATTTGAACTTCATTATTTATATTGTCATGTAAAATGAGTGAGCTGCTATTTTTAATGGTGATGCTTGCGCTACTGGCATCGGTTTTTGCGCTGATTTTGCCAATTTTATTGTTGACGTTATTTAAATTAATACTTCCATATTGGGTATGTAGAGCTAACGATCCCGTACCGATTAATTCAATTGGAGCTGATTGGCTGATTGTGCCTGCGGCTTCAATCCAGCTATCTCCTCCCATTTTTGATTGATTGCTTAAATCAGGGTGAGCTACGATTTCTACTGCTTTATTATTTTTAAAATAGACTTCTTTTTCGCTTTTTACGCTGAATTGATCAACTTCGTTAGCGACTTTACCTAGATTGATGACTCCTCCAGATGGTGCAGGTGTGTATGTAGAAACACTAAATTGATTGGCTTTAACCATACCCGCTGAAGATGAAGACTGGGATATTCCATTTAATGCATAAATAGATAGGTTTTTTCCTGAGCGATCAATGGTCTCATTTAGATTTACACTTCCTTGGGATGTAAAAAATAAATTACTAGTTGTTAATTTTGCTAATGCAGTGCTACCGATTTGCATTTTACTTGTGTCGGGTGAGCCACTATCAAAATCTAAACCTCCTAATGCCTTTATTGTGGTCTTTTTATTTGATCCATTGGTGATATTTCCATTTAGTGTGAGGCTTAATGCCTCTAAGCTGACATTGCCTTGGGTTGAAATTACGGCGGCAATTATTGCATTTTGATCTGTTTTTAAACTTATATCCCCTGATCCACTATTAATGATGGACTGGCTTCCCATATCTATGCCTGTAGTTTGTGGATAGGCGTTTTTAGCATAGAGGGTTAAATTTTTATTTCTGTTATAACTCATGCTATTGAGTAATGTAATTGCACCTTCAGATTGAACTGTGACGTTATTGTTCGCTAATTGGCTGTCAATATCGCTGATTAATACCACCGATCCGGTGGTGCTATTGCTAAAGGTGTATTCGCTATTGACGATGCCATTGGGGTCGGTGTCCGTTGTTCCAGCGTTTTTGATGGTGATATCTGCAGGATCAAGTAATAGCGTGCCCGTCATGCCTTTAGCTGCAGAGGTATCGACCTGCGCTTTAAAATCTAAGAACTCTTTCCCTGATGTTTCAACTAGCCCACCATTGCCACCCTCTTTACCGCCTTTGGCGCTAATCGCTCCATTCACCCTCGTGGTCTTATCTGCCCAAACAATCACTTTGCCGCCATTGCCTTCAGTGATCGCATCAGCACGTAAAACGGTATCTTTTCCCGTATAGCTGGCGCTTGAATTGGCAATTAAAGGATTGGAGCCTTGATAGTCCCCCCCTAGTAAAATACTGCCACCTGCATTCTGCCCGCTGGCGTCGATGACGGCCTGCTCGATCAGTCCTACATGCTTGCCAAGTAGTTGCACATCGCCGCCCTTAAGCCCCGTTGCACTGATTTGGCCACTGGCTACTAACGTGCCAGTTGGCCCCGCGTCGAGTGTGATTTGACCTCCGACTGCACCATTGGCATCAATATGGCTGTCTGGGCTAGTTTCGATTTTATCGCTGGCGCGTAGTAAAACTTTGCCGCCGACTTGCTCTGCGCGAACAGCGCGGATATCCCCGCTGTGTTTTAAGGTGCCCGCAAATAGGCCGACGGCATCGCCCTTGATCTGGCCCAAGTTAATTACACTATCGCTTGGGGCTTGTAAGGTAAAACGCAGGCCTTCAAGGCTTAGGCTGACGATCTCTACTGATTTACCTGCAGCCAGTACCACATTGCCGTTGCTGGCTTCGATGATGCCGCTGTTTTTAATATCGGGTGAAATCAGGAAAACATCGCCATCTTGGCTGCGTATCATCCCTTCAACGGCTATTTTTCCGCCATTGCCATCAAAGCGATAGCGGCCATTGAGAAAGTCATCATTCTTAATATCGAGTGTGGAAGCCACAAAGCCAGCGGTATCAATTCGGGCGTCTTTGCCAACCAAGAGGCCGTTGCGGTTAATCAGAAACACGCGGCCATTTGAGCTGAGCTGGCCCAGAATTTGCGATGGATCGATGCCGCTAACGCGATTTAGCACGATGCTTTTGGCGGATTCTTGCTGAAATCGAGTGGCCTCGTCTTTGGCGATATTGAATTTTTGCCACTCAATAATCGCGTTGGGCGTGTTCTTAATGGTGAGCATTTTGCCCACCTGTTGAATATCGGCCTGCCCATGAATAATTTGCGCGTTTTCAGGATTAGCATAGGCCGGCATGCCCATCAGTAGCGGTAAGGCAGATGCAATCGCTAGCACTAAGGGGCGTAAAGGAAATTGCGGTTTCATACTGGCCTCCGCTGTCACTGAAATATTGGGATCGCTTAATTCTAGTTTGTGATATGGCATTTACCAGTGGAGTCTGATGAAGTTAAAACGATAATATTGTTTTTCTTTCTACTGCCTTTTTGCTTTCTTTTGTAATAAGTCAGTAATGTGGCTAAGTAAAAACCCGTATTTATTTAATGTGTGCATATAAGGGATTTCCTGCTTGAAAACATTGCTCCCTTTTGGGTTTGGCATATAGAATCAAGGCCATTTCGCCGCAAATTTGATATAAAAACTTCTGCTTCCCCTAAGGGTTTTGTGATGGATCGACAAGGCTGGTTAAAGGGCACGTTGTATAGCCCGACGTTCGAACAAGATAGTTGTGGCTTCGGCCTGATTGCTCAAATGGATGACTTGCCGTCGCATTGGCTGGTTTCTACCGCAATTAGCTCTCTTGCATGTCTAACACACCGTGGCGCTGTTGCCGCTGATGGAAAATCAGGCGATGGCTGTGGTCTGCTATTTCGAAAACCGGATGGTTTTTTGCGCGCTGTAGCCGCAGAAAATAAATTTACGGTGGCCGATGAATACGCTGTAGGGATTGTTTTTTACAGTGCGCAAACAACATTAACAAAACTCTTTGCAGCGATGGAAGAGCAGGGCTTGTCGGTGGCTGGGGTTCGCAGCGTGCCGGTCAATGTGGATGCCTGTGGCGAGTACGCCTTACAAACACTGCCGCAAATTGGCCAGCTGTTTGTCAATGCGCCAGCTGGGATGACAAGCCAAGTTTTTGAAAGAAAGCTTTATCAAGCACGACGTGTGGCAGAAAAAGCCTGTACTGACGATGCTGCTTTCTATATGCCAACCTTAAGCCCGCATGTGCTGTCTTATAAGGGCTTGGTTACACCGGATAATTTGCCAGAGTTTTATCTGGATTTGAAAGACCCGCGTTTTGAATCGTCACTGGCCGTGTATCACCAGCGTTTTTCGACCAATACTTGGCCACAGTGGAAGCTGGCTCAGCCATTCCGCTATCTGGCGCATAACGGCGAAATTAATACCCTGCATGGCAATCGTTTGTGGGCCAAAGCCCGCGAAGCGATTATGGATAGCGAGCTTTTGGATATGGACACGGTGCGCCCGATTGTTCAAACCAATGGCTCTGATTCGATGTCGATGGATAATATGCTCGAAGGCTTACTTATGGGCGGCATGGATGTGTTCCGTGCTTTCCGCATGCTGGTGCCGCCTGCATGGCAAAACGTTGATAGCAATGATCGCGACTTACGTGCATTTTACGAATACAACTCCATGCATATGGAGCCTTGGGATGGCCCAGCCGGTATCGTTTGGACGAATGGCCGTTACGCAGGCTGTGCCCTCGATCGCAATGGCTTGCGCCCAGCGCGTTATGTGATTACTAAAGATCGCCACCTGACGATTGCTTCCGAGATTGGCGTGTGGGGCTATAAGCCCGAAGACGTAGTGAAGAAAGGCCGCGTTAAGCCAGGCCAAATTGTGGCGGTGGATTTAAGCAATGGTGAGTTTTTAGACACCGAAACCATTGATAACCGCTTAAAAACAGCGCAACCCTATCGTGCTTGGGTAAAGAAACACGCCCAGCATTTAGAGCTGGCTGAGGATAACTCCCCACTAGAAGCGATGAGCCGTGCCAAGTTGCTGACCTACCAAAAGCAATTTCAGCTGACTTTTGAAGAGCGCGATCAAATCTTGCGCGTACTCGCTGCAGACGGCCAAGAAGCCATCGGCTCGATGGGGGATGACACGCCAATGGCGGTGCTGTCGGAAAAAGTCCGTTCGCCGTATGACTATCTGCGCCAGCAGTTTGCGCAAGTGACTAATCCGCCGATCGATCCGATCCGCGAAGCGATTGTGATGTCGCTGAACACCTGTTTTGGCCCTGAGCGTAATCTGTTTAAAGAAACAGAATTTAACGCCAGCCGCTTAGAAGTACGCTCACCAGTCTTGTCGTCAGATAAGTTTGATGCGCTAACGACGATGACTAGCCCAGATTACAAGCCAGCCTTCTTTGATATTACTTTTGACCCGGCTCAAACCACTCTAAAAGCGGCCATCGAAGCACTGCGCGCTAATGTGCTCGCTAGCGTGCGCGATGAAAAAACCGTGGTGGTGGTGTTAAGCGATAAGAATATTCAAAAGGGTCGCTTGCCGATTCCTGCGCTGTTTGCAGTAGGCGCGGTGCACCATATTTTGGTGAATGAAGGCTTACGTTGCCTGACAAATATTGTCGTGGAAACCGCCACCACACGCGATCCGCATCACTTTGCTTGCTTGATTGGCTACGGTGCAACGGCGGTATTCCCGTACCTCGCTTACCAAACGATTAAAGAATTGGTAGAAATCGGCCAGCTTGATTTGCCGCTCGAGAAAGCCTGCAATAATTTCCGTAAGGGGATTAATAAAGGGCTGTTGAAAATCCTCTCCAAAATGGGCATTTCAACCGTTGCTTCTTATCGCGGCTCGCAATTGTTTGAAGCCGTTGGCGTGAATGAAGAAGTGGTTGATCTCTGCTTAAACGGCACAGTTTCACGGATTTCTGGTGCTAATTTTGCTGATTTCCAAGAAGATCAAGGCAAGTTAAACAAGCTGGCTTTCAATACCATGCGCCCCATTGCGCAGGGTGGCTTGTTGAAATATGTGTTTGGCGAGGAATACCACGCTTACAACCCCGATGTGGTGATGCAGCTGCAAAAAGCCGTGCAAAATGGCGATTACAAGGAATACCGCAAGTACGCCGATCTGGTGAATAAGCGTCCGGTAGCCATGCTGCGCGATTTAATGGGGCTGAAGCTCGATCCTGCCAAGGCGATTCCGCTGGATGAAGTGGAATCCGTTGAATCGATTCTGAAGCGTTTCGATTCTGCAGGCATGAGCTTGGGCGCACTCAGCCCAGAAGCGCACGAAGCCTTGGCCGAGGGGATGAACCGCTTAGGCGGGAGATCGAACTCGGGTGAGGGCGGCGAAGATCCGGCGCGTTATGGCACGGTAAAAATGTCCAAGATCAAGCAAGTGGCCTCTGGCCGCTTTGGTGTCACCCCGCATTATTTGGTGAATGCCGAAGTCTTGCAGATCAAGGTGGCGCAAGGCGCTAAGCCAGGTGAAGGCGGCCAGTTGCCAGGGGATAAAGTCAGCCCGCTGATCGCTAAGCTGCGTTGCTCCAAGCCTGGGATTTCCTTGATTTCCCCGCCGCCGCATCACGATATTTATTCGATTGAAGACTTGGCCCAGCTGATTTTTGACTTGAAACAAGTTAATCCAGATGCGCTGGTTTCGGTGAAGCTGGTGGCAGAGCCCGGTGTGGGCACGATTGCTGCCGGTGTGGCTAAGGCTTATGCCGATCTGATTACCATTTCGGGTTACGACGGTGGTACAGGCGCATCGCCTCTGGCCTCGGTGAAATATGCCGGTACGCCATTTGAGCTGGGCCTGACCGAAGCGCAGCAAGTATTACGTGCCAACGGTTTGCGTGGCCGCGTGCGCATGCAGGCTGATGGTGGCTTAAAGACCGGTCTGGATGTGGTGAAAGCCGCCATGATGGGCGCGGAAAGCTTTGGCTTTGGTACCGGCCCGATGGTAGCGCTGGGTTGTAAGTTCTTAAGAATTTGCCACCTCAACAACTGCGCTACCGGTGTGGCTACGCAAGAAATCAAGCTGCGCTCCAAGTACTTTATTGGCCTGCCAGAAATGGTGGTGAATTACTTTACCTTTATCGCGCAAGAAACCCGTGAATGGATGGCGGCGCTTGGGGTTCGTCAATTATCTGATCTGATCGGCCATAGCGAAATGCTGGAGCTGGCAGCGGGCGCGACCGAACGTCAGGCTCGTCTGAATCTGGGCGTCTTGCTCAGCCAAGGCACGATTCCAGAATCGCAACCGCGTTTCTGCGTGGAAGCGCGCAATCCATCCTTTGATAAGGGCGAGCTGGCCGAACAAATGGTGAAAGACGCCATTGCTGGTATTAAGAGCCAAACGCCGCAAAAATTTGAATACGCAGTGCGTAATATTCATCGCTCCATCGGTGCGCGTTTGTCCGGGGAAATCGCCAAGGCGCACGGCGCAGATGGCTTGCCCAATGAATGCCTGCATATCAAATTGCACGGCTCGGCTGGGCAATCGCTGGGTGTGTGGAATGCCAAGGGCTTGACGATAGAGCTGGAAGGCGACGCCAACGATTACGTTGGTAAGGGCATGAACGGCGGGCGTGTGGTGATTTATCCACCGAAAGCCTCTGATTTTGAATCGCATGCGGCCGTGATTGTGGGTAACACTTGTCTTTACGGCGCAACCGGCGGTGAGCTATTTGCGGCAGGTATGGCGGGCGAGCGCTTTGCGGTACGTAACTCCGGGGCGACGGCCATTGTTGAAGGTATTGGCGATCATGGCTGCGAATATATGACAGGCGGCTGCGTGATTGTGCTGGGTGAAACCGGCTACAACTTTGGCGCGGGCATGACCGGTGGTTTTGCGCTGGTTTACGATCCTAAAGAGCGCTTCGCTTACCGTATTAATAATGAGCTGGTGGATATTAATCTGATCAATGGCGAGTCTTACGGTGCAGTGCGGGCCTTCTTACGCGGTAAGTTGCGTGACCATGCCAAGCTAACCGGATCGACCCGCGCCATTGATATTCTGGCCGATTTTGATGAAGCACAGGATAACTTCTGGCTGGTGAAACCTAAGGCGGCCAAGTTGGATGATCTGTTAAAAGATTAATCGATAGATGTAGGGTGGGCACGATGTTGTGCCCACGCGAGCATGTGAGTGGCTCACGCGTGGGCAAGAAAGCCGCTTTGCCCACCCTACATTCTCCAGCCCCTTATTCACCACCCTCAGATTCACTACCGAGGTTTAGATCATGTCAGATGTATTCCAGTTTATGAAGGTTGCGCGCAATCCGGGCGAGAAGGTTGACGCTGCCGCGCGTAAGATTGTATTTAAAGAAATTTACGAACCACTGAATAAGCCTGATGCCGGAGAGCAAGCCGCTCGTTGCCTAGGCTGCGGTAATCCGTATTGCGAGTGGGAATGCCCTGTGCATAACTACATCCCCGATTGGCTCAAGCTGGTGGATGAGGGGCGTTTGTTTGAAGCGGCCGAGCTATCGCACAAAACCAATTCGCTGCCTGAAATCTGCGGCCGCGTTTGCCCGCAAGATCGCCTGTGCGAAGGGGCCTGTACGCTTAATCAAGGTGGCTTTGGTGCGGTATCGATTGGCTCGGTCGAAAAATACATTACCGACGAAGCCTTTAAGCAAGGCTGGCGTCCAGATATGAGCGGCGTGGTGAAAACCGATAAAAAGGTTGCCGTAATTGGCGCTGGCCCCGCAGGCTTGGCGTGTGCCGATGTGCTGATTCGTAATGGCGTGCAGCCAGTGGTGTTTGATCGCTACGAGCAAATTGGTGGCCTGCTCACCTACGGTATTCCTGAGTTCAAGCTAGAAAAATCAGTGATGCAAACCCGCCGTGAAATCATGGAAGGGATGGGCATCGAGTTTCGCTTAAATACCGAAATCGGCAAAGACATTACGATTGAAGATTTGCTGAGGGATTACGACGCCGTATTTATGGGCATGGGTGCTTATAAATATATGAAGGGCGGCTTTGCAGGCGAAGAATTACCTGGCGTAATGGAAGCGCTGCCGTTTTTGATTAATAACGTTAGAAACAGCATGGACACCTTACCAGCGGGTGAAGATTACATCAGTATGGCCGGTAAGCGCGTGGTGGTGTTAGGCGGTGGCGATACTGCCATGGATTGTAACCGCACCTCGATTCGCCAGCAGGCTCAATCGGTGATCTGCGCCTATCGCCGTGACGAAGCCAATATGCCAGGCTCCAAGCGTGAAGTATTAAACGCCAAGGAAGAAGGCGTTGAGTTTCTGTGGAATCGCCAGCCAGTGGGGATTATTCAAAACGCCGACGGTAGCCTTGGGCTAAAACTGGTGACGACCGAATTGGGTGCGCCGGATGCCAATGGCCGCCAAGCTGCGGTAGAAGTGGCTGGCTCTGAGCAAATCATCGAATGCGATCATGTGATTGTGGCCTTTGGTTTCCAAGCCGAAGCGGCATCATGGTTTGAAGCGCAGGGCATCAAGGTTGACAGCCGTGGCCGTACCATTGCCCCAGAGAAACAAGCCTTGAAACACCAAACCAGCAATCCAAAAGTGTTTGCCGGTGGTGATCAAGTACGTGGTGCAGATTTGGTAGTGCGAGCCGTATTTGAAGGCCGCCAAGCTGCGGAAGGGATGTTGGAGTTTATGGGCGTTTGGTAATCAGCTTCTGGTATGAGTAGCACAAAGGGGAGGGCAATGGCCCTCCCCTTTAGCGTTTATGGGGCTGATGTAGGACAGGTAAAACTCAACCCTGTTAACTTAAGCGGTTTAATTTAGCAAAATCCAAATCTTAAACCACAGAGAGCACGGAGTTTCACAGAGAAAAACAGCTTAGGAGCTGAGCATTTATAGGGTGTACAACGACGCAGTCGTTGCGCACCGAAATGGGTGCGCAAGAAAAACGACTTGCACACCCTATTATAAAACCAAGTCTTAGCTATTTTTGATCTTAAGTTGATAGGATTTGGGGTGCACCCACCCTACATATCATTGGGCTAGCTTGGTGTAATAGGCACAATGCGTATCCTTACTTCGCCTTACACAATGCCTCTTTCAATTCCCGCTTCTCCCCCGTATTCATCCTCTCCAAATAGCAGCTTTTGCCTATCAGGCTCAGCCTAAAAACTTCTGGTTTTTCTAGGCTTAAACCTTGCAGTTTCGAGCGCTCGATGAGTATTTGGCTGTCGTCCATCAAGGCACTCTGTGCCAGCTTCACTTCAGGAACACCTAGCATTTGGGCGATGGTGCGAGGTATTTCTTCGCTCGGCGTTTGCAAAACTGCCGCGACCGGAGTTTGGGCAACAGCTTGGCAGCCGCTTAATAGCAGGCAGATGAGCAGGCGTTTCATCGTTTGGCTTTTTCTAGCGTCATGATTTCTCGGATGGCAGGGCGTAGTGGCTTGCTTTCATCCAGTGATTGCCCCATTGCTTGCCCGTTAGCTGGACATTGCCCCGTGCTGCGGTAGTTTAAAGCGGCTTGGATCAGGCGCTCATTTTGGTCCCCTAGCGGCGATTTAAAATCTTCGCTTACTTTGCAGCTAGGGGCAAAGCCATCGGCATAGTCGCCAAAGCCTTTATGATTTTCTCCTTGAAATTGCACCGCATAGTAAGTGGTACCGCAATTGTCGGCGGGGATGAATCCATAAGGTTTACCGCAGGTTTGCCCGCCGATTAAATTGACTTTCACATCCACACCACGCAAGCCATTAATAATTGCTTCGCTGGCCGAGCAAGTGCCGTGGCCTGCCAAGATGGTGATTTGTTTTAAGTTAAGTGTGGGTAATGCTTGTGGCAAGAATGTGCTTGAAATGCTTGATGTTTGATAAAAAGGCCACATATTATTGGGATCGATTGCTGTTTTATCGTTGTATTTTAATTTAAAAAATGTTTTTCCCTGTGTTTGCGCTGGCCCAGCAATCATATAGCTTAGCTCGTCGGCAATATAAAGTGCGCCGCCGCCGTTATAGCGTAAATCCAGAATCAAATCTGATACACCCTCATTTTTTAATTTATCTACCGCATCAATTAATTGTTTTTCTGAAATGGCGTTATGACTATTAAATGTTAAATAGCCTACTTTTCCTGTCGGCGTGCTAAAGCTTTTTATATTTTGTACGGGTGTAGTTTGAATATCGGCAGCAACAAGCGTTTTATAGAGTCTTTGCCCATTTAAATCTTTTAATACAAAGCTATGGCTTTGATTGGCGATGGTTGGAAACAGGCCAGAATTCAGTGCATCCGTATTATTGCTGGTGCTTAAATCATAACCATCCACACTTTCAATTTCCATACCTCGGCGTATGCCGGCGTTTTCAGCGGGCGAGTTGGGCTCAGTAAAGGCGACGATTAATTTACGAGGCGGTTGGGACGACACAAATGAAAATTCCATGCCATAGCCTAGCTCGATTCCTGATTGGCTTTGCTTATTGGCTTCACTCGTATTTCGTGTGAAGTGGTATTGGTCTTTTGCTTTGCCTGAGGTGCTAAGCGCGGTGGTTTTGAGTGCATTAAAATAGTCTATGGCGCTAGAGTAGCGCTCGGGGTTTAAGTTTTTGGGGACTTCTGCATACCAAAGATACGTTTCGTCTATCCATGCCCGTAGCCAGTTTTTTTCATCTATTAATGTGCCCACACGGTCTGGGTAAGCGCGATTGTTGTTATAGGGGTCGGCTCCTGTTCTTGGGCTGGCGCAGATATTTTTGTAAGCGTTGGAGCTAAGGAGTGGGCCATTGTTAGGGGGTGCGTTGTCATCTTGCGATCCGCTACAAGCGCTTAATATGCAGATTAGGCCTAGGTAGCTATATGTGTGTTTTAAAACCGTTATTGGGTTGAAATGCATGCTTTTTCTCTGATCGTATGGTTTCTTGAAATTATGTTCTAAGTTTTTATAATGTTTCAAGAAAGTATTCTACAGATTTTTATGTTTTCGGCATGAGGTGTTTGTTAGAAATCGAGGGGGAAGATTATATTTTGTAGATCACTAAACCGAACAAAGCGGCGCTTTAGATAGTAAGCAGCGCCGCTTTGCTAGCAGGCATACATACTATGCAACGCTGCGTTGCGCCTTAATCATTTCACAGGCTAGCGTGGTATAGGTTGCTGCCCAAGCGTTTTTTACATCACTGGTAAAGGCATCGGCTAAGCCTTGCTCTAAGGTCCAGAGCAGGGCTTGGCCTACGATGGTGTAATGATCTTCCTGTACATTATATTTAGCATGGCGCTCGCCCAGCTTTTGTATTGCAGGTAGTAAAACATTGGGATTATTAATATTATCGACCGCTAGTTTGATACTTCCCATCAGCATCGCACCTTGTTTTTTCATATCTCCTTTGAAGAGTGGTTTGACTTCAGGGGCGACCTCAAACAGGTGTTGATAGAACATCTCTGCCGCCGCGTCAGCAATTGGTAATACAAGAGCGAGGGTTTCTTTGACCAGCCCAATATCTTTATCTGTTAAAGCCATGATGACCATCCGTAGGGAGTTGTTGAGTGGTGCTGAGATATCCTTATCCTTTGTGGAAAGCTTAACTTCAGCTAAATATCTTTAGTACCTGTACTTTTTCTACTATGGTCTGTCGATGTTTGTCATGCAGGCTGGGCTGACTAGTGGATGCTATTGCGTTGAGATAGGGTTGCAACACCCTGTTTTTCCCAATGGGTTTTTAGTGTGTGACACGTTAGAATTGGACTTATGGAAACTTCTTCTTTTGCTTCGGCTTTTATCCTCTTGCTCCTCGTGACTGATCCACTGGGTGGCATTCCTCTCTTTGTCTCTTTGTTAAAGCAAGTGCCTAAAGCACGTCGCACGCGCATGATTGTGCGTGAAGTGTCGGTGGCTTTTTGTGTGCTGGTGACGTTTATGTTGTTTGGCCAGCAGTTTTTGCAATTGATGCATTTATCTGAAACATCATTAGGCATTGCGGGCGGGGTGATTTTATTTTTGATCGCTTTGCGTATGGTTTTCCCGCACCCGGAAGGCGTATTTGGTGATACAGCCGAGGGTGAGCCATTTATTGTGCCTTTAGCGATTCCCTTACTCGCGGGGCCATCTGCACTGGCAACGGTGTTACTACTGGTGTCAAGAGAGCCCGCTCGTCTTTGGGAGTGGATTGCTGCTTTGGCGCTGACCATGTTGGTATGTGGTTTAACGCTAGCTTTCTCTGAAAAAATCAGTCTTTTGCTTGGCGAGCGTGTGACGACGGCATTTGAACGGCTAATGGGGTTGATATTAACGGCGATTGCGGTAGAAATGCTGCTTTCAGGAATTCGCCATTATTTGGCAACGCTGCCTTGATGGGGCACAAAGATAGCGAGTTTTAGCGGACTACAATGCATTTTTAATGTAACTACTCAGATATGTGAAAGGGGGCTAAGTCTTGAGCCATAGAGAGCACAGCGTTTCACAGAGAAAATCAACGATTAAATGGTTTTCTCTGTGAAACGCTGTGTCCTCGTTTTACTCTGTGGTTCAAGGTTTAGTGCTCTAAGCTCTTTATCGACGGTATATTTTTCATAAACCTCATAAACCTCATAAACCTGAATAGTGACTGTTTAATGAATTTTTCTAATAGGAAAACATGATGACTCAAGATGAATTGAAACAAGCCGTTGGCCGTGCTGCACTTGAATATGTGCCAGATAATTGCATCGTTGGTGTGGGTACAGGCTCTACGGCTAATTATTTTATTGATGCATTAGCCACTATAAAAGGCCGCATTCAAGGTGCAGTTTCTTCATCGACGGCCAGCGTGGCGCGTTTAAAATCACATGGCATACCGGTGTTTGAGTTAAATACAGTCGATCATTTACCGGTCTATGTAGATGGCGCTGATGAAATTAATCGCCAATTACAAATGATTAAAGGCGGCGGAGCGGCTTTAACCCGTGAGAAAATTGTCGCGGCAGTGGCTGAGCAATTTATTTGTATTGCCGATGAAAGTAAATTAGTTGATGTGCTGGGTAAGTTTCCTTTGCCAGTAGAAGTGATTCCAATGGCACGCTCTTATGTGGCACGGCAATTAGTTAAATTAGGTGGTCATCCGGCATATCGTGAAGGTGTAATTACCGATAATGGCAATATCATTTTAGATGTGCATGGGCTACAAATTAGCGAAGCAAACAAATTAGAAAGTCAGATTAATGAGATTGTGGGCGTCGTTACCAATGGCTTATTTGCCCATCGTCGTGCTGATGTGCTGTTATTGAGCACCAGTAAAGGGGTGCAGATCCTTAAATAGCAGAGTGGCTATTTGGGGTACTTGCAATAAAATTGTCATATAGTTATGCTATTTTATAATTAGCTTAAACTGCAGGAGTATTTCTTTAATGTCTGAACATATTTCAAAACAATTTGATGCTGAACTAGAAGAAATTCGCTCCCAAGTGATGGGAATGGCTGGTTTGGTAGAAGAGCAAGTTCGCCAGTCTATGCAGGCATTAGCTACTGGTGATATGGCGACGATTAACCATGTGCTTGAAGAAGAAAATCGCGTTAATGAAATGCATGTATTGCTTGATGATATGTGTATTCATATGATTGCACGTCGCCAACCTGCGGCTTCTGATTTACGCATGGTGATGACAGTTATTAAAGCCGTAGAAGATTTGGAAAGAATCGGCGATAAAGCGACACGTATTTGTAAACGGGCGAAAAATATTTATGAAGCAGGCCGCTTACAAGTGCCGCGTTTTAATGAATTAAATCATATTGCTGAGCATGCATTAGATATGTTGTCTAAGGCATTAGATGCATTTGCCCGTATGGATGCAGTAACGGCAACGGATGTTAAACGTGCTGATGAGCGTTTAGATGATGAATATCGCGCTTTGCAACGCCAATTAATTACCGTGATGATGGAAGACCCTCGCGCAATTACCATTACTTTAGAAATTCAATGGATTGCTAAAGCCATTGAACGTATTGGTGATTTAGCGGTAAGTATTGCCGAGCAAGTGATTTACTTGGTAAAAGGTCAAGATGTTCGTCATAAAAACCAAGAAGAAGTTGATCGCGTAGCGTTAAGCTAAGCTGATTTTAATTTGGTTTTTTAAAAGATAAAGGGCAAATACGGAGCAAACCGTCTTTGCCCTTTTTAACGTGTGGGGATTTTCCTGTTTGCCAGCGAGGCGGGCGCACGTTATCGTTACGCCCATGCTCTCCTCTTGAAGCCATATATGCCTGATTATCCTATCATTGCCGCAGTTGATCTTGGCTCAAACAGTTTTCGCTTACAAATCGCCCGTGTTGTTGAAGGTGCTTTGTTTCCTCTAGATTCCTTGAAAGAAACCGTAAGACTGGGGGCTGGCATGGATGCTGCTGGCTCCCTAACCCCCGAGGCTCAGCAGCAGGCCATTGAGGCACTCTCGCGCTTTGGTGAGCGTCTGCGGGGCCTACCCGTGGAATGTGTGCGTGCGGTGGCGACCAATACATTTAGAGTCGCAAAGAATGCCAGTGCTTTTCTTCCCCAAGCAGAAGCCGCTCTGGGTTTTCCGATTGAAGTGATTGCAGGACGAGAAGAAGCGCGGCTGATTTATATTGGCGCTGCACATAGTCTGCCCGCCACGCGTGATAAGCGTTTGGTGGTGGATATTGGTGGCGGCTCTACTGAGCTAATTACCGGTAGCCACTTTAGGATTTTTCGTACTGAAAGCGTGCCGATGGGCTGCGTGAGCTGGAGCTTACGTTTTTTCCCGGATGGGGTCATTACGGCCGAGCGCTTGGCTGAGGCCGAGCTTGCAGCGCGTGGCATGTTGCTTTCACTGGTTCCGGATTTTAACCATGAACAATGGCAGCGTGCGGTGGGTACTTCCGGCACGGCTCGCTCGATTGCCGATATTTTAGAGCTGAATGACTTCTCTGCGCTGGGCATTACCCGCGAGGGCATGGATAAATTACGTAAGCATATTCTGGCCGCTGGGCATGTAGATAAGGTGCAGCTTAATGGTCTGCGCTCTGATCGCCGTCCTGTATTGCCGGGTGGTTTTGCCATCATGATGGCCGTATTCGATATGCTGGCCGTGGAGCGCATGGGGGTGACCTTTGGCGCGCTGCGTGATGGTGTTTTATACGATTTAGTTGGGCGTCAATCTGAGCACGATATTCGTCATCGCTCGGTCGAGCAATTTCAGCGCCGCTATCATGTCGATCCTTACCAAGCTGAACGTGTGGGGCTATTGGCGGGGAAATTATTTAGTTGTATGGTGGCCGATGATGCGGTAGGGGCGCATCGCTTGAATATGGCGGCCTCATTGCACGAAGTTGGCCGCTCGATTGCCCACGCTAGCTATCACAAACATTCTGCGTATATTTTATTGCATGCTGATATGCCGGGTTTTTCTAAACGAGAACAGGCTTTGCTGGCGCGTTTGGTGTTAGCGCATCGCGGCGGTTTAAGTAAGCTCAATGATGAGAAACTTGATTTAGTGGATTGGTCCGCGATTTTGGCGCTTAGACTTGCCACTATTTTTTGCCGCTCTCGCACCGATATCGATTTGCCTTTGCTGCGCTGCGAAGCCAATAGTAAGCAATTTTTACTGGAATTAGACAGTGCTTGGCTGGAAGCAAACCCACTGACTGCTTATGCGCTTACGGAGGAGGTACACGCGTGGCAAAACATCGGCATGAAGCTCGTCGTAAGCTAAGGACGGTTCCAACCGCCAGCAAAGTCGGTATGGCGCCAGGCAGCCTGCATTATGTTGGGCCACGCGTGGCAGACCCAACACTCGCTACTCTGATCGAATATGGTCATGCCGTGGATGAGTTTCAGGAAAAACACTTTACTTCCTTGGCTGAAGGCGAGGATTACCAGCCGCGTTTTCCTTTTCTTTGGCTTAATCTGCACGGCCTTGCCAATATCGATTTACTCAAGGTGGTGGGGCGTCGTTTTGGCCTACACCCCTTGGTGCTGGAAGATATCCTCAATACTGAGCAAAGGCCCAAGGTCGAAGTGTTTAACGGCTATGTGTTTATTTGTGTGCGCTTGGTCAGTGTGAGCGAGGCGGGTGAGATTAGCAGCGAGCATGTCAGCATTGTGCTGGGCCGCAATTACGTGCTGACTTTTCAAGAGCAACCCAGCGGCACCTTTAATCAAATCCGTGAAGGGCTTAAATCCAGCCAATCGCAGCTACGCCGCTTTGGCACAGATTATCTGGTGTATACCCTGCTGGATAAACTTGTTGATCGCTATTTCTTGGTTTTAGAGGCAATCAGCGAGCGCTGTGAAGATCTGGACGATGCGATTTCTAGCGGCCCTCATCCAGCTCAACTACAAGAAATTCAAGCTTTGCGCCGCACCATGCAATATGTAAAACGCGGCTTATGGCCGCTGCGTGAAGTGATGAATACTTTGCAGCGGGACGAGGCGGATTTCTTTCGCGATGAAACCCAGCTCTATTTGCGTGATGTGTATGACCATGTGGTGCAAATGATAGAAAGCGGCGAGGCGCTGCGGGATTTAGTCAATTCTCTGCAAGATAATTACATGTCTTTGCAAGCAAATCGCATGAATATTGAAATGCGCAGGCTTACGGTGCTGACCACCATCTTTATGCCGCTGACTTTAATTGCAGGGATTTATGGCATGAATTTTGAAGTGATGCCCGAACTGCATTGGCGTTGGGGATATTTCGCAGTATTGGGGGGCATGGCGGTGATTGGACTTGGTTTAACGCTGTATTTCAGGGCAAAGCGCTGGTTTTAAATCTGCTTGCAAAGTACGCCGGTCTTGCCCTTCTCGGCGTTCAGCAAGCACCAAACCTTCTTCGGTGCAGCAGGGAAAGCGGTAGTTGATTAGGTTGCGGCGGTCTTGACTTCTTTGTACTTTAAAAAAAGAAAGTGCTGAAAATTCGTTTTCTCTAAGCCGATTCAATGCCTACACCCCTGTTACATCTTGATTTGATACTTTCACTACATTTAAGTAATAAAATCTATTCAGAATTTTTTAATGTTAAAGTAGAAAGCTTCATGAAATATTAAATATACATATATTTAATAAATGTCACAATCATTAATCATATCAATGCAATATTTCAAACAGAAGTGCGTGGGCAAGGCTTCTCCTCTTTACTGATAAACGGTAACGTCATTGGTCGAAGAAGGCTCTATGTACTTATTTTAAGTTTTTTGAAAGATTCGATGCGGCATGGTTTAAGGCAGGGGCTACTTAAACCCACCAAGCAAAGGCAAACACGGCAAACATGGATAAGCCGATCGCAATCTTGGCCACTGCGCCTACCAGCATGCCAATAAAGGTGGCGATGCCTACTTTTCCGGCTTGCATTACATCTTGCTTGGCCCAGAACTCACCCACGGCAGCGCCAATAAATGGCCCTAAAAGCAGGCCGGGCAAGCCAGCAAAAATCCCTAAAATGCCACCGATCAAAGCCCCCCAAACCGCAGCAGGGCTAGCCCCTGCTTTTTTTGCGCCTAATGCCCCCGCAATATAATCCAGCGCCATCGATAAAATCAGCAGCAGCCCCAGTACGGTCAACCAGCCGTAACCAACCCGAGTAAAGTGATCTAAATATGCGGCCAGCAGCATGCCGCCAAAGATAAACGGGGTCGAAGGTAAAAACGGCAGCAGCGTGCCTAAGAGCCCTGAAATCATCAAGACCCAAGCCAGCACCCACCA
This sequence comes from Janthinobacterium sp., assembly GCA_025360045.1. GTDB lineage: Bacteria > Pseudomonadota > Gammaproteobacteria > Burkholderiales > Chitinibacteraceae > Iodobacter. Next base: position 4,338 of record JANYCY010000008.1, on the reverse strand, counting down.
GCCAATGTCCGCGCTTAAAAGTTCTGGCATATTTTTCCTGAGCTAAGAATCTGAGTGGGTTTGAGTATGAAATGGTTAGAAGGTTCTTGGTCTTGTGTTTTGAACAACCGGGTAGCTAGCACACACACAATATTGAATCATCGTAGGGTGGGTGAAACCTGCGTATTTTTCAGCATCGCTCGCGGGTTTTACTCCATATGTGGTAAGCAAAGTCAAAAAGATCTTTTTAGTGCCTTCGGCACGTTGATTTTGGTGCGGGCGTCCCGCTGGACCTTCCTTTCTTGCGCGGCCAAGAAACGAAGCCAAAGAAGGCCGCCCCGACCAGCACGAAGGCCCCTCATTGCGGATAATCGGCTCGGCGAAAAAGGCTGCTCGCTCGCTGCCTCGCTACCCCTTTTCCGAAACCCCGAACCGCTTATTCCTCGTTTCGGCGTGCTTCAAGGGGATTTTTAAGCCCCATGCAGAGGGCGTGGTTATTATATTTTTTCGCTGCTTGCTAAAACAAAAGCAAATTGGTTAGCGCATATGGGGTGAAACCCACGCATTTATTTGAGATAGCTCGCTGGTTTCACCCGCCTTACGATATTACCTAGCCTAACTTCTTCCTTAAAAACAAGCTGAGTTGTTCCACCAGCCAAGATAACCCCAGCATGGCGATGATGATGGTGGCTGCTTGTTGTTGCTGAAATAAAGAAAGGGTGAAGTAGAGCTGCTGCCCCAAGCCACCCGCACCGACCAAGCCTAAAACGGTGGCCATGCGGATATTGTTTTCCCAGCGGTAGAGCGTATAGGCCATCCATTGTGCGGCAACTTGCGGCATGAGGGCGTAGCAAAACGCGCTCATGCGGCTGCTGCCGGAGCAGACTAGTGCGTTAAATGGCTGAGGATCGGCGTTTTCCAGCGTTTCGGTAAACAGCCTGCCCAGCACACCGCAGGTATGCAGCGCCAGCGCTAAGGTTCCGGCAAAGGGGCCAAGGCCGACGGCCAGCACCATGATGGCGGCCCAAAGCAAATCGGGCACGCCGCGCAATAAATTCAGCCATAAACGGGCAATGGTTTTTGGCGTTTTCCCCCAGCGACCAGCCGCAGGCAGCGCCAGCAAGGCAGCGCCAAACAGCGCCAGCAGCGTGCCGACAGCAGAAATTGCGAGCGTTTCTAATGCGCCTTGCGCCACGAGCGTCAGATGACTGGCGCTAGTATCAAAAGGGAAAAAATCATAAAGATAAGTGAAAAGTTGGCTGCTGGCGCCAAAGGCTTGTTGCCAATCGCTCCATAGCCAGTAGCAAGAAAAGGCCACCATACTGCTTGCCACCAGCAGCATTTTGCCCACGCTATGTTCCAGTGCTTTGCGGGCGGCTTGGCTGATGGCCTCGGTGCCGGTGACCAGTAGTAAAAATACGATCAGTAGGCTGCCGACTTCGCCGCCATTCATCATTTTGATCGAGGTATCGAGCAATTGCCCCAGCCCACCAGCGCCGACAAAACCCATCACCGCCGAAGCACGAATCGCGCATTCCCAGCGATACACCGAGTAAGAAAGCAGCTCGGGCAGGGCTTGTGGCAGCAGGGCGTGGGTGAAAATTTGCCAGCGCGAAGCACCGCTGGCCGCCAGTGCCGCAGCGGCTTCTTTGGGCTGCGATTCTAAAATCTCTGCATAAACTTTTCCTAGCATGCCGCCATAGGCTAAGCCTAGCGCCAGCACCGCCGCAGTAGAGCCTAGGCCAAAGGCACGAACAAACAGCAGTGCCCAAACGATTTCCGGCACGCCGCGCAGTAAGACCAAGGCGCTTCTTAATAGCGGCACCCCCAGCCAGCGGGCTGCGCGATTGCGACCAGCGGTGAGCAGTGGAATTGATAGCGCTTGGGTGCTGAGTAGGGCGGCGGGAAAGCCAATCAGCATCGCCAGCAGCGATCCACTCGTAGCTACGGCCAAAGTCTGGATGGTGGCTAAACCCATCTCTTGTAAAAATTCGGCTGAATGAGAAGGCGGAAAAAAACTGCCTAAAAAAACAAAAAGATGGCTAAGCGTGCCGCTTTCTAAAAGCTTCCAAGGGGCAAAACCACTGAGCTGGAAGGCGGGTGCAAATAGTAGAATAACGATCAGCGTGATCGTCAGGCGCAATCGTGCCGCGGGGTCTTTTTCCCGAACTAGCATCGTGCGCCCCGAGGTAGGCTGGGCGCTAGTTGCGGCTCGGCCTCCTTACTTTCCCCCGCATACAGCACATCGAGTAGGGCTGGGCTGACTTCATGGCTCGGTAAATCAAACTGAATCTGCCCCTGAGAAATACCAATAATGCGCGGGAAAAATTTGAGCGCCAGATCAACCGAATGCAAGCTAGTCAGCAGCGTGGCTTGACTTGCCTGTGCGGCGGAGGTGAGTAGCGCCAGTGTTTTATTGGCTAATACGGGGTCGAGTGCAGAAACCGGCTCGTCGGCAAGGATGAGAGCGGGCGCTTGATACAGCACGCGTGCCAGGCCTACTCGCTGTAATTGCCCACCAGAAAGGGTATAGCAAGCATCAAATAATTTATCAGACAGCTGCACCTGCTCTAATACATCGCGTATCCCAGCAATATCTTGCGGATAAGCCAGCGCCAGTAAAGACTGAGCAAAGGATTGCCGCCCTAATCGCCCCGCCGCTACCGCCGTGATCACACGGCTTTTGCCAGGGAGAGGTGGCGCTTGATACACCATACCAAGGCGGCTGCGTAATTGCTGCAGAGCGCGACGCTCTAACTGCCACGGGTTTTGATCTAATAAGCGCAGCTCGCCGCTATTGGGCGCATGGTGAGTACCCAGCAGCCTGAGTAAAGAAGACTTACCCGCGCCGGAAGGCCCAATCAGCGCAATCTGTTCGCCCTGATCGGCGGTAAGCGTGATGTTATTTAATACGCAAGTGGCGCCAAGCGTGAGGGATAGCTGTTGCAGTTGGAACATGGTGTACTTATGTTTTTTAAAGGGTAAAAAATCTGTAGGCACAGAGATCGGGAAGAAGGCAGAGCACATGGATGAAAAGCATTTTTTACTAAGCCCGACAGGCTGCTAGTAGCTTGTGCTTCTCACAAAACTTCAAAACCGTCATCCCCGAGTGTTTTGATCGGGAATCCAGCAGTACCACTGGATTCCCGATAAATGCATTCGGGAATGACGCAGTTTTGTAGGGCGGGTGAAACCCGCCGAGCTTTACTGAAACACGAAAAACGGTGGGTTTCACCCGCCCTACAAATAGCACCCCATGATTTCTCAGTGTTCTGCTTTTAAGCTCAGTTTTGTAGGGTGGGCATGTTTTTGTGCCCATGCGGCGATGTTTAGTAGAGGTCACACGCGTGGGCAAGGTAAAGCGTCTTGCCCACCCTACTTGATTAAATCCACTTTCTTAGCCGATTCTTCAATCGCTTTGTAATTCTCGGCCGAGGTCGGGATAAAGCGGCTGGCGCGTTGCAGATCCAGCACTTCTTTATGTGCTGGGTTTTTAGCATCTAGCTTTAAGAAAGCTGCTTTTAGCTTGGCAGCGATACCTGCGTCTAGATCAGAGCGTATGGTCCAGTTGTAATCAAAGAACGGTGGCGTGGTGTAGAAAACGCGCACTTTGCTTGGGTCAACTTTCTTTTGTTCAACTAATTTATCCCAAACCGAAGCATTCAACGCACCCGCGTCTACCTTGCCAGAAGCCACCCAAGCGACGGTGGCATCGTGTGTGCCTGAATATGCTGGCAGGCCTTTGAAATCCTTATCAGGATCAATGCCTTTTTGCTCAATAAAGTAGCGCGGCATCAGGTGGCCAGAGGTGCTGGACGCCGAGCCAAAGGCAAAGGTTTTGCCTTTTAGATCGTTCAGGCTATTAATATCGCTGCGGGCAGTAATAAATTTGCTGGTGAAGTGCGCATCTTCTTCGCGTTGTACCAGCGGGGTCACTTTGCCGCGCTTATTGGCTTGCACAAAGGTAAAGCCGCCCAGCCAAGCCAAGTCAATGCGCTTGCCAGCCAACGCTTCTACTACGGCGGCGTAATCCGTTACCGGCACAAATTGCACCTTCATACCCAGCTCAGCTTCCAGATATTTACCTAGCGGGGAGAATTTGCGTTGTAGCTCGGTAGGCGATTCATCAGGAATCGCTGAGACTCTTAATACTTCTTCCGCTTGGCAAAAGCCAGCGGCCAGTAAAGATGCCACAAGGGCGATGGAGCGTAGTTTCATGGTGGTTTTCTCTAACATGTGATGGGGGGGAGAAATCTAATTCTATCCACTTATGCTTGTGCTTTTCGTAGGGCGGGTGCAACCCGCGAGCAATGCTGAAAAATACGCGGGTTGCACCCCATACGCGCTAACCAAAATCAA
>JANYCY010000007.1 GCA_025360045.1 Janthinobacterium sp. | reverse complement strand
ATCCTATCAACTTAAGGTCAAAACATGGTTGGTTTTATATAGGGTGTGCAAGTCGTTTTTCTTGCGCACCGTTCTTTGCGCTCCGACTACGTCGTTGTACACCCTATAAATGCCAACGCATCCAATGCAATAAGCTTAAGTACGAAAAAAACGCATGCCATTGGTTTGATGCTTATGGGGCAAAATAAAACGTTTTGCTCTCCCTACCTATTTAAAGGCCTGGGTTTGTCCATCAAGCCTTTAAATAAAGTAATTCAACACCCCATCTAAGCCCACCTGATTAATACAATACGGTGCTTCGCGTTGTACGAGTGGTTTTGCGTGGCAGGCAATGCCAAAGCCCGCTTCTTTGAGCATCGGTAAATCGTTGGCCCCGTCCCCCATTGCCACGACTTGATCAGCACGCAAGCCTAGCTCGGTTCGGTATTTGATTAGCTCGGCTTGTTTGCGCTCTGCATCCACAATATCGCCGATCACTTTGCCGGTGAGCTTGCCATTTTCAATTTCTAATACATTGGCGATGGTGCGTGTGAGGCCCAGCTTGGCTTGTAGTTTTTCGGTAAAGAAAGTGAATCCACCCGAAATAAGCAAGGTTTTAGCGCCTGCATCATGAAAGCCTTTGAGCATGATTTCTGCGCCAGGCATGAGCTTTAGTCTTTCGGTATAAACCCGCTCTAAAGCGCTTTCGTCTAGGCCCGCCAGCAGCGCCACACGGCGGCTGAGGCTTTCTTTAAAGTCGATTTCACCGCGCATGGCGCTGGCGGTAATGGCCGATACTTCTGCTTTAATGCCCTGCATGTCGGCGATTTCATCGATGCATTCGATAGTAATGAGTGTGGAATCCATATCCATCACCACAAGGCCAATATCTCGCACGCTGATGTCTTCAGGAATAAAAGCAAAATCGAGCTGATTGGATTCGCAAAAATCGGCTACGGCTTCCTCATTAGCAATATCTGCGCCTTGTAAGCGAAATGCCTGCTGATGGATGGCTTCTATGCTGTGCGCACCAGAAAGACGAGCAAGTTGTTTAAGATTTTGCGTGGCGATTTCTGGCGCTTGGATAACAAGACGGAACATATCAATTCTCTGCAGGGCTTGGGGCGAAGGGCTTGATTGTAACGGCAGGTCGTCATTAAGCCTATGGCCTGCCGCGAGAATGAGAGTGTGTTTTTGGTTTTATTCTTGAGTGGTGTTTTTATATTGGCTGGATTCACGAACGTGGGTAATTTCTTGCCAAATAGCTTGGCTAAGCTTGGTTTTTTTATTTTGAAATGGATATGAAAAAGCGAGAAATAAGTCGCTAATTAAAAAAGGCTGCGCCAATTTTTCAATTTTATTAGCGTATTCAGGGTGATTTTTCAGTGATCGATCGCCTTGCCGCTCTTCTACGACGGCAATTTGGATCAGCCCTATGCTTAGTTTTCTAAAGATATCGTCCGTGGATTGTGAGCTGTCTTCACTAGGGATCTGTCTTTGCTTTAATACGCTGGCGGCCATATAGCCCGCTTGTACGCCGACGGGGCTTTGGAGTGCGACAAATTGCTTGCCATCCCAAGAGCTAGAGCTGCCTTTGCGCCGATAAACGGAGCGAGTGGTGGTAAGTAAGCGCTGCTCGTGTAGTACTTGTGATGCGCTATTGAGTGGAAAAGCGGCAATGCTGCGCCGTTCTGGCAAATAAGCAATGCCAATCACGCCATCGTAGCTGCCCGTTTCTACTTCTTTAAGGCAGCGCTTCCAAGGCAAGGGGGTGTAAATCATTTGCACGTCGAGCTGTTTGGCGACAATGTTGAGTAAGTAAAAGCTAAGCCCAGTACCATTTTTTAAGGTGCTAGGGTAAGCGTCTTCATTGTCAAAACAAAGTTTTACAGTCTCTTTGGCCGCACAGGGCAGGGCCACGAGGCAAGCAAGAAGGAGGAGGAGGCGCTTCATGATGCAAACTCACTGAAATTGGTCTTTAACATCGCTTCCTCTTCCTCACTTTATTTAGGCTGACTAATTATGCACCGCAACATTTTTTGAATTTCTTGCCGCTGCCACAGCTGCAAGGATCGTTACGGCCGATTTTTGGGCCGTCATTCACAATGGTTTCTACCTTGCCAAATTGCTTGTTTAGCCACCAGTGCAGCACGTCTTCAATCAGCCAAGGCAGCTCGTCGATCAGCGCATCACGCGCCTTAATGCTTAGTACCAATTCTTCATCATCAGGATGATGGCCAAGCTCTAAGGTCAGAATTTTAGCAACGATTTCGTAAAGGTCTTCGTTCTCGTCCAACGTATCTTGCCAAAGGTCTTCACGCAGTAAAACACCGGCTCTGAAGCCCGAAGCCCAGTAAGCGCCCAGTGTTTCACGCCATTTTTCATCAATGCCTTCGTCTTGTAAAACGATAGGCACGTACAAAGGCTCTTCGGTTTCTTTATTGCGGGCTTTGAGCGAAAACGCGGCTTGAATGGCGGCGTGATGGCGGCGGATTAACTCAATAATCTCGTCTTTTTCAGCCGCATCTTTAAATTCTGGCGCTTGGCCTTCAAAAATATGCGGCAACCATTCTTCTTCCGGTGCTTGCTCTGGGCTGATCGCCAGCGCAACAAAGAAACCATCGATCATTTCCAGATCCATGGTCTCTGCGCCGGTGGCTTCAGACATTAAAAACGCATCAAGGCGTTCTAGTTCGGCTTGCTTTAGTGCTGACATACTGTATTTCCAATAAGTGTAAAACGGTGAATCAAAAATTTTTACAAAGTGCTGTAGGGTGTGGAACGGTTTCTTGTTCCGCACCGCACACGGTGCGCAAGAAAAACGACTTGCACACCCTTTGACGTTTCATAGGGTGTGCAACGACGCAGTCGTTGCGCACCGAGGAAGCTAAATCTTGAACCACAGAGTAAAAGGAGGACACAGAGTGCCACAGAGAAAACCTACCCTCTGGTTTAGAGCTTCTCTGTGAAACTCTGTGCTCTCTGTGTTCTCTGTGTTCTCTGTGGTTCAAGATTTGGGTTTGTTTCTTCCCATACGTTTAATGACCACCTCGCAGCAATCCCAATAACGCTGCCGTATCCATCTTGCCGGTGGCGTCGCCGCCTTCGAGTAGGCTGTCGGCGAGGTCGCGTTTTTCTGCGTGCAGGGCCAGTATTTGCTCTTCGATGGTGTCTTGCGCCACGAGGCGGTAAATCGTTACTGGTCGTTGCTGCCCCATACGGTGTGCTCGATCAGACGCTTGGTCTTCAACGGCGGGGTTCCACCATGGGTCGAGGTGAATCACATAATCGGCGGCGGTGAGGTTTAAGCCTGTACCACCGGCTTTTAAGCTGATTAGAAACACATCGCCGATTCCGGCCTGAAAAGCATCGACACGTTTTTTGCGCTCCATAATCGGCGTGCTGCCATCCAGATATTGGTAGTGGATGCCTTTTTCTTCTAGCCATTCGCGCACAATCGCCAGATGATCGACAAATTGGCTAAACACCAGCGCCTTGTGATTGTTTTCTAGCAGCTCTTCGGTGATTTCGCCAAAGGCGGCGAGTTTACTGCCTTCTAGCGTTGAATTGGGAAGCGTGAGCTTAGGATTGCAGCAAAAGCGGCGTAAACGGGTGATTTCGGCCAGCACACGCATGGCGCGGTTTTCATCCCCTCCGGCTGCATCGAGTTTTTCTACCGCTTCCTGGCGCAGTGCTTCGTATAAATGGCGCTCATCTTTGGATAATTCGACTTTCAGCGTGATCTCGGTGCGCGGTGGTAATTCGCTGAGTACTTGGGTCTTGGTTCGGCGCAGGATAAACGGTTGGATCAGTTTTTTCAAATGCTGTTTGGCGGTTTTGTCCCCGCGCTCAATCGGACCGCTAAATTTGGCGGCAAAACGCTCTTTCGATCCGAGCAGGCCAGGGTTGATAAAGCGGAACAGATTCCATAGCTCGCCAAGGTGATTTTCGACCGGCGTGCCGCTGGCAATGATTTTGAAATCGGCATTGAGCGCCATCGCGGCTTGGCTGCGTTTGGTGGCGGAATTCTTAATCGCTTGCGCCTCATCCAAGACCACGGTGTGCCAATGCTGGGCGGCGAAAGCTTCGCTGTCTTGTTGCAACATGCCGTAGCTGGCAACCACCAAATCAAAAGGCCCAAGATCAGTAAGGCTGCGGTTATTGTGATAAGTCTGCACTTTTAGCGTAGGCGCAAAGCGCAGCGCTTCGGCTTGCCAATTGAGCGCCACCGACAGCGGAGCAATCACCAGCGCTGGGCCTTGCGGTGCGCGAGTTAAGAGCAGCGCCAGTGCTTGCACGGTTTTACCCAAGCCCATGTCGTCGGCGAGGCAAGCCCCCACGCCCCAACGTGCTAGGCGGGATAACCATTGAAAGCCTTCTAGCTGATAATCGCGCAGCGTGGCTTGCAGGGTGGAGGGCACTTTGGGCTGAAAGTCGGCCAGCGAATCAAGCTTTTCCACTTGCTCTTGCCAAGCCGCGTCGCTTTGTAAATCACCCACTTCGCCGGCCAGCTCGGCCAGCAGCGGCGCGGTGAGGGCACTGATGCGCAGGCCGTCTTTGTTAACTTCGGCCAGCACGCGCAATTCGTCGAGGCGCTTTTTAAAGGCGGCGGTGAGCGCTAAATAATCGCCATCGCCCAGCGGCAAGAAACGGCCTTCGGCTTTGTCCATCATTTGCAGTAGCTCGCGCAGCGCCAGCACACGGCCATCGTCCAGCGTCAGCTCGCCACCCGCTACAAACCACTCGCCTTGTTTTTTGACCGTGAGCGACATTTGCGCCAGACCACGGGTGCTGTTTAGGCGGAAACGCTCGCCTTCGGGCCAGACCAGTTGCAGGGTGTCGTCACCAAAGGTTCGCAGCTCGGCCAGTAGCTCTAAGCAAAGCTCGGGGTGGAATAGCTCCCACTCAATGCCATTTTGCTCGGCTTGGCTGAGGGTGGGCGAGCCATCGACCACGCGTTTGAGGAGCTTCTTTTCTGCGGCCAAATCGCGGACGGCTTGCACTGCCTTGCCATCAATCTCGCCCAGCACATTCACGCTGCCCTTGGCGGGTGTCATCCAGCTGCCACCGGCGAGCGGGCGAACCAGCAGCTGCATACGCAGGCCTTCTTGTAGCGGCAAAAGATGCGCATAAAGCGTGGCATTGGCGGGCACGCTATCCACATGGGCGGCCAGCTCGGGCAGATCGGAGTGAATGGCAATATGCGGCGCAATCGCGGTAATCACATCCACCAGCTGTGCTTTAGCGGCCACCGGTACGGCCAGCCCTGTGCCTAAAATCCCAGCGATTTGCTTGATTTCGGCACTGGAGCTGTAAATCACTAAGCGGGTTGGCGTTTCTTTTTTCCAGATCAGCGGCGCGTTGCTATCCATGTCGGGGTCGAGCTGCAGGGTGATCTGGCCTTGTTTTTCTTTGAGCAGCAGCGCCACTTCGCCCTTGGCAATATCGATACGCACATCGGGTGCGTCAAACCAGAATAGCGCGGGGTGGCCAATGAGATGGCTGAGGGCGGCTTCGGCATCCAGCTCGTATTCGCTGCCGCCGTAATAGTTGTTATACGATTTTCCGATACAGCTGGCGACGCGTTTGTCCTGATCGGTCATGCCCGGCAAGGTGTCTTGCTCTTGCAGCATACGGCGCAGTGCCACGGCGCGGCCTTTGCTCCAAACGCCTTTGGCGCTTTTCTTTTGCTCACGCGGGTCGATCCGAATATCGCCGTGATTGATTTCAATCAGCCAAGCGATGCGCACATCGCTGGTGCTCACCGGTGTACCTGCTTTGAGCTGGCTCAGTGCCACAAGCGCACGTTGCCAGCCTTCTTCCCGTGTAATGGCTGAAATCAAGGGCGTGAGCTGCTGCTGGGCGTGCCAGCCGGGGTAGAGTAGCGGCTTGCCAAATTGCTGGAAGAGCACTACATCCAGCTCGGCGGCAATCCATTGATAGCCGTGTTTGCTGGCTTTGGTTCTGGCGGTAATCAGTTTTTGGCACCAGCTATCGTCTACCGTTGCGTCTTGCCAGAAAAGGGCCAGCGCTTCAAATAGACCATCACAATCGTTTGGCTGATGAATATAGCTGGGGCGGGCGCTGATCAGCGGTGTGCCTTGGGCCAGATGATCGACTAAAGGATGCAACGCAAAATAGCTGTAAGCGTGTTTTTGTTTTTGGCCTTCATCGACCTGCGCCTTGGCAAGCTTCAGGCTGGCAGGGGTGTTCAGCCCCAACAGCGCTATGGTATAGAGCAGGCCATTGCTGTCGGTCAAAAAGTATTTACGCTTGCCGCTGGCTTGTTTAAGCGCTTTAAGCAGCGCGTCGTAAATCTCGACCGCAATGCCGTATTCACCCCGTAAGGTAGCGAGCGCGGCTAGATTTTCGGCTAAAAACTGCGAAGGTGTTTTTTGCTGGATCATTTTGAGATAAGCAAAATCGCCACGGAGTAGGGCATGGGCGGCTAGCTGGGCAGACAGCAGCGGCCATTCGTGAAAGCTTTGCTCAAATAGGCTGAGGGTGTACTGATAGATGGCGCTGCAATCGGCTAGATTCCATGCGCTGCTTTGCAAGGCGTCATGCAGAAGCTGGCTTTGAATTTCTTCATCGAGCAGGCTAAATAAAAGCTGGCCGCTGTCGCCCTCAAAAAAATGCAAGGCAAGGCTGTCAGCCATGGCCATACGCTGCCGCCATTCATTGACGATGTCAATTTGCCCGCAAAAAGCTGAGAACATCACTTCACGTTGGCAAAAATCGTCTGGGTACGTTTTCCAGGGCGAATATTCATGCTGCTGGGTGAGTAAATCACGGGCAGCTCCTACCCAGCTAGGTAGCCAGCCGCTTTGTTTTAGCTTAAGTAACGCGGGGAAAATATATTCGTCTTCCAGCGTATAGCCCATGCCTATTTGCAAGGTCACCATTTTTTGCAGCATCAACCGTGCAAGGCAGGCTTTAACCTTGGGCTGGTCATAAGCATTGCCATTGGCCATTTTTTCTTTACGCAGCTGCATCAGCGTGAGCAGCCGAACCTGCGGCATTGGCTCTTGCAGCAGCGCCATGGCATAGAGCAGCGGCAGATCATCGGGATGAAGTTCAGAGAGTTTTTGGGTCAGGGGCATAGTGGCTTGTTGGATAGCATTAATTAAAGTGAAGGCCAGAGTACGGCTTGGGCAACGATGACATTCTGACCGTTGAAAGTCGCAGCGGGTGAGCCATAAAGCTGATAACCCAGAGCCAACGCTTCGCTGATTCTATGGCAAAAGCTGGCGTCATCGGGGCCGGTGATTAAGCGATAGCGGGGCAGATTATTCGGTGGTGCGGATTTGGGCTCTGTATTCATTTGTGTTTTGTATGTATTTGTATGAGCGGATTGTGCCGCGAAAGTTTGCTGATGCGAATATCGTAGGGTGGGTTAGGCCGCTCTTTATGCGGATTAGGGCGCTGATCTCTTTCGGCCGTAACCCGCCATGGCATGGTGGTGGGTTACGGCCTGGAAACCGTTTTATCTTTCTTTGGCATTTCAACGGCCTAACCCACCCTACGGGTAATTGATACATCAACGACTCAATGGCTTAGCTCATGCAATAGCTCTTTCACTCTCACCACCCGCAAGGCGCTTTCTGGCCAACTGCCTTCTACGCGCAATTTATCTTGGCCGCTCATTTTGTAATTCTTCTTGTTTTGGATGAGTTTAATGATTTTCATCGGCTCAATCACGGTATTGGTGGTGAAACTGAGCACGATGGCGTTGTCGGCGGCGTCAATTTTAACAATACCGAGCGCACCTGCCAGCATACGCAGGCGATGGCAATCGAGCAGCACTTTGGCAGGCGCAGGTAAAAGGCCGAAGCGGTCGATCAGCTCTTGCATGATGTCATCCAGATCGTCGTTGCTTTCACAATGCGCAAGGCGCTTATACAGGCTGAGCCGCTCGTTCACATCGGGGCAGTATTCAGCGGGTAGCAGCGCTGGGGCGCGTAGATTGATTTCGGTGGTGACCCCAAGCGGCTGGGATAGATCTGGCTCAATGCCTTTTTTGAGCGATTTAACCGCTTCTTTGAGCATTTGGCTGTAGAGCGAGAAGCCGATTTCTTGCATTTCACCCGATTGCGAATCGCCCAGCACTTCACCCGCACCGCGGATTTCCAAGTCGTGCATCGCCAGATAAAACCCTGCGCCCAATTCATCCATCATTTGAATGGCTTCGAGGCGTTTTTTAGCATCGCCCTTTAAGGCATCAGGCTCAGGAACCAAGAGGTAGGCGTAAGCTTGGTGATGGCTACGGCCCACACGGCCACGCATTTGGTGTAATTGCGCCAGGCCAAATTTATCGGCGCGATTCATCAAAATGGTGTTGGCATTGGGGATGTCGATCCCTGTTTCAATAATGGTGGTGCAGAGCAGAATATTAAAACGCTGCTGGGCAAAGTCGCGCATTACATGCTCAAGGTCACGTTCCCTCATCTGGCCATGTGCTACGCCAACGCGGGCTTCGGGCAGCAGCGCCGTTAGTTTTTCGCGCATATTGTCGATGGTGTCGACTTCATTATGCAAAAAGAACACCTGTCCGCCGCGCTTTAGTTCGCGCAATACCGCTTCACGGATAATGCCGTCGCTAAATTTGGCCAAAAAGGTTTTAACGGCGAGGCGTTTATTGGGCGCGGTGGCAATTACGGAAAAGTCACGCAAGCCTTCTAAGCTCATCGCCAGCGTGCGCGGAATCGGCGTGGCGGTGAGGGTGAGCACGTCCACATCGGCGCGCAGTGCTTTAAGTTGCTCTTTTTGCCGCACACCAAAGCGGTGTTCTTCGTCGATAATCACCAGACCCAGCTTGTTGAATTCCACATCCGGCTGCACCAGCTTATGCGTGCCTATCACAATATCAACAGTGCCTTCCGCCATGCCTTTCATGGTGGCGCTCGCTTCCTTGGCGCTTCTGAAACGTGAGATTTCAGCCACTTTAATTGGCCAGTCAGAAAAGCGATCGCTAAAGGTTTGGAAATGTTGCTCGGCGAGCAGGGTGGTTGGCACAAGTACGGCCACTTGCTTGCCACCCGCTACGGCGGCAAAAGCAGCACGCAGCGCCACTTCGGTTTTACCAAAGCCCACATCGCCACAGACTAATCTGTCCATTGGCTTATCAATACGCATATCTACCAGTACGGCTTCGATGGCGGCGGCTTGATCGGCGGTTTCTTCAAAGCCAAAGCCCGCGCTAAAGGCCGCGTAATCGTGGAAATCCCACTCAAAGGCATGGCCCTTACGCGCGGCGCGGCGGGCGTAAAGATTAAGTAGCTCGGCGGCGGTGTCTCTGACTTGCTCGGCGGCTTTGCGCTTGGATTTATCCCAGTTTCCGCTGCCTAGCTTATGCAGGGGCGCTGCGTCTGCGCTGCCACCAGAATAACGGCTGATGACGTGCAGCTGGCTAACAGGTACGTAAAGCTTATCGTTGCCCGCGTATTCGATGACGACTAGCTCGGTTTCGCCCTCGCCCAAATCCATGCTGGTCAGGCCGGAATAGCGGCCAATGCCGTGGCCTTCATGCACCACGGCGTCGCCAATTTTTAGTTCGGATAAGTCACGCAACATGGCGTCAGTATTACTGCGTTTTTGCTGACGTTTGCCACGGCTTTGCGCCACCATCTCGTAAAGATTGGCTTCGGTGATAATGGCTAAAGGGCCATCATTTAAGATAAAGCCGTTATAAAACGGTGCGGCAGTCAGCAGCACTTTATCTTTGCTGGCTTTAATATCATCCCAGCTTTCGATCAGCTTAGGTTTTAAGCCATATTCGGCAAAAAACTGCGCCATGGTCTCGCGGCGGCCTAGGCTTTCGGCGCAGAGCAGGATGTGCCCGCTGTAGCTGGCGATAAAGTCAGTCAGCTTGCTGATTGGATTGTCGCTGCGCCGGTCGACGTTTAGCGGCGGTAAAGCGGCAGTGAGTGTTGATTCGCCCGCAATAAACTCGATACGGCGGTGTTTTTTTAAGCCGCTAAATAGAGCGTCGGGGGTGAGGTAGAGATCTTTTGGCGCAAGAATGGGTCGTTCATGATCGCCAGATAGATTGCGGTAACGGTCTGAGGTTTCGGCCCAAAATTGCTCGGCAGCTTGTAATAGATCGCCGTGCTGCGCCAAAACAGCGTCTTTGGGGAGGTAATCAAACAGCGTGGCAGTTTGCTCGAAAAACAGCGGCAGATAGTATTCGATCCCCGCAGGGGTGCTGCCGTTGCCAATATCTTTATAAATACGCGCCTTGCTTGGATCGCCTTCAAACACTTCTCTAAAGCGCTGTCTAAATTGTGTGCGACCCTTTTCATCGAGCGGAAACTCGCGTGCGGGCAGCAGTCGGATTTCAGGAACGGGGTAAAGGCTGCGCTGGGTGTCCACATCAAAGGTGCGGATGGTTTCGATGATGTCGCCAAATAGATCAAGGCGAAACGGCAGGGTAGAGCCCATCGGGAATAAATCAATCAGCCCGCCACGAATCGAAAACTCACCCGGCCCATACACCTGTGTGACATGGCTATAGCCTGCAAAGGCCATATCAGCGCGTAGCTGATCTGCATCAAGCTTCTCACCCTTTTTTAAGAAGAAGGTGTAAGCAGCAAGGTACTCTACAGGGGGTAAAACACCCATGGCTGTTTGCACCGGCACAATGACCACATCAGCTTGGTTCTGACGAATTTGCCATAGTGCGGCTAAGCGCTCTGAAATCAAATCGTGGTGCGGGCTGAAGTGATCGTAAGCCAGCGTTTCCCAATCGGGGAAAAGTACGATGTTTTTTTGCGGCGCTAAAAAGGCCAGCTCTTCTTTTAAGCGGCTGGCCACCTGCGCATTCGACGTAAATACCACCAAAGGACGCGCAATATTGGCGTAATGGCTTAAGGCAAAAGCATCACCCGAGCCATGTAAGGTATTGATTTGGGTGCGTTGGCCGTTAAGAGGGAGTGCGGGTAGTGTCATGGCAGATGGCATTCTTAGAAAGCGTAGTGGCGGATTATACCCGTCCTATCCGATCTGTTTCAGAAAGGTGGGGCTTGATTTTTTTGGGTAAGTAACTAATGATGCTTGCCAAATATTAGATTTGCCTTATTGGCAAATAAAAAAATAATGAGCTCAGGGAGAGCAAGATTAATGCGTAGGCCATGGCTACAGCAGCTGCTTATTGCTTCCGTGTATAGCCTATCTAGTTTTCTGAGCTGGAAGTTATCATCGGGACAGCATTTATTTAACTTACATACGGGCATCGGTGTTGCGGCTTTATTGTTAGGTGGGCCTTATGCATTACTGACGATTGCTTCAGTGTCCTGGCTATTACCTGTATTACAGGGCTATCCATTTTGGGGCGTGGCGCAGCTTTCTTTATTGGATGTTTTTCAGCCCCTGCTGATTGTCGCTTTATTACCGCAATTTGTGCTTGATGGCGAGCTGAGGGTAAAAGACAGCTTACGCTTGATCTTGGCCGGCCCGATGGTGGGGGCTTTTTTTGGGGCCAGTTGCGGTGTGCTTATTCAAAGTGTTTTCTTTCCTCTTCCCGCTATGGCCTTGTTTTCTGATTGGGTTTGTTGGTGGCTGGGCGACGCACTATTTATTTTAATCATTGTTCCTCTTTGTTTGGGTTTATTGCATCAGCGCGCGATGATTTGGCCTGGCCGCTTGGCCGAGTTAATGCTAATTGTTGCTATTGCAAGCTTTGGCGCTATTTTGCTAAGTCAATTTAATGGTTATCAAGAGCTATTGTTTTTATTATTCCCTTTGATTATTTGGTCGGCTTTACGCTTGGGCCATGTGGGAAATGGCGTGCTTGGGCTTGTGGTCGCTTTATTGGCGATTTTCTCTCATTCGGGCACGGTTTGGTCGGGTGGGCTTTTATCTAGTTTGCTGTTGTTGTTGTCCGTGGTTGTAACGGGCGTGGTGCTGGCCGCATCAAATCAAGAAGAATTTGTGGCCGCAAAAAGCACGCGGCTTGCGGCGCAAGTATTTGGTAATGCCAGCGAAGGCATTTTAATTACTGATGCCGACGCACGGATTGTGGCGGTTAATCCTGCATTTAGCCGGATTACTGGCTTTGTGGCAGTGGATGCAATTGGCCGTATTTCACGGATGTTTAATCAGCGCGGCCATGGGCGGGTCATCAATAAGGCCATGCTCGCTGAGCTGAATGCTTATGGACATTGGCAAGGCGAGATGGAAGATCGGCGCAAAAATGGTGATATTTATCCTGCGTGGTTATCGATCAGTGCTGTGCGTGATGAGCAGGGCAGTATGACTAATTATGTAGGTGTTTTTTCTGATTACACGCATAGAAAAGAAGCGGAACAAAGGCTCTTTTATTTAGCTAACCACGATCCATTAACGGGCTTATTTAATCGAATGGCGCTGCAAGAGCAGCTTAATGCCGCCATATTTCGCGCCAATGAGCAGCAATTTGCCGTGCTTTTTATTGATTTGGATCGCTTTAAAACCATTAATGACACCCTAGGTCATGAGGTGGGGGATGCCTTGCTGGTGATTGTGGCCAATCGCTTACAGTCGATATTAAGCGATGGTGATGTGCTGGCTAGAATTGGTGGCGATGAATTTACGATTTTGCTAGAAAACGTGGTCTGCCTTGATTTGGTCGGGCAGGTTGCTGAAAAGCTACGGCAGTCATTAATCCAGCCCTGCTTGATTAATGGCCAAGAGCTATTTGTTAGCTGCTCGATCGGCATTAGCGTCTATCCTTGCGACGGGAAAACACCCGCCGCGCTGCTGAAAAATGCCGATGTGGCGATGTATAGAGCCAAAGAAACCGGCAAAAATAATGTGCAGTTTTTTGCGGCCAATATGAATGAAATGGCGTTTGAGCATTTAATGATGGAAAACGGCTTACGCCATGCCCTAGAGCGGCAACAATTTTGCTTGCACTATCAGCCCAAAATTGATTTGGCGAGTGGGCGTTTAAGTGGTTTGGAAAGCTTAATTCGCTGGAATCATCCCGGCTTAGGTTTAGTGCCACCGGTGAGTTTTATTCCCTTGGCGGAAGAAAATGGCTTGATTGTGGCTATTGGTGAGTGGGTTTTGCTTGAAGCGTGTCGGCAAATGCGTGAATGGCTAAAAGCAGGCTTTGATATTCCGCATGTGGGCGTTAATTTATCGCCACGGCAATTTCAGCAGGCGAATTTAGTCCAGCAAGTGCAAGCGGCCCTGGTCAGTACGGGTTTGGCAGCTCCCCGTTTAGAATTAGAAATTACCGAAAGTATGATTATGCAAGATCCGCAGCGCGCGGTGCAGACCTTGAATGAGTTGAAAACCATGGGTGTGATGCTGGCGATTGATGATTTTGGTACGGGCTATTCATCGCTATCTAATCTAAAACACTTCCCCATTGATAGCCTGAAAATTGATCGCTCCTTTGTTGATGGTCTGCCGGATGACTCGGATAACGCTGCAATTACCGAGGCAATTATTGCCATGGCGCGTAAATTACGCCTTTCTGTGGTCGCTGAAGGCGTAGAAACCACTCAACAAATGTTATTCTTGCGCAAAAGTGGCTGCCAGAGTGCGCAAGGATATTTATATTCACGTGCATTGCCCGCAGACGATCTCGAGATTTACTTGGCCCAGCAAGGGCTAGTCACAGCCGAATCCACTTTATAAAGCACCGCATAAAATCATCTTTAAGTTGATTGATGTGGGTGATCTATAAAGAGGATCGGCGTTTTATTTAGGTAATAAAAAGATGCAAAAAAAATTAATTCACGGCTTTCATGCCGTTGCTTCACGTATTAAGCGTTTTCCAGACAGCGTATTAGAGCTGTTCTTTAACGGCAGCCGCAGCGATCCACGCGCTAAAGAGCTGCTGAAATTAGCCGAGCAGCAGGGCGTGCACGTGATTATGGTCGATGCCGCACGTTTGGATGGCATGACCGGCCACGCTCGTCACCAAGGCGTAGCCGCTATGATCGACGCGGGCAAATCCTATGTGGTGCTGGAAGACGTACTGGAAGACTTGACCGAGCCACCGTTTTTACTGATTTTGGATGGCATTACCGACCCGCATAATCTAGGCGCTTGCCTGCGCGTGGCGGATGCGATGGGCGTACACGCCGTGATCGCTCCTAAAGATAAATCAGTCAGCATTAACGCCACCGTTTCTAAAGTGGCTTGCGGCGCTGCCGAAGTCATTCCTTACATTATGGTGACTAATTTAGCGCGTACTTTACGTGACCTAAAAGACCAGAGTGTTTGGATTGTGGGAACGGATGCCGATGCTAAAACCGACTTGCATCATTTTAACCAAACTGGCCCGCTGGCTTGGGTCTTGGGTAATGAAGGCGAAGGCATGCGCCGCCTGACGCGTGAATCCTGCGATACCCTTGTATCAATCCCGATGTTTGGCTCGGTAGAAAGCTTGAATGTATCGGTTGCCAGCGGGATTATCCTTGCTGAAAGCCGTCGTCAGCGCGAAATGAGTAAGTAATCGCTATTTAATCGCTGTTAGCGTGCAGGCATCGCTGCCTGCGCGCTGACGGCAAATATCGGGTTGATAGCTGCTCGCTGCGCTTGCACTGTAAAGTGTGGCCGTAAATAAGTGCTCTAATGAAAGTCTTCGAGCTTCGTTATCCTTCCTCGTCGTATTATTCATACTGTCTTCGTCAGGATGCCTTGCTCGAAAACTTTTACCTAAGGACTTAATAGGGGAAAGTTTGGTTTTTATAGGGTGTGCAAGTCGTTTTTCTTGCGCACCGTTTTCGGTGAAGAGCGACTGCGTCGTTGTACACACTATAAATATCAACTCTCTCAATGTTAATAAGCTTAAGTTGACAGGATTGGGCACTAACTGACGAGCAAATTGCTGATGTAGTGATTTATCTGGCTAGTTTCCGTCAGCCCCCCTTGCCTTAAATGTGATTAATATTTTCCAGTCATTCCTTCCTTTGCCCCTCTTTGTGTGATGCCCCAGCTAGCCTTGATGATTTGGCTGCTGCCCGCGTTTAGCTTGGCAGGAGCGGTACGGGCGTATTGGGGGTGGTCACGTTTCCTGACAGAAAATTTCGCATAAAAATCCAGTGGCAAGACAGAGCAATTAAAGTTAGGTAGAATCCTCTCCTTTAGTCAAGCACTAAAACTGCTATGGTCCCTATTTTTAACCCAGTCCGATTGGTAGTTAGCTCGTTGATTCCAAAGGAAATAGTCGCCAATGTTTTGTATTCAGAGAATGCGGGACTACACGTTTTCTGTGTGTCCAGCTAGCCATGTGCCTTGTTATAAAAAACAACTCACTATTACTGGTTTTCAATTGAAGGGTAATGGCTGGGATGTAATTGATTTTAAAGGTGGTTCTCCATCTAAATTGCCTTCGGATGGTTGATAAATCCATGCTGATGACGCATTTTAAAAAATACTTGCTGACAGGTTTATTGGTGTGGGTGCCATTGGCGATCACACTTTGGGTCTTGCAACTGATTATTGGCACAATGGATCAGATTGGTGCTTTGCTGCCAACGTCAATGCGCCCCGATTCATGGTTGCTCCAAGCAATGGAAGGGTCTTTTCCCTTTTTGGTTGGCTCGCACCACATCCCCGGCTTTGGTGTGATTCTTACCATTGTTGTTTTGTTGTTGACGGGTGTGTTTGCAACCAATGTGCTGGGCTTACGCTTGTTGCTGGTGGGAGAAAAAGTACTTAACCGTATTCCGATTGTGCGTTCGATTTATAGCAGTGTGAAGCAGGTATCAGACACGCTGTTTTCTGATTCTGGCCAAGCCTTTCGTCAAGCGCTGTTAGTGCGTTTTCCACATGCGGATGCGTGGACGATTGCCTTTATGACGGGGATTCCCGGCGGAGAAGTGGCTACGGTTTTGGAGGGGGAATACGTCAGTGTGTATGTGCCAACGACGCCCAACCCAACTTCGGGCTACTTTATTATGGTTAAAAAGTCCGACGTGATTGAGCTGGATATGAGCGTTGATGAAGCATTAAAGTATGTTATTTCCATGGGTGTCGTTACACCCGGTAAGTGATTGCAAAGCGACTTCGAAAGCTGATGGTGGCGTTAAAAAACAACTCAAACTCCTCATTTACTTGATGTAAATTCTGGGTTTTCGTCATTTTTTGCCTTGCCCTTGACTTTCTCGTTACATTTTTCAAGCACTTACCAGTGTCGTGAAAATTGATTAAATTCTAAGAGAAAACCAAATGCGTACAGATTACTGTGGTCTTATTGATAGCCGTTACCTCGGTCAAACCGTCACGATCAAAGGTTGGGCGCATCGTCGTCGTGACCACGGTGGCGTGATTTTTATTGATTTGCGCGATCGTGAAGGCCTAGTGCAAGTTGTTATTAATCCTGACACCGCAGAGGCGTTTACGACGGCTGATTCTTCACGTAATGAATACGTATTAGAAATCACCGGCTTGGTGCGTACCCGTCCGGACGGCGCTGCGAACAAAAACCTGATCTCTGGCGAAATTGAAATTGTCGCGAGCGATATCAAAATTCTGAATACCGCAGTGACACCACCGTTCCAAATCGATGATGAAAATCTCTCTGAAAACGTGCGCCTGCAAAACCGTGTGATTGATTTGCGTCGCCCAGTGATGCAAAAAAATCTGCGTCTGCGTTATCGCATCGCCATGCTGATCCGTAATTACCTTGATGGCTTGGGTTTTATCGACATCGAAACACCGATGTTGACTCGCTCCACACCAGAAGGCGCGCGCGATTACCTTGTGCCTAGCCGTGTGCACGATGGTCAATTCTTTGCCCTGCCACAATCTCCACAACTCTTCAAACAATTGCTGATGGTGGCGGGTTTTGATCGCTATTACCAAATCGTTAAATGCTTCCGCGATGAAGATTTGCGCGCAGATCGTCAGCCAGAATTCACCCAGATCGATATCGAAACATCGTTCCTGAATGAACACGAAATCATGGACATCACCGAATCGATGGCCAAGCATGTGTTTAAAGAAGGCATTGGCGTTGAGCTGACCGACTTCCCACGCATGACTTACGCAGACGCGATGCGTTTATACGGTTCAGACAAGCCAGATTTGCGCGTGACGCTTGAATTCGTTGAGTTAACTGACTTGATGAAGACAGAAGAATTCAAAGTATTCCGCTCCGCAGCAGAAATGGAAAACGGCCGTGTGGTTGGCTTGCGCGTACCGGGTGGTGCTGCGCTGAGCCGTAAGGAAATCGACGAATACACCAAGTTTGTCGCCATTTACGGTGCTAAGGGTCTGGCTTACATTAAAGTAAATGATGTTACTAAGCTGACCAATGATGAGCATTCTGGCCTGCAATCACCAATCGTTAAAAATCTTTCTGAAGCCGCGCTGAAAGAAATCATCGCGCGTACTGGCGCAACCGATGGCGATTTGATTTTCTTTGGTGCAGACAAAGCCAAGGTGGTGAACGAAGCCATCGGCGCATTGCGTATCAAAGTAGGCCACGAGAAGGGCGAGGCGGGCGGTTACTTTGCCCAAGGCTGGAAGCCAATGTGGGTGATTGATTTCCCAATGTTCGAGCACGACGAAGAAGCCGATCGCTGGACCGCATGTCACCATCCGTTTACTGCACCGCAAGATGGCCACGAAGATATGCTCGACACCAACCCAGGCGCTTGTATCGCTAAAGCCTACGATATGGTGTTAAACGGCTCTGAAATTGGTGGTGGCTCGATCCGTATTTACCGTGAAGAAATGCAATCTAAAGTATTCCGCGCGTTGAAAATTGATGCGGAAGAAGCGCAGAACAAGTTTGGTTTCTTACTAGAAAACCTGCAATTTGGTGCACCTCCACACGGTGGTTTAGCCTTTGGTCTGGATCGTTTGGTGACTTTAATGGTGGGCGCAGAATCCATCCGTGACGTGATCGCCTTCCCTAAAACGCAACGTGCTCAGTGCTTGCTGACCGATGCGCCAAATAGCGTGGATGAAAAACAACTGCGTGAATTGCATATCCGCCTGCGTCAGAAGGCAGAAGTCGCAGCGAGTTAAGTATTTAAGCTGTCATAAAGCACTCACTGAATGTGGGTGCTTTTTTTGCTTTTAAATAATGGATAGGGACTACCTGTTCTTTTATATAAAGCATTTAGGGGCGGAGTGCAGGGTATGCAGGGGGCATCTATTGTTGTCGTTACGCTGCTTTTAGGTGCAAGTATGCTCAAGGCTTGTTAATAGCGGCTGCTCATTGTGCGGATGAGCAACAACTGAGGCGCTGATTTTTCTCGGCTAAGTGATTAGACATTGTTTAAGTTTGTGTGTGTAAATATTTACAAAAGCACCTGCTAATATAGGTGCTTTTTTTCTTCCTTAAAGCTAATATGAAAGCATAAGCTTGTCCTAATGCTAACTGATGGAAAGGTTTAACGTGGATTCGTATCATAGTTGCGGGCACCCAGTCTTACCTATCACTGATGCTTATGCGGATGAAAGCGAGTACGCCCCGCGTTCTGGTTTTTTTTGTTCTCATTGCATGCAATCGGTGCAAACACGATTTGATACGTGCATTTATGTAAACTTACAGCAGGTTGCGCCAGGGATGGCGGCGTTTGTGTTAGAGGTGAGCGATAGTGGGCCAGAGTTTGCTGACTTTTTGGCCGCTCTTGGCTTTGCGTGTCGTCAGGCATCGCTCAGCGAGCTTGAGCCGGGTGGGGATGTAGGCTTGAATCCCGTTTGGCGTAAAGAGTTCTGGTTTGATGTCAATATTCAGCCTACCCACGTTGTTGCCTTGATGGAGCGAATTCGTGAGGAAGCGTATTTATTGGCTGATTACCTACCGAATGGTAAGGCTGCGGTGCATTTTGCTGATTTTCCTAAGGTGATTGCGGATATCGCTAGTTGATAGCTGGTGAAAACCCAAACCTTGAACCACAGAGAACACAGAGTTTTACGGAGAAAAGCGAAGCTTTGTTGAGTGAGCTCTCAGCCTTTGTTTTTCTTGCACATCGAGTGCGGTGCGCAACGACTTCGTCGTTGTGCACCCTAT
This sequence comes from Janthinobacterium sp., assembly GCA_025360045.1. GTDB lineage: Bacteria > Pseudomonadota > Gammaproteobacteria > Burkholderiales > Chitinibacteraceae > Iodobacter. Next base: position 34,630 of record JANYCY010000007.1, on the reverse strand, counting down.
AAAATCAATACCTCCTCAAATACCCCCAGCATCACCCCAAGTCTTCCTCAAATAAAGTCTCCCAAAGTAATTTGACGGCTGCCAGCTGAGCTTGGATGGGTAGGAGCATCTTTGGTGTCAGTTCAGTGCCATTTAGGCGACTGCTGTGCTGTAGGCGGCGTAATTCTCGGTAGCCATTTGCTGCAAGCAGGGCCGCATCTTGTGGAATTAAGCCGAGTTGTGCGGCGGTGGCGAGTAGGGCGATATTGCCGCTGTTTAGGTAAAAGGCGGGGTGCTCTTTGGCGTAGGCCAAGATGAGGTATTGCATGATAAATTCGATATCAACAATCCCACCTCGTACATGTTTCACATCTTCTGGCCGTGCAGGGTGGGTTTCGAGCATGCGTTTGCGCATGGTGCGCACTTCATCGCGCAACTTGGCTAAATCGCGTGGCGTGCGCAAAACATCTTCACGAATGGCTTCAAAAGCATTGCCTACGACGCGATCTCCTGCGCAATAGCGGGCGCGAGTGAGGGCTTGGTGCTCCCACACCCAGGCCGATTCTCGTTGGTATTGGGCAAAGGTACCGATGTTGGAAACCAGTAAGCCCGATGTGCCATTGGGCCGCAGACGTAAATCAATATCATAAAGATGCCCGGCAGGGGTGAGCGCGGTTAGCCAATTGACGATGCGTTTGGCGTATTTGGCATAGACTTCGGCGGCATTAGGGTGATCGTCATCAAACAGATAAACAATGTCTAAATCAGAGGCAAAGCCCAGCTCCTTGCCGCCGAGTTTTCCATAGCCAATGACTGCAAATTGGGGCTTGGCTCGGTGCGTATTTGGCAGCTCTTGCCAGACTTGCTCAAGCGTAACGGTGAGCATTAAGTCGGCCAAATCAGATAAGTGATCTGATACCGTTTCTAGTACCAGTAGGCCATCTAAATCCTGACAAACTAATCTAAAAACTTGCGCGTGTTGAAAATGACGTAAGCAATCCATCTTGGCTTCGGTGTCATCTTCTAAGTCTTTTAATTCTTGGCGTAAGATTTTGCCGAGTTTGGGCCAGTCAGGCAGCTCTTCTAATAAGCGGAAATCGAGCAGCTCATCGAGCAAAATAGGATGGCGAGTTAAATATTGCGATACCCAAGGGCTGGCGCTATACAGGCTAGCCAGCCGCTTTAAGGTGCGCGGGTGTTCGGCCAGTAGGGCAAGGTAGGATTCGCGGCGGCTGATGGCCTCGAGTAAATCGAGAATACGAGTGAAAGTAGCGTCAGGATTATGAAAATTAGCGGCGACTTCAATTAAAGGCGGCAAAATACTGTCTATGCGTTTGCGGCAGCGATCAGGCATTTGCTGGTAGCGGCTGCTGCTTTGCATTGAGGACAAACGGCGGTTGATTTCATTAGGGTTTTCAAAGCCTAATGCGGCCAGATCGGTGCTGTCGCCATCCTGTGCGCTGAGCCATATGGCCGCTTGTGGGTGGTCTTCGCCTTCATCGGGCGGTAGCACAAAAACATGCTCAAAGTGTTGGTTGACACGGCTGCGGTGCAAGGTGAGCTGTTCTTTAAACTGCGCCCAATCGCTAAAGCCCATGCTGAGCGCAATCCGGGCTTGATCTTCAGCATTGAGCGGCAGCATCTGGGTTTGTGTATCGTCCAGATACATTAAGCGATGTTCGGTATTGCGTAAGAACGAGTAAGCTTCTTGTAGTTCGGCTACGGCGGCGTGCGTCAGGGTGCCTTGCTGGGCCAGCTCGTCCAAAATGGCTTGGGTTGGCCGCTGCTGTAGGATTTTATTGCGCCCACCGCGTATCAATTGAAAAACTTGGCCGATAAATTCAATTTCACGAATCCCGCCCGGCCCGAGTTTGATATTGTCGATTTTGTCTTTACGCGCCACTTCGCGGCGAATTTGGCTGTGTAGCTCGCGCATGGATTGATAAGCGCCGTAATCGAGGTATTTACGATAAACAAAGGGCGTGACCATTTGCATCAGCCCCGCTTCATCACCACACAGCGCCCGCGCTTTGATCCAAGCATAGCGCTCCCACTCACGGCCTTGGGTGAGCAAATAGCCTTCTAATGCGGCAAAGCTGCAAGCCAGCGGGCCCACATCGCCAAACGGGCGCAAGCGCATATCCACTCTAAATACAAAGCCTTCATCGGTGATTTCGCCAATCAGGCTGATGAGCCGCTTGCCGATCAGGGCAAAGTATTCAGAATTGCTGATTTTGCGTGGCCCCGTGGTTTGGCCGTCTTCGGGGAAGATAAAAATCAAATCAATATCAGACGATACATTTAGCTCGCGCCCACCTAATTTGCCCATGCCCACAATAATCAGCGCTTGCACCTGCCCAGATTCTTCACCTATGGGCAGGCCATAGCGTGCGTCGGGCTGGGACACCCAAGCTAAAGCAGCCGCCAAGGTGACTTCAGCCAGATCGCTGATGGTGTGCATTACTTCGGTGAGGTCTGATAAACCGGCTAATTCTCTGCTGATGAGCCTTGCCATAACCGCCTGACGCAAGAGGCGTAAGCGTTGTTTTAAAGCTTGATCATCCAGCTCAAAAGTAGCGTTTAGCTGTGCTTCCATACTTGCTCGGGTATAAGGCTGAGCGAGCTGCTCTAGGGTTTCTTGCGCTAGATCCGCATGGCGGGTGAATAATTGCAGCAGGTATCGGCTATGCGCTAGCGCAGGGCTAAGTAAGGATTGGGCGGTTTGTGTTGGATCAGTCATAAATGTCGGCTCAAAATTGCGCTAGATACGCATGACGAAAGAATAATTGTTGCCTGTGTTGGCTCTGCACTCGCGCAGGGGTAAGTAAGGATTTGGCGCTTTACCTTAGATCAGTCGTAGGTAGAGGCTCAAAAACGGTTAAAATCTCATATCCCCTAACCTAGGGCGCTGTTTGACACTGGGCTTACCACCTGAGTGTCAGCAAAGCCTAACACAGCACCGCCTAATTTTGGCATGCCCGAGCCACACTGAATGCCTGTTTTTTCTAAGTTACTGCAACGCTTTTCCCTATTCATTCATTGGCATTACCGTGCCTTGTTGCGCATTTTGGCGGGCATCGGTTTGATTTTGCTGGCTGTCGTGCTGGCTTGGCAGTTTTATGTATTGCCACGCTTGGATGAGTATCGCCCATGGTTAGTACAAAAGCTGGCGCTTGCAACGGGTAGTCAGATTGAAATGGGGCGTTTGTCCGGCGGCTGGCGGGGTATTCATCCCTTTGTGCGGGTGGATGATTTTAAGGTGCATACAGCGGGCCAGCCGGGCTTGCAGCTGGCCTCGGTTGATGCTGATTTATCGTGGTGGACGCTACTGCGGGGCGAGTTGTTATTTAGCCGCTTAGCCACTGTTTCCCCTCATTTAAGCCTGCGCCGAGATGCTGCGGGTGCGTGGTTTGTGGCCGGTTTCCAAGTTAAAACGGGCGCTAAAAAAAATGAAAATAGCTTTGTTAATTGGCTGCTGGCGCAAGGCGAGTTGAAGATTAGCGATGGTCAGCTTAGCTATGTGGATGAGCAAAGCCAAGCGGGTCAGCAGGTGTTTTCTAAGCTTGATATGGAGATCACGCAGCGTTTTGGTTTTCATCAATTTGATTTATCTTTGCAGCCGCCTAGTGCCTTGGCAGGATCTTTTGCCTTATCTGGCAACTGGCGTGGCAATGATATGGGCGAGTGGCGCGCTTGGTCTGGGCAACTCAAGTTGGATCTACCCCGTGTAGATTTACAACAACTCTCTGCAAGGCTTCCACAAGAAGCGCAATGGTTTAGCCAGTTGGCTGGGGAGGGTGGGGCTAGAGCCTCGCTTAATTTTGCGCAGGCAAAGATTGAAAAAATTGATGCGCAATTAAAATTGAATGCTTTAAACGTGGCATGGCCTGATGCGCCACAAGCCTTGTATCTGCCGGTATTTGAAGGCGGCTTTATTTGGAGGGGTGAGCAAGATAGTCAGTCTTTACGCCTAAAGGCAAAGCGAATTGCCACCGCAAGTGGGGATCTTTGCCAGGATTGCCGTGTGGATTATCAGCGCGATGCGGCGGGCCAAAGCTTCGACGCCAGCAATATTCTGTTGGATGGTTTGGGCGCTTTCGCATCATGGTGGCCCGAGCAGCTACAAGATGCTGCCATGAAGGGAAAAATTGCCAAGCTAAGCGCGCATTGGCAAGGCCCTTGGCAGAAAGCCAAAATTTATAGTGCAGAAATCGAGGCCAAGGCGCTAGAGCTGGCGTTGCCACAGCAAGGCTTGCCACTTTTGGGGCGCTTTAATTTAAAAGCCAAGCTGGATCAAAACACCGGTAAAGCCACCCTTGCGAGCGATGATTTATCGCTGACTATGCCCGAGCAATTTTTAGAGCCACTACACTTTGATCGTGCAGGCTTTGACGTATCGTGGCAGCGGGCAGCCAAGGGGTGGAAGCTGAATGTGCCACAGGCTGAGTTGGCTAATGCCGATACCCATTTACGCGCTAGCGCTCAATATATTTGGCCCGGCAAGGGGCTGGGGAATCTTAATTTAAAAGGCGATATTCGCGAGCTGCAAGCTAAGCGGGCCTACCTGTATTTGCCCCGTGCCGCAGGCGATGAAACTTTAGCTTGGCTGAAAACATCCTTGCTCAGTGGTAAGGCCGTGAATGGCCGCGCCGAATTGCGTGGCAATTTAGAAGATTTTCCTTTCCGTAATCCTAAGGATGGCTTGTTTAGAATTACGGCGGATGCCAAAGATGTAGCGCTGTCTTACGCGAACGATTGGCCTGCCATCGAGCATATTGATGCCTTGCTTGATTTTCATGGCGCGGCGATGGATATCAAGGCCAGCAAGGGCAAAATCTTTGCGGTGAATTTGCACGATGTCTTGGTGTCTATCCCTGAGATGGATACCTTATCTCCGATGCTCAATGTCAAAGGCAAGGCGCAGGGGGCAACTCATGAGTTCTTACGTTTTGTGCACCAAAGCCCCGTTAAAGAAAGTACCGATGGATTTATCGATGATCTAAAAGCCGAGGGTGAGGGCGAGCTAGCCTTACAATTGGCCCTGCCGCTAGAAGACACCGATGCCAGCAAAATAGTGGGCGAATATCGCTTTAGCGGCAATAAGCTCGATTTTGGTGGTGCAGTGCCGCTCTTGAGTAAAGCCGATGGAAAGATTGGCTTTACTGAGCATGCATTAACGATTAAAGACGCCAAGGCTCAAGCCTTGGGTGGGGTGGTAAAGCTCTCTGGAGCAAGCAATGCGCAAGGTGCATTACAGCTGAATATGAACGGGCAGGCCGAGATGCAGGATGTAAGCGAGCGATATGGCCTGCCATTTAAGCAACGCTTGCGTGGCAAAGTGCCGTATCAGGCCAGCTTAAGCACAGGGAAGGCGCAGTACGCCCTGAGTATTCAGTCGCCGCTACAAGGTTTAAGTGTTGATTTGCCTGCGCCGCTGGCTAAAAGCAGCTGGGATAGTAAGCCACTCCGTTTGCGTCTCAGCGGCACGGCGCATGATCCCACTTTATTGGAATTTGCCTACGATAGAAGCCTGCAAGGGCAGCTGTCCTTGGGTAATAAGCTGCAAGGGCAGATTGTACTTGGGGCTGGAGCTATGCCCGCCATGCCCAAGGCGGGGGTGAATATCAGTGGTGGCCTGCCCGAGCTCAATATTCAAAGCTGGCTAGATTTGAGCGATGAGTTAAAAACGGATCAGGCAAGTGTTCGGCCTAGTCCTCTTAGTGTGGATTTACGTTTTGGCCGCATCATGAGCTGGGGTAGGCGGCTGACCGATGTACGGATTAAGGCACAAGAGCAAAACGAGGCACTCTGGAAAGGCAGTATTGATAGTCAGGAGTTAGCGGGAACATTTGATTGGAATGGCCATGACAAAGGTAAGCTCAGTAGTCGCCTAACTAAGCTTTGGCTGCCGTTTCAAACTTACGGCGCGGTGCAACTGGCGTCCCCCTTGCAACAGCTGCCTGCGCTGGATTTACAGGTCAGTGATTTCCGGTATAAAAATTTACAACTAGGTAAATTAGAAATCGATGCGGTGCAGCAAGGGGAGAACTGGCGTTTAAGCGGCGTAAATATCAGCAACCCTGATGGCAAGCTGAATATGAGCGGTGTTTGGGATAAATCCCCCGGCCGAATTAACGGTAACTTTGCAATTGAAACCGAAAATCTCGGTAAATTACTCACTCGTCTTGGTGTGCCAGACACGATGCGGCGCGCGCCTGCCAAACTCAGTGGCGATGTGGCATGGGATGGCGAGCTATTTCCGCCTGATTTATCTACTTTACAAGGCAAGCTGCGGGTTGATGTGGAAGCTGGGCAGTTTGCTAAGATTGACCCCGGTGTGGGGCGCTTATTATCGATTCTTAGCCTGCAATCCTTGGCGCGCCGTGTGCAGCTCGATTTTAGAGATGTGTTCTCTGAGGGCTTTGAATTTGATTCAATCCGAGGCGACAGCGTGATCGATAGAGGCGTGGCGCGTACTGATAATCTGGTGATTGCAGGGCCTGCTGCACAAGTCTTATTTAGGGGTGACGCTAATTTTATGGCTGCCACACAAAATTTACGTGTGCGGATTGTGCCGGTGATCGGCGATAGCGTGGCGGTGGCGACTACTATTATTAATCCAGTGATCGGCGTGGCTACCTTCTTATTACAACGCGTGTTTAAAGACCCGCTCGGCCAATTGGTGGCTTATGAATATGACATTACGGGTAGCATGCTCGATCCGCAAATTAAAGGCGTGAGTAGCCCTTTGTCACGCCTACCCTTTACGAAAAAGTAATCGAGAAGATCATGAATAGTCTGGTTGCAGCAGCGATTCAAATGGTGTCCGGGCCTGAAGTTGCACACAACTTAGCCGCCGCCGCACGTCTGGTTAAAGACGCCGCGATGGCGGGGGCTCAGTTAATTGTATTGCCGGAATACTTTGCCATTATGGGTAAAAATGATAGCGATAAAGTAGCGGTTAAAGAAACGTTTGGTCATGGCCCTATCCAAGATTTTTTGGCCGCCTTGGCCAAAGAGCATGCGGTGTGGTTGGTTGGCGGTACGGTGCCCTTGGCTTGCCCAGATGAAACGCGGGTCAACAACAGCTGCTTGGCCTATTCGCCGACAGGCGAGTGCGTGGCGCGCTACGATAAAATGCACTTATTTGGCTTTGATAATGGATCAGAGTGTTTTCGTGAGGCCGATACGATTTTAGCGGGGCAGCAGCCGGTGGCCTTTGATACACCCTTTGGGCGAATCGGTTTGTCGGTTTGTTACGATCTGCGTTTTCCTGAGTTTTTCCGTGCCATGTTGCCGGTTGATTTTATTATTCTGCCTGCTGCATTTACTCAGACCACTGGCGAAGCGCATTGGGAAGTCTTGCTGCGCGCCCGTGCCATCGAAAACCAATGTTATGTGATTGCATCGGGGCAGGGCGGCGAGCATATTACTGGCCGTCATACCTTTGGCCATAGCTTGTTGATTGATCCATGGGGCAAGGTTTTGGCCTGCCAAGCCAGTGGCGAAGGTGTGGTGATGGCCGAATTAAAAGCCAGCCAAATGGATAGAGTAAGACGCATCCTGCCTGCCTTAACGCATCGCTTACTTTGACGTTTTTGCTAAATCTTGAACCACAGAGTAAAACGAGGACACAGAGTGCCACAGAGAAAATCACCCAATCATTGTTTTTCTCTGTGTAACTCTGTGTTCTCTGTGCCCTCTGTGGTTCAAGGTTTAAAGCCGAGTGCCCACCCTACAGTGCCCATAGCGTCTACAGACCTATTTTTCCTTCAGGGGATTTCTCGCCTTCCCTGCGTCTTAAAGATAGTGTGTAATACCTTTCAATAATCTGATTCACACAAGCGACAAAACAATGACTCACTTAGAAACTGCCCGCCAAACGTTGCTAACACCATTTAATCTGGATGATGCCAAGCTCGATCAAGTGTTTGGGCAGATGCTGACGCACGATATTGATTACGCCGATTTGTATTTTCAATACAGCCGTAGCGAAGCATGGAGTCTGGACGAAGGCATTGTGAAGTCAGGTAGCTTTAATATTGATACCGGTGTTGGCGTTCGTGCGGTATCGGGAGAGAAAACAGCGTTTGCCTATTCTGATGACATCAGCCTGACTGCACTGAGCCAAGCTGCAGCCGCTACGCGGGCGATTGGTCGTCAGGGTGGGCAAAACACCGTCGCTTTAAATCGGGATATTGTGGGTCATTCGCTGTATCAGCCGATTGATCCGCTGGCTAGCCTAGATGAGCTGGCGAAAGTGGCGCTGTTAGAAAAACTAGAGCGTACCGCTCGCAGCTTAGATAAGCGTGTGGTGCAAGTGATGGCCAGCTTGGCTTCCGAATTTGAAGTGGTTTATGTGGCGCGTCACGATGGTCATCGTGCTGCCGATGTGCGCCCGCTCTGCCGCTTGTCTATTCAAGTGATTGTGGAAGAAAACGGCCTGCGTGAGCAGGGTAGTGCAGGCGGTGGTGGCCGTTTTGCTTACGGCTATTTTGATGATGCCGTGGTGCTGGATTACGCGAAAAAAGCAGTCGATCAAGCCGTGCTGAATTTACACGCCCGCCCTGCGCCTGCCGGTGAAATGACCGTGGTGCTGGGTTCGGGCTGGCCGGGTATCTTGCTGCACGAAGCGATTGGCCATGGTTTAGAAGGCGATTTCAACCGCAAGGGCTCTTCCGCCTTTAGTGGCAAAATTGGTCAGCAAGTTGCGGCCAAGGGCGTGACTGTGGTGGATGACGGCACCATCACGGATCGCCGTGGCTCGCTCAATATTGATGATGAAGGCAATCCAACCCAGCGCACGGTCTTGATCGAAGACGGCATTTTAAAAGGCTATCTGCAAGACAGCCTGAATGCTCGCTTGATGAATATGCCGCTGACTGGTAATGGACGTCGTGAAAGCTTTGCCCACCTGCCGATGCCGCGCATGACCAATACCCTGATGCTGGGAGGCAGTGCTGAGCCTGAAGAAATTATCGGCTCGATCAAGCGTGGCCTGTACGCGGCTAATTTTGGTGGTGGTCAGGTGGATATCACCAGCGGCAAATTTGTATTCTCCGCCGCCGAAGCATGGTGGGTAGAAGACGGCAAGCTAATGTATCCAGTAAAAGGCGCAACCTTAATCGGCAATGGCCCCGACGTGCTGACCCGCGTATCGATGATCGGTAACGATATGCAGCTCGACCCCGGCGTCGGCACCTGTGGCAAAGAAGGCCAAAGTGTACCCGTTGGCGTTGGCCAACCTACCTTACGTATTGATGGTGGCCTGACCGTGGGTGGCACGGGAGGCTGATCATTATTTTGGTTTTGTAGCATGTAGGGTGGGCAAGTTTTTTTGCCCACGCGTTCTGTGTGTGACTGTTCGCGTGGGCACGATGAAACTGTGTGCCCACCCTACGAGACTGATATATTTTTCAAGACCAGTACCCCACAGTGACAATTAGCCTCTAGCCAAAACCCAAATCTTGAAACACAGAGGGCACAGAGAACACGGAGTTTCACGGAGAAAACCTAGTTTTCCCTCTGTTTTTCTCCGTGACCCTTCGTGTTCTCCTTTTTCTCCGTGGTTTAAGATTTGGGTTTTATGCTTGTGGTGGTGTTTTCGCTGTTATGTAATGCTTGTCCCTCGTATCAATCAATATTCGCAGCACTCCCCCCTTGTTTTAAAGTGAGATATAAAAATGGTGCATTTTCAGCAGATTGCGCTGAGTAATGGGATGTTTTTGGGTGAAATTTTATTAGCCTCTAGCAGGCTGAATGCGCAAAGCTTGCCTATGGTTTTGAAGATCCGTGAGCAGATTGAGGCTTGGCGACATGATCCATTGCTGGTGGCGGTATTGGTGCGTGGTGAGGGTGAGCGGGCTTTTTGTGCGGGCGGCGATATTCGTGCGCTTTACCATGCCATGAACCAGCCCGAGTTCTTGCATGAGGGCGATGATTTCTTTCGCCATGAGTATGATCTTTGCCGGGAGTTACATCGCTATCCTAAGCCGGTGATTGCTTGGGGAAATGGCATTGTAATGGGCGGCGGCTGGGGGATTTTTGCAGCGTCTAGCCATCGAATCCTGACTGAATCCAGTGTGTTAGCCATGCCTGAAGTCAGTATTGGCCTGTTTCCCGATGTGGGCGCCAGTTTTTGGCTGCAACAATTACAAGGGCAGATGGGGCGCTTATTGGCGCTAACCGGTAGCCGCTTGAATGCGGCAGATGCTTTGGCCTTTGGCGCTGCCGAGTTTGCCTTGCCATCGACTACCTTTAATGATTTGCTCGCCATTTTGCAAGAATTGCCGTGGAGTGGAGTGGGTGAGCGCGATGCCGAGCTGGCTTCTGGTACCTTGGCTGCCCTATCGGCAGCTTGGCCTTGCCCCCTGCCTGAATCGGTGTGGTTGCCCTTGGCCGATGAAGTAGAGGCGATCTGTGCAGGGGATGATTTACTCGCTATTTGTGAGCGGATTCAAAATTATCAAGGCGATGCAGCGGCTTTGCGTTTGGCGGCTGAATTGCAAGCGGCAGGCTCGCCAACGTCTATTTACTTGACTTGGGAAATGGCGCAGCGGGCTCAGTCACTTCCTTACGATGAAGTGGTAGAAATGGAATGGTTGGGTGCAAGAAATTGTTTGCGCCATGGTGATTTCCATGAAGGCGTGCGTGCTAAACTCATCGATAGAGACGATCAGCCGCAGTGGTCGCCAAAAGAGCTCGCATTAGTAAAATTTGCAGATATTGAATCTTTCTTTCAATCTCCTTGAAACTTTTTTAAAGCATACCCATCTATCTGACATACACGGCTAGTCCGTGCGAATGGAGAGACACGACAATGCAATTAAATACCACCGCTTATGGCAGCTCAGCGCTGTCGACTGAACGTAATCGCGTATTACGTAACACTTATTTTATGTTGGCACTGACCATGGTACCAACAGCCATTGGCGCTTTCTTAGGAATTGCCATGCAGTTCCGCATGTCGCCTATGATGGGCTTTATTGCTTTTATGGCGATTAGCTTTGGCTCTTTTTACGCCATTGAAAAAACCAAAGAAAGCGCTGTCGGTGTATTTATTCTGCTGGCTTATACCGGCTTTATGGGTCTGTGGTTATCACAAATGTTGCAAATGGCTTTGCGCTTTAGTAACGGCGCAGAAATGATTGCAATGGCGGCGATTGGAACTGGGGCGATTTTCTTTACCCTTGCGACGATTGCAACAGTGACTAAGAAAGATTTCTCCTTTATGGGGAAATTCTTAATGATTGGTTTGGTGGTGATTGTTTTGGCTGCATTGGCTAATATTTTCTTCCAAATCCCTGCGCTGTCTTTAACGATTTCGGCTGTAGCCGTGATGATTTTCTCTGGCTTTATTTTGTATGACGTCAGCCGTATCGTCAATGGTGGTGAAACCAATTATGTAAGCGCTACGCTCAGCCTTTATCTTAACGTCTACAATTTATTTACGAGTCTTTTGCATTTGATTATGGCTTTTACCGGCAATAGTCGAGATTAATTAAGCATGATGATGTGATGATCCTTTATGGTTGTTTTTTTCTATAAGTGATTGTTTCTATTGTGGAATACGCCATATTAGATTTTGTTTTAAGTTGTGCTGTTTAAAAATGCCGAAGCATATTGCTTCGGCATTTTTTTGACCTAGGGTTTTACCATATAGGGATGAGTCACAATGCACCCTATCCTCCACAAATGATTTCCTCCCTCATGCGTCGAATTGGCCCTCATTGGTTATGGTGGCTAGCCTACATCTCAATTAGTTTGGTGCTATTAGCGCTCACTAGTTTTGTTTGGCTGGATTATCGTCAAGCCCGAAATGCTCAAAATACGGTCTTGTCGCAGGATTTACTTTGGCAAGAGCAAGGCCTGCGTTTGCATTTACAAACTAATCAAAATGCGATTGAAAACTTAGCCTATGGGATTGCCGCCAATGCTTTGCGCGAAGAGGATTTTCGTGCCAGAGCCGATAGCCTATTGCGCGCCTCCCCAGAAATGCTCTCTGTTGATTATGTGAATTCATCGGGTAATCGCGTTTGGGGCTTACCGGCTTATAGCTCGCGCCCACAAAGCCTCGTGCCTTTGGAGGATCCTCTTTTATTGGAGGTGCTCGATGGTGCGGCTACTTTGGGCTATGTTTTGTATTCAAATGTGATTCTGGCGGGTGAGCCTAAAGTTCCGCAAATGATGCTGGTTGTGCCGATATTTAAAGGCACGGTCTATCTTGGCTCTGTTTTAGCTTCGTATGCCTTGCCCGCTATTTTGCAGCAGCGTGTGCCTTGGTGGATGATTCAGCGCTATGACTTATCCCTGCTCGATGGCAAGGGTAATGTGTTGGCGCCGCGTGATGCACACACCAATTTTACGGGAATCAGTCGTGCGGTCGGCTTTGAGCCGCTGGGGCACGGACTTAAATTACGGGCAAGTGTAAGGCATGAAACCACCTCGATTACCCAGCTATGGCTGCTTGGCGTCGTGTTTATATTATTGGTGTCTCTGTTTTGGGCGCTGCGGCTATTACGTGAGCGAATGAGGCAGCGGCAAGTGGCCGAGGATGCGCTCTTAGATGAAATGCGTTTCCGTGCGGCGATGGAAGATTCGCTCACGACAGGCTTATTAGCGATTAATACATCTGGGCATTTAATTTATGCCAATTTGGCGTTTTGCAGCATGGTGGGCAGAACGCAAGCGGAGTTGCTGGGTAAATCGTCACCTATGCCTTATTGGGCCCCCGAAGAATTGAGTGTTTGCGCAGGGGCTTGGGAATCTTTGCTCTCTGGCGAATGCCCAGTGAGTGGTTTTGCACTGCGTTTTATGCGCCGTGATGGTGAGCGTTTTGATGTGCGGCTTTACTCCTCGCGCTTAGTGGATGGGCGGGGTGAGCATCGAGGCTGGATGGCTTCTTTATATGATGTCACCGAGTTGAAGAGCGAACGTGAAGCCTTGGCAGAATCGCGTAAGCAGCTGCTCACCGTATTAGAAGGCTTAGATGCTGCGGTTTCTGTGTTTGATGTCGATAGCGGCGTAGTGCGCTATCGAAATCGCCACCATAGCGATACGTTTCCGCTATTGGCTGACGGCGAATGCTGCATGTGGCCTTTATTGCCCTTGGGCGGCGTGGCGGCAGAGCGGCAAGATCCTGTGAGCGGACGTTGGTTTTTAGTACAACGCCGCCGTATTCAGTGGGTGGATGGGCATGTTGCTTGGCTTGAGATTGCCGCAGATATTACTGAGCGTCGGCAACAAGCCGAAGATGAGCGTAGTCGTGAGGAAAAACTGCAACATACCGCCAGATTAGTCAGCATGGGCGAGTTGGCTTCCAGTCTTGCTCATGAGCTGAATCAACCTCTAGCCGCGATTGCGGGCTATGCTGCAGCAGGTGAAGAAATTTTATCGCGTGATGAGCAGCATTCGGTACGGCATATTTTGGCCAAGATGGGCGAGCAAGCGCGCCGCGCGGGGCAAATTATTAGTGGGATTCGTAATTTCTCATCTCGGCGAGCGTCGCGTAGCGAGCCTTGTGATTTTGCTGAATTATTGGCGGTGCCCATGCAATTGCTTGAGCCAATGGCGAGAAAATATAAAAGCCGCATTGTGCTGGATTTAGCTCAGCCTCTGCCCAAAGTAATGGGCGATGGCGTCATGCTGGAGCAAGTGCTCTTTAATTTAATTAAGAATGGCATGGAAGCAATGGTTGATACGCCGCCTATGCAAAGGGAAATCAAAGTAACGGCTTATGCCAGTAAAGATTGCCTAGAAGTTTGCGTGGCAGATCGTGGATCTGGGATTGAAAATCCTGCTTTGTTATTCCAATCTTTTTATACCAGTAAACCCGAGGGAATGGGAATTGGTTTGAATATTTGTCGTTCGGTTATTGAACAACACCAGGGGCATTTAAAAATTCAAGCTAACCCCGATGGTGGTAGTTGTTTTATTTTTCGCCTTCCAATTGTTTTATCTTGAGGGCTGAGCCATTCAGAGAATGCTGATCAATCTATTGCTTCCTTTGCTGGGAATATAGCTTGGTGTTTTCTAAGGCTCTCCTGAGTAATAACTATTTTTAAAGGTAATCGTATGCGTCCTATTGCTGTAATTGATGATGATTCCGCTGTTCGTGATGCGCTGCAAATTTTATTTGAGGCACATCAATGGCCAGTATTTGGATTTGAATCGGCTGAACACTTTTTAAACGAAGCCGATGCAGCCGATTATAGCTGCTTGATTATTGATGTTCGTATGACGGGGATGAGCGGCTTGGAGCTCTATGCTGAATTAAAAACCTCCTTTTATTTGCCACCGGTTATTTTCTTAACGGGTCATGCGGATGTGCCGATGGCGGTTGCGGCAGTTAAAGACGGCGTAATGGATTTCTTAGAAAAGCCCTGCGATTACAGCCTGCTGGTGTCCAGAATTGAAGACTGTTTAGCGAGAGATGAAGACGCGCGTAGCAAATGGTCGGCTCGCCAATCCTTGGATGAGCGCCTAGAAAGTCTCACTCCGCGTGAGCGTGAAGTGCTGCGTGAGTTACTCACTGGGCGTTTGAATAAGCAAATTGCCGATGAATTAGATATCAGTATTAAAACGGTAGAAGTGCATCGCGCCCGCATTTACACCAAATTAAAAGTACGCTCTGCAGGTGGCTTGGCCGCTTCTTTAAAAGGGGTGCAAATATCTGAAATCTAGCAGCTAGATTTCAATACTCACTGCATTTTCTTACGGTATTTGTAGTATGTTTGCCTTAGGGTAAGTCCCCGATCGTATTTCGCCTCATTTAAATGACAATGTAGCCACTCTAAAGTCACTACAGCACATCAGTCTAAGGTGCGGACCCCACACAAGGAATACGGTAATGAAGAAACTGAAGGTGAGTTTATTAGCGGCGAGTTTTTCGATTGCGTTTTCCGTACATGCCGCTGATGTTGAAGTATTGCACTGGTGGACTTCGGGTGGAGAGGCAAAGGCTGCTGTAGAGCTCAAAAAAATGCTTGAAGCCAAAGGCCATAAGTGGAAAGACTTTGCGGTGGCGGGCGGGGCAGGGGACAACGCGATGACGGCGCTTAAAACTCGCGTGGTGTCAGGCCAGCCTCCAGCTGCAGCTCAAATTAAAGGGCCATCCATTCAGGAGTGGGGCAATGAAGGGGTGTTGGCTTCTTTAGACGATGTGGCTAAAAAAGAAGGCTGGGACAAATTGCTGCCGCCCGTCGTTGCCAATGTGATGAAATACAAAGGCAGCTACGTAGCGGCCCCAGTCAATGTGCACCGCGTTAATTGGCTTTGGGTGAACCCCGATTTACTGAAAAAAGCCAATGCCAAAGTGCCAACTACTTGGGATGAGTTCTTTGTTACCGCTGCTGCCTTACAAAAAGCCGGTATTCAGCCGCTTGCCTATGGCGGCCAGCCTTGGCAAGACGCCACGGTCTTTGAAGCAGTTGCCCTCGGTGTGGGTGGCAGTGATTTTTATAAAAAAGCTTTTATTCAGCTCGACCCTGCCACTATAAAAAGCGCCAATATGATTAAGGCGCTGACAACCTATAAAAAACTCAAACCTTATACCGATAAAAATGCAGCAGGGCGCGAGTGGAACTTAGCCACGTCGATGGTCATTAATGGCAAGGCCGCCATGCAAATCATGGGCGACTGGGCCAAGGGGGAATTTCTCGCTGCTGGCAAAGTGCCGGGTAAAGATTTTCTCTGTGTAGCGGCTCCTGGTACTGCCGGTGCGTACACCTTTAATATTGATAGCTTTGCCATGTTTAAACTGCCGAATAAAGACGCTGAAAAAGGGCAGAAAGACTTGGCGGCTACTTTGATGAGCCCCGAGTTCCAAGAAATATTTAACTTGAATAAAGGCTCTATTCCCGTGCGGCAAGGCATGGATATGAGCAAGTTTGATGATTGTGGTAAGAAATCAGCCGAAGATTTCAAAACCACATCAGCCAAAGGCTCATTACTGCCATCATGGGCGCATGGTATGGCCATGCACTCCGCTACTCAAGGCGCAGTGGCGGATGTGATTTCGCAATTCTGGAATGACGATGCGATGACTGCACAGCAAGCAAGTGTGAAATTGGCTGCGGCAGCCAAGGTTAAATAAATACGGTAATGAATGGGGCTTCCCCAGACATTCTAAATACTACCTTGTAGGAGCGGCTTTATCCGCGAAAGCGCCGTCAATAGCGCTGATTCGCGGATAAATCCGCTCCTACGGGGGCGATTGATTTCTGTCGATTTAGAAGGCCTGCTTCGGCCCCATTTCGCTTTTCAGCCTCTCTCATAAGATGCTCTGGAGAAAAAAATGTCTACATCTGCTCAGGAAGCACAATATGGCTTCGCGGAGCGCTGGCTGCCGCGCCTCGTTTTAGCACCATCATTTTTACTTACGCTGGTTTTTTTATATGGCTTTATTCTTTGGAATGGCTATTTGTCATTTACCGTTTCAAGATTAATGCCTAATTTAGAATGGGCAGGCACGGCACAATATCAAATATTATTTGAAAATGAGCGTTGGTGGGTTGCGGTAAAAAATTTATTTATTTTTGCAAGTTTATTTATTGGCAGTGGCATGGCGATTGGTATTGGTCTGGCGATTTTCCTTGATCAAAAAATACGCGGTGAAGGCGTATTGCGCACGATTTATCTCTACCCAATGGCACTGTCTTTTGTGGTAACGGGTACGGCATGGAAATGGATGTTAAATCCCGGCCTGGGGCTTGAAAAACTGATGCATGATTGGGGCTTTACTGGGTTTACTTTCGATTGGTTAGTTAATTCTGATATGTCGATTTATACCGTGGTGATTGCGGGCGTATGGCAATCATCAGGTTTTGTGATGGCTTTATTTTTAGCAGGTTTGCGCGGAGTGGATGATTCCATATTAAAAGCGGCGCAAATTGATGGTGCTTCTTTGCCTAGAATCTATTGGAAAATCATCCTCCCCGCATTAAGGCCGGTGTTTTTTTCGACCTTGATGATTTTGTCGCATATTGCCATTAAGAGTTTTGATTTGGTGATGGCCTTGACCGGTGGTGGACCAGGCTTTTCTTCCGATGTGCCTGCCACTTTTATGTACGCCATGGCGTTTACTCGCGGGCAAATGGGTGTAGGCGCGGCTAGCTCAATGATGATGTTAGCAACCGTTGCAGCGTTGGTGGTGCCTTATCTTTATTCAGAATTGCGAGGCAAGAAAAATGGCGAATAAAATGGGCCGAGCCCTGCTATATACCTTGCTGTGTTTGGCGGCGCTTTATTATCTATTGCCGCTGTATGTGATGTTTATTACCTCAGTTAAAGACTTAGATGAAATTAGAAGTGGCAATTTACTTTCCTTTCCTAGCTCGATCTCATTCGTAGCATGGGCTAAAGCATGGTCATCTGCCTGCACAGGTGTGGAATGCCATGGCTTATCTACCTATTTCTTTAATTCGGTAAGGATGGTGATTCCTGGCGTATTAATCTCTACCACGCTGGGCGCGATTAATGGCTATGTGCTCGCTAAATGGCGCTTTAAAGGCTCTGAAATTGTTTTTGCTATGATTTTATTTGGCGTATTTATGCCATTTCAAGTATTGCTTTTACCTATGGCGCAAACCTTGGGCTGGCTGGGGATTGCCAGCTCGACTACTGGCCTTGTATTTGTCCATGTGGTTTGTGGTTTGGCATCGACTACTTTATTTTTTAGAAATTATTATGTGGGTATTCCGGATGAGCTGATTAAAGCGGCAAGGCTGGATGGTGCAGGATTCTGGCGTATCTTTTTTAAAATTATTTTACCCATGTCGACGCCGATTATTATGGTGACGCTGATTTGGCAATTCACCAATATTTGGAATGATTTCTTATTTGGTGTGGTGTTTTCAGCAGGGGATAGCCAGCCGATTACGGTAGGGTTAAACAATCTGGCGAATACTTCTACTTCAGTTAAAGAATACAACGTTGATATGGCTGCAGCTATTATTGCGGCATTGCCAACTATCTTGGTTTATGTCTTTGCCGGTAAATACTTTGTGCGTGGATTAACGGCAGGTGCGGTGAAAGGTTGATGTTTCTTGCTTAGGATTTGGTGCGAAATAACGTCCTGAAATGACACCGCCGTCATTCCCGAATGTTGTTATCGGGAATCAAGCCGCGCAGCTGGATTCCCGCCAAAGGCACGCGGGAATGACGACGTTTTTAAAACGGGAAATGAATATGAGCCATATCCTGATATAGGGTGCAAAACGCCGTAGGCGTTACGCACCGCAACCAGCCGGTGCGCAAGAAAAACGACTTGCACAACCTATAAAAATCGGATTTTTTGCTTGGCCTTAGGGCAAGGTTTATTTGCTAACACGGCACTAACACCAGAAGGATTTAATAATGGGCGCACTGGCAATTAAAAATATCATCAAAAGCTTTGGTGATACAGATATCTTAAAAGGCATTGATATTTCTATTGAGGCGGGTGAGTTTCTGATTTTGGTCGGGCCATCTGGCTGTGGTAAATCGACTTTAATGAATATTATTGCAGGCCTTGATGCACCAACCAGTGGTGAGATTTATATCGGCGGGCGCAAGGTGAATGATGTACCGCCTAAAGATCGAGATATCGCTATGGTGTTTCAAAGCTATGCGCTTTATCCCACCATGAGCGTGCGGCAAAATATTGCTTTTGGTTTGGAAACGCGTGGCGTGCCAAAAAAAGAGCAGGAAGATATTATTGAGCGTGTTTCTAAAATGCTGCAAATTACCCCGCTATTAAATCGAAAGCCTGCTGAATTATCGGGTGGGCAGCGGCAACGAGTGGCGATGGGGCGGGCTTTAGCGCGTAATCCAACTTTGTTTTTATTTGATGAGCCACTGTCTAATTTAGATGCTAAATTGCGCGTTGAAATGCGCACTGAAATAAAGCAATTACATCAGCGCTTAAAAACGACCATTGTTTATGTAACTCACGATCAAATTGAGGCAATGACGTTGGGGGATAAAATTGCGGTCATGAAAGATGGGATTATTCAGCAGTTTGGCAGCCCACAAGATATTTATGAAAAGCCTGCTAATTTATTTGTGGCTGGTTTTATTGGCTCGCCTTCAATGAATTTTATTCCCTGCCATTTGGCTGAGCAAGACGGCAGTATTGGGGTGAGCTTGCAATCTGAAGGAGATATCCAGTTTTTAGCTGTAAAACAAAGCGCACAACTCACTCAGTGCGTGGGGCAGAAAGTATTATTGGGTATTCGGCCTGAGCAATTGGATGTGGTGGAATCTGCAACGGCTGGCTTGGGCTGCCTTGTGCAGCTGACCGAGCCAACAGGCCCAGACACCATGATCTTCACAGAAATAAACCACACCCCAGTGGTGGCACGGATTCATCCACGGGCAGCAAAAAAGCCGGGTGAAACGCTGCGCCTATCGCTAGATATGAGTAAGGCGGTGATGTTTGATCCAGAAACCACCTTAAGGATCGAGTAAGTGCCCTAATAAAAGTTTTCGAGCTTCGTTATCCTTCCTCGCCGTATTATTCATACTGTCTTCGTCAGGATGCCTTGCTCGAAAACTTTTACTTAAGTACTTAATAATTGACTGAACACAGCATTATTCCCCCGTATTCCTTGGCCCGTATATCGTAAGATGGCGGGCTTATTTTTGTAGGTGACTCAATGATGAATGCGTATTTTTTATTGGCCATCGCCATTGTGGCCGAAGTGATTGCTACATCGGCCCTAAAAGCCACCGAAGGCTTCAGCCGATTGATGCCCAGCATGCTTGTCGTGGTGGGTTATGGCGTGGCGTTTTGGATGCTGTCTTTGGTGTTGAAAAGCATGCCAGTCGGCATGGCCTATGCGATTTGGTCAGGGATGGGGATTGTGCTGGTGACGATTGTGGCGATGCTATTTTATGGCCAGAAGCCAGACTGGCCCGCCATTATTGGCTTGGGCCTCATTGTAAGCGGCGTGGTGGTATTGCAGCTGTTTTCAAAGATGTCCGCTCATTAAAGTTTAACGAGGAACTCGGTTAGTTTTTTGATCAGCTCTGGTGCCAGTGGTAGCTTAGGGTCGGAGTAAGAGGCGAGTTGTAAGCTTTGGTCTGCGGGGACTAATTTTAAAATATGATTCATGCCTGATATAAGAGCAATTTCGGCGTGTGCTTGTGCTTGGTGAAGCGCATTTGCTTCGTTTGTCGCAACTTGTATATCCGTTGTGCCTTGGATAATTAAGGTAGGTAAATTGAGTTGTTTGAGCTCTGCGGCTGGATTGAATTTAAACCAAGAAATTAAATAGGGCTGTACGCTAGGACGGTAAAGTGATTGTAAAGCAGCGGGAATTTTGTCCGTCTCTTCCCCCTGTTCTAGCTTTTGCAAAATTATCTCGTTCTGCTGGGCAAGCTCGCTTGGCAATTTATCTTCTAGCTGAGTGCGTAATATTGCAGCGGCAGGGCGAGCGGGGCCCGCTAGGGAAATATAAGCGTCGGCCTTGCCCGCTTTCGCCGCCAATAGACCGATTAATGCACCTTCGCTGTGTCCTAGTACAACCACTTTGGAAAAACGCACATCGGCTTTCAAATA
This sequence comes from Janthinobacterium sp., assembly GCA_025360045.1. GTDB lineage: Bacteria > Pseudomonadota > Gammaproteobacteria > Burkholderiales > Chitinibacteraceae > Iodobacter. The sequence continues at coordinate 14,112 of JANYCY010000007.1, read as the reverse complement.
GGCGATCCAAGAAGCGGCGTCTTGTACATAATGGCTGAAACGCATCTCTCGCTCTTTAAAGCCTGCACCAGCACTTTGCCCAATTCCGCGCTTATCAAAACGCAGCGTGGCATAGCCAGCCTCACTCAATCCTTCCGCTAACATTTTGAGGCTATTATTTTCGCCAGCTAAGCTTTTGCTATTGCCATTTCTATCTGTCGGGCCAGAGCCTGCAATAATGAGTACGACGGGTACTTTAGTTTTGAGCTGCTCAGGAAGTAGCAAGCTTGCATGCAGAATTTGTGGCTCGTTGCCGATGTGTACGGATAGCTCGTTAGCGTGAGCGAATGGTGTGTAGCAAATTAAAAGTATGGCAAGTCGCTTATGCATGAAACTCTCCACTCTAATGGAAAAAATGGGGGCAGGTATCAAACACTGCGCCGCTCTAGCATCGCTTGCGCCAGTGTGCCTGCATCCACGTGTTCTAGCTCGCCGCCTACTGGCATGCCTCGGGCGATTCGGCTGACTTTTAAGCCACGGGCTCGGAGCATTTCGGCTAGGTAATGCGCGGTGGCTTCGCCTTCGGTGGTGAAGTTAGTGGCTAAAATAACTTCTTCCACAATGCCATCGCTGGCACGCTCTAACAGCCTTTCTAAGGCGATATCTTTGGGGCCGATGCCATCGAGCGGGCTAAGTCTGCCCATCAATACAAAATACAGGCCATGAAAAGCCAGTGTTTGCTCCAGCATCATTAAATCGGTGGGCATTTCTACTACGCAAAGCAGATTGTGCTGGCGTTTTTCATCGCTGCACACATCGCATAAATCCACTTCGGCAAAGGTATTGCATAGGCTGCAATGTTTGAGCTTGATCAGGGCGTTATTCAGCGCTGTGGCTAAATCGGCCGCGCCTTTTTGATCGCGCTGCATCAAATGAAAAGCCATTCTTTGTGCGGATTTGGGGCCAATGCTGGGTAGGGTTTTAAGTGCGGCGATCAGGGCGTGCAGGGATGGTGGTGTGGACATGGGGCGCTCTGGCTTAGGGCAGAATTGCCCCTTTTGGATAGATGCGTAGGGGGGCTTACCCCATACACGCTAACCAAAGTAAAAAAGATCTTTTTAGTGCCTTCGGCACGTTGATTTTGGTGCGGGCGTCCCGCTGGACCTTCCTTTCTTGCGCGGCCAAGAAACGAAGCCAAAGAAGGCCGCCCCTAAAACACGAAATCCCCTCGCTGCGGACAATCGAGGTGGCGTCAATTCAACTCGCTTCGCTCAAACACGAATTGACGACGGCTCCACCCCGCTTGTTCCTCGCTCGGCGTGTTTTCAGGGGAGGGTAAAAGCCCCGTGCTGAGAGCATAGTTCTTACGTTTTTTCGTTGTTTGCTAATGAAAAAACGAAGTGGTTAGCGCACATGGGGGCTTACCCACCCTACGAAACTAATTTCAATTAAAACGGCATTTTAAAGCCGGGAGGCAATTGCATGCCTGCCGAAAATCCCGCCATTTTTGCTTCTGATGTGGCTGCTGCTTTGCGCACTGCATCGTTAAATGCCGCAGCGATCAGGTCTTCTAGCATGTCTTTATCGTCGGTCATTAGGCTGTCGTCGATGGCAACGCGTTTCACTACATTGGCGCAGGTCATCACCACCTTCACCATGCCTGCACCCGCTTGGCCTTCTACTTCTACGGTTGCCAATTCGTCTTGGGCTTTTTTCATGTTTTCTTGCATTTGTTGGGCTTGTTTCATCAGATTGCCCATGCCGGCTTTACCAAACATTGTCTTGCTCCTTGCTTAATTGAGGGGTTTGATTGAATCAGGAATCACCGTGGCACCAAAATCACGTACCACGGATTGTACAAAAGGATCGTTTTGAATTGATTGCGTTGCCGTTGCAAGGCGAGCTAATTTTTCTCTTAAGGCAATGGCTGCTGGCGTGTCACCGCTGGCCGAGCCTAGCGTAATCGTCAGCAAAATATCATGGCCAAAGTGATTGCTTAGCGCTTCGCGCAGCTTTTCTTGGTAGGCGCGGCTGGCGACGGCGGTGTGTTCTTCGCCGACTAATAGCTCGATAGAATTCGCGGTATAGCCAAGTAACTCTGCGTTTTGCGCCAACATACCTGCAGCACCGAGCTTGAGCTGCAGAATCAGCGCGCGCCAGTCGCCATTAAATGGGCCTTTGGTGACGGGCGCTGAAGGAGTAGCAGGGGCCGCTGTTGCAGGCGATGCAGCACGCTCTTCCTCGTGCCAAGGCGGCGCGTCGTAATGAGCGGGTTCATCGCTAATCGGTGGGCGCGGTGCGGCTTGCTGTTGTATCGGCGGATTGGGCGCTAGCACAGGCTGAGGCGCGATCTGAATCGCTGGCGTTGCTGTTGCGACAGGACTGGTCGCTTGCGATGGCAGATTAATTTGGCTGGCTTCTGCGGGAGCGAAGGCTAACATCCGCAGCAGCGTCATGCTAAAGCCAGCGTATTCATCCGGTGCCAGCGGCAGATCGCGGCGGCCGTGCAGGGCAATTTGATAATAAAGCTGAGCGTCTTCCGGGCTCATCGCCTCTGCAAGGGCGGTAATTTGTGCTCTTTGCGGCAAATCGTCGGCTAGGGCTTTGGGTACGGCTTGCGCCACGGCTACTTGGTGCAGCAAATGCGCCAGTTCGTGCAAGGCTGATTCATAAGATAAACCACGGCCCGCAATGGCGTCGGCGGTGGCCAGTACAGCATTGCCATCGCCCGCAATCAGCGCTTGCAGAATATCAAATAAATAACTTTGGTCTACCGCACCCAACATAGCGCGTACCGCCAGTTCGCCCACATCGCCACCGCCATAAGCAATGGCTTGATCCAAAAGGCTGAGCGCATCACGCATCGAGCCATTGGCGGCGTGGCCAAGGATATTAAGCGCGCTTTGCTCAAAATTGATTTCTTCGGCCTGCAATACCTGCGCCAGATGGCTAGAGACTTGCTGTGGCGTCATTTGGCGTAAGGAAAACTGCAGACAGCGGCTCAGTACCGTAATCGGTACTTTTTGCGGATCGGTGGTGGCTAAAATAAATTTAACGTGGGCAGGCGGCTCTTCCAGCGTTTTAAGCATGGCGTTAAAAGCGCTTTTTGACAGCATGTGTACTTCATCGATGATGTACACTTTGAACCGCCCAGCGGTCGGCGAATACTGCGCGTTGTCGAGCACTTCGCGAATATTGTCGATACCGGTGTTCGATGCCGCGTCGATCTCTAGGAGATCAACAAAGCGCCCCGCGTCAATCTGCATACACGCCGAGCACACACCACACGGCGTGGCGGTGACGCCGGTTTCGCAGTTCAGCGCTTTTGCCATAATCCGCGCGATGGTGGTTTTACCCACACCGCGTGTGCCGGTTAGCAGATAGGCGTGGTGTAAACGATCATTTGCGAAGGCATTTGCCAGCGCTTTGATCACATGTTCTTGCCCAACGAGTTGGGCGAATGATTTGGGCCGCCATTTGCGTGCCAGTACTTGATAAGCCATAGATGAATTCTACCAGATGCTGCCTTAGCAGGCTGCCCGACTTAAATGTTCGTAGCGAAGAAATTCCGGTTGGAGGCAGGTTTCGTTTGGTTTTGAGGCGAATAACAAGTTATTTAACGAAAAAACGAGCGAAAGATGACCCAATCCGGTATTTCTGCAGTAGAACAATTTGAGTCTGGTAGCCTGCCAGATAATCAGCTTACCTTTCCCGAAGATGATCCCGCGCCAACAGCGCCGATAGAGCCAGAGTTTGAATCCTGCTGCGGAAGCGGCTGTGGGGATAGCTGTGTCTTTGATATTTATTATGTTTTACGCGCCCAGTACCTTGTGGATTATGCCGCTTGGCAGGCACGTCAGGCTGCTAAAAAAGAGAAACCTCTTTGAAAAATACCCATTATTTTTTGAAAAAAATATTACTAGTGTGTGCCTTCGCCTGGGCTCCGGCTCATGCAGCTGAGCTGCCCGCCGAGATTCTTAGCGCTTTAAAGGCCGCAAAACTGCCCAGCGATTCCTTGAGCCTAGCGATTGTACCGTTGCAATCGTCTCTGCCCGCAGTCTATTTTCAGGGGGACAAGCCCAGCAGCCCAGCATCTACCATGAAGCTGGTCACCACCTATGCCGGATTGTCGCTTTTAGGCCCAGCTTACCAATGGATTACTGAAATTTCGTCCACCGTTAAGCCCGTGAATGGCATTTTAAATGGTGATCTTTACATTAAAGGCTACGGCGATCCCAAGCTGAATCTGGAGCGATTTTGGCTGATGCTGCGCGATTTAAAAGCCGCAGGCGTGAAAGAGATTCGCGGTGATTTGGTGCTTGATCGCAGTTTTTTTAGCGCAAGTGACGAAAACGCCGCCTATGACGATGATGGCGATGAGCCGTATCGGCCCTTTTTAGTTTCTCCTGACAGCCTGCTGAGCAATTTAAAAAGCCTGCGTTTAACACTCAGGGCGGAGGCCAGTGGTGTGGTCGCTTCGTTGGAGCCTAATTTAGCGGCTGTACAAATCGACAATCGGCTGAGTAGCGGCCCTGCCGCGTCTTGTGCTTCGGTAAAAAACAAACTCCAGCTAGCTATCGATAATCAGGGGAGTAGTGCCAAAATCGTGCTGAACGGCAGCATGCCATTGGGCTGCACCAGCGAGCGTTATTTGGCGCTGCTCGATCATCCTAGCTATACCGCCAGCCTATTTCGTAGCCTTTGGGCCGAGCAGGGCGGGGTGATAACAGGCGTGAATCGTGCGGGTATAGTGCCGAGTGAAGCACAGGTCTTGCTGACCACGCGCTCGCCTGATCTGGCGAATGTGATTCGTGATATTAATAAATTCAGCAATAACACCATGGCGCGTCAGCTTTACCTCAGCCTAGGCACGGGTGAGGCGGGTAAAGATTCTTCTGCTAAATCATTTATGGCGGTGCGCCATTGGTTGACTGGCCGAGGCAAAACCTTTGACGAGCTAAAAATGGAAAATGGCTCGGGCCTGTCAAGGCAGGAGCAAATTAGCGCGCGCCATATGGCCGAGCTACTCATCGACGCATGGCAAAGCCCTTACTCCGCAGAATTTGTCTCATCTTTGCCGCTAGTAGCGCTCGATGGCACGATGAAAAAGCGCCTTGGCAATATGGCGGGCGAAGCGCATATCAAAACCGGCACGCTACGTGATGTGCGCGCCGCAGCGGGCTATGTACGCGATATCAACGGCCAAACTTCGGTGGTGGTGGCGATGATTAACCATCCGCAGGCCGCAGCGGGCTTGCCAGTACTGGATGAAATCTTGCGTTTTGTGCATCGCAGGGTGGCGAAGTAGCGGGGCAGCTTATGGGCATAAGTATCTACACAATTCCTGTAGAAGAAAAATGTCATCTTAGGGTGGGTTAGGCCGCTCTTGATGCTCATTAGGGTGCTGATCTATTTCGGCCGTAACCCACCATGACACTGCGCTGCGGTGGGTTACGGCCAGGATACGGCAGTGCCCATATTTAATACATTTTTTGGCCTAACCTACCCTAAGGATACAGATTGGGTTTTACCCGCCCTACAATGACCAGCTTAAAAGCTCTGAAGTTAAAGTTTCATAAAAAATTCAAGAGCGGATGTATTATTTCCTATCGAAGATTGCTAAGTTTAATGAAAGTTAAATTTGAAACTGGCGTCTTAAATTGGAAAACTTCATGAAAGCTAAGTCAAGAAAACACCTCTATCGTTTGGCTGGAGCGGCTCTTTTTTTGAGCTTGCTGACTGATTCGGCTCTTGCAGATACAGCAGTAAAACTGCCTGCTTATAAAGTTGATTTGAGCCAGACCTCGGTTTCAGGCCTCTCTTCTGGTGCGTTTATGGCGGCGCAGTTTCATGCCGCTTTTTCGAGCACGCTGGTCGGCGCAGGCGTGGTGGCGGGTGGGCCATTTTATTGTTCAGGCTCGGCTTACCCAATGCCGCCATCCATTACCGTGGCGACGACGGCTTGCATGAATCCATCACTCAGCGTGTATGGCCCGCCAGATCCTGCTTTATTGCTGCAGCTGGCAAAAGGGTTTGAGCGCGCTGGCGCAATAGATAAGCTCGACTTGTTAAAAAATCAAAAAGTCTATTTGTTTAGCGGTCAGGCTGACACCACCGTGGCTACGGCCGTGGTAGATCAAACGGCTGCGTTTTATCAACTGGCTGGAGTGCCTGCTTCCAATATCAAATACGTTAAAAGTGTGAATGCTGGGCACGCCATCATTACTAATAATATGCAGGATGTGGTGTGTGCAGAGACGCAAGCTCCCTACATCAATAACTGCAATTTTGTTCAATCACAGGATATTTTGAAGCATATCTATGGTGATCTACAGCCTGCCGTAGCAACGCTTAGTGGCAAGATTGTTAAGTTTGATCAGAGCGAATTTATCAAGTCTGGCTATACCAGCATGAGTGATGATGCCTATCTTTATGTGCCAAAGGCATGCGAGGCAGAAACATGCAAAGTGCACATTGCTTTTCATGGCTGCGAGCAGGGCGCTACAAAAATCGGCAATCTGTTTTATGGCACCACCGGCTACAACGAGCTGGCGGACGCCAATAAAATGATTGTGCTTTACCCGCAAGCAGAGGCGAGTAGCGGTTGGTTTTTTACCCCACTCAACCCTAAGGGCTGCTGGGATTTCTGGGGCTATTCAGATCCTACAAATCCTTTAGCACCTAATTTTTACAGCAAAACCTCACCACAGATGTCGGCAGTAAAAGCCATGCTGGATCGCTTGGGGCAGGCTAAAAACTAATTGCTTGGTCAGCATAAAAAACGCCGCTCCTTGTTTAAATAAAGGGCGGCGTTTTTCTTAGGGGGGGGCAATCCTATCAAATTAAGCAAAACCAACCGGAAATGGTGCTTGTGTAGGTTGGGTTAGCTGGTTTATTCGCCTATTTTAAGGGCGGATAAACCAGCGTAACCCAACATTTAAACGTAAACAGAATGTTGGGTTACGCGATAAAGCCTGCGTATTTGCTGTGACCTTCCACTCCAAAACTAAGCCTGATACACACTTGGGCTATGGATCTCCATAAAGCGTGAGGAATTAGCCAGCTCAGTAAAGCCAAATTGGGTGTACAGCGAGTGAGCATCTTTGGTTGCCAGCATAAAGCGCCGAATCATTTGCAAATCAGGGTGGGCCTGGATGGTGGCGATTAAATACTTGGCTAAGCCTTGGCCGCGATGCGCGTCCAGAATATACACATCGGCCAAATAAGCAAAGCTGGCCCTATCGGTAATCACCCGTGCAAAGCCGATTTGCTGGTCGCCAAGAAACACGCCAAAAGCCAGCGAATTTTGCGTGGCTTTTTCTACCGTATCGCGTGAAATACCTGGAGACCAATACGCTTGGCTGAGGAAAGCATGAATGGCATCCAGATCAAAGCGTTGCTGATCGGTGCTGATATGGTAATCGCTGATGGGCATGGCGGCACTCCTTGGCGTAGGTCTTACAAGTTTATCCCTTTGGTATTTTCTGCGCTTGCTTTGCGGGAAAGAAAATGCACCGCTATCGCTGTAATAAGAGAACTTCTACCGCTGTAGCCCTTGTTTGCTGAATACGTGCTAGCCGCAATGGGCTGAGCAAGGTAAAATTCGGCGATTATTTAAACATCAAAGATTTTGACAGCATGGATAAAATTCTGATTTTGGACTTTGGCTCGCAAGTGACTCAGCTGATTGCCCGCCGTGTTCGCGAAGCGCATGTGTATTCTGAGCTGCATTCTTTTGATGTATCGATTGATTTTATTCGTGAATTTAAGCCGACCGGTATTATTCTTTCTGGCGGCCCAAATTCAGTTTACGAGAGCGATTACCAAGCCGATCCTAAATTGTTTGAGCTGGGCGTGCCGGTACTCGGCATTTGCTACGGCATGCAATGGATGGCCGAATCGCTAGGCGGTAAGGTAGAAGCAGGCACGGTGCGCGAGTTTGGCTTTGCCGAAATTGGCGCGCAAGCAAGCAGCAAATTATTCGGCGGCCTTGAAGATCGCAAAAATAGCGCAGGCCAAAGCGTATTAGAAGTCTGGATGAGCCACGGTGACAAAGTCACCGCGCTGCCAGCTGGCTTCTCCGTGATTGCCAGCAACGAAGCTTGCCCGATTGCTGCTATTTCTGACGAAGCGCGTGGCTTCTACGCCGTGCAATTCCACCCAGAAGTAACGCACACCCTAAAAGGGCGTGAAATGATTAACCGCTTTGTGCTCGATATTTGTGGCGCAAAGCCAAGCTGGACCATGCCTAACTACATCGACGTAGCCGTGGCCAAAATCCGCGAACAAGTCGGCACAGACGAAGTGATCTTGGGCCTATCTGGCGGCGTGGATTCATCCGTTGCCGCAGCCCTGATCCACCGCGCCATTGGCGATCAACTGACTTGCGTGTTTGTAGACAACGGCCTGTTGCGCCTGAACGAAGGCAAGCAAGTGATGGCTACCTTTGCCGAGCACCTTGGCGTAAAAGTGATTCACGTTGACGCCGCCGCGCAATTTATGGGCCACCTTGCTGGTGTAACCGATCCAGAAGCCAAGCGCAAAATTATTGGCCGCGAATTCGTAGAAGTATTCCAAGCCGAATCCGCTAAATTGCCAAGCGCAAAATGGCTAGCCCAAGGCACCATCTACCCTGATGTAATCGAATCTGCTGGCGCAAAAACCGGCAAAGCGCACACCATCAAGAGCCACCACAACGTAGGCGGCCTGCCAGAAACCATGAAGCTGAGTTTGCTGGAGCCACTGCGCGAATTATTCAAAGACGAAGTGCGCGAACTAGGCGTAGCGCTCGGCCTAGCCCCAGAGCTGGTCTACCGCCACCCATTCCCAGGCCCAGGCCTAGGCGTGCGTATCCTTGGCGAAGTAAAGCAAGAATTTGCTGATCTACTGCGCTTTGCCGACGCCATCTTTATCGAAGAGCTACGCGCTACAGTCGATGAAAAAACCGGCAAAAACTGGTACGAACTCACCAGCCAAGCCTTCGTCGTCTTCCTGCCAGTAAAATCCGTCGGCGTAATGGGCGATGGCCGCACCTACGACTACGTGGTAGCACTGCGTGCCGTAGTTACTAGCGACTTCATGACCGCCAAATGGGCCGAACTGCCTTACGACTTACTCGGCAAAGTGTCGAATCGCATCATTAACGAAGTGAAAGGCATTAACCGCGTTGTTTATGATGTAAGCGGAAAACCACCTGCTACGATTGAGTGGGAATGATCCTGACTTAGTTTCTAGCGTTTGTTGAGTATTACAAACACAAGCAAAACCTCAGCCAATGGCTGGGGTTTTGTTGTTTTTGGGTGTGGGAGAGTATGCCGCTAGCTGTTGGTGAAGGTGATTTGTAATGGTTTGAGTGGTTTTGTTAGCTCTTTGTGTTTAACTGTGGTCTGACCCCAGTTTTGCTAATTCAATTAATCTTGAAATATCTCCCCTTATGTTTGAGTTGCTCTCATGGGCTTTGGATACATCTATAGAAGTTACCATTAATGCAGGTGTTACTGGATATCTGCCATAGATGCTATAGTCATCGTGGTGAAAATGTTTCGTATGTGCTTTCTCATCGGGATTGACAATCATAAGCGCTCTTGTTTGATTTTTGTGGCTATTTCTTTGATGAATACCATGAATATATTTCATTGTTAACGATGGTAGTTCAGTAATAAAAGCTTTTTTACTATCAGTGTACTTGGCGTCAATTATGATATGGGATGAGTTATTATTCTCTTGACTAATTTCAATCATCAAATCTGGGCAGCGATTTGAATTTCGACCCGTTGATCCACGAGGTTTTAATAGTTTAGCGTTTGGCCAATAATTATTTTCTCGGTTAATTGTGGTCCAGCCTTCTGTATTAACAAGATTCATTGAATTAATTTGAGTGTGTCCTGCCATCCATATTTGAGGCTCATACATTAATCGAATTTTAGTTTCCCCCCATTTGTACTCGAAAATATCACTTGATTCTTTTGTGTATTCTTGCGTTACAGGAACATCGGGGGTTCCCATGTTTTCTAAGTGATGTTTGGTAACGCAGAGCAGGTAATACTCAAATAATCTAGGAATATCTTTAATAGAATTGAGCTCATCTTGAAAACTCCAATCAGGTGCTCCATGCCGATGCCAAGAAATCATCCGATTGAAAACTTGTTGATAACAAAGGTTATATTTGGCTTTTTGTGTGAAATGTGGAATGCCAAGACAGGTTTTTTTTACGGGTAGTTTTTGTTTTAACCAAGCATGTATTCGGCTTAATTCAATGATCAGTTGAGAGCATCGCTCGAATTTACTCTTATTAATTGCATCAGAAAATTTATTAAGCTGGCTGAAAAATGAGACGTAGCCTTCAAAGTGCCGAGTTGGCTGTAACTGCATATTGGCATAGCGACTGAGTTTGGCCTGAATATCCTTGCTTGCAAAAATGAGAGTCGCTATAAAACCATGAAGAACTTGATTTTCATACACATCAAAACTAGCGTCTGTTTGGCTTTCGATGATTTTATAGGCGCTGAAGTTCTCCCCTTCAAAGCTCAGAATAGATTCATCTAAAGATGACGCTTGATAAAGGTTATCTGTATTTTCTGTAATCCAGCTGAGCGACCGCTCATCAATTAGAGTTTCTTGATTGGGAATGACTAGTCGCGAAATTTGTTCAAGTTTCATGATGGGTCTTGAGCCAATAGCGGGTAGAGCCTTTTTCAAAAAAATTAAATTATGCTCAATGCGCTCAAGCAAAAATGTCGCTGTTCGTCCCCCATCTTTGTATCCTGCCCGTATCCGTGTGATACGGATAGCACTTGCTAGATCTTTGCCATCTTGCCGTGCAAGGAAATCTAGCATGTAAGAAATTCGTTCTGCATTAATTTTTTTTGCCAAGACCTCAATTGGATTGAGTTCTCTGAAAAAAATGAATTCATCTGAGTTTTGGGGGTTTTTCGCGATAAGTGTTAGCTCAGCCAATCCATAATAATTGTGAAAAAAAGCTTCTTTTCGATTTCCCATATCCTTAGGAAGCCATTCATAGATCCAGCGGCCATCTTTCTCGAATCGTCTTGTGTAAAGCACTTCATTTTCATGCAAAACCAGTGTGAGATTGAGTAAATCTTCATCCAAAACTGTAGTGAATCGAATGACGTCATCTTCTCGAAGAGTTATGGGAGTGGGAGGCGAAGGTGAGGTGCTGAATAGCTCCAGTACCTCACCTTGACACGAACCATTTAATATCTGGATTGCTAGCATCATGGGTTACTCAAAAGAACGAATATGAGTCAGAAAAATCATCACCAGCATCAATGATGCTCAATATAATTTTTCGTGATACTGAATATTTAAACTCGCCCATTTTTTCTTCTAGGAGCTGTAAACGCTCGCGCAAACCTTGTCCATTACCTTTAATCGACGGCAAAATATGTTGGCTAATCGCGAAATCTAGAGGTTCAATTTTCTCGAAATTTAACTGATTAGCGATGTAGCAGTATCGTGTTATGGCATTTAATTTACGCTGGCTGAAATGGATTTGAGTACCTTTGATTGAGCTCATTGATAGAAGCTCTAATACTTGTTTTAGCCGTGCGGATTCAAATGGCTCCATTTCTTCTTCGTCATTTTTTGGACTAAAAGCATCCATCAATTCTTTATAAGGTACGGCACCGGAAAGAATATTCCCCTGAGTATTTGCAGTTCCAGAATCAGCACCATAACCCAGTGTGATAATCGCTGCACGATCAATAAGACGACTCGTTAGCCCTTCAACGGAAGCATCATTGTTGATTGTTCCCATAAATCGAAGACTACTTGGAATTTCTAAAAAACGTTCTTTTTTGTCGGCGATCCCTAGGTCTATTTTATTGTTTTTTTCTAAGGAGTCGCACATCAATAGAAAGTCAGACCAATAGTGCTCTACTACTGATAAATTAGCTTCATCCATGAGGACTAGCTTTAGAAAATCAGTTTTTTCACTATTATCTTCGTGAACTGAAAAAGCTTTAAGAAATGAATAAAGCCCACTTCGTGATGGTTGATAGGTGTTCTTCAATGAATTATAAAATCCCAGCATATCTCGGCTTGAAACCCAACCACGTCCGATAGGAATACTAAGGAAATTATCCGTTTCTAAAGAACTTTTTTGCTTTGCGATCAAACCCAAGGCGTCTGCAAAACGAGTTGCTGTGGATGTCTTCCCTGTTCCGGGTGGTCCCGCTAAAATGGTGATATAAGATTGCAGGGTGCATAGTAGTAAATTAGCCGTTTCATCATGGTTATATGGGCGACCCGATGATTGTTCCAGTGCAATTTTTAGGCTGTTGATATAGCTTTGGCGCGTTTCCCCCGTCACATGACTGCCATGCTTAGGTAAAATAATTGGTCTAACTATTAGGTCACTTGTGTCAGGAGATATACCATTAAGTAACATTTGCATGGTTTTAAATTCAAGACCCTTGTCAACAATTTGCGGACTACTTATGTAATTACGTTGCGTTTCAACAAGACCCTTTACCTTAGCCTCTTCACCACGAAGATATTCAAGCTGATTTTCTTTTTTGTTGAACTCTTTATTTAGTTTCTCTAAGCTTTCGTAGCTGCCAACCCGTAATTTTAGTTCACTTAACTTGCCCTCATTACTTTCTATTTCTGCCATCAGCGTGTCATTACGATTGCGTAATGCACTTTGTTCTTGCTCTTTGGTTTGAGCAATCAGTATTTCCATCTCAATTTTACGGTCGTTTTTTTTGCGATCCATGTCTAATTCAAATTGAATTAATTCTTTACGCTTATCTTCCAGTTTTCCTAAAATATCGGCCGTTTCCCGTTCGTATTTTTCTTGTAAACCGACTTCGGCCTTCTCAATTTCTGCAATTTTATCTTTGAGCAAAGAATTTCGGTTAGTGCTTGCATATTCCTCTAAAAATATCTTTCCCGATTTGGTGTTCCAATAATTCTGGACAACATCCACCCCAATTCCGTCAAATTTTATGTATTTTTCTAGAACGTTATCTATCCTTATGCGCCGCTCATCATTACTCGTAACTTTGATTTTTTTACTAAATGCATCGATAAGTGCTGCTAGTTTAGTTGCCTCGGCCTTTGTTATGTTTCCAATGCTTTTACCAAAATCCTGTTTGGCAAAAAATCGGATAAGTGCCGAATCTGATATGTAATCTTTACTTTGAAACCCCACCTCATCCTTAGCTTTTTTAAGGGATGTAAAGAATAGCCTATCGTTTCCTCCCATTGAACTGCGAAGAATAAGTCCTGCATCTTCTAGCTCGTTGAGATTAAATTGCGCGACATGATGGCTATTTAATGCTAGGGGTGATGTGGTATTTGTCGGCGCAATCAGCCAAATATCTTCTTCTGCCTGCGCTAAAAATGGGCCAGACACAATTTCATTGTTCAATATGAAAAAATGTCGATTGCCAATATCAATAGGAGGGCCTTGCTCTACTCGCCCTGATGCAATGTCTGGCATCGCCATGGATATGATGGGAAGGTAGGTGTTGGTGTCCAAAGATTTCGCATAAAAGCCCATGGAATAAAACTTAGAATGTGATGTGATGTCTTCGTTGTGATCCTCGCTCTCATTGACTTTAGTAAGAACGAATAATTCAAGGTCTCCATATTTTGAATCTATTGTGGAATATTCTTTGGATATAAATATTCTATTGTTATTTGGGTATTCTTCTGGCGTTGTCGCTCTGACTGAGCCGTCATCGTTTTCTATCGCGATGGGAATCACGGTTCCTGTATCACTTGAAAGATTGCTTGAGAATTTTAGAACTAGGGTAAGTGACATGTCGGACGTCTCATATTAGTAAATTATTAATCATTAGTTGTGCAGGGGCGTTGTTGAAATAAAGCCAAGTCTGAGCTAGTGTTGCTTGCTATATTTTAGATATTAACTGATATCGGCATACGGCATTGTTGAATTAATCAAATATTTATCACTTAATATCGATGGCTGAAATTGATAAGAATCTGCAATAACTCTCCATTTTATGTAAGCACCCAGCCGCCCCGTGACTGCACAGCTTATTTTTCTGTTACTGGGCGCAGTGGTAGCAGTTCATCGATTCGGCTGTTGGGCCAGGTTGGCAGTTTTTCTAGTGTATCGGTTAGCCAAGCTTGTGGGTCGAGGCC
>JANYCY010000085.1 GCA_025360045.1 Janthinobacterium sp. | reverse complement strand
TGCTGCGTGGCTAATTGTTCAAGGGTTATTTTTTCTTGCTCGGTGCAAGTGAGTGTCAGTTTACGCATCGTTATTTCAATCTGTTGATGTGTAATTGTAAGCCAAAATTAAAGTTTTGTTTAGTTGTGCAGGATTACTTATATTAAAAAATATGGGTAATTCATATTGAGCTACATATATATTGTGTAAATCGATTCCTTGAACGCTGTCTTCGATTTTTGAATTTGTAAGACAGTAAGTCCCAATACTATCAACTAAAGGGAATATTTAGGTTGGGTTAGCAGGCTTCATCGCGTAACCCAACATCCTTTTGCGCATAAATGTTGGGTCACGTGGGTTTCACCCGCCCTACAGTATTTATAATGAGTTTGAACAAGAGGCATAATCAAGAAGATATATTGGTCAGGATTTCAAAAGCATAGCTTGCCCGCTTTTTGCTAAAGCCGATCGCCTCATAAAAAAGGTGGGCATTTTCTCTATGCAAGCCAGATCGTAAGCGTAGCCGCTCATGCCCTTGTGATTGGGCCCAATTTTTTGCATGGCTAACTAAGGCTTTACCGATTCCGCTTCGTTGCAAGGCTGTATTTACAACCAGCGCACTAATTTCTGCATAGCCATCACTCGCAATCAAACGCACGCCTTGAATATGGCAAAGACCTGCTAATTGCTCATTCTGGAAGGCTAAAAATACAATTTGATCTGGCTGAGTAAAGAGCGCAGTAAAGCGTCTTTCCACGTCCAAGGGGCTGCCTGAATAATCCAGCGCAGGTAGCAGGGCAGAGACGGCTGCCGCATCGCTAATACTCATGGGACGGATGGTGAGCTGCTGCGCTTTAAGGCGGAGACGAAAATCATCTATAAGGCGTTTTCGGCTGCTGAATGGGTATTCAATCGGAGAGAATGGCATGGATACTTGGGCAAAAGCATCAATCAGCGCAAGCAAGCTTGGAATCTCTGCCGCAGTGAAATCTGTTTTACTTAAATCGTTTAATTTTTCTTGCAGCACTTCTTTTTCTGCAATGGCCTCTTCTGATACGGGATGAGTAATGCAAAGACCAAATGTGCCATAAAGAAGGTGCTCCCACGCCACATGGCTACGGGCATCTAGTCCTTGATGGATGGGGGAGCCATCTTCATTAAAACTATCTTTTAACGGCCATATTCTGCGATTGCATTCTGCAAGTGCGGCCTGAAAGCGCAAGATAAATGACTCTTTTAGCCCCTCAAATGCCGCATGAATCCCGTGTGTTTTGATTTGCTGCTGAGCTTTCATCACCCAAACGGTATTGTCTGGATGAAAGTATTGAGCAGGTGTGGCGCTTGGTGCAGCCATTTCGCCAAATACATGAGATTTAAGCGTTGAGTGTGCGGTGACAATATAGGATGGAGCGGGGATCAGCCGAGCTTGGAGTAGCTCGTTGAGCTCTTTAATGGTGATGTTGCTGACGTTGGCGAATTGTTCAGTATTTAAATAGTGCTTTGTAAGATAGGCGTCTAATTCGGACATTTTTTATTCCACGAATCACTGATGTTAATTGAGCATGGCTTAGGGCATGCAGAACTATCAGTGCATCGGCCCAATTGCACAGGTGTTATCTCTAAAGTTTTTTAAGCATATTGATACCCGTTACCCCGTAACCAAGTTGGCGGTATAAAGCTTGCGCAGCTAAGTTTTGACCAAACACATGCAGGCCAATGCTGGCTAGCCCAAGATCGCTGACGAGCACTTCTATTGCTTTGAAAGCTTGCTTGGCATATCCCTGACGACGATAGGTCTCTTTGATTTCTAAATCATAAACAAAGGCGAGGCGTACCCCTTTATCTAGAATGACGGCAAACCAGATAAAACCCACGGTGGATAAATTATCGTTGCCGATGATTTCAAATAAATATTGATCGGGCGTGTCTAAGTCCTGTGGGAGTAGCTTGTGAAATTCATTACGAGACTGCTCAAGCGCATTTTCTTCACGCCAGCGGCCAGATAGAACATTATCTTTGGCATAGCTAAGAATGGAAGACTCGAGGTAGGACTCGTAAATCTCTCTTCGCATAGGCAATAGGATGGTCATGAGTTTGTATTTAAGGGGGTTGAGTAGTCGCTTAGCATATCTACTTTCTTGTATTTTATGGCGATTTATTGAATTTCATGAAAACATTGTTGGCTTTGTGTGCCAATTAAGGGGCAAAACAGCCTTTGTCTGATTTGGCTAGCTGTTGAAAATAACTTGCAATCAATGTGTGTTAGTCATTTATTATTTTTAATCACAAGATAAGAAAAATAAATTAAACCTCCAAAACTAAAGCCAAATAATAAGCCAATGAGAAATATTTGGAATGATAGTGGTCTGGGTAAGTAGAAAATACTCGAGAAGCTAGCAAGTAAAAACAAAAATAGTCCTGATGCTACGCCAGAAAGAAGGCCGCCAGCGAGAGAGCGAAGGATTGATTTTCTTAATTTGGAAAAAAATAAGGCCACGATTAAGGTGCTGATATAAATCGCCAACCCTTTTTTTGCGTACATTAAAATAAGTGTGCCTATGGCTAACATGAGTGTATGCATTATTGATTTTTTTCGCTTATATCATTGCTGCGTATAAATACCCATTTAAGCCATTTGATTAAAGAATGAAATTTGTTTTTATAGGCAAATAGAAGAAGGGCTACTGGGATTCCAAATCGTAATACTAGATAAAATTGCTTAGTCAAGATCAAGTGTAGTAAAAAAATGCAGAGCGCAATGATACTGAAGAAGGAGATAATAAGCGCCATGTAAATATGAGGGCGAGCTGCTTCGGCATAATGTCGCTCCTCATAGCCCTGTACTGTCAGAATACAATAGAGCCATACGCCAGAAATAAAAGTTCCTACTGCATATGAGTGATGGTTTGCTTTGAATGACGCAAGAGTCATTACACCTAAAATTAAACAGGAAAAAAATCTAATTAATCTTGTGCTTGTTCGTAAATGTCCTGATTGTTTGATGTTTTTGTTTTCTGATGTGGTGCATTTGACAATTATAAAGACAATTAAGCATGGAATGCTAACAAATAGGCTTACAATACCTAGAAGTAATATGATTGATTCCATCTGGCTTTCTTTATTTTAGATTAAAATAGTTGTTGGATTAAAAAAAGCCCAGAGAAACTCGTTCTCTGGGCTTTTTGCATTAATAATTTAGATTAAATACCGCGTAGCAAATCGTTGATGCTGGTTTTTGCGCGGGTTTTTGCGTCTACTTTTTTTACAATCACTGCGCAGTACAAGCTGTATTTACCGTCAGCCGATGGCAAGTTGCCTGATACCACCACCGAGCCCGCTGGAATGCGGCCGTAAGTGACTTCGCCGGTTTCACGGTCGTAAATCTTGGTGCTTTGGCCGATATAAACCCCCATCGAGATCACCGAGCCTTCTTCAACAATCACGCCTTCTACCACTTCGGAACGCGCGCCGATAAAGCAGTTGTCTTCGATGATCGTTGGGTTGGCTTGTAGTGGCTCGAGCACGCCGCCAATGCCGACGCCGCCGGATAAATGCACGTTTTTACCAATTTGCGCGCAGCTACCTACGGTGGCCCAAGTGTCGACCATCGTGCCTTCGTCTACATAGGCACCGATATTCACGTAAGAAGGCATTAACACCACGTTTTTACCGATAAAGGAGCCACGACGCGCCATGGCATTAGGCACCACACGGAAACCGCCTTCACGGAAATCGTTTTCGCTGTAATCGGCAAATTTAGAAGGCACTTTGTCGAAATACTGGGTGCAGCCGCCATCCATAGGCACGTTATCGTTGATGCGGAAAGACAGCAGCACAGCTTTTTTAAGCCATTGATGGGTATGCCACTGGCCATCAATTTTTTCTGCAACGCGGTATTCACCCTTGTCCAGACCCAAAATCACGCTATTAATTGTGTCACGCAGCTCGGATGGCACATTGGCAGGGGTGATTTCTGCACGGTTTTCAAAAGCAGTTTCGATGATTTGCTGAAGTTGGCTCATGGTGCTTCCTTGGTTAGGTCATTTGTAGAGCGGGTAAAACCCGCCAAAGTGGTAATGCTGCAGTATTGGATATGTGACGGGTTTGCCCCAGTCCCATTGCTTAGCTATATGTCATGGATTGCCGCACAACTACGAGTATTGAAGCATCGTAGGGAGGGTGCAACCCGCGTACTTTTTTGCATTGCTCGCGGCTTGCACCCGCCCCACATGACATTAAAAAGAGGTATCAAGATGGCGCTGACAAAAGCGAGAGATCCGCTCGGCTGCCGCAATACAATCATTGAGCGGTGCAACCAAAGCGATGCGAATATAGCCCTCGCCGGGGTTGATTCCGTGAGCACTGCGGGCCAGATAGCTGCCGGGCAAAACGGTAACATGTTCTTCTTCAAACAGCTGCTGAGCAAATGCGGCATCGTTCCCCTTGATTTTTGCCCATAAATAGAAAGCGGCGTCCGGCATGCTGACGTTTAAAACGCTTTGTAGCAAGGGGGTGACGGCAGCAAACTTCTGGCTATAGAGTTGGCGATTTTCGACTACGTGCTCTTCATCATTCCATGCTGCCGCACTTGCGGCTTGCACCATCGGGCTCATCGCGCAGCCATGATAAGTACGGTAGAGCAGAAATTGTGCTAAAAGTTTCGCATCCCCAGCTACAAAGCCAGAGCGCAAACCTGGTACATTTGAGCGCTTCGATAGCGACGAAAAAATCACCAGATTATGATAATCACGCCCCAGCTGAGTCGCCGCTTCGAGCGCACCCAGTGGCTTATCTTCGCCAAAGTAAATTTCTGAATAACACTCGTCAGATGCAATCACAAAGCCATATTCATCAGACAGCGCAAATAATTTCTGCCAATCGGCAAGTGAAGCGACAGCGCCCGTTGGGTTACCGGGTGAGCAGGCAAAGACCAGTTGGGTGCGTTGCCAAATAGCAGGTGGCACGGCATCCCAATCGGGTTGAAAGCGGTTTTCTGCCTTGCAGTTTACAAAATAAGGCTCAGCACCGGCTAAGAGGGCCGCGCCTTCGTAAATTTGGTAAAAGGGATTGGGCGAGAGCACCACGGGCTGGTACTCAAGGCTGGTGTCGATTATGGTTTGGGCAAAAGCAAACAATGCTTCGCGGCTGCCATTTACTGGAATGATTTCGGTCGCCAGATTAGGGGCTGCAATACCGTAGCGATTGCTTAGCCAAGTGCGGATGCTTTGCCTCAGCGCATCTGAGCCCAATGTGGCAGGGTAGGCAGACAGACCATCAAAGTGTGCAATTAACGCGTCAGTGACCAGCTTAGGCGTGGCGTGTTTAGGCTCGCCGATGGATAAATTGATATGGGCCAATGCTGGATTGGGGCTAAGACCCGCAAAAAGCTGCTTAAGTTTTTGAAACGGATAGGGCTGAAGCAAGGAGAGTTGCGGCGTCATGGCGTTCCGAAAGCACTGGGGAAAACCCCGATTATAGCGGCAGAGCGCTGTCAGGTCTTGTGGTGTGTGATTGTAAGCGAGGACACATAGGCAGTACAGGGTGAGTGCTGGAGCGTGGGCAGAAAAACGTGTCCGATGCTCATCACAAAAAACAAAAACATAGTAAAAAAGCTGATTTTTATAGGGTGTGCAAGTCGTTTTTCTTGCGCACCACTCTTTGCGCTCCGACTGCGTCGTTGTACACCCTATAAATGCCGAGTCACTCTATGACGATGGCTTTAGTGATACCTGTAAGTGGGCACAAAACGTGCCCGTACTACAATGCTGTTACTTAAGCAAATCGCCGTATTCCTGCGTCAGCTTTCGTACTTTTCCTGCAACCACGGCTGAGCAATAGGGCTGTTGTGGGTTTTGGTCGAAGTAATCTTGATGGTAAGTTTCAGCTGGCCAAAAAGTGACAGCAGGTGTGACGGTCGTAACGATTGGATCTTCGTACTGGCTGGCCAATTCAGCAATCATTTTTTTTGCGTCAAGCGCTTGCGCTTCGTTATGGAAAAACAGGCTGGAGCGATATTGCGTGCCTACATCCTCACCTTGGCGATTCAGTGTGGTGGGGTTGTGCAGGGCAAAAAATAATTTAAGCAGGGTGTTGTAGCTGATGATGGCTGGATCAAAAGTCAGCTGAATCACTTCGGCGTGGCCGGTGTCGCCTGCGCATACCGCTTTATAAGTTGGGGCTTCATTCTTGCCGCCCATATAGCCACAATCGACTTGTGAAACACCACGTAGGCGGGCAAAAGTGGCGTCGAGGCACCAGAAGCAGCCGCCGGCTAAGGTTGCGATTTCATTCATTTTAAAATAATCCTTGATATTAAATTGATACTTGCAAAGCGTCAGCTTAGCGCATACTTTTCCCTG
Organism: Janthinobacterium sp.; assembly: GCA_025360045.1. Taxonomy (GTDB): domain Bacteria; phylum Pseudomonadota; class Gammaproteobacteria; order Burkholderiales; family Chitinibacteraceae; genus Iodobacter. Next base: position 34 of record JANYCY010000085.1, on the reverse strand, counting down.
CCCCCTGCCCCCTGCCCCCTGCCCCCTAGGCTAC
>JANYCY010000032.1 GCA_025360045.1 Janthinobacterium sp. | reverse complement strand
GCACTCCGTTAACTTGGCGGGAGCGCCCCCTTTTCTAGATTTTAAAATGCCAGTTAATCCCAATTTGTTCCAAAGATGAACCCATTCTCGAATACTATTAGGATTGCAATCTAGTACACGCGCAATATCAGGGATTAACTCTCCATTAATTAATGCAATCAAGGCCTTACCGCGAATCCGAAAATATTCTTTAGGATGCTGCGTGGCTAATTGTTCAAGGGTTATTTTTTCTTGCTCGGTACAAGTGAGTGTCAGTTTACGCATCGTTATTTCAATCTGTTGATGTGTAATTGTAAGCCAAAATTAAAGTTTTGTTTAGTTGTGCAGGATTACTTGTCGTCGATCCCCGCCATATTGTGGTGGGCAATGATAATAACCTCCCGTTTTCTAGTAGCCGTGACCCCAATCAAGCCGCTGATAATGAATTTATTTTGCTTGAGACCAGTGCATTTTTGAACGCGAATTAAGTGAAATTGTATGCTTTAAACCGTACTTTATTGCTAGACAGCCTGCATTCAGCCGCGTATGGTTCACTCGTTATTATTTTAAGGAGTCTCCTCGTGGACAGTTCTAGTCATCGATCTTATATCGATTGCTAGCGGCAAGGTTGCGGGGGACTTTTCTTCTGCCGTTACCTTGCCGATGGCGGGTAACGGTGTCTGTTAAGCATCCAAATTCGGGTTGCTTGCGTACGACATTCCCATTTTTTCGCTTCTTTATTGCGCTTGTGATGCTGTGCGCTGCGGATGCTTTTTTGCGGAGGACTTTCGTGTAAAACAAGGCGCGGCTGGTTTGGAATATGCTAGCGCTTTGCGCGATGCTCTCATTTTAATTTAAAACAATTTATTGGTTTCTAATTGCGCCCGCTCAAAGCATAAAGGGGATATACGCAAACGTTCAGACTAACAAGAATTCTTAAATACAGTAAGGGTAAAGTCGTCGCCGTCCTTATTGCTCTGCTTTAAAGGAGATATACATGCACTTTTCGCAAGGATTTGATCTTAATCTATTATTTAATTCATTTATAAACCTGAGTACAGCTTTTATTCTTGGCTCAATTATCGGTTATGAGCGGCAATACCGGCAGCGCACGGCGGGCTTACGTACTAACACGCTAGTTTCCCTAGCTGCGGCCGTGTTTGTAGGGCTTGCATATCGCTTAAATGGCCCCGGTAGCGCGGCACATGTCGCGGCTTACGTGGTTTCTGGCGTAGGTTTTTTGGGTGCAGGCACCATTATGAAAGAAGGCCTGAATGTGCGGGGCTTAAATACGGCGGCCACCCTTTGGGGGTCTGCGGCCGTGGGGGCTTGCGCAGGAGCCGGCATGGTTGTGGATGCGCTGATGGCTGCGGTGTTTGTATTGGCGGCTAATACTTTATTGCGCCCAGTGGTGAATGCCATTAATCGCACGCCAATTAATGATCAAACCGGTGAAGTCAGCTATCAAATTTGTATGATTGTGGATGGCGGTCGGCAAAAACATGCTTTAAGCGCTTTGGAATCTTTATTAGAGCAAGCCCAATATCCCTTGGGCGATTTGGACGTAGAACCATTTGGCGATGAGGATGTAGAAATCACGGCAACCTTGTTGTCTACTTCGGTAGACTCAAGCAAGCTAGATGCTTTGATTGCTCAAATGAGCAAACGCCCTTATGTGAAACAAGTTTTCTGGAATCTTTCTGCTGCCGAATAAACAAACCCAGCAGGCAAAAACAAACCCCATACTCGATGGGGTTTGTTTTTATGAGCAGCTTATTTTTAGCCGCTTATTTTGCTTCGATGACTTCTTCACGCAAATGGCTTTCTACATAGTTGCGGCCGTAGTAGCTATCTAGCAGGAGTTGTCTTAGTTCTGAAATCAATGGGTAGCGCGGGTTAGCACCGGTACATTGATCGTCAAACGCTTCTTCAGCCAGTTGATCCAATTTGGAGAGGAACAGCGCTTCAGGTACGCCCGCTTCTTTGATCGAAGCAGGAATTTGAATTGTTGTTTTCAGCTCTTCAATCCAAGCAATCAAGTTAACTACTTTTTGCTCGTCATTCTTGCCGCCAAGGCCTAAATGCTCTGCAACATCTGCGTAACGGCAACGCGCTTGTGGCCTATCGTATTGGCTAAATGCAGTTTGCTTAGTTGGAATGTCTGCTGAGTTAAAGCGAATCACATTCGAAATCAGCAGGGCATTAGCCAAGCCGTGCGCCAAGTGGAACTCGGCACCCAGTTTGTGCGCCATGGAGTGGCAAACCCCCAAGAAGGCATTGGCAAAGGCAATCCCAGCAATCGTTGAAGCGTTGTGAACTAATTCGCGCGCTTTAGGATCTTTTGCACCATTTAAGTAAGACGATGGTAGGTTTTCTTTAAGCAACTTCAATGCTTGCAAGGCTTGCGGGTCAGAATACTCATTCGCCAATACGGATACATAGGCTTCTAAAGCGTGTGTTACCGCATCAATCCCACCAAAGGCAGTGAGGCTTTTGGGCATGTTCATCACTAAATCGGCATCAATAATCGCCATATTTGGTGTGAGCTCATAGTCGGCAATTGGGTACTTCATACCGGTTTTTTCATCCGTTACCACCGCAAACGGGGTAACTTCTGAACCTGTGCCTGATGTGGTTGGAATTGCAACCAATTCGGCCTTAATACCCATCTTAGGGAACTTGTAAATACGCTTAGTAATATCCATAAAGCGCAGTGCAAGGTCTTCAAAGTGGACTTCTGGGTGCTCGTACATTACCCACATAATCTTAGCAGCATCCATTGGTGAGCCACCACCCAGCGCAATAATCACGTCAGGTTTAAACATATTTAAGGAGTGCACACCTTTACGAACCACTTCTAGCGTTGGATCGGCTTCTACTTCGTGGAACACTTCGACTTCCATGCCCATTTGTTTCAGTACTTTGATGGTTTCATCGCAGTAGCCATTGGCAAATAGATAAGGGCCGGTCACGATGGTTGCGCGTTTTTTACTAGCAAGATCAGCCAAGGCAAATGGTAAGCAACCACGACGGAAATAGATATTCTTAGGAAGTTTGTGCCACAACATGTTTTCAGCCCGTTTAGCAACCGTTTTAGTGTTGATCAGGTGTTTTGGACCCACGTTTTCAGAGATTGAATTGCCACCCCAAGAACCGCAACCCAAGGTCAGCGACGGCGCTAACTTGAAGTTATACAAGTCGCCAATCCCGCCTTGTGAAGCAGGGGAGTTGATCAAGATGCGCGCAGTTTTCATCTTGTCGCCAAAGTAGGCGATTTTTTCGTGCTGCTGATCTTGGTCGATATATAGCGCAGAGGTGTGGCCAATCCCGCCGAGCGCTACCAAGGCTTCTGCCTTAGTTACCGCGTCGTAGAAGTCTTTTGCGCGATACATGGCCAGTGTTGGCGAGAGTTTTTCGTGAGCAAAAGCTTCTTCTTCGCCAGTCGAGGACACTTCAGCGATCAGAATCTTTGTGTAACTAGGCACTTTAATGCCTGCCATCTCAGCAATTTTCACAGCAGCTTGGCCAACAACACCCGCATTTAAATTGCCGTCAATCAAGATTACCTTACGTACGGCTTCGGCTTCTTTCTTACTTAAGATATGGGCGCCGCTTTGAGCAAAACGGGTTTTCATAGATTCATAGATGCTGTCAACCACGATGACGGACTGCTCTGAAGCGCAAACTACACCGTTATCAAAGGTTTTTGACATCAAAATAGAAGCAACAGCGCGTTTAACATCGGCAGTTTCATCAACTACCACCGGCGTATTACCTGCGCCCACACCAATTGCTGGCTTGCCTGAAGAGTAGGCAGCACGAACCATACCCGGGCCACCTGTAGCTAAAATCAAGTTAATATCTTTGTGCTTCATGAGCTGATTAGACAGCTCAACGGTTGGCTGATCAATCCAGCCAATAATATCGCGCGGCGCACCCGCAGCAACAGCGGCATCTAATACGATACGGGCAGCTTCACAGGTGGAATTTTTAGCGCGTGGGTGCGGGCTAAATACAATACCGTTACGTGTTTTAAGTGCAATCAGCGCTTTAAAAATCGCTGTAGAAGTAGGGTTGGTCGTCGGCACAATCCCGCAGATAATTCCGATTGGCTCAGCAATCGTGATAATGCCGTAGGCGTCATCTTGCGTCAGGATGCCGCAGGTTTTTTCATCTTTGTACGCGTTATAAATATATTCAGAAGCAAAGTGATTTTTGATCACTTTATCTTCAAGCACGCCCATGCCAGTTTCAGCCACGGCCAACTTAGCCAGCGGCAAACGCGCATCAGCGGCAGCCAGCGCCGCAGCGCGGAAAATCTTGTCTACTTGTTCTTGTGTATACGTTGCAAAAAGCAGCTGTGCTTTTTTAACCCGCGCCATCAGCGCATCGAGTTCTTGAATGTTAGAAACAGTCATTTTTAATCTCCAGAGAAACTTTATAAACGGCTTTGAAATCACAACTTAATAGGGCTCGTAAACCTTGTTACTGATTTATGCTGTAAAGCGAACATCTACAGAATATACGCAGCAGCCCAAGGGCCATTGATTAATATCAAATTGCGTTTGATTGATTTATATAAGTTCGCATAATGTATATTATGTCAAGTAAACGACAGTTTTCGAAACGCAGAAAACGATCAAGCCGTAACATCCAGCCAAACAAACACGCCAGCCTTCAAAACTGGCGTTTTTTTATGTGATTTTGATATGCGAATGTACCCACGCGCCGGATTCAACCCCAAACCGGCCACAGAAGCGATTTTAACCGCCCTCCTTGCGCTTCCTGCCTCTGATATGTGTAGTGCACTAGGAATACCACTAGAAACACACCTAGGCTATTTAAGCGGCCAAATCCCTGTACCTAAAATCGTTTTTCTGTTCGCTCAAGTGATCGCCGGTCAAGAGCTAGGCAACGGCTGGGGGAAATTCTCAGGAATGCGCATCGAAGGTGAATGGCTGATATTGCCTGGCTACGACAAAAAAGAAGGAATTCGCTACGAAGAGCTTAAAAACCTTTGGCATACGCGCCAAACCCTCGCGCTAGCCAGCGGCTACACCCGAACCATTGAAAAACTAATGGTTGAACGTGACTTCTACAAGCGCCAATGCCACAAAGAAGCTCGGTTTGGGATGATGTTGAACCAGATTATTCCTTAAAAGCGCCCTGCTGCTTGCGTGCAGGGCTAAAACCGGCTTTTAGGGGGTAATTCGTTGATTCTTGATGGGTTCACCCCATGAGCCCAGCTTGCACGCACAAGTGCGTGAAACCTGAGCGGGACAAATTGCACTTCATAGGGAGTTTAAAGCGGCTTAATTTGGGAGGGCGTTAATTCTTAATTCGTGACTGTCACAACAAAATCATTAAGAACCAATGCAATCAATTTTTTGCATCCGCTTTACAACGACGTTGTAACTATCTTGCAAAGACCAAGTAGAGTTATGCCGCTGTTCGGCCAGAATGCCGCGCTTTCGTAGAATCAAACGCGGGCATTCATTTGAATCAATGTAATTAGATGAGACCACCGTTGAACGAGCCGCTTCAATACTGCGCCGCTCTTGATGATCTTGTTCAAGATTGCGATTAATGCTCTCTCTAACCCTAGCCTCCTTGGCGTAGCCAGATAAATCCGCACTACCAACCATCGCATCTTTATTGGTTATTTTCTTGGCCGTTTTTAATCCTGAATCCTCGCAAGGCATGTTTTGGTAAGTGTACTTAGGCCGGACGCCATCAAAACACTTGAACATTTCTGCCGAAGCACACGAAGAGGCAAAAGCAAATATCATGAGTAGATATTTCATGCGTGTAAGGACTCCAGTGCAAGGCTTGGCGACTTCGAGACGATTTGCAGCAAGGCAGCAGCTGGCCCTGTCGGATTGCGTCGGTGTTGTTCCCAATTTTGCAGCGTTTTTACACTTACACGCATCAAGCCCGCAAACTCACCTTGGGACAGCCCTGTTTGAGCTCTGATGGCACGAACATCGGGCGGTAAAACCTCAAAACGGCGGGATGCTGGAGCTTCACCGGTTGAAATGCTTTTAGCCTCTTTAAGGCTCTGCACCAAGCCATCAAAAATGGATGGTTCCATATTAAAGCTCCTTGACTAAATCATGCAAAATTGCGGTCTCAGCGTCTGTTAGGGTGTCTTTTTTAGACTTGGGGTAAATGAGCAACATATAAATCTGATGGTCCTCTCTAACCCAATAATAAATAGCTCTAACTCCACCACTTTTACCACGACCTGTTACGGCGTAACGTATCTTACGAATCCCTCCCCCACCCTTAATAACATCGCCTCGAGCTGGGTTTTCTACTAATTCATTTTGTAAGCCTCTGTACTCATCGTCGGTTAAAAGCGCTTTTAGTAAGCGGGTAAATGTCGGGGTTTCGATAAATTCCATACCCATAATGCTATACGCCATTGGCGGACAAAACAAGTATAAATGTGTAGCTATTTAACGTGACAATCACAATAAAGATTGCATTAAACGTGACAATCACGTAATATACTTATTGTGACATTCACGAAAAAGAAGCCAAAATGAAAGATGCTAATGATGTGAAAACTGCTGAAATACTAGAAGCCGCAAAAAAACGCGGTCGTCCAGCTTTGGCCAATGGCGCGAGAACAGCCGCACAGAGAAAGGAAGCGCAAAGGGAGCGTATGGAAACGGCGATTTACGAGACTAATGATAAAGAATGGACCGAGGCACAATGCTTGTTTGTTCTCTCCAGTCCAAAATGGAAAAGCACCCCAATCGGTCAGGGTGCTTGGGTACAACTCGGAAAACTACGCAATTACTCGTGACAGTCACGATTATAAACGATTGGCCCAGCGATCTAAACGCCAAAAATCAACGTAATCACGGCGATCAGAGGCAGAAGACGCACAAGCGGAAAGACTGCATACCAAAACAAAAAGGAAAAACCTTTGCCGCGCCCGTGCGCCGCAAGCGTCGCCCCAGCGCGGCAAAGGATTACACATCAGTTTTTGCATATTTAGCCTCTTCCTTTCTGCCTAAAAACGGCAAATACACGCCACTTTTAACGATATTCTCACAAAGCTCCACAGGCATATAAAGCGGCGTCCCTTGGTCCGTAAAACATGAACACCCTTTACTTGCCGACTTAATACACGCTTGGGGGGCCGGAACGCTTACCGGCTCAGTGAGCTTGTCATATACCGGCGCGGTATAGGCCAAGGTCGGAACCCTAGGCGTCTGCTCTTCAATCCATTGCGCCATGGTTTTCTTCTTATCTACAGGTTGCGGGCTATACGGCACATAACCCGCAGGTGCAGAGGCGGAAATAGGCGCGTTAGCGTCAATATGCGGTTTCTTATGCACAACATTATTGTAAATATAATAAAACGCCCCAATCAAAACAAACGGCAAAACAATAAAAATCAGCAATTTAGCCGGAATCCGACGCTTTACTGTGTGCAATTCCGCAGATGTATAATAATTAAATACATCTTTCGGGTATGACCAAACATGCTTAACAGAATCCGACCGCGATTTATCGCAATTCTCTTTAATTCCCTGCCACTCATGGATATTTGCCTTATGCATACCAAAAGCGCGCATCACGTGCAAATGACGCCCCACCAAACGCCGCACATTGCCATCAACAAGCATCGGGTGTTGTGTGACTAGGAATAGATCCAAACCCTTATGCCGATGAGTTTCTAATTCTGAAACATGCTTAGGCACATTAGAGCCATTAGCCCGCGTTCTAAATATCCGCTGACATTCGTCAATAACGATTATTGAACCTTTAGGACAGTCAAACCATTTATCCGCGTCGATCTCAATCCATGGCAACTTTAAATCAACAATGCCGGAATAATAAACTTGGCGATTATCTTTTTCAGAAAGATCTTTGACTTCCTGCAAAGTGCGCAAAGTTTTGCCGGCACCTGGCTGGCCAGTCACAAGGTTAATCATTTAGTCACCCATTTTTTAACCGATCCAGAACTAAGGCCACTCACTATCAACTTTCCTAAATAAGCGGAAAAAATGATAGATACACACGTATCAACCTCTAAAAGGCCCATGATCTGAATAATCTCAACCGGCACACCTTTAAGATTAGAAACAACATCGCTTTGCACTTTATCCAGCAATACTTTAAAGCCGGTGTAAGTGACAATACCAACGCCAATACCAATCAATGCACGACCGGCAAATGTTGCAGCAGCAGCAACAAGGCCACCGATTAAAGCGGCAACCCAAGGAACAGCAAGTAATGCAAGCATGCAACCCCCAATTAAACAGCGGAAGAAAGAATTCTAGCCGCAGCAATTAAAGAAAAGGCAACACAAATATTTCCCATGATCGCCAAATATTTATTTATTTTAGAAAAAGGCAAAGCAAAGCTTTGACCATGAACAGAAAAGCAAACATCCGACAAACCGCCTTTACTTAAAAAAGTATCTTTTTTAATTACACCCTCAACATCTATCAAGCCTTTATCTCCAAAATTGAGTGATTTTTTCATATCTGCCTGACCTGCTTCAGACATTGCAGCATTACCCTCTTTATATAAATCGGACTTAATTAAATCTTCAGCCGCTTTCTCATCAATACATTTATTATTCCAAGCCAAACGCGCAATTTCGCACGTAGCTGGATCTTTGTTTTTGCATTTGAAATTAGTACACGATGCAGCTAATGACGAATCTGCTGAACTACTCGCATTTTCCGAAGCGGGTTTACTAGCGTCACTACTTGTCGGGTTTCGGGTCATTCTGTTCCTATTCGCAGCTGGCCACTTTTCCAAGCCAGAGATCTACTGCATGATCTGATTCAATCACTTTCAACCAAGGCATCAACATGAGCACAATCCATCCGCTAGCCAGAACCACACCG